>SUWJ01000020.1 GCA_015061545.1 Lentisphaerota bacterium | reverse complement strand
CTTCGGTGTTCTTGGATTAACATAAATCCGTTTTTATCAAGAGGCAAACCACTTTTTGTTTTCAGTGCAAAAAAATGAGAGACCTCTTGTGTCTCTCATAATATCTTTTTTCCAAACCTTTTATTGGCATTTATCTATTTGTTACACAAATAGATAAATGCCCTTCAAGTATTCAGAGTTTTGCAACACAATGAAGCTCGCCAACAGCTCATGCGGCGGAACGCCGCAAAGCCCGGTCAGGGCCGCGAACGCATGAGAGGGCAGTTTGCCGGATATATTCCGGCAAACCGAGCGGAAAAGTTCCGCGAAGCCGAACGGAGTTGAGCGAAGCTCCCGGCGTTTGAGGGAACTTTTGCGGGGAAGCCGCAAAAGTTGGTAAGGGAGCGGCAGCGACCGCTCTATTGTAAAGTCGCCAAGTAACCTCGCGCTGGATATAGCCCCCAAACGAGCAAGGGAGGTCCAGGAGGGCAATGCCAATGCCCTCCTGGGATGCGCAATCTCTACCATGCTGAACAAGCGAACAGGTCTTGAAGCGCATTTATATTATCGTTAACGGCTGCCCCTCAAAACAAATTCATGAGCCAATGCAAATATATAGCGCTGAATATATGTGTTTGAGCTTAATTGCTACAAAAAAAGTGTTGCAAAAACTTTCGCCGTCAAAGTTCCGTCACTTATCCGTCAGTTTGCCGTCACTTGAATTTTTCAAGCTCAAAATTTATTATTTACGCCTTATTCACGCCGCCAAAGCGACGGTCGCGTCCGGCAAATGCCTGCAATGCAGATTGCAGTTCTTTTTCTTTGAAATCGGGCCACAATACATCGGTCACATACAGTTCCGAATACGCCATTTGCCAGAGCAGAAAGTTGCTCAAACGCAATTCCCCCGACGTGCGGATGACCAGATCGGGGTCGGGCAGCTCCGGATCGTACAAAAATCTGCCGAACGCAGCTTCGTCGATACTTTCAACATCAAGGGTGCCGTTTTTGACTGCCATAGCGATCTTGCGGGCGGCATCGGCAATTTCGGGCCGCCCGCCGTAATTCAATGCCAGAGTCAGCACATTGCCGCTGTTGTTGCGGGTTTGCTCCATGGCATACAAAAGTTTTTTGCCCGCACTTTCAGGCAATCCGGATAATCTGCCGATAGCGTTGAAGCGGATATTTTCCTGCTGCATGAATTTCAGCTTTTTGTCGATAAATTCCCCCAGCAGCAGCATCAACGCGTTGACTTCGGCGGCGGGGCGCTTCCAGTTTTCGGTGCTGAATGCGTAAAGGGTCAGATATTTTATGTTGAATTTCCGGCAGCTTTTGACGATTTCCAACACGTTGTCCGCCCCCGCACGGTGTCCCTCGCTGCGGGGCAGATTCCGCGCCTGCGCCCAGCGGCCGTTGCCATCCATAATTATTGCCAGATGGTTGAGCTGCTTGGTTTTTTCACTCCCCATAAAGCGCCTCCTCGACTGCCATGCACAGCATATGGTAGATCGGCAGATGCAGTTCCTGAATCCGGTAGGTCTGATCGGCAGGTGCCGCAATCACCGTATCGGCATAGTTCACGCAAACGCCGTTTTTATTACCGGTCAGCAGAATACTTTTTACCTTTGCCGCCCGCGCCGCAATCAGCGCCAAGCGGATATTTTCGGCATTGCCGCCGGTGGAAATGCCGATAAACACATCCCCGGGACGCGCCAGCGCCCATAAATGCTGGGCAAATGCCGCCTGCGGGTTGACATCGTTGCCGAAAGCGCTGACCAGCGCCTGAGCATTGCCCAGATTTACTGCCGGAATACCCATTTGCAGCGAATGGGCCAGCTCTTCAGCGCCTGCCATGGCAGTATCGGCAAAAGCCTGTTTAAGCTCCGGCGGCAGCGGACGCTTTTTCATAAACCCCTTCAGCAGCTCCCCGGTAATATGGTCGGCATCCGCCGCGCTGCCGCCGTTACCTGCGGTCAGGATCTTGCCGCCGTGGGCAGCGCATCCGATCAACAACTCAACCGCCTGCTCCAAAGCAGGAGCGATATCTTCCAACACAGGATAACGTTTCAACAGCGATGCAACCGATGGATTCATAAAAACTCAACCTCCTGTTCTATGATTTTGAAATAGCTTTGCTCTTAATTTAACATCTTTTTCCATGCTTGCAAGAATATCTCCCAAAAAATCCCGCTGCGGCACAGCGTTTACGCCCTTAAAATGCGCTTTGCCGCCCAAAATACCGCCCTTTAACGGCTCTTTTTGCTTTTTTACTTGTAAAATTACCAAATATGTGATAAATTAATTATTTTCAGGAATTGGCGTTATTTTTAATACATACTAAGGAGTTTCATTTTATGGAATACAACGGCAGCGAAAAATCTTTTCAGCTTTTTCACGATTATGTTTTGCAGACCTATGCCCCCGCACAGTATTTCACTCACGGCAAAGGCGCGTGGCTTTATGACGAAAGAGGCCGGGAGTTTCTTGACTTTGCTTCGGGCATCAGCGTCTGCAATCTGGGTCACGCCCACCCCGTAATTACTCAGGCGATCGCCGAGCAGGCGGGCAAGCTGGTGCATATATCCAACTTGTATCTTAACGATGTAACGCCCCGACTGGCGGAAAAACTTATCTCCAAAGGCTTTGACGGCGCAGTATTCTTTGCCAACTCGGGCGCCGAAGCCAACGAAGGATTGATCAAACTGGCGCGTAAATTCGGCAATGCCACCGGCAGAAACGAAATTATTTCCATGGAAGACAGCTTCCACGGCCGCACCCTTTCCACCCTTGCCGCCACCGGCCGCGCCAAGTACCGCAAGGGTTTTGAACCCGATATGCCCGGATTCCGTCAGGTTCCATTCAACGATATCGAAGCGCTCCGCGGCGCAATTACCGACAAAACCTGCGCCATTTTGCTGGAACCTGTGCAGGGCGAAGGCGGGATCCTGCCCGCCGATCCGCGCTATCTGCGGGAAGTCCGCGAACTTTGCGACGAAAAAAATCTGATGCTGCTGTTTGACGAGGTCCAATGCGGCATGGGCCGTATCGGTACGCTTTTTGCCTGGCAGAGCTTCGGCATCCAGCCCGATGCCTTCTCCATGGCCAAAGCCCTCGCCAACGGGCTGCCCATGGGTGCGTTTGTGGTCAGCAGAAAGTATGCCGATATCCTCAAACCCGGTGAACACGCCAGCACCTTCGGCGGGACTCCGCTGGTCAGCGCCGCAGCGTTGGCGGTGCAGGAAGTCTTTGAAAAAGAAAATGTGTTGGAAAACTGCCGCGTGCAGGGCGAATACCTGATGCGCGAGCTGGGCAAAATGACCCGCGAATATAAGTTTGTCAAAGCGGTTCGCGGCCGCGGTCTGATGATCGGCATCGTGCTGGATCGTCCCGCCGGGGCACTCTCCACAGCGATCCTCAAGCATAGACTCATCACGCTGACGGCAGGCGAAACGGTGCTGCGGCTGCTGCCGCCGCTGAACATTACCCGCGACGAAGCCAATATGGCGCTGGAACGCATCGCTTCGGGACTGGCAGATTACGCGGTAACGCTTGACTGAAAAAATTTCTCAGAAAGAGGTTGAAATATGTATAAAGATCTTTTGACGCTGCGCGATATCAACCGCAGCGAACTGGATGAGCTTTTTGAATTGACCGGCAAGCTCAAGCGCGAACGGGGCACGTTTGAAGGTAATGTACTCAAAGGCAAAAGTATCGGTTTGATCTTCGCCAAGAGTTCCACCCGTACCCGTGTATCTTTTGAAGTCGGTGTGCATGAACTGGGCGGCAATCCGCTTTATCTGGATCAGAGCCGTATGCAGATCGGTCGCGGCGAAACGGTGGCGGATACTGCCAACGTGCTGAGCCGCTATCTGCACGGGATCGTGATCAGAACTTTCTCGCAGCAGGATATTGAAGAACTGGCGCGCGTGGCAACGATTCCCGTTATCAACGCCCTGACCGACGAATATCACCCCTGCCAGATCCTCGCCGACTTGTACACGATTCTGGAAAAGAGCGGCACGCTGAACGTCAAAACCGTCTTTGTGGGGGACGGAGCCAGCAATATTGCCAACAGTCTGATGCTGGCAGCCAAACTTACGGGAATGCAGCTGGTGGTGGCAAGCCCCAGAGAATACGCCCCCTGTCAGGCGATACTGGAAGAGTGCGCGCCTTATGTACAGTGGTGCGAAGACCCCGTGGAAGCGGTCAAAAACGCCGATTATGTCTACACCGATGTATGGGTGAGCATGGGCTTTGAAGAAGAACGCGCCAAGCGCCTGAGTACGCTGGCACCCTATCAGGTGAATGCAGCGTTGATGAGCCACGCGGCAAAAGATGTCAAGTTCCTCCATTGCCTGCCTGCTCACCGCGGCGAAGAAGTGGCAGCCGATGTAATGGATTCAGATATGTCCATAGTCTTTGACGAAGCGGAAAACCGTCTGCACGTCCAGAAGGCTGTTTTGAGTATGATCTTCCGGAATATTGCCAAATAAGCGCTTTTCCGGTTTGACTTTTTGCGTAAAAGCAGTTATTATATAGCTTTAGAGAAACAAAATTTGAATTGTAAGCGAGGTATTTTATGAGCAATATTCCCGAAAAGATGTTGGCGTGGCCGCTGTTCGGTACCGGTTTTGAAGCGTTTGGTAAAGATGACAAGCCCTGTGTGGTGCCGGTTCCTGAGATCAAAGACGACGAATTGCTGGTGCGTATCGACGCCATCGGGCTGTGTTTTTCGGACGTGAAACTGATCCGTGCGGGCGAAAGCCATCCGCGGGTCATCTCTGAAGACCTCTCCAAAGATCCCGTCATTCCCGGTCACGAAGCGGTGATGAGCGTGGTCAAAGTGGGCAGCAAACTTGCCAAGCAGTACGAAGTCGGTCAGCGCTTTATCATTCAGGCCGATATCTACGTCAACGGCAAGGGTTTTGCCTACGGTTACGCTATCGACGGCGGTATGGCGCAGTACAGCGTGCTGGATCAGCGGGTGCTTAACGGCGATGAAGGCTGCTATCTGCTGCCCGTTGCCGAACATATGCCCAGCGCGGTGGCAGCTCTGCTGGAACCCTGGACTTGCGTGCAGGCAGCTTATATGATCGAAAACCGCACCGCCCCCAAAGCCAACGGCAAATTGCTGGTGGTGGGTAAAGCGGGCAATGTTTACACCGCAGGCGCACTCTTTGCCGATAACAAACCTGCCAGTCTGACCACGGTCGGGCTGGACGCAGCAGCGGTTGCCGCGCTGGAAAAGGAACTCAATATCAAGGCGGTGGCGCTGGATGCGCTGCCCGAAGATGAAAAGTTTGACGATATCTTTATTGCCGACCGCTGTGCGGATACCACCGCCAAGGCTGCCAAACTCGGTGCTTTCGGCGCCTGTGTAAGTTTCGGCGGCGAACTGCCTGCGGAAAAGCTCTCCTTCGACGTCGGCAGCATCCACTATCAGGGCTGGTTCTATCAGGGTACCGCTTCGCGGGATATCTCCAGCGCCTACGGCCGCAACGTGCGCAGCACCATGAAGAAGGGCGGAACCTGCTGGCTGCCCGGCGGCGCCGGTGCCATGGGGCAGATGCATACTCAGATGGCGGTGGAAAATCCCAACGGACCTCAGCGCATCATCATCAGCGATATGGATCAGACCCGTATCGACAATGTCAAGCGCCTGCTGGCAGATAAGATCGCAGAACGCGGCATCGAATTTGTGGCGGTCAACCCCACGACCATGACGCCGGAAGAATTTGAAAAAGTGCTGTGGGATTTTGCCCCCGAAGGCTTCGACGATATCGTAATGCTGGTGCCGGTGGTGCCGGTGCTTATGCAGTCGGCGGCTCATCTGGGCAAAGACGGTTTGATGAACATTTTTGCCGGTATCCCTGCGGGTAAGGAAGGCGAGCTGGATCTGGCGAAGATCGCCCTGGAAGGCGGCCGTTACATCGGTTCGTCGGGCAGCAAGACTGCCCACTTGCGTCATACGCTGGAACTTGCCACTACAGGTAAGTTGAAGCCGGTTACGGCGCTGGCGGCGATCGGCGGTATGCAGGATCTCAAGAAGGGTCTGGATGCAGTTGCCAACGCCAAGTTCCCCGGCAAGACGGTGATCTTCCCCAACTGCGAAGATATGCCGCTGGTTCAGATCTCGGCGCTGAAGGATATTCTGCCCGAAGCAGAAAGCACTTACGACGAACAGGGCTTCTACACCAGCGAAACCGAAAAGGCGCTGCTGGCGAAATTTGAAAAGTAATCAATATCGGGGATCTCTGAAACGATGCTTGAACTCGGGAAAATACAGAAAAAAGTTCTGATGCTGGCAACGGCATTGGGCTTGTTGTGTGCTGCCCGGGTTCAGGCAATGGAGATGTCGCACTTTTCCAACGTCTTCGATCCGGGGTTGGAGCTGCCGAACAAAAGCAGCCGGCAGCTGCAGCACGCCCGCGCCGATAAATGGCGCATTTCGGGCAGAACGCTCTTTGTGGACGGCAACGTTTACATACCCTACGGCAATGTGATCGTGCGCGCCGATTCGGCAATGATCGATCTGGAAAGCCGCGATATCGAAGCCAAAGGCAACATTACTTTTGTGGCGGTGAAAAAGGTCAAACAGACCTTTACGGTGGAGGAGCTGGAACGTTTGATCCAGAAACCGGGAGTGGTGACGGAGATCGTCGGCAGCACCCTTACTCCGCTGGGCGACCGCAAACTGGAAGTGATCGTAAGCCAGCAGAGCAGCGGCGTTACCGCCAGCCGTATGTCAGGCAATCTGCTGACCGGCAATATGACTTTTACCGATATTCAGCTGCAAGTCAAACATTTTACCTGCAAGGCAAAACGGGGGATCCGTCAGCCGGGGGGTGAAATCAAGCTGGAATCGGCGGAAATTTCCAGCTGCGAATATTTGCGCGAAGATCAGAGCCATATAAGTTTTACCATGAGCAGCGCCAATATTTATCCCCACGAAGGGGGTACATTCGGCTTTGAAGGCATGGAAAGCGATTATACAGAATACAGTATGTGGGGCTACAACGGTGCGCTGCGGCTTTACGGGATCCCGCTGCTGTGGCTGCCGATGATCTATACGCCCAAAGATGAAAGCCCCGGGTTGTTCCAGATGCAGTTCGGCAAGAGCGGCGACTGGGGCTACTACGGATTATTTTCCAAGAAATATCAGCTTTTTGAGTATCCCTATGTTACGATGGTGCTGGATCTGGACTGGTACACGCTGCGCGGTCTGGGTTACGGTCAGCACTCTTCGATCAACACCGAAAACTCCCGCACCGAACTGGTGGCTTACGGTATTTACGATATCCGCCCCTACGAAAGCAGCGGGCAGAAGCCTGACCACGCCGGTAATGCGCGGCTGGATATACCCAACTGGCGATTTGATTTGCGTATGACCCACATGACTCATCTGACGCCGCGGCTGGATTTCCGCGGTCAGATCGAGTGGCTCAGCGATGCTTATATGCTGGATGATTACTTCCCCTCCCGGGCAGATACGCTCAGCGAACCTGCCAGTTATGCAGCGTTGGAGTATCAGGGTGACCGCTTCTCGGCATCGGTCTACACCCGCGTAAGGATCAATGATTTCTACAATACAGTGCAGAAACTGCCTGAATTACGTTTGGATTTGCCGCGTCAGGAAGTGATTCCGGGCAGCGGACTCTACTATCAGGGCTCGCATACGGCGGATTATCTGCATATGAACTGGGCAAGTTTTGACCGTAAGTTGCGCAACCCTGACAGCAAGCTGAAAAATTACGGTACGGGGCGGTTCGACTCGGTAAACTTTTTGTACTATCCGCTGCGCAACGATTACATCAATATCGTACCCCGCGCAGGGCTGCGGATGACGGGTTACACTCATACATCCAAGACCAGAATCACAGAAAAGGATATTTACGCTATGGAAGTGGCGTCGGATATCGAAGATGATTACGCGGTGGCGGTGAAAAATTATGATGAAGACGGCGGCGCGGATTTCCGTCTGGTGGCAGAGTTCGGCGTGGAAGCCAACACCAAGATCTATCAATCGTGGCAGAACATCCGCAATCATACGCTGGGGCTGGACGGTCTGCGGCATATTTTTGAACCGTACATCAACTACACTTATGTAACCGATCCGACCCTTGACCGTGATTACATATTGTGCTTTGACGATATCGACCGGATCAAAGAGATGAACTTTATCCGCTTCGGTATCCGCAACCGGCTGCAAACCCGCAGCGGCGGCTTCAGGAATCCTTCGATCCGCGAATGGTTCAGCATGGAAAATTACTGGGATGTACATTTCAACGAAAATGACAACTACAATCACATCGGGGATTTCTGCACCAAATTCAGCTTCCGCCCGATGAAGGAACTCTCGTTCAACGGCTTTATGTCCATCGACGCGGGCAACAATCAGGAACATGAAGCCGAAGCGGTCCGCGGCAACCGCAAGGCGGGCCGTCCGGGAATCAGCGGAACATTCTTCAACCGGCTTTATCTGAGCATGAATTACAGCCCCATCGAGGATATCAACTTTACGCTTTCGTACAATTACAAAGACGGCTACATCGGCCGCGCGGCTTACAGCATGGGCAGCACTCTTACTGAAATTGATTCGGGGAGCGTTTTCGATCAGTATTATCTGGACGGCCGCGAACAGACCGTCACATTCGGCGTATCGGCGCCGCTGACGCCCGACCGCCGCACTTTCGGTACTTACAGCATATCTTACGATATAGAAGACGGCGGTTTCACCAATCAGACCTTTACGGTATCGCGGCTTTTCCACTGCGTGCTGGTCAGCGCCATGTTCGAGTTTGAGCGCGAACGTGACGAAGGCGAAATCGAATACGAATCATCATTTTCCGTCACCGCCACGCTGGTGGGGCTGGAACAGCCGGTGGATTCGGTGCGCCGCAGCGCGGTATCCAAATTTACCGGTCAATAATCTTGCAGGAGAACAATTATGTGGATCGTTACGGGCGGTGCCGGTTTGATCGGCAGTGCAGTAGTCTGGTATTGGAATAAGAACAATATTGATGATATCCTGATCGTTGACCATCTGGGCGAATCGGATAAATGGAAGAATCTGCGGGCGCTGCGCTACAGCAATTATATGGAAAAAGATGAGTTCCGCGCCAAGCTGCAGGCAGGGGCGTTTGACCACGAACCGATCGAAGGGATCATGCATCTGGGGGCGTGTTCATCGACTACCGAGCGGGATGCGACCTATCTGGTCAACAACAACTTTGAGTATACTGTTATGCTGGCGGAATTTGCCATCAAGCGCAATATCCGTATGGTCTATGCTTCCAGCTGCGCAACCTACGGCGACGGCGAACTGGGGTACAAAGATGACGAAAGCATGATCGAATCGCTGCGGCCGCTGAATATGTACGGCTACAGCAAGCAGATGTTCGACCTTTACGCCAAGCGCCGCGGCTGGCTGAATCAGCTGGTGGGGTGCAAATTTTCCAACGTCTACGGTCCGAACGAATTTCACAAAGCAAAGATGCGCAGCGTAGTGCTGCGGGCTTACGAACAGATCACCGCCAACGGCAAGATGGAACTTTTCCGCAGCTATAAACCCGAATATGCCGATGGCGAACAGAAGCGGGATTTCCTTTATGTGAAAGATGCAGTTAAAATGCTTTGGCATCTGGCTTGCGTCAACCGGTCAGCCTGCGGGTTGTACAATATCGGCAGCGGCCGTGCCGAAACGTGGAACTCGCTGGTGGAGGCGGCATTTGCGGCGCTGAACAAGCCGCTGAATGTGGAATATATCGATATGCCGGAACATTTGCGCGACCGCTATCAATACTACACCTGTGCGGAAATGGATAAACTTCACGCTGCAGGCTACACCGCCGAAGCCGGATCGCTGGCAGATTCGGTAAGAGATTATCTGGTGAACTACTGCCTGCCGGGTAAATATCTGGGCGACGAATAAGTTTTTTTAATCAATACTGCTAACGGTATCGGGGCTGCTGCAAAACTGTTTTGCAACAGCCCCTTCTGCTTTATCGGAAAAGTCAGCAGCAGCATCGGCACACCTTCCGAATCATACTCTCAGAGCATAAAAAAAGACCTTGAATCGGATCAAGGTCCCGGTTCCAGCCTCCCTTCCCCCCGGAAATTGAACTGGAACGTAAAAATACATATAAATTTTGCCGAAAAAAACTTCTGCACTATATATATTCCCACCCCAAATGCAAATCTTACAAGTTTTTCTTAAAAAAATCAAAAAAACTGATATTTTTCCGAAAAAATTTTTTTATACACTATTTATCCTTAACAATGTTTGACATTCTGTTAAAATATGGTACTTTATACTGTTGATTTTGAGCTTGAAATGCGGGTGGAAGATTGATTATAAGCCGCCCGGGATTTGTTATCAGGGGATCGTTATGTCGCTGCTGCCGCAAGCAGGAGATATTTTTTCGGGATGTCAGATCCTGTCGCGCTGCGGCAAGGGATCATTTGGCATAACCTATCTTGCCCGTAATCCGCTGGGCAAAAAAATTATTATCAAAATCGTATCGTCGGTGCATAATACCCAGCGGGAGATGACGGGGCTGCGCAACTATATGCAGGTGTCGGGAACGCATCCGAATCTGCTGAAAGTACACCATATCGGCGAATTTGAAGACGGTTTTTACTATACTATGGAAGCCGCCGACAACATTGCTGAAAACGATGAATACCTCCCTGCCACGCTGGGCAATTATTTCCGCAACGGCAGAATCTTTTCGCCGCAGGAAGCGATAGATATTACCCGCGAACTGCTGGCGGCAGTCCAAGTGATCCATCAGGCAGGCTTGATCCATCGGGATATCAAACCTGACAATATTATTTTTGTTAACAACAGACCCAAACTCAGCGATCCCGGACTGATGGTGCAAGTGGGGCAGAGTGCATCGTTCTGCGGAACGGTCGGCTTCATTCCGCCGGAAGCGCTGGAACAGGAAGCTCCTGCGGATCAGAAATTTGATCTTTACGCCATGGGTAAAGTCTTATACTGCCTGCTGACCGGGCTGCTGCCGCGGCAATACCCGGAACTGCCGCTGGGGCTGCCGATCGAAGTCTGCCGCCAGCTCTACCCGGTTTTGAGCCGGGCGTGCTCACAAGCGCCTGAACGCCGTTTCAAATCGGCTGAAGAATTTGTTTCGGCGCTGCCGGTGGTGCTGGAAAAGGCGTCGTGGTTGGATTCATTCCGCGACTACTTCCGTATCTGGCGGGTGATGGATGGACCGCGCTGCAAAAAAATCTGCATTTACGGCGGCATACTGCTGCTGCTGATACCGTTTTTTTCGGTAACGTGGGAAAGCGTAGTATATATAAGAGAATATCTGTCGCGCGCCGATATAGCCGAAGAAATAAAAGCTGCCCGCGAGGAGCGGATGATTATTAATGAGCAGCAGAATCGGCGCCTTACAATCTATAAATGCGGATTTAACCGTTTGCGGCAGTTGGAATTTCAGCTGCATGATCTGGATACTGAACTGCTGAACTTTTTCCGGAAAAATAATACCGAATCCTCCCATTTATGGAATAAAAAAGAGTATGAGCGCTCGGCGCAGCTGGCGGAACAGGTTGTGTCAAAGTTGCAGACTGCCGCCGAAAAACTGCTGCCTGAACTTCCCGACACATACACATCCAAACAGCAGGGCGAAACTTTTTCCGGCCAAGCGCACAGTTTCCTCAGTACTCCGCTGGCAGCTTATCTGGATGAAGAAAAACTGCGCGTATATAAGGAAAAACTCGACGCTTTTGACAACAAACTTTACGCCGACTGGCAAGGTATGCGCTGCGGAAAAGACTTTGTCGGGATGCAGAATTACAGTTTCCCGATGATCTTTGTCCCGTCCGGGCGGGTAATAATGCCCAATAAAGAAATCGTCAAGATACCGTATCACTACTGGATTTGCCGCAATGAGGTTTTGCATGAACACTTTACCAGTCTGCTCGACATTGCTCCGCAACGCAGTCCCAACCCCAACACACCCGTAGAACGGGTGGTTTGGAACGATATGATTTTTTTCTGCTATAAGCTGACTGTTTTTATGCAGCAGAATGAAATACTGCCCCCCGGATACATCGTGCGGCTGCCGACCGAAGCCGAGTGGGAATTTGCCGCCAATAACGCCTGGAAGGGTACTGCCCAGCAAACAATAACGTCTATTGGCAACTTCCGCGAAAATTCCTCTGAACGCACCTGGGCGCCCGGTCACAAAAAAGCCAATTTGCTGGGCTTGTACGATATGTACGGCAATGTTGCAGAACTCGTCCACCCCTCGAACATACCGGTCAAACAGCAGCACAGTGCGATTGCCAAAGGCGGCTCATTCCGCCACAGCGCCGGCAGGAATCATAGATTTGAGTATCTTAAATACCAGAATATACCCGATAATATCGGATTCCGCATCGTCATTGCGCCGGGTGATATGACTTATTTTGACCGCGAGTTCTTTTCAGGCGGCGCCACGCAGGCCCGCGCCCGCAACAAAGTTTACGAACTTATCGGTATCAATCACGGCGCATTCACCTGGCTGAAGGCCTATCAGTTTTGCGAACTGCTGGGCGGCAGGCTTGCAGTCTTTCAAGATCAGGAGCATATTAAGGAGATCAAAGAGCAAATGCCGCTGCTCGGGCAATGGCTGACCTTTATCGGCGGAATACGCAACGGCAACAATGATTGGGTATGGCTGAACAGCACGCAGCCGATAAATTTTGCAGAATGGAATATGAAGCCGTTGAAAAATTTTGAAGCCAGCAAATATATGGCGTTTTATGACAATAAATTTGTTGCCGTTGCCAACCACAATGGTCCGCTGCTTTTGTGCGAATGGGATGATTGCAATTACAAAAATTGCAATCAGAATCTCTTACAATGCGATCCGCTGCCGTTTGAATTGACCCGTTTTGATTATCAGAACAAGCGTTATGTATTGTTCAATACCAGCCTCTCCTGCTACGCGGCACAGCGGCTTTGCGAACTGCTGGGCGGCAGACTCGCCTGCCCGGACGAAGCAGATTCGCTTCAGGAAATCATCAAAAGAGTTGAGCCTTTCAGCAACCGCGCTATTTTACTGGGAGCTTATGCCAAGCGGGATAAATGGTTTTGGCTTTCCGGCAAGCAGCTGAATATAACTCCGAAGCAGGAAATCGACTTTCAGATTCCTTCGCGCAACCGCAACTATCTGACACTTAAAAAAGAAACTCTTTATAACTCAATGTTTTCCGACGCGATTTTGTGCGAATGGTCCCTCAGCAGCACCTCTTCCCGCTGACGGTAAGCGGCAATCAGCTGCTTGAGTTTTTTCAGACAGCGGGAACGGATCACATAAATATTATTCTTCGACTTGCGGGTGACAACAGCAATTTCATCGGCAGAACGCTTCTGGAAAACCGACATATAAAAGATCTGATAATTATCCGTGCCAACGTTCTGTTTAAGTTCGTCCAGCGCTTTTTCGAGGATGAAATCCCGCCATTCGTCCATATAATCGCCGTCAACATCCTCAGGATAGTTCAAATCTATCTCCTCTTCCAGCGGCAAAGCCTGCCGATGCGACTTGCGGAAGATCTTATACGCTGCGTAGTTGGTGATTCTGCCCAGATAAGTGCGGAACTTCCCGCGATCGGGTTCGTAGATAAAATTATCCAGTTTCTTCCAGAAAATCACCAGCACATCCACCAGAAGATCGTCGCACTCCTCGGGCGTAAGCTGCCGCTTCATCCCGATATGGCGGATCATACCCGCATACTTGCGGTGAAACTCGAACCACGCCGATTCGCTGCCCGATTGGACATCGCGCAAAAACGAACTGCGCGTGGTGTAAGAAACTGTTTTCCTGCTGTTGCAAGTGTATTTTGACTGCATAATAATCCCCTTTTCTCCCCCAAACAGCATCTGCGCTGCAAGGACCCCAACTTGCAGCTGCAATAAAAATAGTTGTCGCTTATGCAATTACAACTTTCTTTAATAAGAGAGCCTTACATCGCAAATATTCAGCTGCACCCGATCGGTGTTCATGTAATTGTTGATCTGCGGCGTTGCCAGCACATCAACCGTTCCGTGCATAAACTCTTCGGGCTGGAATTTGAACGCGATAAACTCGATCTGATTGCGGAAGCGATCCTGCAATATACCGCGGGTATGGCGCTGCCCCACGGGGAAAACCCGCACCACTTCCAGCTCGTTGAAGCGGTAGATCGGTTTGGGATTGCCGTGACCGAAGGGCGCCAGCTCGTTGAGGTATTCAAAAAATTCGCTGTTGAGTTCCTGAATATTGCATTCGCCATCGTAAGCGTTGAATTCTTCCAGATCCGCTTCCGACATCTGAGCGCGGACGTGCTGTTCAAACTCCTGATAAAAATCGTTGATAAGTTCCGCCCTTACTCCGATCCCGACCGCCATGGGGTGACCGCCGTAGCGCTCCAGCAGCGGCGCAGTCTTGCTGAGTGCCGCCACCAAATTGAGCGACCCGATACTGCGGCCCGAACCGTATGCCACGCCGTCATCCTGAATACTCAGCACGATCGTCGGGCGGTTGAAATCGCGGGCGAGGCGCGAAGCCACGATCCCGATCACGCCCTGGTGCCAGTTGTTGCCCGCCACCAGCAGCGCGTAATTTTCCTGCAGCTGCCCGTTGCTTTCCAGCTGGGCGCGGGCTTCCTGATAGATCTCCTGCTCTTTATCCTGCCGGTTGCGGTTGTAATTTTCCAGCTCCGAAGCAAAGCGGTAGGCTTCGACAATATTATCCGATTCCAGCAGCGAAAGCGCTATATTGGCATCGCCCACCCGCCCTGCGGCATTGATGCGCGGCGCCAGCTTGAAAGTTATATCCGACGGCGAAAGATCGCTCTTGAGTTTACTCGATTCGATCAGCGCCCGGATCCCGGGGCGGAACTGTTTTTTGAGTATATCTATACCGTATTTGACCATAATGCGGTTTTCGCCCAGCAGCGGCACAATATCTGCCACCGTACCCAGCGCCACATAGTCCAGAACATCTTCCAGATGGGTGGTGAACCCGCCGAGATTGTGTTCGCGGCCGTATTTGATGAACGCGTGGGAGAGTTTGAACGCCGTACCCGCCCCCGAAAGAATGTGCATATCTTCCAGTTCGGGGTAGATCTTGGGATTGATCACCGCCAGCGCCTGCGGCAATTCGTTGCCCGCTTCGTGGTGGTCGGTAATGATCGTATCAATGTTCATATTCACCGCTTCGGCAACCGCATCAACGCTGGTAATACCGCAATCGACCGTAATCAGCAGCTGGCAGGGTCCGAAGATCGCCAGCGCTTTGTGCAGACTTTCGGGGGTGAAGCCGTATCCGTCATCGAACCGGTGGGGAATAAAGCTGCTGACTTTGGCACCGTTGCGGCGCAGCACCAGCGACAGCAGCGCGCTGCCGGTGATACCGTCAGTATCGTAGTCCCCGTGGATGAGGATATGTTCGTTGTTGGCTATCGCCTGCCAAATGCGTTCGGCAGCTTTCTCGATACCGGGAAAACGGTACGGATCGCTCAGATTACGCAACTGCGGATTCAAAAAACCCGCAACTTGTTTGGCAGTGATTTCACGAGCGGCAAAATAAAGCGCGATCGGACGCGGCAGATTGTGCTGCCGCATTAATTCTTCAACTTCGCTTGATATATTTGCCCGAGTCAATTTCCATTTTTTAGAGCCCATTATCAATCCTTTTTAAATTGTCATGTTTGTATTATAGCACAGTTTCACATTCTAAGCAATGTTTTTACCATTAATATTCGACTTTTTTTACAGAAAAGGATTTCAGCGAGTTGCAAAATGATCGTTTTGGAGCAATATTTTAATCCGTCAATAAAACAGCAAATTCATTTAATCAAGCTATAAGGTTGATCTATGCCTGAAAAAACTCCACCGCGCCGCAGCGTTTTTACTGCCAAAAGCATGGGCTTTTGCAACGGAGTGCGCCGCGCATTGGATTTTGTCCGCCGACTGCAGGAAGATAATCCCGGCGGACAAAGGATATACATCTACAACGAAATCGTGCATAACAACTTTATTGTAAACGAATTAAAGCAAAACGGCGTAGTTTTTGTTCATTCCCTGGACGGAGTGCCGGAAAATTCGGTGGTGATCTGGAGCGCTCACGGGGTGCCGCCCCAGCTGGAAGCCGAGGCACAGCTCCGCAAACTCAAGGTGGTCGATGCCACCTGCCCGCTGGTCAAACATCTGCACGAACTGGCTTCCCGACACTCGCAAGCAGGCAGCGCAGTCATATTCATCGGGCATAAGCAGCACCCCGAAACGGTCGGCGTTCTGGGCTGCGGCAATATTTACTGCGTCAGCAATGCGGAAGATTGTGCCGCGCTGCCCGAATTTGAGCCGGATCGTAAAGTGGTGGTGCTGACTCAAACCACCTGGTGTACGGAGGATGTTGCCGGGGTTATTGCCGCCTTGCGCCAACGTTATCCTGAATTGGAATTTGCTTCGGGTATCTGCTATGCCACCAGCGAGCGCCAGCAGGCGGTGCGGGAGCTTATCAGCCGAAATCAAATCGAATTGCTGCTGGTGATCGGCTCGCCCCGCAGCTCCAACTCCAACCGTTTGTGCGAAGTGGCGGCGCAGGCGCAAATCCCCGCCCGCCTGATCGACGATCCTGCCGAGCTGCTGACGTTGGATCTGAGCGCTTTCAACCGGATCGGGTTGACGGCGGGAGCCTCCGCACCTGAAATATTGATCGAACGATCTTTAACGATATTGGAAAAAAATCACCATTGCGATATTTATAAAGGATAGTAAATTATGTACAGCAAACTTCTTTCGGCATTTGCCGAAATTTTCGGCAGCCGGCCCGAAGCCGTGGCAAGCGCCCCGGGCAGACTGGAAATTCTGGGTAATCACACCGACTACAACGAAGGCGTGGTATTAAGCTGTGCCGTGGATCAGCGCACTTCAGTTGCCATGCGGAAAACCGGTAATGAGCAAGCCGTTATCTACGACTTGCGGGCGCAGAGCCAAGCCGTGGTCGATTTGAGCGATCTCTCATGCAGAATCCGCCCCAAGTGGGCATCTTACCCCGCAGGAGTTGTTTCCGAGCTGCGCAAGCGCAATATAAAAGTCGGCGGATTTGAAGCTGTTATCGACAGCAACGTGCCCCTTTCGGCAGGTATGTCCAGCTCGGCAGCCTTTGAAACGGCGGTGCTTTTCGGCTTGCAGAAACTCTATTCGCTGGAGATCCCGCCGGCGGAGTCCGCCCGCATCGGGCAGGGGGTGGAAAACAACTTTCTGGGCTTGAAAACCGGTCTGTTGGATCAGTTCAGCAGTATTTTCGGCGTTAAGGACTCCTTCATCCTCTCCGACTTCCGCACCGTGGAAGTGCTGGAAACCGTTTCCATGCAATCAACTGCATCAATTCTGGTGGTCAATTCCATGGAAAAACACAATCTGGTGGATTCCGAATACAACTCCCGCCGCGCCGCTTGCGAAAGCGCTGCCGCCAAACTCGCCGCCCGCCATAAGGAAGTCAGAACCTTGCGGGATGTATCCACCGAACTGCTCAAGTCCGAAAAAAATATTCTCTCCGACGAAGAATTCCGCCGCGCATTGCACGTTACCGGCGAGTGCGAACGCGTTATGCAAGCGGTCGCGTTGCTGAAAAATAACGATCTGCGCGCCTTCGGTCAACTCTGGTGGGATTCTCACGAAAGCTCCAGAGTGAATTTTGAAAATTCCACCCCCGCGCTGGATAAACTTATCGAACTGTCGCACCAATTGCCCGGTGCGCTCGGCGCCAGACTCTCAGGAGGCGGATTCGGCGGCATAAGCATCCATCTGGTCGAAAACGATAAGCTCGACGATTATCAGCAAGCCATTGCGCAATCTTATCAGGAATTTGCCCGCGTCACCCCCGAATGTATCATCTGTCACCCGGGCGCCGGCGCTCAAATCATGTAAATTGCCATCCGGGGCGGCTGGTGCGGGATCTTTGTCCGACAAGTCAGCCTGAACAACGGTTGTCTTGCCATAATAGCTGGTTGCCCGCGCTCAACATCCCCCGGCGCTTATCTGTCAAGCGGTATTGCGCCACATAAAAAAAAACGCTCCTGAAAAACTCAGGAGCGTTTAATGCCAGAAACTTACTTGTTCTTATGACGCATAGCCTTAAGCTGCTTCTTGCGCTTATGCTTGGCGATCTTCTTACGGCGCTTTTTCTTCAAATTGCCCATTGTGAACTCTCTTTTTTTGTAAATTAAACGGAAAAATTGTTGATTACTTGGCAATGCTGTTCATCAGCTTGTCGAGCTGAGACTTTTTATTCGATGCCTTGTTGGCGTGGATCACGCCCTTTTTGGCAGCCTTGTCGAACGCGCTGGCGCATTCGCGCAACAGAGTTGCGGCGGCGGCGGCATCACCGGCTGCTACTGCAGCGCGGAACTTCTTTTCAGCAGTTTTAAGAGAACTCTTACGGGCGCGGTTGCGGGCATTGGCCTCGCGGCTGGTGCGCATCCGTTTGATCGCGGACTTGAGATGTGCCATCTTTTTGTCTTGCCTTTTCTTTTGCGTCGATCCTGCGGGTGTTCGGGCCGCAGAAAGACATTTTTCTATAACTTAAAAAACACTTCTTATATCGAAACTCCCTGAAAATGCACCGCCTTCACGAGGATACCGCCAGGATGGGGGACAGAATCCGACTGCGCATTTCAGCAGAAATTACTCCATGCGGAATAAATAATATGCCACAAAATTCAAAATAGTCAAGTTTTTTTGCAAAATTTACCCTTTATTTTGCTGATTTACAGCTTTTTCTATGAAAAATAGCAAACCAATTTTACAAAAAAGTATTGACGGCAGTATTGAATTTTTATGAAAAAGTGTTATCTTTACTGATACATTATCAAGAAAGGGGTTTGTCATGTATCGAAAAATATCAACTGGCGTTTTCCGTTATCTTTTCCCGAAAAATCTTATTGCTGCTCTCGCTTTTACTGCCATAATGCTGATGTTTTCCGGCTGTGCGGGCGGTTTCAACGGTTCGACGGCTGAGTTTGGAGTAAACGTGATCCATTTCGGTGCCAAAGGCGATGGCGTTACCGACGATACGGCCGCCATTCAGAAAGCGATCGACTATGTTCATAAAAAAGGCGGCGGCAAAGTTTTCTTTCCTTACCGGCCCAAAGGTTACCGGCTGGCTTCGCCGGGACGCGAAACTTACAATGGCGAACCGTTGCGCGCCCAGCTGGTGATTCCACCGGGAACCAGCAATATTGAGTTGGAGGGGGAAATGCCCTGCCGTTTGCTCAACAGCTACATTGTGATCAAACCCAAGACTCCTACTCAAACTCATAATGTTACGCGCTTTGGAACCATACGCAACGACAATACTTTTCTGTTTTCAACCTGGGAAGCCCCGGAAGAACATGACGCAACCGCCCGCCCGTGGGCAATCATTGCTGCTCCGCAAAAGAGCGCTTCCAAGCTCAATGGAAAATTTTCGGTTTCGCATTTTTCAATAAAAAATCTGGAATTCCGCGTGCATTTGAATAAAGATAAAATGTACCCCACCCAGAGCGGAGCCAATCTGCAGAACGTTGGCAGAGTTACGGTGGAACATTCGCAATTCTGTCTGAATGAAAATATCGGCGACGGCTTGCTTGATAAAGAATTACAGGAAAATCCGTGCCATACGGTCGGCTTGATGACTTCCGGCGACCAAAACGACCACAATACACTGCGCTGTGTGGCTGTGCAGGGCTTTAAATACGGTTTTGTTTTCGGCGAACATGTAGTTGCCGATTACCTTTATGTGCATAACTGCGAAGAAGGAATCGTTTTCCACGACTCATCGCACCTCTCGCACATAACCATGCTGGTGGCGCAGCACAACAAACGGATACTTTCCACTACACGCAACCGGCTTTTCGGCCACCATAAAGATGTATGCTGTGTGGAAATAAGCTGTTTGAACTTTGAACCGGGTATCGGACATTCGCCTTTGGTCAATGTCATGGAACACGGCGTATACGATCCGGACAACCGTCTGCGCGGCTATCTTAAATGGCATACGCCGCCGTGGGCAAAGCAGGAATTTCCGACTTTCGGCGGCAAAAATTTCAAAATCAAACATTTCGGCGATTGAGCAAGATAAAATCAAATCCTTGAGCCGCCGCCTGAAAAAGTATCCTGCCAATGCAGTTCCCGCCATCCGGCGGGCAGCTGGATGCTCAAGTATTTACGCCTGAAGCTTTTTGAACAGATTTTCGTAATACCATTTTACGGCGTTGCGCAGACCGCTTTTTACGTCAAATTCCGGATTGTAACCCAAAAGTCTGCGCGCCTTTTCTATGCTGGCAAGACTGTGGGGAATATCTCCGGCGCGGCCGGGACCGTAAACTGGTTCGACCCTGGCAATTTCAGGATCATATTCGCTCAAAAATTCTCTGAGCATGGCAAAAAGTCCGTTCAGATCGGTCCGTTCGCCGCAAGCAACGTTATAAACTGTGTTCAATGCCGCCGGATCTTCTGTTGCCAGCGCCAGTTCGTTGGCTTGCAGAACATTATCCACATAGGTAAAATCGCGGCTGTAACTGCCGTCGCCATTGATGACCGGACTTTCGTGCGCTATCAGGCTTTGAACAAATTTGGGTATCACCGCCGCATAAGCTCCGGAGGGATCCTGACGGCGGCCGAATACGTTGAAATAGCGCAGTCCGATGGTATCTATATTGTAAAGTTTATGAAAGTTTTCGGCATAAAGCTCGTTGACATACTTGGTTATGGCGTAAGGCGACAGGGGTTTGCCGATGGAGTCTTCCTCTTTGGGCAGACGCGGATTGTCGCCGTAGGTCGAACTGCTGGCGGCGTAAACAAAGCGTTTGACTTCAGCTTCCTGCGCAGCGTACAGCATATTGACAAAACCCAGAATATTCACCGCAGTCGTAGTCATGGGGTCTTTGACCGAGCGCGGAACGCTGCCCAGCGCCGCCTGATGCAGCACATAATCCTGTCCCGCAACTGCCCGACGGCAAATATCCATATTACAAATATCGCCTTCTATCAGGCAAAATGCCGGATCGTTCTGCCATAAAGCTATATTGCTGCGTTTGCCGGTGGAAAAATTATCCAGCACAGTTACTATATTACCCTGCTTCAAAAATTTTTCCACCAGATTTGAGCCGATAAACCCGGCTCCGCCGGTTATCAATATTCTGCAATTTGTGATTTTTCCGCTCATATTGTCAAACTCTTATTGGCATTTACTGATTTTACGCAACTGCGCCGTTGCCGATGGGAATCACGCTTCGATATTGAAATACTTTTCCACCATTTCGCCGAAAATTCGTCCCGGTACCGTCTTGGCAAAGCGCTGGATAAACGGTGTTCCAGCATCGCCGCCGATCGCTACGCAGGGATCGACCGGAATCTTGGCCAGAAGTTCGACCCCAAAGCGTTCCGAAAGCGTTTCGCCGGCATTTCCGGCAAAAATTTCGGTAACTTCGCCGCAATGCGGACAGACAAAACCAGACATGTTTTCCACCAGACCCAACACTTTCATATTGATCTGTTTGCAGAAATTCAGCGACTTTGCCACATCGTTGGCTGCCACCTGCTGCGGCGTAGTTACGATCACCGCCGATGCGTCGTTCAGCAACTGGCAGACCGTCAGCGGCTCATCGCCGGTTCCCGGCGGAGAATCGATTACCAGATAATCCAGTTCGCCCCAAGCTACTTCGCTCAAAAACTGCTTGATGACTCCGATCTTCATCGGACCGCGCCAGATGATCGCCCCGTCAGGATCGTCGATCATAAAGCCCAGCGACACCACCTTCAGCGAACCGATTTCCTGCGGCAGAATCAAATCGCCATCCATCATCACACCTGTATTGTGCAAATTGAGCATCTGCGGAACGCTGGGACCGTGGATATCCACATCCAGCAAACCTACTCTGTAACCCGCCAGCGCCAGCGACGCCGCCAGATTCACCGCCACGGTGCTTTTGCCCACGCCGCCTTTACCCGACATGACTACGATCTTGTTTTTGATCTTGCCCAGCGTACTTTTGAGCTTGCGATCCTCTTCGCCGCAATTCTGCTGACAGGAAGAGCAATTTCCCGAACAACTCTCTGACATAATATCTTTTCCTTTCCAATCAGATTACTGATAAACTTCTTTTCAACTGTATTCGCAGCCTTGCAGCAAATCATTTACTCAATGCTTCATCCAGCGCATCGCGCATTGCCGCCGTTGCTGCGGGGCGCATCGTCCATATCGAAAAACTCTTTGCCCCCTGATGCAGCAGCATCAATCTGCCGTCGGCGCAGGGTATATTATTGTTTTTGGCAAACTGCAAAACGGGTGTGTTTTTATAGATCATATCAAATATTGCCGGAGCTTCCCGCAATATTTCCAGCGCCAGCGGCGGAGCATCGTCGGGATGCAATCCCGAACTGGTTGCCTGGATCACCACGTCGCAAGCTGCAATTGCTGCGGCGGCCTGGTTTATTTCATCGTTCCCCAATGCCGTCAGCGCCGTATTTGCCCCTTCGACTGCTGCCAGCGCCCTGACCAGCGCTTCCGCCTTGCTCACGGTACGGTTGATGACCGTAACTTCTGCTGCGCCGCGCCGCACAAATTCAAATGCCGCCGCCTGAGCTGCACCGCCGGCGCCCAGCAGCACGATCCTGCCGCCGGCAATATTAAAGCCGAACGACTCCTTCAGCGCCGTTTCCAATCCGTAGCCGTCGGTGGAATCTCCGTAGAGCCGATTGCCCCGCACCGTAACAGTATTGACGCTGCGGGCTGCCAATGCTTCGGGCGTGATCTCATCCAGCAATCCGATCAAAGCGGATTTATGCGGTACGGTAGCGTTGAAGCCCAGCAGATTACGGCGGGCAAATTCAACAAACTCCGCCAGCTTTTCCGGCACGACATGGTATTTGCCGTAGCGTTCGCTCAAGCCTGCCGCCATAAAAGCTGCATTCTGCATTGCCGGCGAAACGCTGTGCGCCACCGGGTCGCCGATGACTGCGTATTTAATATTTTCAGCTTCTTTAACAAACATATTCCTTCAGCCCGTTCATTCATTTAAACAGCATACAATCGCCGTAGCTGTAAAAGCGCATCTTTTCTTTGATCGCTTCGGCATACGCGTTCAGTACCTTTTCCCGATCGGCAAAGCAGCTTACCAGCATCAGAAGCGTACTTTTGGGCAGGTGAAAGTTGGTAATAAGCATATCCACCGCCCGCGGACGGTAGGGCGGATACAAAAATATATTGGTCGCCCCGCTGCGCGGATGCACCATGCCTGATTCATCTGCACAGCTTTCCAGCGTCCGCACCGTAGTTGTTCCGACTGCCACAACTTTCTTCCCCGCCTTGCGGGTGGCATTGATCTGCTCAGCAGCTTCAGCTGAAAGTTCAAACCGCTCGGTGTGCATCTTGTGGTCAAGGATATTTTCTTCGCTGACCGGTTTGAACGTGCCTGCCCCGACGTGCAGCGTAACTTCGGTGCGTTTTACCCCCTTGGCAGAAAGTTTTTCCAGAACATCGCCCGTAAAATGCAATCCTGCCGTCGGCGCGGCTACTGCACCTGAAACTTTGGCAAAAATAGTCTGATAACGTTCAAAATCGCTGCCTTCATCGCCCCGTTTGATATAAGGCGGCAGCGGTATATGACCGAATTTTTCCTGTACTGATTCCTGATCGGCGGTATCAAACTCCACGACAAAAGTTCCGTCATCCAGCCGTTCGATCACCGTAAAGCAGGGCGCATCGTTCTGCAGCAAACCTGCAAAGTCCAGCAGTTTTACCCGCGTTCCCGGCAGCGCCCGCTTGCCCGGTTTGAGCATTGCCTGATAGCGGGTATTTGCCACTTTTTCTCCCGCAGGGTGCGGATTGAGCAGCAGCGCTTCAAAGTGAGCGCCCTCGGCAATACCGTTTTTACGTCCGTAAAGCCGCGAACGCATTACCTTGGTGTTGTTGGATACCAGCAGATCGCCCGCTTCCAGATAGTCGCTTATATCGGCAAACTCCCGAAAAGTACATTTGCCGCTGATCCTGTCCAGCACCAGCATACGGGACCGGTCGCGCCGCTCGGCGGGCCGCTGGGCAATGAGTTCATCGGGCAATTGATAATCAAAAAGGTCTGTACGCATAAATATATTGCTCTTTCAGCGTCGGTGCGACTGCATCTGTTCGCGGAAAAACTGCAGTTCGGCGCGTTCGTAATCGCTCAGACTGTTGATCCCTTCGCGGGAAATTTTATCCAGCAGGCGGTCAACTTCCTGCTGCGATACCTTTTCTATATGCCAATGGGGAGCGTTGGCAGTATTGTCCTGACTCCCGCCTGCCGCACCCTGCGGATCCTGCGGCGGAGGCGGCGGAGTGCTGCCGCTGCTGCTCCTGACACCCTTGCCGCGGAAGAGATCGCCCAGATGCCACGCCACTTCCCGCTTGCAGAAAAGCATCACAAAAATATACGCCCCCACAAAACCGCCCAGATGGGCAAGATGAGCTATATTGTCAGTTCTGCCGTTGCTCAGGATTTCCACGATCGCGTAGACCACCACCAGCGTCTTGAGTTTGACCGGTACGGGGATGAACATTATGAACATCTCCACATTGGGCCGGATCATTGCCGCCGCCATCATCACGCCGAACAATGCGCCGCTGGCTCCGACTGCGGGAATCGGCGGCACGCTGTTCCAGTTGGCAAGCATATGCAGCAATGCCCCGGTAATACCGCCGATAAAGTACAGCGCCAGAAAACGCCGCCTGCCCAGCGCGGGCGCCACCATGCCCCCGAACAGATACAAACCGTACATATTGAAAAACAAGTGCATAAATCCGCCGTGCATAAACATATACGTTACCAGCTGGTAGGGGCGGAAACTGTATATGCTGTAATGGTACTTGCTCTGATAAAACAACGCCATCTCTTCCGGCAGATTATTTGACCACAGCGCGCAGCTGTCGGGCAAATTTACTATGTAAAAGATCACGTTCAGAGCAATAAGCACCCAAACCGCCTTGAGCGCCTGCTGCGCATAGCGGATGTAATCGTCGCGGTAGCGGTTATGCGAATTGCTGCTGTTGAACATAAATTTGACTCTCATCTTGGCTATCTCAGCACTTTTTGCTTGCGTGTTCCAGCGCATGATAGCCAATATCGCGGCGGCAGAATGCACCTTCCCAGCTTATGCAATCAACTGCGCGGTAAGCATTTTTGATCGCCTGCGCCACATCTCCGCCCCGGGCGGTAACGCCCAGCACACGGCCGCCGGTGTTGACGATCTTGCCATCGCTGTTCAAACCGGTACCGGCGTGGAAAACTTTGGCACCGGTTGCCGCCGCCGCTTCCAGCCCCGAAATAACAAAACCTTTGGCGTAATCACCGGGGTAGCCGCCCGAAGCCATCACCACGCAAACTGCGGGTTCATCGCTCCAGACCAATTCGGCATCAGTGAGTTTACCGGCGGCGACTTTCTGCATAACATCCAGCAGATCGCCTTCAAAACGGCTCAGTACCGCCTGAACTTCGGGGTCGCCGAAACGCACGTTGAACTCCAGCACTTTCACGCCCTTATCCGTGACCATGGCGCCGACAAACAAAAGTCCGCGGAAATCCAACCCTTCCGCCTGCAAACCTTTAAGCACATTGTCCAGCACATTGGTCTTGACCTCTGCCATAACTGCATCGGTCACTACGGGAGCGGGGCTGTAAGCGCCCATGCCGCCGGTGTTGGGGCCTTTATCCTGATCGTAGGCGCGTTTATGATCCTGACTGGATGCCAGCGGGCGGATCGTGTTGCCATCCACCAATGCCAGCACGCTGGTTTCTTCGCCGAACAGACACTCCTCGATCAGCACCCGATTACCCGCTCCGCCGAAACCGCCTTCAAAGCAAAGGTCGATAAAATCGCAGGCATCTTTGGCGTTATCTGCCACCAGCACGCCCTTGCCTGCCGCCAGACCGTCGGCTTTGACTACAATGCCCTTTTCGCCGTTGGCAAATTCAGCAGCCACATAATCTTTGGCAGGGGCGGGAGTATCGAACTCGGCAGCGCGGGCGGTGGGAATATTATATTTTTCCATAAACTTTTTGGCAAAAGTCTTGCTGCCTTCCAGCTGGGCAGCCGCTTTGGAAGGTCCGAAAATCGCCAGATTGCGCGCCTTGAACACATCCACAATGCCGTCGCAAAGCGGCGCTTCGGGCCCGACTACGGTAAAGTCGATCTGGTTTTCCACCGCCCAGTCCGCCATTTTTTCCAGCTCGCTGACTTTGATATCGACACATTCAAACTCCTGCGCAATACCCGCATTGCCCGGGGCGCAATAGATTTTTTCAGCATTTTTGCTCTTAGCCAGAGTCCAGCACAAAACGTGTTCACGACCACCCGAACCAACTACCAGAATCTTCATTTCTTCACCCTTTATTTTTTAAACAGTTACAGTTGCCTGTTTTTATTGTTCCTCAGCTATACGCTGAATAGCTTTCAAATCTTTTTTACCGTTACCCAGCATGGGGATCGCATCGACCTTGCGGAAAGCATCTGCGCGGGGTATCCACAAATTGGGCATATCGGATCGGCGCATCTTTTCCAGCAGATCTTTCACATCTATTACGGCATCGGCAGCGTAAAGCACCACCAGCTGTTCCCCCCGCCGTTCGTCGGGACGCGATGCCACCGCCACCTGATTATCCAGATGCCCCAGCTCTTCAATGCGCCGCTCGATCATTTCGTGCGGCACCATTTCGCCGCCGATCTTGCTGAATCGGCTGACCCGGCCGATAATGCGTATGCAGCCGTCCCGGTCAATCGTGGCAATATCGTTGGTGTTGTAGTAGCCGTCGGGCGTTATGACTTTGGCGGTGGCTTCGGGGTCATCCAGATAACCGAGCATTACCGAAGCGCCTTTGCAGTAAAGCAAACCGGCTTCGTTTTCGTCCAGCGTTGCCCCGCTTTCCGGATCCACAGTTTTGACTGCGATCCCCGGCATGGGCACCCCCACGCTGCCGTAAGGACCTGATTCTTTGCCCAGCGTGAAAAGCGAGCTGGAAATATTGATCGACACCACCGGACTCATTTCCGTTGCTCCGTAAGCCTCCACAATATTCAGCCCCGTCATGGTTTTGACCTGCTCAAAGAGCTTGCGCTGAAGTTTCTCCGCCCCCGTCACCACCAGCCGCAGCGACGAAAGATCCTCCTGCGCGGCGTATTTCAGATAACTGTGCAGAAAAGTCGGCGTTGCCAGCATCAGCGTTACGGAGTTTTCTCTGATGGTGCGGCAGACGGTACGGCCATCCAGCGGATTGGCGACAAAGATCACCTGCGTACCGGTTACTGCCGGAAAACAGAAGTTGGTCATCAGCCCGAAAGCGTGGAAAAGCGGCAGATTCCCCAGCACTTTATCCTTGGGGTTCCATGCGATCTCCCGCCAGAAGCTGATAATATTGCTGTGCAGATTGTGGTGCGAAAGCATCACCCCTTTGGGCATTCCGGTTGAACCGCTGGAAAAAAGTATTGCCGCGCAGTCGCAAACTCCCCGCCAGCTTGCCGGCGACACCAGACGGATCAGCAGCCAATGGGGGATCAGCAGCGTTTTCAGAAAAGTGAAAAGGTATTCGCCGCGGCTTATACTCCCTGAAATATCTTCCATAAAGATCATATCTTCCTGCGGTTCCATTTTCAGCTTCTTCAACAGCTCACGGCTGGTAAGAACAGTTTTAAGTCTGCCTTTGGAGCGCATTTTCTCCATTGCCGCCGTACCGGTGGTGTAGTTGATCATTGCCGCCACCCGGTCGGCGTACCACACCGCCAGCAGCGCGGTGGCACTCATCGTACCGTTGGCAAGCATTATGCCCAGATTTCTGCCTTCATCGCCCCGCCCGGCAAGCAGCTTACGCAATTTACGGCTGAAAGCTAAAGTCCGCACCAGAAAGAGCAGATCGCAACATTTTTTCTTTTCGTCGCAATCGCGGAACGTAACGTGCCACGGCCGCTGTTTGGCGCGTTTGAGAAAACGGTGGTGAATACTCTTTTCGCCGGGGATCAACGGCATGGCGGCTTCCGCGCCCAGCTCGCTGATCCGCTGCCAGATACGGAATCCGCTCCAATCCGACGGAATTTTTTCGCCCACATAAACCGTGGCGGGTATCGGCAGCTTGTGAGGTTTGATAAAGCGCAAATGCCCGCGGTGAATACGGAACAAACTGCCCCAGAGCATTCCCAGATGGATGGGAATAACGGGGATATCCGGCGTCGGCAGCATTGCCGATACCCCGGTTTTGAATTCCTGCATCACTTCGTTGTTGGATATCGACCCTTCGGGGAACATACAAACCACCCCGCCGCGTTCCAGCACTTTATGCACTTTGGCAAAAAATTTGCGCATCGCCTTGGGGCGGTTGGCATTGGGTACTTCCAGCGCACCGATCCAACGGAAAAACCAGTTGAACGCTTTCATGCGGTAAAAATCGCGGTGGATCAGAACAGTTACCTTACGCGCTTTAAGCCCCATGATAAAAAGCGCATCCACAAACGACACATGATTCGATACGATCAGTACCGGTCCGTAATCCGGCAGCCGCTCCGCATTTTCCAGCCGCAAGCGGTAAAAGGTATTGCAGAGAATAAAAGCAAAGCAGCGCAGCAGCAGCTCAGGCCGCCAGATCAGTACAAAGATCCCCCAGGCGATCACCACCCGCTGCGACCAGACTTCCAACCCGTGGGGTATGGCAGTTATATCGCCCCAGTAATGGCGGAAACCGCCCACCAGCAGCACCGGCAGCAGTATGATCCCGCACATCAGCAGCCAATGGGTCTTGCGGCTGTTCTGGTCGATATAGATCAGATACATTGCCACTCTGCCGCCCACCAGCGCCAGATAAATCCCCATGCCCAGCCCGGTCATGCGCCAGAAAAAACTCTCGCAGCTGATAAACTCCAGCGCCAGCGCCAGACCGAATACCACCGGCAGAGTCAATCCCGTAAGCAGCCCGAAACGGCGGCAGCGGGCAACCGTAACCGCACCCAGCGTAGCCACCGCAGTTACCATAATGACCCCAGCTTCGCAGTCAAAAGCCTCTTTCAGCGTACAGCGCAAGATCACAAACAGCGCCGCCATACAGATAATCAGCGATCCCCACGCGATCCATCCGACCTGACCGTCAGTATTTTTATTTTTGCTCATCTTCTATAAAAAATCCGTTAAATCAAGTGCTGCACAGAACACTCTGCTTTTCCAGCAGCAAAGCTGTTCCGCGCTACACCGTATATATAATATATTATACAGCCAAAACCCGATAAAAGCAAATCCACGTCCCTGAAAAGCGCAAATATTACCCTTGCAGCGGTTGCAGAAGTTGAAAACAGTGCTATTTTTATATTAGAGTTGTTGATTATTTTTACAAGGAGTTTGTTTTATGCGTACAAAAAATTTGTTCCCGATGGCGGCGGTTTTGTTCGGTACCCTTCTCTGCGGATGCAGCACCGTTACCGAAATGCCCGACGAAGATTACGGCCATGTTAAATTCAAACGCCCCGACAAGGTCGTCTACGAACAGATCTCCGCCCGCGACTGCCAGCTTGCCGTGCCCGAAGAAGTACAAGCCGTGGCAGGAACTTCCTGCGATCTGGAAGTGCAGCTTATCAACTACGGCCGTAAAGAGATAGTTATCAAAGAGTGGTATATGATCGACCAGTACAACTTTGCTGTTTTCTACCGCAAAATACCTGCCGACCGCCCGCTGGATAATAAAATGCCGTTCAAAAAATACGCGGTCAGGATCCCTGCCAAGCCCCTGCCCAAACACGCTGAACTGCGGATCAATCCTTCCAACCGCGCGGTGCTGAACATCACCATGCCCTTTACCGGCGAGCTGAACCCCGGCGAAAATGCCGCTTACGAGGTGATTGTTGCCACCTCGCTGAATACATTTAAGATCCGCAGCAAAAAGTTTATGGTTTACGCCCGCTGAGCAGAGGATTTTTTTAACGGAGAAAGCAGGATGACTCATTGGCATATTGTCGGGATCTGCGGTATCGGCATGAGTGCGCTGGCGCAATTTGCCGCCGCAATGAATATCAAAGTTTCCGGCAGCGACCGCGCGCTGGAAAATCCCGAAAACGCGCTGCTCAAACAGCGGCTCCAACGGCAGAATATCCACCTTTTTCCCCAGGACGGCAGCCGTTTTAAAAGTTCGCTGCCCCCGGTCGATGCGGTGATCTATTCTTCGGCGATCGAAGAGAGCAACCCTGAATTTGCCGCCGCAGGCAATATACCCCGTATCCATCGGGCAACGGCACTCAAAGAGCTGATTTTGCGCCGCAGTGCCGACGGCAAACCATCGGTGGCAGTGGCAGGCAGCTGCGGCAAAACCTCCACCTCGGCCATGATCGCCGAAGCTATGTACAATTTGAAAACCGATGTTGAATGTATCAATGGCGGAATGATCAAGCGCTTTGCCGATGATATTTATCCGGGCAACTACCGCCACGGTTCGGCAGCGGTGGTGTTTGAAGCCGACGAAAGCGACAAAAGTCTGCTGGAGTTTCACCCCGACTATGCCGTAGTGCTGAATATCGGTACCGATCACTACCCCAAAGCTGAACTGGCAGAAATGTTCGCCCAGTTTGTCAATCAGGCGCAAAAGGCGGCGGTGCTGCAAGATGAAGTTTACGCGCTTATCAAAGATAAAGTCAGAACTAATTTGCCGATCAGCACCTTCGGAATTTCCGATTCATGCCGTTGGCAGGTAAGCAGTTACCAATGTTTTAACGGCAAAAGCCACGCCTGTTTCAACGGCGGGAACGATTTGTATGAACTCCCTTCGGCAGGGCTGCATACGGCTATGAATTGCGCCGCTGCCGCCGCGCTGCTGGAACTGATGAACAACGATCATCGCGCCGCGCTGCAGGCGGTACTCAATACCCACGGCACCGCGCGGCGATTCGATTTCCACGGCCGCACCGTCAACGGCGCTGCGGTTTACGACGATTACGCCCATAATCCCGAAAAAATCGCCAATATCATTGCCGCCGCGCAGGAACTGACCGGCAGCAGCGGCAGAGTGCTGGTCTATTTTCAACCCCACGGCTACGGACCTTTCGGCTTTATGCGCGACGAACTGGGGCGGGTGCTGGCAGAAAAACTGCGCGCCGACGACCGCTTTTATCTGGCGGAACCCTTCTACGCGGGAGGAACTTCCAGCTTTTCGCCCAATGCGGGAGAAGTGATCGCTTCGTGGCTGGAGGAATACGATTTTCTCAACGTATGTCTGGCACCGCCGCGCAGCGAACTGAAAGCTGAACTCATCGAGCTTGCCCAAAGCAGCGACCTGATCCTGATTATGGGGGCGCGGGATAACTCGCTGGTCAATTACGCGCAGGAATTTGCAGCCGAACGCAGCTGATTTTCAATATTCTTCTCCGGCGGGAAAGAGTTGCCTGAACTTGCGATGCAGCGCCTTGTCGTTGTATTTATCGGGCGCATCGGGCGCAAGTTCTGCGGCGCTGTAATTGCCCGCAATGCGCTCCACGCAGACCCGGTCGGCAGCTTCGTTCAGCGTAAAAAAGAGTTTCCACGTCCGGCAATGGATCACCCAGCAGTTGGCAGAATCGTCGAACTCAACGCGTTTGCGGCTGCGGTCCGTCGGGCGGAATTTAAGCTGCACATGAGCAAAGTTCATCAGATCAAGCCCCCCGTTATGCAGGATAAATTCCGCTTGCAGCCACGCTGCAGAACTCCACGTTATTTCCCAGCTGTGTTGATCTATACGGTCGCGCCAACCCGCCCGGCTGGCAGGAAATGAATCCACTTCCGGTATGTAGGGTTTTACATCCAGCACCGCCGTACCGTCCAGCAAGTCGCACGCACCCAGTTTAAGACCGTCGGGACAAATTTCCAGCAGCTCCACCGCGCTGATGCCGATGGGGTTGGGCCGATAGGGTGAGCGGGTGGCAAAAACGCTGTAGCAATCCTGCTCGGCAGGAACCGGCACCCGCGCCTTGACGCGCCACGAATCGTGCTTATTCTGATTAAAAACCCAGATCAGCCAGATACGGTCGAAGCCCTGCAAATCGGCGGCAGCGGCGCTGTATAACGGATCGCTCCACAATAAAAAAGCGCCAGTCGAGGCATAAACCCCCTGGCGCGGCGCTTCAAAGTGATATTTGGCGCTGCTTTTTATCGTGCCGACGGTGCCGAATGTGTACATTCCAACACCGTCAGAACTTTTTTTATCAGGCTTCACCGGCATTTTTGCCGTCAAATACCTGACCGTTGTCAGCATGGTTGCGTTCGTCGGAACTCAACGCCTTGAACAGGCGGCCGACGTCGCGGAAACCTGCCACCAGGAACCAGATCGTAGTACCGATACCCAGGAAGAAGGCGAACATGACGTAGAAACGCCACAGCTTCAGCCAGACCATATCGCCCCAGTTCATCACAAAGTGACCGAACATACCGACCACAAAGACCGCCGTCCAGGTCAGAGTCCAGATCAGCGACGCAAAGAAGAGGATACGGTCGAACAGAGTAAATTCGTTGGTCAGCCCCAGGATGCGCCACACCCGACTGGCACTCCACGCTTCCACGTGTTCGTTGGTGGTGTCGTATTCGCCGCGGTGCAGCATACGGTCCAGATTGAAGGGCGCAATCTTGTTGATCTTGCGGTCGAGGTAAGAAACCAGGAAGTAGCTGCCGAAACCGATCAGAGTCACCAGAAATGCCAGCACCTGACCGTCCAGATAGAAACTGCCGAAGCGGAAAGCCTCTTCGGGCAGCACCTGCTGCAGCACAATACTGGTCAGCGCCAGCCCCGAACCGAGGATCATGGCAACCCACGCACCCAGCGTGGTACCCGTGCGGCTGTAAAGACCGCCGATGATCACCGCACCCGCACCGCCGGTGAAGATGGCACCGGTGATCTGGAAGTAAAGCAGAATATACTCGGTTTCCTTCCACAGCCAGCTGAAGAAGAATGCGAACACCCCGACAAAGATGATCGAAGCACGCAGCAGCCAGATGTGCTGTTTTTCCGTAAAGGGTTTCTTGCGGAAGGGCAGGATCACGTCCTGAACGAAGATCGAACCCCAGCTGTGCATATAAGTATCGTCAGTCGAAAGCATTGCCGAAAACATGACCGCTGCGAACAGACCGACAAACCCCACGGGCAGCGCGTAGTTCAAAAAGAGCGGCACGCGCGCCTGACTCTGATCCATCGCCGAAAGTTCGGTCAGCTTGGCCTGCACCACGCGGGCGCCTTCGGCAAACTGTTCGTTGTTGAAGAAGACCAATGCGCAGATCGGAATAAAGATCAACAGTGCGGTCTGCACCAGACTGCGCCAGGTACCCAGGAAGCCCGACATCTTGGCTTCGTGGGCGCTCTTGGCGGCGGCGGCGTAGCCCGAAGATCCCTGCCAGGAACCGCTGTGCATAATGGTCATGGCAAAACCCATCAGGAAGAACCAGATGTTGAAACTGCGGATCCTGGTGGTTTCAAAAGGATTGAACAAGCTCTGACCGGGATTCTGTTCGTTGAGTTTGACCAGAGTATCAAAAATCGTGCTCCAGTCGTACTGCACGACCAGGAAGATCATCAGGATCAGGAACGCCACGTTGCAGAACATACCCTGCATGAAGTCGGTAAGCATAATGGCGATCTGACCGCCGAAGATGGCAAAAATAACCCCCATGCCGATAGCAAACATAAGCAAGCAGACATAGGTGCTGAATTCAAAGGGGATCCCGGGCACATGGAAAGTGTTGGGCAGCTGGCAGAAATAGATGAAGAATTTAACTGAAACAGCCGGGAAAATACCGTAGTTCAGAATCCCTGACAGCCAGCCGAGGATCCCGGCAAAAATACGGAACTTACGGCTGTAGCGCACTTCAAAGAACTGAGCTTTGGTCAAACAGCGCGTTTCGCGGAAACGGTAGCTCACCCAGCCGGTAATGGCGATAATCAACCCCAGCGGTCCGGAGAGGAAGGTCCACCAGATCGGCGAAAAACCTGCCACATAGTACTGCTGGAAGTTGGCGATGATGCTGATTGCCCCGATCGAGGCAATACCGCCGGTAATGGTCAGCAGATAACGCCCGGCACAACGGTTCGCCGCCAGAAAGTCGGCGGTACTTTTGACGAAACGCTGGCATATGATCAGGGTGAAGACCAGTATAACGACCAACCCGATAACGATGGACCAGTCCAGTCCGCTCATGTGGGTCACGTCGTTGTACCCGCCCATTGCTTGAAGTTTGGCAAATATGCCTTGCAGCCATTCGCGCATTTTTTGGATCCCTCCATTTCTTGTTTGAATATTTGTTAAAAAGTTGTTTTTCTCTTGTAAAAAGATACTTTTCAGGCTTATTATAGCATAACTTGAACTAAATAGCAAAATAATTGAATGGCTTTTTTTCCATTTTTTTACACTATCAGCTGTACAAACCGCATCACCCGTTCAGTTTTTTATATCAACGTTGGCATTTCTGCAAAAAATTCTGAAAAAAATCTTTGAGGATTTGCAAAATAGACAAACAAGTATTATTTTTAAGCTGTCTTTCCGGAAGAGTCCGGAATATGTTATCAACATTTAAATTGAAGGAGGGAGCCATATGAAAAAACTTTTTATTCTTGGAATGATGGCTTGCAGTATGATTTTCCTTGCCGGTTGCGGCGAAGGCGTGGATGAAAACAAAACCCCCGCCCAGATCCAGAGCGAAGTAGCTAATATGGATGCCGAAGATATTCAGGCGATGATCGCCAAGTATCAGAAGGCCATCGAAAAGAAGGCTGCCGAACTTAAAGCCGAAGCCGACAAACTTGCTGAAATTCCGCTGACCGAACAGCTGGGCGACGAAGCCAAAGCTCTGCGCGGCAATATCGAAGAATTGACCTCTTCGCTGAATAAGCTCAAAGCCAATGCCGAAGCCTATATCGAAGGTCTGAAAAAGAAATAAGATAAAGATTGTCAGTACGGCAGGGTGAACTCCTGTCCGCTCCCCCCCCCCGTCTTGAACGGGGAAAAAGAATCTTTCTGCAGGCGCTTTTCTCTTGGTCGAAAAAAGAAAGGCGCCTGCTTATTTTTTAAAAAACTCCCTTACGCCGCCTGCCTGCCCTGATCCGCTGCGGTCAAAGGCAATATTTTTTATTGCAGATATTTGACGGAAAGCCTGTTGCATGGTATATTAAATGTAAGTGTATAAAAAATTCGGGATCAAGAAAGGATAAGCGTATTATGAGCAAAAGTGATTTCCGCAGCGGCGCGGTCGATTCGGTGGCAAAACTCCACTCCCCGCCGGGCGTGGCGGCAGCTCCCGTTGATATGAGTTATTTCTCTGAGGATGTATTCAACGATTGTGCAATGCGCAAGTATCTGCCCGAAGCTGTGGCGGCTAAACTGCTGGCTACGGTCAACGACGGCGTGGCGCTGGACCCTGCCATCGCTGCCGATGTGGCTCATGCTATGAAACATTGGGCGCTGGATCGGGGCGCCACCCATTTTACCCATTGGTTTCTGCCGCTGAACGGTTCGACGGCGGAAAAACACGACTCGTTTCTGGAGCTGGAAAATAATCAGGCGATCATGTCCTTTTCGGGCAAAAACCTGATCATGAGCGAACCCGATGCCTCCAGCTTCCCCTCCGGCGGCTTGCGCAGCACTTTTGAAGCCCGCGGTTATACGGCGTGGGATCCCACCAGCCCCGCGTTTATCAAGCGGCACAGCAACGGTGCAACCTTGTGCATACCTACGGCGTTTTGCAGTTATACCGGCGAAACGCTGGATAAAAAGACTCCGCTCCTGCGCTCCAATCAGGCTTTAAGCAAGGCGGTCAAACGGTTGATGAAGTGCTTTAATCTGCCCGATGAACAGGTGGTTATCACGCTGGGGGCGGAACAGGAATATTTCCTTATTGACAAACATTTCTATCTGCACCGACCCGACCTGCTGCAGACCGGGCGCACCCTGTTCGGCGCACCGCCTGCCAAGCACCAGCAGCTGGAAGACCACTATTTCGGTTCCATCAAAAGCCGCGTGCTGAGTTTTATGACCGAAGTGGAAACCGAACTCTGGAAGCTGGGGATCCCTGCCAAAACCCGTCACAACGAAGGCGCGCCCGCCCAGTTCGAGCTGGCGCCTATCTTTGAAAATGTCAATCTGGCGGTTGACCACAATATGCTGGTCATGGAAGTTCTGCGGCAGGTGGCAGATCGCCATTCGCTGGTCTGTCTGCTCCACGAAAAACCTTTTGCGGGAGTCAACGGTTCCGGCAAACACAACAACTGGAGCGTCAACTACGGCGACCTCAAGCTGCTGAAACCGGGCAACAATCCCGAACAGAACGCCATCTTCCTGACCGTGCTTTGCGGCATTATTCAGGCGGTGGATCTGCACAGCGATATTCTGCGAGCCTCGGTCGCGGGTGCGGGCAACGATCACCGTCTTGGCGCCAACGAAGCACCGCCTGCCATTATTTCCATTTACGTTGGCGAACAGCTCAACGAGGTTATCGAACAGCTGGAAAAAGGTACTACGGGCGTGGGCCGCAAGATGGGCAAGATGCAGATCGGGGTGGATACGCTGCCGCTGCTGCCGCGGGATGCCGCCGACCGTAACCGCACCAGTCCTTTTGCCTTTACCGGCAACAAGTTTGAGTTCCGCGCCCCCGGTTCCAGCCAGTGCTGCGCCGGACCGATGATGATCCTCAATACGATCGTGGCTGATTCGCTGGATAAGATCGCTGCCGAACTGGAAGGTTTCAGCGGCAAGGACTTCAACAAAAAGCTGCAGAAACTTTTGCAGAACATCATCAAAACCCACAAGCGGGTGCTTTTCCACGGCGACAACTACACCGCCAGCTGGCGCAAAGAAGCCGCCCGCCGCGGTTTGCCCAATGCGGAAAGCACGCTGGAAGCGCTGGAGGCGTTCAGCAATCCTGAAAATATCGAGCTTTTTGCCCGCCACGGCGTCTTTACCGCCAAAGAGATGGAGTCGCGTCACGAAGTGTTCGGCGAAGAATACCGCCGCAAGATCTGCATCGAAGGTCAGGTGGGGCTGGAAATCGTGCGCAGCATGATAATCCCGGCGGTAACTGCCGAATACAGCAGCGCCCTTACCGCGTTGAATGCAGCAAAAACCGCGGGGCTCACCGCCGGGATCGAAGGTTTGAGCAAAACCGCACAGCTTCTGGGCGAAGGTCTGGATGCCATGGTTGCCAAGTGCGCTTTACTGGAGCAGGAGCTCAACGGCGACGGCAGAGATATCCTTGCTCTGCTGAACAGCTTGCGCGATACGGTTGACAGTCTGGAACTTATGGTTGCCGACAGCCGCTGGCCGCTGCCCAAATACCGGGAGATGTTGTTCGTTTACTGACAGCGGATCTTTTTACCCGTAATATTGCCCGATAATCAACTTGCCTGCCTCTGGTAAAGTTTTTTATCGGGTCGTTTTGCTGAATATTTTTTACAAGTGGATATCTGTTTTTATGAGTTTGCAGAAGAGTGAATTTCTGACCAACAACGGCACAATGCTTGACGTGCTTAAAATCGCCATGCCGCTGATCCTTTCCAGCAGCTGTCACGCGGTGAATATGTTTACCGACCGGCTGATGCTGACCCGTTATTCTCAAGCCAGCGCCGCCGCCGCGCTTACCGGCGGCTTGACCAGTTTTACGCTGCAATGCTTTTTTGTAGGTGCAGTAGGCTATGCAGGAACTTTTGTAGCCCAGTATTACGGAGCCAATCAGCCCAAACGGGTGGGAACTGCGGTCTGGCAGGGGATTTTCATGGCCTTTGCCGGTGCGCTTTTTATGGCGAGCTGCTGCTTGTGGATACCGCATTTGTTTGCGGCATTGAATCATACGCCCGAAGTGGAGGCGCAGGAAAATATTTACTTTAAATATCTGGCGCTGGGCTGTATAGTATTTCTGCTGCAGCAGGCACTCTCCTGTTTCTGGAGCGGCCGCGGCAAAACGACTATGGTGCTGGCAGTATCAATATTGGTCACGCTGCTGAATCTGCCGCTGAATTACGCATTTATTTACGGCAAATGGGGTTTTCCCGAAATGGGTACGGCTGGTGCGGCGCTGGGGACGATTCTGGCGGCGCTGGGCGGTCTGATCGTTTACGCTGTCGGATTTTTTGCGCTGAAGCACTACCGCGTGCAGTACGGCACCTGCAAAAATATTGTGGATTGGGAGATGTTTTTCCGGATGCTCAAATACAGTTCGCCCAACGGTGCGCAGCTGATGCTTGACCTTTCGTCGTTCAACGTATTTATTATTGTGCTTTCGCTTTACGGGGTGGAAGTGCAGGAAGCCAGCAGTATTGTCTTCGGGATCAACAACCTTTCCTTCTGCCCGATCATGGGTATCGGCATGACGGCATCGATCCTGGTGGGGCAATGCGTCGGCGCCAACGATATACCCCACGCCAAAAAATCGGTCCGCAGCGCACGGTCGATCATGTTTATATATATGACGCTGATGATGATACTCTTCATCTTTCTGCCCGATCTGGTGCTTAAACCGTTTATCCGCACGGGGGATGCGTCGCAGCTGGAAGCGATCCGGCTGGCGCGGATCATGCTGCTCTTTATTGCCGCCTATCTGTTCGGCGACGGTATGATGCTTATTTACAGCAATGCCGTCCGCGGCGCGGGCGATACAAAGTATGTAATGTACCTTACGATCTTCATGTCGTGGGGGGCATTTGCCATTCCCTGCGTAATAATGTATATGCTGGGATTACCGGTGTGGTATTTGTGGGGATGCTTGTCCTGCTATGTGCTGGTTTTCGGCTTCCTCTGCTATCGGCGCTACCGCAGCGGCAAATGGACCCGTATGAAGGTGATCGAAGATTCGCCGGAGTGTTGATTACACGAAAAGTTTTGCGCTTTACCTTAATGGAGGCACGATGAAATTTGTGATGCGGCTGCTTTTTCTGCTGATGTTAACCGGCAGTATATTGCCTGCGGCGGAGAATTTTCATCTGGCGCAGGCGGTCAATAAACTCTATGTGATCGTTCCGCCCGAAGCAGGTCATCAGGTTCCCGTGCTGGAATTTATCCGCCGCATCGACCGCGTGCTCAGGCAGTACGGGAAATTGGACAACTCTGCCGAAAGCGGCGAACTTGTTCTGCGTCTGCAAAAAGATCAGTCGCCGGGCAGCTGGCGTTTTGCCAAATCCTCCGCCGACGGCAGCATGGAGCTGATCCTGCCGACTGATTACCGCAACTGGGTAAAATATCCCGAATTGGGCAGAACTCTGATTACAGCAATGATCCGCTGCCGGATCGGCGGGATCCCCTATAAGCAGCTGCCCGCTGACGGCCGTTGGATCGCCGATGGTTTGTGGGCAGAATTCATCCACCGCGAACGCTCCCGCCGGCAGATTTTGCGTTTTACCTACCTGGAAGGACTGCGCAATCTGGCGGAAGCCGGGCTGGACGTAACTTTGAGCCAGCAGGATCTCGCTGCTCCTGTAACGATCCGCCCCGGCGCTGCCGACTGGGTGCTGTATTGCGAACGGGCAAGATTGATGCTGGAAATTATCCGCGACATCACCCCCCGCCACAGCAATTTGCTCAAAGATTATCTCTTTCTGCTGGAAGATGGCAAACTCTCTGCCGCCGAATGTTTTGAAAAAAGTTTTTCTCAGGCAGCCGCCGACAACTTGCGCCGTACAGGTAATTTATCGCCGCAGAAACTCTCTTTGCAGGATTCTTTCCGTATCCTGACGCTGCGGACGCTCTTTTCGATTTATGCACCTATGGCGCCCGATGCCTTGAGCCGACGTTTTGATATGATCGATCAAGTCAGCTACCGCCGTCAGGAAAGCGGCAAAAATCATCTGACCGCCAACTTGACTGATTTGCCCGCCTTAGTGGAAAAATATCCCCCCTGCGGCGAACTGCCATTGATAAAAATTGCCGAACTCAACGAACTGGCAGCGCTTATGCCGCAGCAGCTGCGGGGCGATATTTTTAAACTTACCGCCACTCTGTCAGCAATCGGTAAAGCCCCCGCCGAAACCATAAGCAATGATATCAGGCGGCAAATCCGGCAGATCCGCAGCAAGCTGCGCGAACTCAAAACCGTGGATGCAATTCTTGCTGAATACGAAAATTCCCTCCTGCCGCCCCTTTACCGCGAGCGCTACAAACTCGATAACCCCCTGCCCGAACCGCCGCTGCCGCCCTTGATAAAACAATTTTTCGACCGCTTCGATACCAAAAAATAAGCGGCTGTTGCAAAACTATTCAGAGTTTTGCAACACAATGAAGCTCGCCAACAGCTCATGCGGCGGAACGCCGCAAAGCCCGGCTTGCCGCGGCGTAGCAATGCGAAGACGGGTCAGGGCCGCGAACGC
>SUWJ01000019.1 GCA_015061545.1 Lentisphaerota bacterium | reverse complement strand
CAAGTCTTGAAGCGCATTTATAATGATGCCAACAGCTGCCCCTCAAAGCAAATTTATGAGAAAATGCAAAAATATAACGCAGAATAACCGGATATGTTACATATTTGAGCTTAATTACTACAAAAAAGTGTTGCAAAACTCGCAGAGTTTTGCAACACCCCCCTCTGTTTTTTTATCCAGATTTCAAGTCATTTCCTGACCAATCGGCGGCGATAATGCTGTACCGGGATTTTACTGTAAAAAATTATCAGGGGGTGAGTTTGTAACCCCATTCCAGCAAGCGGGAAACAAAGGTAAAGCAGTTCTGGCGTTTAGTAAAGCCGGTAACCACCCCCACCAGCCGACGTCCGTTGCGGCTGCAGCTGAATGCCAGACAATGTCCTGCCGCTTTAGTGTAGCCTGTTTTAAGCCCTTCCATGCCGGGGACGACCCCCAGTAACCGGTTGCCGTTGTTCATATTACCGACTTTGGTATTGGCCTGAGCTGCTCTGGTATAGCGGATGATCATAGGGTAATCGTAGATCCGGTCAATAAGTTTGACCATATCCTGACAGCTTGCCATATTCATTTTTGTATCGTTCGGATTTTGTGAATAGATCGGCAAGCCGTTGGCGTTGAAAAATTTACTGGATGCCATGCCGATTTCCCCCGCCTTTTGATTCATAAGGTCAATAAAGCAACTGCTGTCGCCGTAGCCGAAATATTCTGCAATCAAATGGGCTGCATCGTTGGCGCTTTTCAGCATGGCGCAGACAAAAACATCGTGCAGCGGTATCTTGTCGCCCGGTTTCAAGCCGGCACGAACGGGGTTGACGGTGCTGCATTCATGGGAAACAGTCACCAATGAATCCAACCCGATCTCTTCGCGGTGTTCAAGTTCTTCAAACGCGGTATAAATAGTCAGCAGTTTGGTCAGCGAGGCGATCGGAACCGCTGCAGAGCTGTTTTTTTCCCACAAAACCTTACGATTGGTCAAGTCAACCAATATACCAGCTTTGAATTGGTAGTTGGCAAGGGAGCCGGTGAGCTGTTTGACTTGAGTGTAATCAAAATCCGCGCGGAAGTCTTCGGCATCAGGCCGTTTGAATCTTCTTTTGGGCGGCGGCGGCGGGGGAGGGGGTGCAGTCTGTTCGGTAATGGCTGGAGCAGTATTGACACTACCGGGGGCAGCTTTCTGTAACTGGCGGCTGTTGGCTATGGTTATGGCAGCAATGACAACTACTGCCAGAAAAATTATGCTGCAGGCGGCAATGGCGACTATGCGTTCTCTCATATTGAACTCTCTTTATCTGCTGCTGATTGGCAAAATATGGTAAACAAAAATATTCTCCTGAAGGTTAATATACCACACAAGGAGGTTTTTGCATAGCTGTAATCGGGTTTTTTCACTTTTTTTGCTTGTAATTGTTCAATCGTTGAGTTATATTTATGCAGGGGCATTCGGGGATTAAATATAGGGACGGCTTGTGCCGACGCTGGATTTATGAAGAAAATAGTTCTTGTTCTGCCCTGTTTCAGCAGTCAGCAGTGGGATTCGCAGGCTGAACAGGCGTGGAATATAGCCAGAAATCTTACTGCCGACGGTTGGGCGCAATGTTGTATTTTAGCCAGCCGTCTGGCGGATGAACCTGCGCTGGAGCTGAAAAACGATGTGCCGATACATCGTTTTACGCCCGAACGTTCCCGCTGGGGATTTTTGCGTAAATATTGGCAGGATGATTTTACGGACGACGATGTTGCCGTGCCGGGTATGGAACTCTTTTTGCAGAAGAATCAGTTCGATCTGGTGCATATAATGGTCGGTGGCAGATTGTGCGAGCGTCTGGCGGCGGTTTTGCAGGAGCGCAATATACCGTATGTGGTCAGCTGCCGCAGCGGCGAATTCAGGATTTTTGATGCAGCGCAGCGCGGACGCAGTCGCAGTCATAGTGCTTTTACCCATTATCTGCGCAGCTATCACGGTGCGCTGCGCAATGCGGGACGGGTGCTTTGCAGCGATCACCGTTTGCGGAGGATGTTGGCGCAGCGTTTGGGCGATCGGCAGGTGGAGTGCTGGCAGATGGGAGTGGAGCCTGAGCGGTTTTCCCGTTTGTCGCCGTTGAATTTCAAGGAGTTTTATCAGATTCCCGCTTCCCGGCATATTGTGCTGACAATAGGCAGGATCGGCGAAAGCGGCAATCAGAAGATGCTGCTGGAAACTTTGTCTATGCTCAACAGCCGCAACTGGAATTGTCAGCTGGTGATGATCGGCTGGTGCAGTTCGGCAAGGTATATGAAAAGTTTTATGGATCTGGCAGTCAAATGCCGTATGGAAAATTATTTGACGGTGATCCCGGGATTCCCGCCGGGTGATGAACGGTTTGCGGCGGCATTTCAAGCGGCATCGCTGGTGATATTGCCCGCCCGTTACGAAGTGTCGGGTACGGCGGTGCTGGAAGCATGGTCGGCGGGAGTGCCGGTAATCGCTTCTCCTGCGGGGGCGGCGGCAGATTTGATCGAAGATAATGTAAGCGGTAGATTGGTTATGATGCACGATTTTCAAGCCTGTGTGCGCTGCTGCGAGGAATTGCTGGACGAACGTAACCGCACCAGACTGGAAAAAATGCGTTCAACCGCGCTGGCACAGGCAAGGAATTTCCGCTGGAAAAATTGTCTGGATAAGTTAGTTGGAATATATGAAGATGTAATGAAGATAGCTTGAAATCCTTCAATACAGTTTTGTAATATGATCTGAAAAAATATTTTAACGTATAAATTGAAAGAGCATTTGTTATGAAAGAGTATCTTTTGAAGAATCTCCGCTTGATCGACCCGGTGCGCAAGATCAACGAAGTTTGCGACTTGGGCGTGGCTGGAAAAACGATGGTTGCGGTGGAAAGTTTGAAAGATCCCGAAGTGATCGACCTTACGGGCAAGATCGCCGCCCCCGGGTTTATTGATTTGCACGTTCATCTGCGGCAGCCGGGGAATACTGCTGCGGAAACCATTGCCAGCGGAACGGCGGCAGCTGCGGCCGGCGGTTTTACTTCGGTCGTAGCCATGCCCAATACTTCGCCGGCGGCGGATACTCCCGGAGCTATTGAGTTTCTGCGCAGTATTGCCAACAGCAAAGGGGTGGTCAAAGTGCTGCCGTCGGGCTGTATGACCAAAAATCTGGCAGGGGAGGAAATGGCACCCATCGGCGGATTGAAGAATGCGGGCGTGGTGGCGCTGACCGATGACGGCAAGTGTATTCAAAACAGCGCGCTCATGCGGCACGTTATGGAATACGCCAAGAGTTTCAAGCTGCCGATCATGGATCATTGCGAAGAAAAAAATATGGCGGCAGGCGGCGTTATGCACGAGGGTAAATGGTCAGTTCTGCTGGGGTTCAAAGGTATGCACGCGCTGGCGGAAGAGTTGATCGTGGCACGGGATATCATGCTGGCGCGTTCCATCGACTGGTATGTGCATTTGCAGCATATCAGCACGGCGGAAAGTGTGCGTCTGGTGCGTGAGGCGCGTAAACGCAATATCAAGGTTTCGGCGGAAGCTACACCGCATCACATTGCTTTGACCGACGAATGTATCAAGAGTTTTGATACCAATTACAAGATGAATCCGCCGCTGCGTTCGGAAGCCGACCGTCAGGCGCTGCTGGAGGCATTGGCAGACGATACGATCAGTGTTATTGCCACCGACCATGCTCCTCATACCGCCACCAGCAAAACGGTGGAATTTGATTACGCTCCTTTCGGGATCGTGGGGTTGGAAACGGCAATACCTGTAACTTTGACCGAATTGGTGCATAAAGGGGTATTGACCATGGAACAATGGGTGGCAAAGTTCACCGCAGGTCCTGCCGAAGTGCTGCTGATGGATGATTACACGCTTGCCAACGGCAAGTGTGCAGATATAACGGTCATTGATCCTGATCTGGAATTTGTGATCGACAAAAATAACTTCCGCAGTCTGAGCCGCAATACGCCTTTTGACGGTAAAAAATGCCGCGGCAAAGCCGTTGGTACCATGGTGGACGGCACCTGGGTTTACCGTGAATTTTAATTGGCTGCCAAGTGATTGCTTCTGGCGCAATTTGTATATACACATACCATTTTGCGCCAGTAAATGCGGCTATTGCGCGTTTTATTCCGAAATCGGAACCGGTGCGCTGCGGCGCAGGGCGTATCTGGAAAAAATCGTGGAGTATTTGCGGCAAATTAATTTTGCCGAACCGTTAAAAACGCTCTATCTGGGGGGCGGAACACCCAATTTTCTGACGGCGGCAGAGCTGGAATATCTGTTTGAAAATATCCGCAAATATGTGCCGATGCACTCTGATTGCGAAATCAGCTGCGAAATGAATCCTGAAACGCTTACGCCCGCCAAGATGCAGCTGATTGCCTCTTTCGTCAACCGCATAAGTTTAGGGGTGCAGAGTTTTGACGACGCGGTACGGCGCAAGCTGATGCGCCGCTGCAGCGGTCAGCAGCTGCAAAAGGCGTTGGAGCTTATTAAGCAATACCAGATTAAACACTTTAATATTGACCTGATCTACGGCGTGAACACCGTGGAGTGGCAAATCTTTGAACAGGATCTGGCAAAGGCGCTGGATTGGGGCGTGGATCATCTTTCCTGTTACGCGCTTACGGCTGAAGAAAACAGTATTTTAGGCTTACATTCACCGGTTGCCGACGATGAAAGTTCGGCGCAATGGTGGCAGAAAATCGGCGATTACCTTGCCGGAAAGGGTATGTTCCGCTACGAGATTTCCAATTACGCCCGAAAAGGCGGCATCTGTCAACACAATAAAAATGTTTGGCAGGGAGATAATCTGCTGGGGATCGGGGCGGCGGCATCGGGCTTCAACGGCCGTGACCGCTATACATTTGATGGCAATATCGACTCTTTTTTACGCGGAGAAGCTCCCGAAATCGACAGTATCCCATCGCAACTGCGGATGCTGGAAATTTTTGCCGTAAATTTGCGCACCGTTGACGGTTGGGAAAAAAGCCGTTGGGAAAAGCTGTATGCAAATTGCTGGCAGCCGATGCTGGAACTGTGCCGCCGCGCAAGTGAAAAAAATCCCCAATGGTGGCACATTACGGCAGACGAAATAAAATTGCAGGAAGCCGGATTGCTTTTCTGGGATGATGTTGCTGTTGAAGTGCTTGATTGGTCGGAACTTATCTTGGCTGTGAATTTTTAATTGTTCCTCTTGCAGACAAATTCCGGCGGCAAATTTTCCCATCTGCACGGAAAAATAAATTTATCCATTCATTTTGCTATGCGCTTGCCGAGTCGGGAAAATAGCTTTTTTGTGGTATAAAAATACACTTTATTACTTGCAAAGTCGTTGTTTTGGGCTATCTTAATAACAAGTGACGCCACGCGGCGGATCCGGCGCTTTTCCGTTCGGGTTTGCAGGTTATTCAACTTCTGGAATTTCAAGCAGTAGTGCTGAATTTACCGCGTTCATCGGAAAACGGTGCCCGAAGGGGAAATTTTTCAGACATGGTATGGCAAGTTGGCTTGCCAGACGCTTTTGCAGAATGTCGAGCTCCCGGGCATCCGCACCGCTGAAGTCACCGAAGATAAGCATTTGCAGTTGATCGAATATGCCGTTGTGGAGCAGTTGGGTCAACATACGGTCGAGTTTGTAGACAGCTTCGTTTACATCCTCAAGAATCAGGATCATGCCGCGGAAATCGGGCATGAATTCTGTACCGCAAAGCGAGGTTAAAACCGATAAATTCCCGGCGTAGGCACGGGCATTTACCGCAGGAGTAGCGCCCGGCAGCACCGGGCGGAGTTGTTTGAGAGTTGATGGTGCAAGATTTGTCTTTTGCTGCTGCCGATCAAGGGCGGTGCGGTGAGTCGTCAGCGAAAGCGTATCCTGAGCGGCTTGTTCTATGCCGATCAGGTTGCTGCCGGCAATGGCGATTCCGGCTGAATTTTTCAGCATGGCACAGTGCAATGCACTTATATCGCTGTAACCCATGACCGGCAGCTGACGTTGCTGCAAGGCGCCGAAGTCGATCCGGTCAAGAATGTGGACGCAGCCAAAACCGCCGCGTGCACACAGAATCATGTCCACCGAGGGATCGTTGATCGCCTGATTGAAGCTGGCGGCACGGTGTTCGGCGGAAGCGGCAAGATACGAGAGTTCTTCGGAACCTTTATCGGCAATGTAATCTACAACGTTTACGTTGCACGCTTTAAGATAGCGCAACGCCGAGCGTAACTTTTCCCGGTCGGGCAAGCCCGCAGGAGCGGTGACCGCCACGGTGCGGATATTGGCAGGAAAGATGGATTTGCAGCTGATAGTCATAAAAAATGCTTTTTTTTGAGTAAATTTTATTGAAAATATAACTTTTTTTTACAATAAATCAAGCTCCGGAAGCATTATATTTAATAAAATATGTTTTTAAACTCAATTACGGGAGATTTTTTTTATGAAACAATTGTTGTGTCTGACAGCTGTGCTGGTTGCCGCTGTTTCCGCTTACGGTGCCGCCGCTCCGGCGGGCAAAGATGCCGCCGTACCTGCAAAATCTCAGAAAAATGCGAAGGCAGCTGCCGAAAACAAGGCGCAAGCTCCTGTTGCCGCTGCACCCGCCGCAGCACCGGCAGCTGATGCAAAGGGGCAAGCACCCGCCGCAGCACCAGCCGCAGCTTCCGCCGCAGCACCGGCAGCTGATGCAAAGGGGCAAGCTCCTGTTGCCGCAGCACCAGCTGATGGCAAAGCTCAGGCACCCGCTGCTGAGTCTGCTCAGAATCCCGCCGAAGGCCGTCGCGGCATGGGCGGACGCTTTATGGAGCAACTTAAAGAAAAATATCCTGCTGAAGTTGCCGAAATCGAAAAACTGCGCCAGAGCGATCCTGCTGCCGCCCGCACCAAGACCCGTGAATTGATGCAGAAAGCCGGAATCGGTATGGGCCGTCGCGGCGGTATGATGCGCGAACGCGGCAGAAACGGCGCTTTGCAGCCCACTCCTGAACAGCTGGAAGAACTTAAAGCCAAAGCCCCCAATGAATTCGCCGAATATGAAAAGTTGAAGATTTCCAACCCCGAACGGGCGGCGGTTTTGATGGAAGGCATGATGGCAAGTGTGCTGGGGATCTATCAGAAGAATTTGCGCGATAATCGCAGTTCGGGGATCCGGTCGATCAAAGCCGAACTGAAGAAAATGTATCCTGAAGAATATGCTGAATACGAAAAACTTAACGCGGTTGACCCCGATGCAGGCCGCAAGAAGATCCGCGAACTTTACAAGAAGAGCGGACTCAAAGGCGAGTTCGGCAGCAGCGAGGTTATCTATGAGTATCAGGATCCGAAAAACCCCAATAACCGCAACAATATGCAGCAGCGGATGTTTCCCGGCGGCCGCGGTGGATTCGGCGGTTTCGGTGGCTTCGGAGGCTTCAGAGGGAGACAGAGATAATGGGTTTGCTGGGTACTCCTGATGTAGTTGCGATCTCCTATGATCCGCTGCAGAATACTGCTTACGGCGTGCGGATGCGGCAGCGCAAACGCGGCAGCTGCGAAGTGGTAAAATTCTATCACTGCGAGCATGGCGACTGGCAGCACGCCGTTGAAAAAGCGGCGAAAAAGCTTGGCGTCAACAGCTCTGATTATTTGCTGTTGATGTTAAATTTCGATCATTGCGAAGTTTTTGAATGCAGTTTGCCGGCTTCGGCGCCCGAAGTGATGCGCGAGGCGCTGCGCTTTGAAGTGCCGCGTCAACTTATGAGCGTGCCGGAAGATTTCCGTTTGCAGTTTGTGATTGCTGCTTCGGACAGCGAAAGCGGTCAGGCAACGGTGCGTTGCGCCGTTTATCCGGATGAAGTTGTGCATAAACTTGCCAATAAACTGGCTGCTATCCATTGCAAGCCCGATGCGGTCATCAGTCCGTTGCTGGCGCTGCCTGCTGAAATCAATGCTAATGAACGGGTGGTGCTGGATGGCTTTGAAAAGAATTTCTGCTGGCAGAACGGCTGCTGGAAAAGTATTCCCGATGCGGAAATTGCCAAGTGCAATGTAAAACTGGATGAGTTTTTGAGAAAATATGTTCACTGCCCGCAGGAATACGAATCGGAGTTCCCGCCTTACCGTACAGCGATACTCGGCGCTTGGTGGGGTATGCGTAACTTTTTCACCCGCAATAATATGCTGGGCGGGGTCAACATTCTGCCCGATTATCTGCGTCCTGCCAGATTCAGAACACAGCTGCGGTTGATGGCGCTGCTTATATTGCTGCTGCTGGGGGTAAATATCTTCCGCTATGCGGGGGATTTTATGGCCAAGTACAATGAACACAGCAAGCTGACCAACCAATACAACACGCTCAATACCAAGAGCAAAGATATCAAGCGCAAGATCAAGAGCGCTGAAAAGCAGCTCAAAGAGCATCAGCGGACGGCAGATATGAAGGTCGGTTCAAGAGAGTGTCTGGGGTATTTGGCGTATTTGTCGGATAAACTTTCTGACGAAGTGCTGGTGACGAATTTCCGCTGGAGCGAAGGCTCGCTGGATTTGAATATGCAGACCATGTCGCCTGATCTGGATCTGGTGGCGTTTTTCAACCGCTTGCCCGGGTTCAAAGTGGTGAGTGCATCGCAGCGCAACAATCAGCACAGCGGTTTGACCACCGCCAACATAAAACTTTCGACGGTTATCGAACCACCCGCTCCGCCTGTGTCCAAGGCTAAGGGCAAAAAGAAGGGCAAGGCAAGCAAATGAGCAGTAAATTCAATATAACAAGCAAAGATTTCTGGAAATCCCGCCACGGGCAGCTGACATTTTGTGCGCTGGGGGGAGTTTTGAGCGTGATCGTGCTGCTGATTCAATTCGGCGGCAGCCTGGGCAGTATTTTCCCCAGCGAAGCCGGCAAGGCAGCATTGGAACGCAATATCAAAAAACTTCAGCAGAACATTGAGGAAATGGAGCTGGAGATGAAGAGTCTGGATAATGTCCGCAAGCAGGCAGAAGGTCAGCGCGATGGCGCGTGGAAAGCCGCTGAACACGGCGTCCCCGAGGTGGTGTTGCGCGAAAGTATCGAAAAGGCAGCCAAAGATCTGGACTTGCGTTTAAACAATATAAGCACGGTGCGCAGGAATAGTTTTAACGAAACCATATCGCTGCTGGAAGTGGATGTATCTCTTTCCGCCGATCTTGATATGCTGATGAAGTTTCTGACGGCAGTTGAACAGATCAAACCGCAGCTTTACTGGAAACGGTTCGATTGCCGTATGGTGAATATGTTCGGGGTAAACGGAGTGATGTTCAACGGTACGCTGCGCTGTGCCAACGACGAAACATCGCTGCCGCCGCCGCAGGTGCTGGATGGATCGGGCAATGCTGTTACAGCTCCGCCGGCAACTGAAAACAGTGCAGCTGTTGCCACTACACCTGCGGCAGCAACGGCTCCGGCAACGGCAGAAAGCGGGGTGGCAAAATGAGAAAACTCCTGATTGCAATAAATTGTGTACTGGCTTTTCTGCTGGCATTGTCGCTGTGGAGCGCGGCTACTGATTCCGGTAAAAATAGTTTGGAGGTCGGCAAAAAGAAATCTTCGCGGAAGAGTGAAGCTAAATCGGGGTCAACCGCAATGCCAGCAGTATCGATGGTGCAGTTCCCGTCAGGCAGCGCGGCTACTGATCTGATCCTGAAAAAGAATGTTTTTGATCCGCAGCGTTCAGGCGGTATGATTTCCGGACGCGGAGCAACTTACAAACTCGTGGGCATTTATAACATTGGCGATACCCGCGGGGCTTTGATCCTGGTGCAGGGCGGAGTCCGTCAGGGCCAGGAGCGGATGAAACAATACTATAAGCTGGGCGAATCGCTGCCGAATGGTTACACGCTGACCACGCTTACGAGTTCGCAGGCAATGTTCACCCGTGGTGCGAGCAAGATGACGCTGGATATGGTAAAGCCGTCGGATATGTTCCCCAAGGCGGCAGCGCGGCGCAGTCAGCCCAATCAGATGCAGCAGATGTTGGATCTGATGCGTCAGTCTATTGGCTTGCAGCAGCGTCAGAACCGCGATATGATGCAGATGATGCGCGATAGCGGTGGTTCATCCCGGGGTGGTTCAAGCAATCGTCGCCGTCGGTAAAGTTAGTTGATATTAGCAATAAAAATAAAAATTCATATAAAAACAGGGAAGAAAAAATGGTTGTTCAAACGATCTCCAAAAGAAAATCACTCCGGCTGGCAATTACGCTGCTGGGGCTGGCACTGCTGCCGCTCCTGACCAGCTGCGAAGCCATCAGCGAATTGCAAAACGATTTGCAGAAGGAAAAGAGTAACGATCCTGACCGCAAATTTGACTTTGTGGAGCGCAATAATTCCGAAAAGTATAAAGAACCTGACCCGTCAAAGCCCGAAGAAGTGGAAATAAACACCACGGGCAAGCTCAGCGAAAAACTGGATAAACAGGCGAAGGCTTTGTCGGAAGAGCCGTATAAAGATTTGACCGAAAAGAGTTTTGCTGAAAAGCAGAACGAAAAGAATAAAGAGCCCGGTGCGCGTAAATCCCGCTACTACGAAGATTTTATTCTCTTTGATGCCGATGAAGAAATCGAAGTGTCGATCAATTTTACTTCCGCGCCGATTCTGGATGTTCTGCAGGCGTTTGCGGATATTCTGGAGTTCAACTATGTGGCAGACAGCGGTTTGCGGAGCGTATCGACCGTAAATATAAATTCGACCATGACCCGCCGCGAATTGTGGGAGGTGTTTGATCGTATGCTGCAAATGTCGCATCTGGCGGCTTATCGGGATGAAAACAGTCAGCTGTTGCGGATCATGAGTGCAGGGTATAATGCCCGTCAGCCTGAAATGCGTATTGCCAACGATGGCGAAGGCAACAGCGAAGTAGTAATCTATTCGCTTAAAAACATTACTGCCGGCGAAGCGAATAATATTTTGCACCACTTTACATTCCCCGGCGGCGGCATTTTGCAGAATTGGCGCCCCAATATGCTGATTATGTGGGATAACAGCGAAAATATACCTAAACTGCTTTCGATCCTCGAACTTATTGACCAGCCGGGACGGAGAAATTGGCCGCGGGTCGTATTGCCCTGTGTGAATGTGCAGCCCAGCAAGGTAGCGGCGGATTTGTCCCAGATTTTGCCGGTACTCGGCTTTACGTTGGCTACACCCAACACCCGTGGTGAAACTCCCGGATCGATCTATCTGACCAGTATTGACCGGTTGCAGCTGCTGGTGGCTTCGGCTGCGACAGATGAAGCGCTGGCGCTGCTGCGTCAATGGGTGGCAACGCTGGATTCGACTGAAAGCGATGAAGAAGAACGGGTCTATGTATATAAAGTAGCCAATGGCAAAGCCGGTCAGCTGGCGCAGGCGCTTTCGGTGGTCTTTACCACTCAGGGCAGTTCGCTGGTGGTGGATTCCTCCAGCGGCAACAGCCGTACTCAAAACCTCTCCACGCTGACCACCAAGGTTGCCAATAACGGTTCTTCGGGCAGCGCTCAGTTTACCCGTGCAGGTACCAACAATGACTTGAATACCACTACCACGGTGCGTTCAAATATCTTTACGACGCCGGTGCGTATTTTCTCCGACGGTATCTACAACCGGTTGATCATCCGTACCACTCCGCGGGTTTACCGGGTGATGAAGGCGCTGCTGGACCGTTTGGACTCGGTGCCGGCGCAGGTGCTGCTGCAGGTGTTGATCGTGGAAGTTTCGCTGGATGACGGCGATGAGTTCGGCGTGGAATTCAACTTCAAGGGTTCGGGCGGCGGCACGCTGAATACATTCGGTACGCAGTACAGCCAGCTGAATCCCGGCAAGGGTACCGATACGGGGGCGAATTTCTACATTGCCAACCCCAATAATCCGGAAGAAAAGTTTGCTTATATCCGCGCATTGGCGACCCGCAACAAGGTCAAGATCATCTCCAGTCCGCAGCTGCTGGTAACCAGCAATACCGAAGCTACGATCCAGATCGGGGACTCGGTGCCGCTGGTAACCGGTTCGGTAAGCAGTTCCGAATCTATCGCCGGACAGGTGACCAACTCCTACCAGTACCGTGAAACGGGTATCATTATGACCATGACTCCGCAGGTCACCAGCAGCGATCTTATTTCGCTGGAAATCAAACAGGAAATCTCCGAAGCGGTCACCAACACCATTTCGACCGCCAAGGATACACCCGTTATCCAGAAACGCGAAATCGAAACTGCCATGACCATTGCCAACGGCAAAACCATGGTCATGGGCGGTATGATCCAGGAAAAAGTGGCGGACGATCTGGATTCGATCCCGATCATCTCTGACATTCCTTTCCTGGGCCGTCTGTTCGGCAATACCAAGCGTTCCAAGGGCCGTACCGAAATGCTGGTGCTGGTCACGGGTTACATTGTGGACGAAAAGGGTAAGGTCGAAGATATGATCAAGCGCTACAACGAAGCGGTCAAGGCATTGAGCGTGTTTGAAGGCGAAATTGCCGATGCGCACAAGGCTGATATGGAACGCGAAGAACGTATCCGCAAAGAAAAGGCTGCCGAAAAAGCCAAACGCGATGCTGAAAAAGCTGCTGAAGAAGCCAAACGCGATGCTGAAAAAGCTGCTGAAAAAGCTGCTGAAGAAGCCGCCGCCAAGGCTGTTGAGAAAGCTGCTGAAAAGAGCGCAGAAGCTCCGGCTGCCGCCAACGATGTAAAAGTTGAAAGTGCCAAGAGCGCTGATTCCGCGAAGTAAGGATATAAAGATGTACAGAAGCGACAATGAAGATCTGCAATTAGCCTATTGCAGCGATTTGTCAAACGTGGAGGCAAAGCTCAAAGTTCTGCAGGAAAAACTGACGGCAGACTTTGAAGATTATCCGCGTTTGCTGGAAGAAAACCGGATGGATCGTTCGGCTGCCGACGTGGCGCTGGTCGAGAACGGTTTGTGTACCGAGGCGGAATTGCTGGCGCGTTATGTGGAAGCCTTCGGCGTGGAACTGCCCGATGAGGAATTGCTGGCGATGCCGGAGCGTTATCCGGGGCTTTCGGCGGAGTATCTGAGCGAAAATGCCGTTATGCCCGCCGAGTGGGAAGATGATCTGATCAAGGTTTACGCAGCCAATCCGTATAAACTGTCGCACAACGCATATTTTATGCAGCGGCAGCTGAAAAAGCAGATGGCTTTTGTGCTGGTGCGCCGCACTATGCTGGAGCGCTTGATCAGCAGCGTATATAAAGACAATGACGATGATATGATGATCGATTCCGACAGCGAAGACGCGCTGCGCAGCATGGCCGGCGAAGCGCGGATCGTGCGGATGGTCAACGATATTTTTGCCCGGGCGGTGGAGCTTTCTGCCAGCGATATTCACGTTGAACCCGGCGAAGACAATGTGGTGGTGCGCTGCCGGGTAGACGGGGTGCTTACCGAAATCATGTCTGCACCGGTACGGGACTTTCCGGCTATTTCGTCGCGTATCAAACTGATTGCGGGGTTGAATATTGCCGAAAGCCGCCTGCCGCAGGACGGACGCTGTACCTTCCAGATGGGGCGTACAGAATTGGATATGCGTGTAAGCACGATTCCGATTCTGACCGGCGAAAGTATTGTGCTGCGTCTGCTCAACAAGGCATCGGTAGCATACGACTTGCGGGCACTGGGCCTTTCGCCGGAGATGCTGGCGGATTTCAATGAATTGATCAAGCTGCCCCACGGTATGATCCTGGTGGTGGGCCCCACCGGGTCAGGCAAAACGACTACGCTTTACAGCGTTATCAATCAGCTCAACGACCGTAAACGCAAGATCATTACCGTGGAAGACCCGGTGGAATATCAAATGCCCGGGTTGTGCCAGATGCAGGTCAACTCTCAGATCGGGGTGGACTTTGCTTCGGGGCTGCGTTCCATTGTGCGTCAGGACCCCGATGTTATTCTGGTGGGGGAAATCCGCGACCGCGAAACGGCGGATATTGCCATCAACGCCGCTTTGACCGGTCACTTGGTGCTGAGTACATTGCATACCAACGATGCGGTGGGGGCAGTTACCCGCCTGATCGATATGAATATGGAAGGATTTCTGGTGGCGTCGGCGCTGTTCGGGGTCATGTCCCAGCGTCTGGTTCGCAAAGTATGTACAGTCTGCCACGGTACGGGGGTGGATACCTCCATGCCGGGCAACCGCTGCCGTCATTGCAACGCAACGGGTTTCCGCGGGCGGACCGGTATTTACGAATTGCTGCGGGTCAACGACGAACTGCGCGAGGCGATCAGCCATAATCAGCCCAGTTCGGTGCTGGAAGCGATTGCCGTCAAAAACGGGATGAGAACGCTGCTGGAAGATGGGCGCGACAAGGTTGCGCGGGGGATAACTACCGAAGAAGAACTGTTGCGTTCGGCTTCTGAAGGATAAATCTGAAAACGATCGACTATGGCATTATATTTATACAAAGCAATCGCACCCGGCGAGAAGGCCAAAGAGGTAACGATCGAGGCCGAAAATCAGCGCGAAGCCGAACAGAAGATGCGGCGGATCAACTTGCTGCCCGTGAAATTCATACGGGAAGTCGATCCGGCTGAAAATGAGCGCAGTCTGTTCGGCCGCAGCCGTATAGATGTGCTGGATCTTACCGAACAGCTGGCAACGCTGCTCAATTCGGCGATCCCGCTGGAGCGCTCGCTGGCGATCATTGCTGAAGGCGCAACAGTAGACGAGCAGCGGGAGTTTATCCAATCGCTGCGGCAGGGGCTGCACGAAGGGCGGAAATTTTCGGAATTGATCCGCAGTTACGGTTCGCTGTTCCCGGGGTACTACGCTAATTTGATCGAAACCGGCGAAGAAACCGGCCGCTTGCCTGAAGTGCTGGAAGAATTGCGCAAGTTTATGACCGAGAGCCGCGAACTCAAAGATTTTATCGTTACCAGTTCGATTTACCCGATCGTGGTGCTGGCGGTGGCGATTGCAGTTACGATCCTGATGTTTGTGGTTTTTGTGCCGCGCTTTGTGGAGCAGTTTCAGAATATGGGGCGGGCGCTGCCGGGCTCCATGGTATTTTTGATGAATTTGAGCGATGCAATGATCTACGGCGGCGGTGTGCTGGTGGTGCTGCTGCTTTTTGGCGGCGTGCTGATCCGCAAAGTGCTGGGCAAAGAGCGCACGGCGGAACTCAAGGCGCGTTTTCTTTTGAGTATGCCGTTGATCGGTTCGCTGCATATTGCTGTGGAAATGGGCAAGTTTGTTCGCACGCTGGCGATTCTGATCAGCAATCATGTGGATATAATCAAGACGGTGCGCATTGCTACAAGGGTTATTCAGAATCCGATCATCCGCAGCAGCTTTAACGAACTGGAAAATAAACTCAAAAGCGGGCTTAAACTTTCCAGCTCGCTGGAAGATAATGAGTATCTGCCCAAGGGGCTTGCCAGCCGGTTGCGCGTGGGCGAAGAATCCGGTACGTCGGGCGATATGCTTATGAAAGCCGCAACCCATGTGGAAGAAGATACCCGCCGCCAGATCAAGCGGCTGCTGAGTATGTTTGAACCGCTGGTGATCGTGGCATTGGCGCTGGTGGTTATGACCGTGGTGCTGGCGATCTTTATGGCTATTATGGAGTTGAATTCAATAGAATCATAAAATATCTAAAAAAAGGAGATGTTAAAATGAAAAAATTCCGCAAGATGAACCGCCGTAATTTTACCCTGACCGAACTTATGGTGGTGATCGTTATTCTGGTGATGCTGGCAAGTTTTGCTGCACCGATGGTTTTCAAGCATATCAAAAATGCCAGAATTTCCACGGCTAAAACTCAGCTCAAACTGCTGGAACAGGCGCTGAACGATTACAAGCTCGATACGGGTAAATATCCTGACGGCGATGAAGGTTTGCAGGCGCTGATGGAAAATGTCAGCGATAACGAAAAGTGGGACGGTCCTTACATCAAACCCGCTGTGCCCAAAGATCCCTGGGGCAACGACTACAACTATGTCTGCCCCGGTGAACATGGCGAGTATGATCTTTACAGCTTCGGTGCCGACGGTGCCGAAGGCGGCGAAGGCGAAAATGCCGACATAGTGAACTGGGTCGAAGAGGAAGACTGATTATTTTGCGCTGCCGACACTTTACGCTGCTCGAACTGGCGGCGGTCATTGCCATACTTATTTTGCTGACCGCCGTGTCGAGTGTTTACATCGGGCGCGAGCGCCGAGGACCTGAATTCCGCCGTGCATTGCAGGATTTTCAGGTATTTTGCGCCCGTGCGCGTTCCGAAACCATGCAGGATGGTAAAGTGCGCAAGGTGGTGTTTTATCCCGAAGAAAAGGTGTTCCGTATAGAAACTCTGGATTCATGGGGTGATGGCTCGTCTGTCATGCTGGCGGAGGATCTGGAAGGCGATGATGAAAAGCCGTATGTGGTGCTGGATGCGATCGACCCGGAACTGGAAGAGGAGTTGAAGTCCTATGACGAAGAGTCGGCGGAAGAAGACTCCGAGCGTCAGGACGATGATTCTGACCGCGAAAAGAAGGCTCCCGAATGGCGCTTCCCTGAAAAGCTGGAGGTGCAGTTTGAATTGCCCGAAGACGATGGCGAAGAAGATGAGGATTTATTTCCCACCTCCGACAGCGGCAAACTAAGCAAGTTCGGCAAAGCAGCCGAAGAGGAAGATTCTGATTCCGGCGAGAGTCTGGAATTGTGGCGCTACACCCGTGGCGGAGCAGCGCGTTTGAGTCACGAACTTACGCTGCAGATGAACAGTTTGATCTATAAACTTACCGTATCCGATTTTACAGGTTTGATCGAGTTGCGGGAACCGGCCGATGAAGATGCAGACGGCGAAGCTGACGATAGTTACGACGGCAGCGATACAGACGACGGGGCAGATGCAGAATGAAGATCCGTTTCAGCGGTAAAAATTTTACATTGATCGAAGTTATTGTGGCAATGGCAGTAATGGCGCTGGCATTGAGCGGATTTTTTGCGCTTTCGCAGGCGGCGGTCAATCGGGTGGACAAAGCCTACAGTAATTGGGATCGGATGCACGCATTGAGCCAGGTGGCAGAGTATTGTCTGCTGCTGCCGGGGGAAGATCCGCCTGAAATACCTCCCGAAATATTTGAAAGCGATATTTACGAGGTGGAAGTATATTACGAAGATGCCGAAAATCTGCCCGAAGAACTTAACGATCTTGAAATGCAGGCGCCGTTGCGTACACTGGTTATAAATCTGCTGAACAGTCAGACCCGCGATGTGGTGGATACATTGAAGATCGACCGCATCTATTACGACGACGAAGGCGAGGCGGACGAAATATGAAAAAGCGGAGCTTTTTTACGCTGGTCGAATTGATGGCGGCAATGGCGATTCTGGCGCTGCTGGGAACTGCGGCAGCGGCGGCGCTGACGGGTTTTCAACGCAGTCACGACAAGGTTACGGTTTTGTCGGAACGGCTGGAACGCAACCGCAAGCTGGATAAGGTTGCCGAACTGATGGGCAATATAATTCCGTTTTTCTGGATCGACGAAACTGACGATGATTACGAAAATCTGGTTTTCGACGGTCAGGAAGAGGAACTGTTTTTCACTGCAATGCGGCTGCCTGACGGCAGGGGGCAGGGCGCGTTTATCTTTGTCCGCCTTTTTGTGGATGATAACAAAAGATTTGTTTGCGAATACAAAAATACTCCCATGCTGCCGTGGCTGGAAGATGAAGATCAACAGCTGAATATAAAGAAAGAGATTTTGGCGGAAAAGGTCGAATCGGTTGCATTTTTCTACGCCGATTACACCGATGACGACGAGATCGAACTTTTGGAGTATTGGGATCAGGACGACGAGGAGTACGAAAATACGCTGCCCGTGGGCGTAGGTTTTACGATCGTATTTGAAAGCGGCGAAAAGCTCTCCTACTTCCGGCGCACCGCAGGCGTTTCGGCATATTCGGGGTTGGCGTTATGATTAAAGAGAGAAATTCCGAAGCGGGAGTCGCGCTGGTGACTGTGCTGGTTATGCTTGCATCGGTAAGTTTGCTGGTGATGAGCATGACCGCCTACTCGCAGCTGGCGGTTTACGGCATCCGTAATGACGCTGATATGCTGCGTTCCCGCTATGTTGCCGAAGGGGCGATGAATCGGGTGATCTGGCTGCAGGCGGCGGATAATTATGTGTATAACACCAATGATCTTGCCACTTTTGATTACAGCGAATACGACGAAGAACGTTTTCTGCCCGACGGCCGTTTGCGCAAGCTGGATTATTATGGGACACCGGTAAAATACCGCATCGAAAACGGTATGGGCGGTTTTTCCATAGATTCAGGAGTGGCTTCGGTGATCCGTAATTTAACTAAAAACCGCAGCAGCGAGGACGAGGATCTCAGCGAAGCGGTAACGATTTTCCAAACCCGCTACACCGACTATACCGACGCCAACGATACCGTAGGCGTGGATGGTATGGAACACGATGATTACGAAGCGCTGGAAGAAGAGATCCAGCTGCCCCGCGATGCTGCGCTGCAATACCGCGAAGAACTTTGGTACATACCCGACGGGATCAAGTTTTTTCCGCCTGACCGCAACGGGCGCTTGAGCTGGATAAATCCGCTGGGAATGAGCCGTGCCCGCAATCAGCGCCCCGATCTGCTGCAGGCAAATTACGCCATGCTGACCAACTACAGCAATTTGAGTCACGAGGACGCGCTGGAAACGCTGCGGATCATCAAAACCTTCAAACGCAATCCGGTGCCGGAGGTGCTGAACGAGGAGTTTGAGCCGCTGCTGTTGACTACACTCAAACGCTTTTACACTATAAACAACAGTAAGTGTTACCGCATTACCATTGAAAGCGCTTCCAAAGAAACAAGTTCTTCGGTCCGTATGGATGCTACTTACTTTGATCCGGGGATTGAAAGCGAATCGGGGTTCATTATCGACTTCTGGGATTGGCTGGTCTATTAAGCGGCATATCATCGTTGGCTCAAGGCGGTGATTCCAAGGCGGATTTTACTGCCGTTCCGGGGGCAAAAACCGTTTTATTTACTTGCATTTATAATTTTACCGGTGTATATTAGTCCCGGAACAGGGCAGTTTTTGTAACGCTGGAAGGAACGGTTTATGAGCGGTAAATATGTGCCGATGGATTTGGCTTTTGAGCATTATTCGCACGTCAGGCAGGATTTTAATGCTCAGGAGTACAGCAAGATATGTCGTGAAATGATCAAAGATCGCTACTCGGTGGTCAATGAATCTCAGGCATACGAGCTGTTTTTCAAGGGCGAATTGGCGCTTGAAGATAAGGTCCGGGTGATCTGGCTGCACGATATCGAGCGGCCGAACGATAATTTTCTGGCGTTGAAAATGGCGGAAATGGAACACGATTTCGGCTTCAGTACCAGCTACAATATCCGCATGATCTCGGTGGCGGAAGCTATGTGGATGGATGAGTTGTACAAGATTCGGGATCTGGGACATGAGTTTCAGTATCAGCACGAAGATCTGGTTATCTGCAACGGCGATCAAACAGCGGCAATAGCAAGTTTCCGCAGCAATATGGCGAAATTGCGGGCGATTTTTCCTGAAATAACGCTGGCGTTCGGCCATGGCGTTTACAAGTCAGGTATAGATTCTTCCGCGCTGGTGAGAAACTCTGACGGAACGTTCAACGAAGATTTGATCAAAGCGTGCGGGTTGCCGCCGTCGGGCGAACTCTATTGCTTTTTTGACCGTTTGGAAAAGACATTTGGCGACCGTTATTTCTACGCGGTGGAGTCCCGCTGTATCGGCGGCGATGAGTTTGTTCAGGCATTGCAGCAGCGCAAGGCGGGCGATGTGATCGTATTTTTGCAGCACCCCACCTGGTGGAGCAGTAATTATGATTTTGAAGAACTTAAATACATTATCCGTAAAAGCAAGTATTTTCATTGAAAAAGAAAGGATTTGAAATCATGAAATTCAGCATCGGTAAATTCTTCCTGGCAACAGTTGTCGCTATCTGCGGAGCGGCGCTTGGCGCAGACGAGATTTTTGAATGTAAGTTTGTTCCCGGCGGGTGGAATAAGAACGACTTTATTCAGGTCAAGAGTTCCCGTTGGCCCAATATCAACGGGTTCAAGCAGGAAGCTACGCACATTGTCAATATCTGCCCTGCGGATGCTTCGCCGGTGGAAATGCTCAACAAGCGTGCGCCCGAAACCTATGCGGCTATGATCTATAAGAATCCGATTTCCGGCAACAGCGAAATCAAGGCGGAAATGAGCTTTGATTACCGCATGGCGCCTTCGATCGTTATTGCCGAAAAACCGGGTGCTGATGCCAACAATTACCCCGAATTCCGTACCCATTACGAAATCGTGCTTTACGATCAGGGGATCAACGTGTGGCGGCATTGGTTCAAAGACGGTAAACAGGTGTGGCGCAAAATGGGGTATTTGAATGTTAAATTTCTGCCCAACGTCAAGTACGAATTGGAAGTCGATATAAAATTCACCGCCCGCGGTCCGGTAATGGAAGTATCGGTCGGCGATCATAAGTTCGGTTTTATCGACGATTTGCTGCCCCGTGAATACTACGCCGGGATCGTTGCCTGCGAAGGCGTGAACCGCTTTTATGACTTTGAAATCGAAAAGTGATCCTCAAATTGAGAAAATATGAGATATTGGAGATATTTATGAATAAGATCGTATTGAGTGCCGCTTTGGCGGCCGCTGCAGGAAGCGCGCTTTATGCCGCTCCTGAAATCACCATCAGCAGCACTCCCGCTTTGCCGACTCAAAATTATATCCTGCAGAGCGATTTTACCGATGGCAAACTTACCAGCTGGAGCGCCAATCGGGCTGCCCCTGAGCTGGTTACTGCGGATGCTGCAGCAACCGCACTCAAGATTACAGGCAATCCGGAAAAGAGTCCCAACGCTTATCACCGCCTCCGCAATGCGTTCAAAAAAGGCGAGCCATACTATTTGAAACTTCGCGCCAAACGCAGCGGCAGCGGCGAAAAAGCTGCCAGCGGCAGTCTGTCGCTCTCCTTTGATCCTGCCGCCGGCGGCAAACCGATCTATTCGCGGGTGCCGGATATGCCCAAGACGGATTACAACTGGGCAGAGTTTTCGATCAGCAGCGAGATCCCGATGGATGTAAAGATGGGGACGCTTTACCTTTGTTTTTACAAACAGCAGGGCGAGATACTCTTCGATGATATTGTTTTCAAATGCGGCAGCACCGATTTGAATATCAGCGTCAAGGGTGGCGGACTGCAAATGGTTACGGTGCGAAATTCGGTGATCGGTACAGTGCTGAAAGAAAATATCAACGCTGCGGAATACAATAAAACGATCAAAGTTCCCGCTTTCGGCAGCTACGCCGTGGAAGTGCTTGACCGTACCGGCGAAGTAACTTCGGCACTTTATCCAGCGAATGAAGATGCCAATGTCGCCGCCAGCGATACGGTTGTGCCGGTAACTCCGATCAAACGCATTATTGTCAAACCTCAGAGTGCGGACAATTTTACCTTTATTCTGCCGCAGCTGAACGGCAAAAAGGCTTATCTGGAGTTCAAGGCCCGTGCCAGCTCTGCCAAGGCAGGTCCGGCGGGGAATACCCAGATGCTGCAGATCAAGCTCAACAGCAAGGCGCTGGGAACCAACAATGCGGTCAAACCGGGTAAAGTTCTGACCATGGCGGGCAGACCTGAACGCAAGGTCAACATTGCCAATAAAAACGGTTTTATTGTCTATTTCTGCAATACGTTTATGGATATAGACAAAAAAAGTCCTTACCTGCCGTTGACCTACGAAAACAACAATCCCTTTGATTTCAAGCTGGATATTACCCGTGTGGCGGAAGCCGACGGACTCAATATGCTGGATTTGCAGAATACCAATCCCAAGGCAGATTTGATTATCGAAGATCTCAAAGTGGTGATCGAATAATATTGCAAGCTGAACAGTTTGCTTACGGCGGAATGGAAGAAAATTCTGTTCCGCCGTTTGGTTGCCGTGATTTTACGGCAGAAAAGAAGCTCTGAAATATGAATGATCCGACAATAGAAAAAACAACTCCGCAGCCGGCGTTATTTAAAAGATTCTGCCGATACTACAAGCCTTATATGGGGTTGTTTGTGCTGGATATGGTGTGTGCATTGATCGTTTCGGCGGTTGATCTGGCATTTCCGCAATTTTTGAATGTGCTGAGCCGTATTGCTGCTGACGGCGGAACAACGGAGATCCTCCGCACCATCGGCTGGATCGCCGCTGCGCTGGCGGGGCTGTATCTGATCCGCTTGTTCGCCCAATACTTTATCACCTGCTGGGGGCATATCATGGGTGCGCGTATGGAAACGGATATGCGGCAGGATATTTTTGAACATTATCAACGTTTGAGCTTTTCCTATTTCGACCGCAATAACACCGGTGAGATGATGTCAAGGATCGTATCCGATCTTTTTGATATAACTGAATTGGCGCATCACGGCCCCGAGATAATATTGCTGTCGAGTCTGAAGGTGATCGGCGCGTTTGTCATACTCTCTGCGGTAAACTGGCAGCTGACGCTTATTCTGCTGGTGGTTACGCTGGCAATGACATCTTACTGTGTTTTTATGCGCAAATATATGCGGCAGGTCTTTGCGGATAACCGTAAGAAAATCGCGCTGGTCAATTCGCAGATCCAGGATTCGCTGGCGGGAATACGGGTGGTGAAATCTTTTGCCAACGAAGAAGTCGAGCAGGGCAAGTTTGCAGATTGCAATCGGGCGTTTCTGGATTCAAAGGTGGATAATTACCGCATAATGGGCCGCTTTCATGCGGGAAATTCATTTTTTCAGGGCTTGCTCTATGTGGCAATATTGCTTTTCGGCGGGATTTTTATTGCTAAAGATATGATTTCGCTGAGCGAGCTGGCGATCTATGCGTTGTATATAGGTATATTTGTTCATCCGCTGGAAATGCTGATAAATTTTACCGAACAGTTTCAGCGTGGCTGGTCAGGGTTCCGCCGCTTTGCCGAAGTTTTAGCTACAGTACCGGAGGTGCGGGAAGCGGAAAATGCCGTGATTCCCGCTGAACGCAAGGGCGTATTGGAGTATAAAAACGTTAATTTTGAATACGAAGCGGAAAATATGGTGCTTAACGATGTATCTTTTGCCGTTGAAGCCGGTTCCACCGTGGCGCTGGTCGGACCTTCCGGCGGCGGAAAAAGCACGATTTGTGCGCTGCTGCCGAGATTTTACGATGTTATTTCCGGCTCTGTACTGGTGGATGGGGTGGATGTGCGCAAGTGGCAGCTCAAGGCGCTGCGCAATCATATCGGGATCGTGCAGCAGGATATTTATATGTTTTCAGGCACCGTGCGCGATAATATAACCTACGGCAAACCCCATGCGTCGCAACAGGAGATCGAAGCTGCCGCCCGCCGTGCCAATATCCATGATTTTATAATGACGCTGCCTTTGCAGTACGATACCGAAGTCGGCGAACGGGGCGTTCGTCTTTCCGGCGGTCAGAAACAGCGCATTGCCATTGCCAGAGTATTTCTTAAGAATCCGCCGATATTGATTCTGGACGAAGCTACCAGCGCGCTGGATAACGAAAGTGAACGGCATATTCAAGCTGCGTTGCAGGTGCTTTCCCGCGGACGGACTACGCTGGTTATTGCCCACCGTTTGAGTACGATCCGCCACGCCGATAAGATCATCGCCATCGAAGACGGCAGAATTGCCGAAATCGGCAGCCATGAGGAATTGCTGGCAAAGAACGGGATCTACAGTAAATATCACCGTATGCAGTTCGGTGTTTGAGCAAAGCTGGCTTAATAAATTTTTTATTAAGAAAAATTCAGTTGACGATTTGCTTTTGAAAATTGCAACAGTATGTTTTATAATGATGGCATAAACAGGAAAACAATCTGAAGTTTTGGGCGAGAAAGGACTTTTTTATGCAGATGTTTACCGAGGAACGGCATGGAGTTGCCACAGGCGAGAGTTTTTTTGATTTCGGCCGTTCGGCTTACGGCACGCTGGAAGTTGAACTGACAGCTGACTTTGATCATCTTGTGGAGGTGGTGATCGGCGAATCCTGCAGCAACGGCAGTATTCTGCATGAACATTCCTGGCGGACTTTTATCATCGACCGCATTGTGGCAAGAAAAGGCACTCATACATATAAATTCAATATTCCGAAGTTCTACCCCGCATACGGGTCGGTTTTTCCCTATACGCCAACTCCTGCCGAATACGGCGGCGAAGTTGCGCCGTTCCGCTATGTGGAAGTCAATCACTACTACGGACCGCTGAAGGTGCGCCGCACAGTCTGTCAGCAGGATTGGGACGATTCGGCATCGGTGTTTGAAAGCTCCGATCCGCAGCTGGATCAGGTGTGGGATTTCTGCAAATACTCCATCAAGGCGACCAACGTCTTCGGTTATTATATCGACGGCGACCGCGAACGCCAGCCCTATGAAGGCGATACTTATATCAATCAGCTGGGTCATTTCTGCTGCGATGCCAACTTTGAAACCGCCCGACGCACCATGGATTGGTTCGCAGAACGCCCCACCTGGCCGACGGAGTGGCAGCTGTTGAGTCCGATTCTGGCGGAAGATTATCTGCTTTACAGCGGCGATCGGGCAAGCGTTGACCGCTGGCTCAAGTGGCTGCCTGAACGTCTGCTGGATAATCTGGAAGTGCGCGACGGTATGATCACGGGGCAGGGCAGGATCCGCGATATCATCGACTGGCCCGAACCGGATCGGGATGGTTATGTTTTCGGCGAAGTGAACTTTGTACCCAACGCTTACCGGGTAGGCGCATTGCGTGCCATGTTCAACCTTACGGGCGATAAAAAATATCAGGAACGTGCCGAAGCGCTGAAACAGGTTATGCGCAAGACTATGTGGCAGGGCGAGTTGCCCGAAGACAGTCCCAATGCCGGGCATACTTCGCTGCATACGGCAGTTTTTGCGGTGCGGTTCGGAATTGCCGAAGAGTCGGAAAAAGCTGCGCTGGGCAAATTCATCCGTTCCCGCGGTATGCAATGCAGCGTTTACGGCGCCCAGTACCTGCTGGAAGTTTGCGGCGCGTGCGGCATGGATGATTATTTACTGGAATTGCTGACCGGTACGGGTACGCGCAGCTGGCTGCATATGCTGGCAGCCGGGTCCACGATCACTATGGAAGGGTGGGATAATCTGATCAAACCTCATCAGGACTGGACCCACGCCTGGGGAGCTGCCCCTGCCAATCTGATTCCGCGCTGGGTGGTGGGGCTGCGTCCGACCAAACCTGGTTTTGCCGATTATATACTCGATCCGCATCCCGGTGATCTGGAGTATTTCCACTTCCGTCAGCCCACCCCCGACGGCTGCATAGATGTATATTACGAGGATGGCAAAGCATCTGTCGAGCGGACGGTATTCTGATATAACTTTATTAAATCAATGCAATGGTGCGGCAGCCCCCGTGGTTTGCCGCATTTTTTTGCCTGATATAATGCAAATCACGATAAGAAAACACTTTTTGCACTTGACAAATTGCTGTTTGCATAGTAAGTTTACTTGATTAATCAGATTTCTGAATTGTTGCAGATGATTTTACAGCAATGTTGCCGTCAATGAAAAAGATGGCGTTGATAAATAAACTAACAGAAAGATTTTACGGTATGGTCGAGTTGGTAAAAAATAGTGTGTTTGAACAAGTACAAGCCATCGGCGGTTGCGGTAATACCCTTAACCGCAAATCATTCAATCTTGCCCGAAAACCCATTGGCGCACAGCTCAAAATCGTTGCCGACAGTCATACATTTGCCTGGGAGGGTTGGATGAAGCCCGAAAATCCCGTCAGCCGCAACTGGCTGCTGGGTGGCAGTTTTATTAAATACCGCATTTTTGTCAACGGCAAAGCCATCGGGATCGGGCCGTTCCGTTCGGTCAACGACGGCAATAATGTTTTGCATACTTTTGATGTAAGTGATCAGTTGCAAACGGGGGAAAATGTGCTGGGTGTCTTCAGCCGCGGCGAAAGACTCGGCTTTGCCTGTATTCTGGAGCTGGATTACGCCGACGGCAGTCAGGAAAAGATCGTATCCGATTCCGGCTGGAAACAGCTTAATATCAATGCTGTGTACAACCCGGTGTGCTGGCATCGGCAATATCTTTCGCAGGATTTCAAAGGCGGGGCAGGGCCGGGGGAATGGGCTGAACATATTGACGGATTGAATTTTCCCGATAACTGGGATCAGGCAGGATTTGATGATTCCAGCTGGATGAACTGCAAAGAAAACGGTACTTTTACTGGCGATATAGAGCTGCCTGAACTGGGGAATTATCAATTCAAGCAAATTAGCCCGGTTTCGATCGAGCGCACGAAGAACGGCAACTGGCTGGTGGATTTCGGGCGCGAGGTGTTTGCCGGGATCGAAATGACCGGTCCTGAAGCGGGCGGCGATGTGGAGATCCGTTTGAGTGAAACATTGCTGGAAGATAAACGCGTGCAGTTTATAATGCAGACTTTCAACTGCTATCAGGATGTGTGGACATTCCGTCCCGGCGGGCAGAAACTTGCCCACTTCGGCTTGCGTATGTTCCGTTATGCCGAAATTTGCGGGTATGAAGGAGCGCTCAGTGCAGAAAATATTGCTGCTGTAACGGTCAATACGCCGTTCAACAGTCAGGAAAGCGCATTTTCCTGCAGCGAAGAAACGCTGGAAAAAATCTGGCAGCTTTGCAAAAATACGATCGAATACACCAATATTGATTCTTATGTGGATTGCCTTTCCCGCGAGCGTATCGCTTACGAAGCGGACAGCTATATAAATATGCTGACCCATCTTGCTGTGGAGCGGAATACGGATATGGCGCGCCGTTCACTGCTTTACCAGATCGAACACCCCACCTGGCCCTGCGAATGGCTGCAATTTGTGATCCCAATGGTTTACGAATATGTAATGGCATCGGGGGATTTGCAGCTTTTGTCGGAGCTTTACGAACGGCTGGGCAGAGATTTTTCGCTGCACGGCTTGCGGGATAAACTGGCGCTGGTGCCTGAATTTCCGCAGAATGTGATCGTGGACTGGCCGGACAGCCAGCGCGATCAATACGAATTCGGTCAATACTGCGCCGTCCCCAACGCTTTTGTTTATTACGACCTTACGCTGCTGGCGGAACTGGCAAATCTGCTGGGCAAAGATGCCGACTGCCGCCAATGGAAGGTGCTGGCGGCAGAACAGTTTGCCGCGTTCAATCGGGAGCTTTTCGATCAATCCAAACATCTGTACAAAGATTGTCTGAATAGCCCGCACAACAGTTTGCACAGCTCCATGTTTGCTGCGGCGTTTGATCTGGTGCCGGAGCAGGAAAAAGAGTTTATCGGAGATTTTCTCTGCCGCAAAGGTATGGTTTGCAGCGTTTACGGATCGCAATTTCTGCTGGAAGCGCTTTTCCGTCTGCGTCGCGGTGCTGCGGCGGTGGAACTTATGCTTGCCGATGGAGCTCACAGCTGGGTGGAAATGCTCCGTAATAACGCAACGACAACTTTTGAAGCGTGGAGTTCGGCAGATAAACCCAATATGAGCAAGGCGCATCCGTGGGGATCGGCGCCCGGCAATCAGATCGTCCGCGGGCTGTTCGGTCTGCGCCCCGTCAAACCGGGCTGGGAAGAGTTCACCTTTGATCCCCAGCCGGGAGCGATCAAGCGGGCAAAAATCGTGGTGCCTACAGTACGGGGATTTCTGCACGCTCAGTTTGTACAGCATAACGGCAAGCTGGAGAAAAGTGTGGAATTGAAAGAACAATGCGATTTGAATTTTGTTAAATGAAATATTGCGGTAAAAATCGTAATAAAAAATGTTTCCCGATTTGAAAAATATTCAGAAACTGTTACAGTATAGAGAAGGTAAAAAATTCGGATATTTTCTGCAGTAGATCGGTTTGAGGATAAATTTGAAGAAATGAGTTGTTGGAGAAAAATCTTTGCGGTGATTTTCTGCGGAGCAGCGCTGCTGCTGGCAGGCGGTTGTTCCGGGAATAAAGAGACGCTGCCGCAACTGCTGAGCCGCGCCGTCACCTGCGGTCAGCAGGGCAAATGGCAGGATTGCGAAAAGCTGGCAATGGAAGTGTTGAAACGCAATCCCGAAGAGCCTTACGCTTTGCTGCTGCGCGCGTTGGCTGCGGAACATCTGGGCAGAATGGATGTGGCGTTGGAATCGGCGCGTCAGGCGGCGGAAAAGGCTCCGGAAGATTTTCCGTGTCAATACACTTACGGCCGTTTGCTGGCGATGAAACATCAGGCGGCAAAAACGGCGCTGCAGGTGCTGGAACGGGCGCTGAAACTGCGGCCGGGCAATCGCAACACTCTGTTGTTGCTGGGGCTGTGCAGCAGCAGGATCAACAGCGATAATGCGATCGATTACTACAATCAGCTGCCCGCGGGGGTGAAAAGCCTGCCGGAGATCCAAACCCGCATCGCCATATACTACCTTGATCGGCGCGACCGCGACCGCCAGAATATTACTTTGGCATACAACGCGTTGCGCAACGCGCATAAATCTGCGCCGCATAATCCGGCGATCGTGCTGAATCTGGCGCTGTTTCTGGATCATTATGTGCAGAATCGGAATGTGGCAGTCAAACTTTACCGCAATTACCTGACTTTGACGGAACACAATCCAGAGCTGAACCCCACCCGCGCGCAGGTTCGGGCGCGGATGAGTTCGATGCGTTGATGTTTTTGCATCTGACGTGCAGGCAAAATCGCATTAAAGAATGGAATTGAAACCAACAGTTATTTTAACCGATATAAAATCAACAAAGGAAAGAAAAAATGAAAAATCTCTTTTTCGGATGTGCTGCTGCTGTGATTCTGAGCGGCTGCTGCGGTATTTGCGACAAACCTTCGGATATTGCCGACGGCAATTACAATGACCCGATCACGGTTTGCAAGACCGACAAGGCTGTAAAGATCGACGGCAAGCTGGATGATGCAATCTGGCAGACCGCGCCCAAACACGAAATGGTCTATTTGGATAACTCTTCGCTCAGCCCCGAAAAAGAAGCCAAACGTATGCGCGAAAGTATTCATAACGAAGGCTATGTGCAGATGGCTTACGACGATAAGTATGTTTACATTGCCGCCTCGCTGGAAGATCAGGATGTGCTTTCCTATGTGGAGCAGGATCAGGAATATCATTTCCGTAACGCCGATACGCTGGAAATGTTTTTCTGGCCGACCGAAGGTTTGCAGTATTGGGAATTTTATGCCACGCCGAACAATTACAAGACCAGTTATTGGTATTTGAGCGGCGGCTTGCTTTCGCTGAACAAGACTTTTGAGTATCCGCTCAATAAGGAAATGAAGGTCGCTTCCACGGTGCAGGGCACGCTCAATAAGCAGGATGATTCCGATACCGGCTGGATCACGGAAGTGGCGATCCCGCTTACCGAATTCACCAAGCACGGAGTCAAGTTTGAACCCGGTCAGAGCTGGAAGGTGCAGATCGCGCGTTACAATCACTCGGCGAATATTTACAAGATGCAGCTTTCCAGTTATCCCAAGCTGCCGATTCAGGGCGGATTCCACAACCGCGAATACTACGCGCCGGTAATTTTCAAGTGATTATCCGATGGAAAATTATTAAATGAAAAAATTGTCATAACCACAACGCTTCGGCACAGGTTATGACAATTTTTTTGCAGAGATTTTACCAATGTGCATAATTTATAGAAAGGAGCTTTGAATGGTATTCAAGAACGCAGTTACAGCAATAATGCTGCTGATATCAGTATTTACAGTTGCGGCAATGGAGAATTTGCTGCCCAAATCCAATGTATCAGTAGATAATTCCGAAAAATACTGGCACGCTGAACGCAATGCAGCTTGTACGGTGAAATTCAGTACCGATCCGCAGAAAAACACTTTCCGCATGGTAACAACGACTCAAGGCTATGCCAACTACCGCTATTGGCTGACGCTGCCGCCCGGGGAGTACACTATTGACCTGCTGGCGGACGGCCGCTGCGATACGGAGGCAATCGGGACCGAAACTTACAGCTTTGATGCTGCCGGAAATCCGCAGATGATTTCCATGGAACGCTATCCGGCGGGTATCTTGCGCGGTCAGCGTATGGTCAAGCATTTTACGGTGCCTGCCGGTTCGGTCAGACAGCGCTTCGGTTTGTCGATCAATAATATCGGGTCGGTGGAATTTACCGAGCCTGCGATCTACAAGGGCAAATGGTCGGTGGACCAGCTGCCTCCGCGCAGCGGAGTTCAGGCTGCCAAAAAATCTGCCAAAGCCGCCCGCAACCAATGGGCAGCGGAGTGGATCTGGGTCAAGGATCTGAGCAATATTTACAACGCCAGCATTGTTAAAGAGATCACGTTGAAATCTCCGGTTGAAGCCGCGCTGGTGCAGGTAACCGGCGATAACGGCTACAAACTTTATGTCAACCGTCAGCTGGTCGGCGGCGATGGTGACTGGCAGGATGTGGAGCTCTGGGATATAAGTTCCTACCTCAAGCAAGGCAAAAACCGCATTGAACTGGCCGGCGAAAATCACGACGGCAAAGGCGGAATTATTCTGCAGGGGCAGATCTGGTGCAAAGACGGCAGTACCGTTGAATTGCTTTCCGATGCAACATGGGATCTTTATATAGATAAAGTCAAACGCAACGATCAGCGGGAAATGCTCGGCAAGGTTCCGGTCAATCCGTGGGGCAAAATCCCGTTCAAACAGATGACTCCTCCGGAAGTGATCCGCGTTCCCGTCAGCCGTTATATCAACAATGTCAAGCAGGGCGAAATCTTTACCATTGATTTCAATGATCCCCAGGGATTGATTCCCGAAAAGGATCTCAAAGAGCTTACTTTTACGTTTTACGACAGCAAACAGCGGCCTGTAGCATTGAGTGCTTATGTCAAACCTCATGTGCGCAAACTCAATAAAACAGTTTACGTGGATCTGGTTATATCGCCCTGGGCAATGCCGGGCAAATATACCTGGAAGCTGGAAGGCATGAATTGTGCCATCGCTCCCGAAGGCAAGGTGCAAACTATAACTGTGCAGCAGGGGGCGGAAGTTATTGGTGAACCCGGCTGCAAATACGGCAGATACGACGGCACCAACCGCATGACCACGCCCACGGGGACGCAGTTCCCGTTCAACTACGCCACATTCACGCCGTGTGTGGACAGCTTTCTCAAATGGCCGCAAACCGGCGGCAACGTTTATGAAATTGTTTTGCCCAGCGGGGTTTACCGGCAGGATGGCTCCATTGATATAAGCACCGCCGAACAGACGATGATGCAGATTCTGGCAGGGAATCCCAATGCTGGTATCTATATAAGACTGCGGGTGGATGTGCCCGGCTGGTGGGCAAGCAAATACCCGAATGAAACTTTCAGAACCTCCCGCGGCGGAGCAGGTTCGCAGCAGAGTTACTGCTCGCGGGTCTGGGTGGATATGATCAAGCAGAGCATGAAAACGGTCATGGATACCATAGCTGCGCGGCCGGTGGGCAAGGCGTTGTCGGGTATGCTGATAATGGGCTTCCGCGGCGGCGAGTTCCAGCTGTGGGGCGAAGATGTGGGCGAATACGATTGCAGCGCTCCTGCCAAAAAAGCATTTACCTTGTGGCAGAAGAAAAATAATTATACTGATATTATGCAGCTGCCGCACCCCGCGCTGGAATGGCCGTTCAAAAAACAGGCGGGTTACGGTGAATTGCGTGAGCGCTTCTTCCGCTTCACTGCCGAACAACACGCCGACAATTTGATCGAATTTGCCAAATTCTTCAAAGATACTTACGGCGAAAAGTACGATTTCGGTATCTATTTCGGTTACGCCATGGAACACGGCGGCAGCTTTATGCGGATGCTGTACGGCGGTCACCTGGGGTTTGAACGGGTGATGAACTGCGGTTATGTGGATTTACTCAGCAGTCCGGCATCCTACGGTTTGCGTCCGCTGGATCGCAGTCACGGCTTTATGAACGCGCCCACCAGTGCAGCTATGCACGGGATACGTTCGATTCTGGAAAATGACATCCGCAACTACCGCAACCCGCAGGATGCGGACAGTTCGGGTATGACCATTGCTTCGATGCGGGATTCGCTGGCCAACGACAGCCGCCTGATGCTGCTGGCAGCCACGCAGGGGGCGATCGTCCGCTATCTGGCGTTGGCACAAGGCGCTGATTGGTTTATCGGTCCCGAAGTGCTGGCTCAAATTGCTGCTAATAATCGGGAATATCAGGATTTGCTGCCCGCAGAAATCGGCGCAGCAGGGCAGGTGGTGCTGGCGATCGATCCGATGAGCTGGACAAAGGCTGCAGACAGCGGTTTTGAGGAAAAGAAATGGGGACATATGGTCAGCTATACCCGCGATACACTTATGCGCTCGGGCCGAAGCGTGGCGTTCTGCGTGCTGAACGATGTTTTATCGGCTCCTGAACGCTGGAGCGTACTGGTCATTCCCGCTCCGTCGCTTATCAGCGCAGAAAAACGTGCCGAACTGGAAGCCGCTTACGGCAAATTTCCCGCACTCAAAGCCGATACCGGGGCAATAGTGATCGTTGACAGCAAGATCTATACCGCTGAAACCCGCGAGGAAATCTGGAAGCTGATCGCTACAGAAGAAGCGCGTGCTGCGGGATATGATACGATCTGGTATGTCGGCAAAAACTTTATTGCCAGCTGGAAAGATAAAACTTTGAATTTAAGAAAACTTGACTGATAATCAAGAGTAAGTTTTACGGCAGCAGTTGCACCAAACGCAAAAGCTGCCGTTTTTTATTGCATTACCGCAGGATCATCTGACGGGCAAATAAGCGAGCAAATCAATCCCAGCTGTTGAACGAGCAAACTTCGTCAAGCGCTTTACGGACTTTATTCATCGGCGGATTGTTGGCAGCGTGACCGATTGCTAGCACCATGCGTACTTCCCGCCCCTGAGGAATGTTGAAATATTTTTCCATTTTAGTTTGATCGCTCATGCCGATTATGCAGGTGTCAAGACCGAGGGAAAATGCTTCGTGGCACATATTCATACAAGCAGCGCCCACATCGCCCTGGGCAAAACGCTGAGTGGTCTGATAGTAGTCGGCAACGCATTGCATGACTTTGGCGGGCTGTTCAACTAAAATGATAAACGCTGCCACCTGATGCCGCCACGGTGCGCCGGTAGAGCCGTTTTCCAACACGATGGCGTCGCAGAGTTTTTCTTTGGCTTCGGCGGAGTCAACTACGATGAATTTCCAGGGCTGACTGTTGCAGCCGCTGGGGGTTAAACGACCTGCTTCAACGATCTTGAGCAATTCTTCACGGGAAACGGGCAGGGCAGGATCGAAGGAGCGACAGCTGCGGCGTTGTTGCATGTTTTCCAGAAAATCCATAAATAAATCTCCTTGCAGTTGGTGGTATTGAATTATTAAGATGGCTAAAAGTCAACTTATGTTTCAGACCGCGAGCCTGAAAATGTTATAAGATAGCATGAGAAAAGCCAATAGCAAATTATAACACACTGGCTTAGACGTTTTTTCCGTCCGTATGAAGCACTTTGTGCTTGGCGCAAAGTATGAATCACCGCTTGCACGGCACGAAGCGAAGCCTTTTCAGGCTTCATGTTTTTTTGCCCAAAATTTGGGCAAATTCTAAAAAACACCTTATAATACAAGCGGCTTCAGACGCTTGTGCTTCATATTTGCGAAAGCAAATGCTTCATAGCGGAATGAAATGGCTTGCCGCGGCGTAATGAAATGAAGACGGGAGCTGCTTCATATTTGCGAAAGCAAATGCTTCAGCCGTCTTCGCCCTGCGGGCTACGCCGTGCCAAGTCTGAAAAGGCGTTTTATGAAGCACGGCTTCGCCGTATGAAGCGCAGCTGACGCTGCATGAAGCGCAGCTGACGCTGCATGAAGCGGCACTGTGTGCCATGAAACGAAGCCTTTTCAGGCTTCATGTTTTTTTGCCCATCCGGGCAAAAAAATGGTACCCCAGACAGGAATCGAACCTGTGACCAACTGCTTAGAAGGCAGCTGCTCTATCCTCTGAGCTACTGGGGCAACTCCATAAGATAGCACTGTAAATGAATTTTTCAATCTTACAAAGCGCTTTTTTTATAAAATACATTCGCGGGGATGCTGTTTTGACAAATAAATGGACCTGCTGCAAGGTATTATGCCCCGCAGCAAGTCACAAATTTGACAAGATTTTATTATTAGGAGTTTATCAAAGCACCGTGTGGGTATTCCGATACCAATCCCAGTAGTTTTTGACATATTCCACTTGTTCACGGTGATTCTGGAAACTGAACCATCCGGTCTGCAAAGCGCACCAACCGTCAATTTTTTTACGCTCAAGCTGTGAAGAAATTTTACTGCACTGATTGGTCAGTTGGTCCATGGGCTGCGGCTTGTCACCATCGCCGTAAGCATGGATGAATTGCCCCTGAATAAGTTCTTTATCAGGATAATTTTCGCGCAAGATACGGATTTCTTCTTCATAAAGAGCATTCCAGAAGTAATCTGTCGAGCACCAGCACCAGAGGGTGATACCGTCAAAATAGTCGCGGCAACTCAACAGACTGTCAGGACGCTGAGTGGTATGATAATAGACCAGATAAAGTTTCAAATCCGGATTGATCGCTTTCATATCACAATAAATTTGCTTCAACTCATCATCAGTCATATATCGGCTGGGACCGGTCTGGGCTCGGAAGTCATCAATGATAACCCCCTGCAGATTTTTGTATTTCAGCGAAAGGCGGGCGATTTTCATGGCAGATTCATAATATTCCAAACGCCAGCCGCCCAGCCCGGGGCCGTTAGCTTCAACATGGGTAAGCCCGGCAACTACACGCTGAAAACCTTGCAGCCTTTCGATCTGCCATTCAGTGATCGCATCTTGAGTATGCAATGGATTCATCCAGAAAACACTGTCGCAATTCAAATATTCAGCGCCGGTTTCCAAACTGCACGAAGTGACTCCGGGGACAAAGAATGCTTTGCCGGGAACCTGGTCCAATACATAGCCCCATGCCCAGAAATTTGGATCTTTTTTCATGATTTTACTCCTTTTTTATTTGAATCCAGATGACATAAAATGTTTGAATAAACCACTCAACATGGTATATTATATCATATTTCAAGTATAAAGTAAATGTTTTAGAATTGAAAAAATCATGTCAAAAACTACCAAAAATATTGCAGGTGATTTTTTTCTGCACATTCATATTGCCCAATACCTCGAACGGGTCGTCTGGTCGGTCAGCGAAGTTATCCACCCCAACTGGTTTTTCTTCTGGAATCCGGAACCCGGCGCTGTGATAAGTTGCGGCAGTCAACAGTTTGAAGCGCTGCCGGATCACGCCTATCTGATACCGCCTTATACAACAATTTCAGGCAGTTCAGAAAAACCTTTTTCCCATTTGTACGCACACTTTGAAACTTCAGAACCGTTCACCAATGTGGACAGAAAAATTTATCAACTCGATCCTGCTCCTGCCCGGAAATTTTACCGGGAACGTTTCACGCTGAATAATCCACGAAAAATGCTTTACTGGCGGATCATGCTTATGGAATATCTGGCAATGCTGCCTGATGATGCCCTGAACAAAAAAAACTCATATCAGGATGACCGGATCTGCCGTATGCTTGAAGCGTTGTCCGGCAACTGGCAGCACATACCTGACAACCGGGTTCTGGCACAGCGTGCAGGAATGAGCGTCAATAATTTTTATCGGCATTTCCGGGAAATGCTGGGGATTTCGCCGCAGCGTTATCTGACCAGTATGCGCTTGACCGGTGCGCGCAATCTGTTGATAAACGAATCGTCAAGTATTGAAGATATAGCAATAATTTGCGGATTTTCCGACCGCTACAGTTTTTCCAAATCATTCAAACAATATTTCGGGATCGCGCCGGGAGCGTTCCGGAACAATGAACGATCAAAGAGTGTGACTGCAAGATCCAGTCAGAATATCAAGTCTGCAACCGATGAATGATCATGCAGTATTATATTGCCCATAAGCGCAAAAATACCGTGAAAGTTTTCCAGAAGGCGAATTGTAAAAAAAAGCTTCGTATTTATATAATAAAAAACTTGCAAAAATGCAAATCGGGTGTAAATTATTTGAACATCATTGTGATTGGAGTGAGTCTCCCCGATTTCCAGTCAAATGCTGAACGTAGAAAATTATCATCAAATCAGGAGAATATAAAAAATGTATGCTATCATTAAGACCGGCGGCAAGCAGTACAAAGTTACCCCCGAGAGTGTGATTGATATCGAAAAGCTGGAATTGGAAGCGGGTCAGACCGTCAAGTTTGAAGAAGTTCTTGCCATTGGCGAAGAAGGCGGCCAGCTCAAGGTCGGTACCCCCGTTGTTGAGGGTGCTTACGTTGAAGCCGAAGTTGTGGAACAGTTCCGCGCCGACAAAGTCTGGGCTTTCAAGATGAAACGCCGCAAGAGCTATCGCCGTACCATCGGTCATCGTCAGAACCTGACCAAGGTCAAGGTTACGGCGATTATCGAAAAGTAACATTTGTTTGTGACTTTACGGACCGTCGGGATTTGTGCCGGCGGTCTTTTTTAATTTGATAGACCTAAATTAATAACTGCGGGGTATAACCATGCAATACGACAAGAATGGCGCTCTGTTGCAGAGCGAAGCACCGACTCTGAAACTCATCAACCGGGGCAAAGTGCGCGATATTTACGATTTGGGCGACAGTCTGCTTTTTGTGGCGACCGACCGCTTGAGCGCTTTTGACGTGGTCATGCCCAATGGTATTCCCAACAAAGGCAAAGTGCTGACCCAGATATCGCTTTTCTGGTTTGAATATCTGACGGGTATTCCGAATCATATTATCACTACCGATTTGAGTACGATCGAAGTTCTGAAGCCCTATGTAAAAGACTTGCAGGATCGCTCGATTGTGGTCAAAAAGGCGAAGGTGCTGCCTGTTGAATGTATTGTCCGCGGTTATCTGGTGGGTTCCGGCTGGAAAGATTATCAGAAGACGGGTATGGTGTCGGGCTTGAAATTGCGCGATGGTTACAAACTTGCCAGCAAGCTGGATGAACCGCTGTTCACGCCTTCGACCAAAGCCGAGCAGGGCGAACACGACGAAGCCATCAGCTACGAAGGGGTAGCCAATATTATCGGCGAGGACTACGCCAAAACGATCCGCGATATGGCGCTGAATATCTATATCAAGGCGCGGGATTACGCGGAAAGTCGCGGCATTATTCTGGCCGATACCAAATTTGAATTTGGCACGATCGACGGCGTGGTGACGCTGGTGGACGAAGTTCTGACGCCTGATTCAAGCCGTTTCTGGCCGAAATCGAGCTACGTTGAAGGCACGAGTCCGGTGAGTTTGGATAAACAGTTTGTGCGCGACTATCTGGAAACGCTGGATTGGAACAAACAGGCGCCCGGGCCGGTCTTACCCGAAGAAGTGGTAAGTAAAACGGCAGCAAAATATATTGAAGCCTACGAAGTTCTGACCGGTAAGAAGTGGAACTTCTGAAGTGATAAAAATATTCCTGAGTTGAGCAGAACTCGGGAATAAGATTTGCCTTTGAGCAAAAGCCTTAAAGAATTACGGGGGTGTACCGGATTCGATTGGCAGCGTTCGGGGCGGATTGCATGTCGAGGATGATCGTTGGCCTCGTAAAACATCGGTCAAAACAATAATTGCGAACGAACAGTACGCATTGGCTGCGTAATTTGACGGCCACATCCGCTGCCTGAAGGATGCTAAGGCAATCCGGGTGTCATAGAGCATTCTGGTCGATAACAGCGACCTTTGGTTATTGACGAGATTAACAGGAAGGAATAGTCGAGTTCAAGGCTACGTTGGGCAGCAACTTGAAATCGACGAAAAGCAACTAAGCTCCAACTAAACATGTAGATATCTGCTTTGGTGTTGACCAAGACAGGGGTTCAACTCCCCTCACCTCCACCATCCTTCGCTAAAGCTACGGATGGCAGGCCGTCAGGAATGCCATCCGTAGATTTTTTTGCTTGCAAAAACAAGCGGAGTGAAACGGAGCGTGCGAAGGATGCCTGGAAATTTATCCTCAATAGCTTTAGCGGAGGAGGAAGCCTTGGCGACGGAGGGCTATGCGGCGATGAATTGGAGAAAAAATATGTTTTACACATACATTTTACGCAGTATCGATCATCCAAACCAGCGTTATATTGGCTGTACCGCAGATTTGAAAGCCCGCCTTGCCAAACATAATGCTGGAGAAGTTCCGCATACAACAAAATTCAAGCCGTGGAAAATTGAAACATATTTTGCCTTTGAAACCAAAGAAAAAGCAGTCGCATTTGAAGCCTATCTCAAAACTGGTTCTGGACGCGCTTTCGCCAAACGGCATTTTTGATCACCCTCATTTTCTCTCAAAAATCTCTCTCCCGTCTCCGTTTGCGCTACGCCGCGGCAAGCTGTCTCAATACCCCGTGTCGTGACAAATTACCCTTCCGCCGCCGCTCAAATAGCTATGGCGGGACAAGCAAAAGGGGTGGATTTTCAGAAGAACTGATTTTACCATACCATTTCGATTTCAGAACTGTTCCAAAATCATTTGAGATACGCTTAAATCGACAACCAGATCATTCTTGAACACAACGCCTTCGGATGCCAGCAGACGTCTTTGAGCCTCAATCCCGCCAAACGCGTATGACTGGGAAAGCTGCCCTTTACTATTGACTACCCGATGACACGGAACATGCTCCGGATCAGGATTGCTATGAAGAATATTCCCTACTACCCGGGCAAAGTTTCTGTTTCCCAAATACAAGGCAATCTGCCCATAGGTGGCAACTTTTCCCGGTGGAATGCTCTTCACAAATTCATACACTTTGTCATTCAAAAGGCTCATAGTGCTTGCAAATTACAATTCAATCAGTTGCCCTACACGCTTCTGAATAAATTGCTCCAAGGCTTTTAGTCTTGCGGCAGGGTTACTGCTGTATAATATACACCATGCAAGTGGACTTTTTGCGTCCACTCTCGTATTTTTATTAAAAAAAATTGCAAATTTTTTTCAAGGATTAACATTCATCTTTTTGCAAATCGCCCGGTAGATTTCGGCATCGGAGTCGGAGAAGCAGCAGAAAATCACTTTTTCGATGGGAGCGGCGACATTGCTCAAAACTGTTTCAAGGGCGATTTGTGCGGCTTGTTCTTTTGGGAAATGGTAAACTCCGGTGCTGATGCAGGGGAAGGCGACCGTGCGGCAAAGGTTTTCTTTTGCCAGAGCAAGTGAATTTATGTAGCAGTTTTTCAAGAGTTCGGCTTCGTTGCGATTGCCGCCGTGCCAGACCGGTCCGGGTGTATGTATGACAAACTTTGCGGGTAAATTGAATCCGGGTGTGATGCGGGCTTCTCCAGTTTCGCAACCGTTGAATTTACGGCAGGCTTCAAGCAATTCCCTTCCCGCCGCCCGGTGGATCGCTCCATCCACGCCACCGCCGCCTAAAAGCGAACAGTTGGCGGCATTCACAATGGCATCAACTTCCAGTTTGGTGATGTCAGCAGTTATTATTTCAATCATATTATGCTCCATTTTTCTGATTCCATTGAAAAATAGTGTGCTTTAAATGCAAAATCAAGTTCAGATGCGGAATAATTCCGTAAAAATGCGGAACAATGTCAATTTGTTTTGATATTATTCCGAATATTATTCCGAAACAAGGCTTTTATGGATAAATGTACAGGTAAACTCAATTCTCCGCAAGAAAGAAAATTTACTGTGCTTTGATCTTGCCGTCTTCCATAACATAGATGCGGTCAAAAACATCTATTGCACGGTGGTCATGCGTTACCACCAGTACACCGGTATTGTGTTCGTGGGCGACTTGTTTTAAGAGTTCCATAACTTTGCGCCCCATTACGCTATCCAGTGCAGCGGTGGGTTCATCGGCAAGCAGCAGTTCGGGAGTGTTTGCCAATGCTCTGGCAATCGCTACACGCTGTTGCTGACCTCCGGAAAGTTCTTTGGGCATAAAGTTTTTGCGTTCACTCAAATCGAATTTTGCCAAAAGTTCTTCCGCTTTCTTTTTTGCCGCTTTGCCGGAAACATCGTTTATTTCCATAGCCAGTTGCACATTGTCAACAGCACTTAAAAAGGGAAGCAGATTGGCTTTCTGAAAAACAAATCCGATATGATTTCTGCGGAAAGCACGAATATCGGTTTTGTATTCATCGTTAAAAACAGTTTCGTTGCCGATAACAATTTTTCCGGAATCAGGTTGTTGTATCAAGCCGAGACTGGTCAACAAGGTAGACTTACCTGCCCCCGATGGTCCAAGCAAAGCGGCGATTTCTCCGGCGTGCAAGGTCAGAGAAACGTCATTCAAGGCATGAACTTTTGTGTTGCCTTTGCCGTAGGTTTTGCAAAGGTTTTCAGCAATAAGAGCAATGTGTTTCACGATAAGACCTCCCCCGCATTGGTTCGCATTGCCTTGATGATTCCGGCGATACTTGCCAGAATGGATAT
>SUWJ01000051.1 GCA_015061545.1 Lentisphaerota bacterium | reverse complement strand
AATTTATACAACAACAATAAAAATTATTGCAGGTAAAACGTTGTATCTCTTTTATATAAAATAAATTGGAATTGCTTTTATTACAAGTAATAAAAGCAATTCCGGTGAAAGTTTTTGGAAAATGGGGTGTGGGGAAGAGAACCTTTTTTCAAAAAGGTTTCTTCCCCACAAAGCAGTTTTGCAACAGCCCCTGTTTTTCAGGGCATTGATTCAGCTTTGATCAGACTATGGCAATGAGTTCCACATCAAAAATCAACGCTGCATCGGGGGGAATCGCCTGACCTGCGCCGCGGGAACCGTAACCCAGTTTGGCAGGAATGAACAAACGGTATTTGCTGCCCACACTCATAAGCTGCAAACCTTCGGTCCAACCGGCGATCACCTGCGTAAGCATAAATTCCAACGGCTCGCCGCGGGCGATGGAACTGTCGAAGACTTCGCCGTTAAGCAAACTGCCCTGATAATGGACGCGCACTTTGCTGTTGATGGAAGGTTTGGGGCCGTTGCCTTCTTCGATAACTTTGTACTGCAAACCGCTGGCAGTTACCTGTACGCCTTCGGCTTTGGCATTTTCAGCCATGAATTTGGCTTCGGCTTCCCGATTGGCGGCGCTGACGGCTTCCAGTTCCTTTTCGCCGGCTGCACGCATAAGTTCCTGCAGCTTCTGCATGGCTTCCTGATATTCGGCAGGATCAAGTTTACTGGCGCCCGCCAGATAATCTTTCAATCCTTCGGCAACGATACTGCCATCCATTTTTACCGCCATTTGCTGAACATATTCGCCCATGTTGATACCGACCGCATAGGCAAATTTTTCCATGTCGCTTGCAAAATTGCTCATTTTTATATATCCTTTTTTCAGTTAAAAGTTAAAGTTCTTCATCAAAAAGAAAGCCCGCCAATTCGCTTTCGCCTGCCATAATACCGCGTTCGGATTCGCGGATGAATTTGACAAAGTGGGCGGTTTCTTCGGTCAAGCCGTCGTTTTCTATTTCGCTTAACGCATTGCTGCCGTTCAAGTCTTTGAAAAAGTAACTCTTGATCGCTTTGCGGATCGCCAGCCGTGCTTCGGAATCCAATCCTGCCCGACGCATCCCGATTACATTAGGCCCGCAAACCCGGCAGTTTTCCGCCAGCATACAATACGGCGGAACATCCTGCGTCAGGATCGTGCGGCCGCCGATCATCGCCAATTTACCGATGCGGCAGAACTGGTGGATCAGCACATAACCGCTGAGCACCGCCCCGTCTTCGATAATCACATGACCCGATACAGCTGTCTGATTGGCAATCGTTACATAATTGCCGATCCTGGCATCGTGACCGATATGCACAAAAGCCATCAGCAAAGTCCCGTCGCCCACGCTGGTGATCTGTTCGGCAAAAGGCGAACGGTGGATCGTTACATATTCGCGGATAACGGCATCTTTACCGATGATCGTATAGCTGCGCAAACCCGGTTTGAAGCGGTGATCCTGGGGTTCGGTCCCCACCAGCGCGCCGTAATAGATGCGGGTATTTTCGCCCACGGTAGTAAATTCGCAAACCTTCGCATGGGCGTCGATCCAGCAATTATCGCCGATGGTGCAGTTGTTTTCGACCACCGCATAGGGACCGATTTCCACATTTTTGCCGATCACCGCTCCGGGATGCACCGCTGCAGTAGGATGAATTGCCATTACCGCACCACCGTTCCCGCCGCAGTATCACCCATTACCACCCGCTCAAGGCTGCCGGTTTCAAAGAAGTTGAAGACTACGATCGGCAGATCGTGTTCGCGGCAGAGCGAAAATGCCGCCGCATCCATAACCTTGAGTTGCCGGCTGAGTGCTTCTTCGTAACTCAAAACCTTGTAGCGCACCGCATTGGGGTCCTTGAAAGGATCTGCTGTATAGATGCCGTCAACCTTGGTAGCTTTAAGCACCGCATCGCATTGTGTTTCCAACGCGCGGAGTGCCGCAGTTGTATCAGTGGTAAAGAACGGGCTGCCCGTACCACCGGCAAAGATCACCACCTTGCCCGCTTCCAGATCGTGCATGGCCTTGCTGCGGTCGAAAGGCTGGATCGCCGTACCGAAGGCGGTTGCGCCGTAAACTTCGGCATTGAGTCCGTTATTATTGCAGAACTCTTTAAGGCAGAGCGCGTTCATCATGGTACCGAGCATCCCCATATAGTCGCAGTTCACCGGGTCCATACCTGTATTGGCGCCCATTACGCCGCGCCAGATGTTGCCAGCACCGACCACAATGGCAATTTCCAGTCCCTGATCCACCAGCGGTTTGATACGGCTGACCACGTTCCGCACAGCCTCGGCATCGTATCCATGATCAAATTTGCCTTTGAGAGTTTCGCCGCTGAGTTTGAGCAGCACGCGGTTGTAAACAAAATTACCGGACATGATCGTAGCGCCTTTCTTTATGCTTTATCAGAAAATTACCGATTTGGAATTACCTCATTTGCTAAATATAATCCAGAAATTGCGTTCTTGCAAGAAAAATCCTTGAGTTTTACCAAATAGTGGCTATATTATTATAAAATCAAAACCAAAATCCGGAAAGAGGGATGAATCATGGATAAATCCAGTCAGAAACTTAAAGTTGGCGTTATCGGGGTCGGGGCTCTGGGCAGACACCACGCCCGTCTGTACAATTTAAGCGAAAATGCCGAAGTGGTGGGTATTTTTGATACTACCGCCGCCACCGCCCGCGCCGTGGGCGAAGAATTCGGACTTAAAGTTTACGATACCTGGCAGAAACTTGCCGCCGATTGCGATGCGCTTTCAGTAGCCGTACCTGCCACATTTCATCACGCCATGACTGTTCCGCTGCTGGAAATGAAAAAACACGTTCTGGTGGAAAAACCCATTGCCGCCTCGGTGGAAGAAGCTACTGCCATGGTGGAAGCCGCCCGCAGAAATAATGTGGTGCTGGCGGTCGGTCATGTGGAACGCTTTAACCCGGCAATGGATTTTCTGTCCAAATACAAAGCCAATACCCGTTTTATTGAAGCTCACCGCCTTGCCAACTATCCGCCGCCGCGCCCGGGCAGCTACCGCCGCGGTACGGAAGTGAGCGTGGTGCTGGATCTGATGATCCACGATATCGACCTGGTGCTGACCATGGTTGACAGCGAAGTAGAACATTTTGACGCAGTCGGTATTCCGGTAATGGGTACTACCGAAGATATTGTCAGCGTGCGGATCAAATTCAAAAACGGCTCGGTCGCCAATATGACCGCCAGCCGGGTGAGTCAGGAACCCATGCGCCGCTTCAGAGTATTCCAGGAAGATTGCTATCTTTCCATGGACTACGGCAAGCACTCGGGCGTGGTACTCAAACGCAACCGCATCGGTCTGGCGCGCAAAGATATTGCTCTGAACGAAAAGAATGCGCTGGCTGCCGAACTGGAAGATTTCATCGCCGCAGTCAAAGCTACTCAAGCCGGCGGTCAGGTAGTCGCGCCCAAAGTGCCGGGTGAAGATGGTTTGCGGGCGCTGTCGCTGGCAACTGCCATCGAAAAAGAGGTGCGCGAATACAACGAACGTTACGGTTTCAAATTCTGCACGCCCCCTGCGGTGGAAGATTGCTGAGCCAAGGTGCTGATCGCTCAAGTCATCGTTGAACTCTCGCTGGATCGGAAGTTCGATTATCTGGTGCCTGAATCGCTGGCGGAAAAAGTCCGTCCGGGGGTCTATGTGGAGATACCCTTCGGCAATTCCAGCCGTACCGGGTGTGTCTTGAGCGTAGTTCAAACCGAACGCTACAACGGAAGTTTTGCCCTGAAAACCCTCCGCGGGATCAAAAGCAACTCCCCCCAGCTGCCGGAAAAACTCCTGCAGTTGGGCAGCTGGATGGCGGATTACTATTGCTGCAGCTACGAGCAGGCGGTCAAAGCCCTGCTGCCCGGTGCTGTCCGGCGGGGGCGGCAAAACAACGGCAAGCGCCGTTATACCATTACGACTCAGGAAGCGGTCGATGAATTTATCCGCCATAACAACGATAAAAAATCTGCCGCCAAACGGATCGCCGTGCTGCAAGCGCTGCTCCGACAGGATGATTTGACTGCCGATGAAATCGAACTGGCTTGCGGAGCAGGTGCTTCGGTGGTCAAAGCGCTGGTGGATATGCAGCTGCTCAAAGTAAGCAGCGTTGATCCGTCTAAACAGCGCCGTCGGCAGCTGACAGCAGAACAAACTGCTGATACGGCACGGATCCCCACCGACGAACAGGCCGCAGCGCTGCAGGGGATCTATGACTTGATCGACCATCCCGAAGCGGCAACGCGTACAGGTTTGCTGTTCGGCGTGACCGGGTCGGGCAAAACCGAAGTTTATCTGCAAAGCATTGCTCATGCGCTGGAAAAGAATCAAAGCGCGATCGTGCTGGTCCCCGAAATATCGCTGACTCCGCAAACGGTGCGGCGCTTCCGCGCCAGATTCGGCAATCTGCTGGCGGTGCTGCACAGCCGTTTGACCGATGCCGAACGGCGCGGTGAATGGCAGAAGATCTACGAAAATAAGGTGCGTATTGTCGTCGGGGCAAGGTCGGCACTGTTTGCGCCGCTGACCAATCTGGGTTTGATCGTGGTCGATGAAGAACACGAAAACTCCTACAAGCAATCCGAAGCGCCCCGTTATTCGGCACGGGATGTGGCAGTAATGCGGGGAAAACTCGAAAACGCCGTTGTACTGCTGGGCAGCGCCACACCGTCGCTGGAAACCTATTACAACGCATTGAACGGCAAATACAAACTCTGGAAGCTGACGCACCGTGCCGAAGATTCCCCCCTGCCCGAAGTGAAAGTTGTGGATCTGGCGCTGGCGCGGGAAAATGCGCGGCAAAATGGCGAAAACGCCAGTACGCTGTTCACCCCCGAACTGATTGCAGCGGTCAAAGAGCGGCTGCGTTTGAAAGAACAGGTGATCCTCTTCCTGAACCGGCGCGGGTTTGCCCGTGAACTGGGCTGTCCGAACGAAGAATGTACTTTTATTGCCGAGTGCCCTGATTGCTCCAAGCCCTATATTTATCACAAATCCCGCCGTATGCTTTCCTGCGGTTTATGCGGCAGAGTAGAGCCCGTACCTGAACATTGTCCTCAATGCGGGGAAGATATGCTCAAAACCCGCGGCGTCGGTACCGAACGGATCGAAGAAACCGCCCGCCGGCTCTTCGGTTATGCCCGGATCGCCCGTATGGATTCCGATACTATGCGGGGGGCTGATTCTCACGAAATAACGCTGGAAAAGTTCCGCCGCGGCGAGCTGGATATTCTTATCGGGACTCAGATGATCGCCAAAGGGTTGGATTTTCCCAACGTTACTCTGGTGGGAGTTATCAATGCGGATTCGGGATTGAACATTCCTGACGTGCGGTCATCGGAGCGGACATTTCAGCTGCTCACTCAGGTTGCGGGCCGCGCCGGACGGGGCGACAAACACGGTCAGGTCATCATTCAAACCTACAGCCCTTACAACGATGTTATCCGCTATGCCGTAGCGCAGGATTTTCCAGCCTTTTACGAATATGATGCGGCAGTAAGAGAGATCCTGAACTATCCGCCCTTCGGACATATGATCGCACTCTACGCCAAAAGCAGCAGCGAAAGCGACTGCGCCGAAGTTATAAATGCGGTTTTTGAACAGGCTAAAAAGTATTGCCACGAAAGTGTCATTGCCGTAGATCCCGCTCCCGCCCCGCTGGCGCGGATCAAAGGCAAATACCGCTATATAGCCACTTTCCGCGGCGAAAAGATCACCAGCGTCCGCAAAGCGCTGCGGCATCTGGTGCTGCACGAAGTCTGGAAAAGCTCGGTGGAACTCTATTTGGATATGGATGCCCAGACCCTTTGCTGAATAAAAAAGCTCCGTTGCCGATAAAGGTTGATACATCTCCCTTTTTCAAACCTTTTCTTGGGGCTGTTGCAAAACTATTCAGAGTTTTGCAACACAATGAAGCTCGCCAACAGCTCATGCGGCGGAACGCCGCAAAGCCCGGCTTGCCGCGGCGTAGCAATGCGAAGACGGGTCAGGGCCGCGAA
>SUWJ01000018.1 GCA_015061545.1 Lentisphaerota bacterium | reverse complement strand
TAAAAGCAATTCCGGTGAAAGTTTTTGGAAAATGGGGTGTGGGGAAGAAACCTTTTTTCAAAAAGGTTTCTTCCCCACAAAACAGTTTTGCAACACCCCCTTGGGGTTTTATTGCTGCAATAGTTTATTGCTGCGGCTTCAGATTTTCGGGCATTTTCAACCGCAGGACCCGATATTTGACGAATTCACGGAAACGCTGACACGCCGCGTACAGCGCGGGCGTAAACACGATCCCGACCACCGTTGCCAGCAGCATACCCGAGAAGGTGGTTATACCGATCGCCTGACGGCTCGCCGCACCTGCGCCGCTGGCGATTACCAGCGGGAACACGCCGAAGAGGAAGCTCCATGCAGTCATCAGCACCGCACGGTAACGCAGGTTGCCGCCGCGGATCGCCGCTTCGTAGATCGAGGCGCCGTTTTCACGTTCCTGCTTGGAAAATTCCACCATCAGAATCGCGTTCTTGGCGGTAAGCCCGATCAACATAACCATCCCCAGCTGGGCGTAAATACTCATGGTTTCGCCGGTCAGCCACAATCCGATCAATGCGCCCAAACTGGAGAACGCCACCGCCATCATCACAGGAATCGGAATGGTCCAGGATTCGTACTGCGCCACCAAAAAGAGGTAGGCAAAGATAATCGCCAGCATCATAAGCTTACCCAGCTGACCTTCGTTTTCCTTTTCCTGGAAACTCATACCGGTCCATTCCACCTTGTATTCGCGGGGCAGTTCGATCTTTTCGATGATCTGGATCAAGTCCCCGGTGGATACACCCGGCTTGGCCTGTACGTTCATTTCTGCCGACGTAAGTTTGTTGAAGCGCTGGATACGGCGCGGACCGACCATAAAGCTCAACTTGCCGACCGAACTTAACGGCACCATCTCGCCGGAATTGTTGCGGATCTGAATATTTTTCAGGTCATCAATCGACGAACGGTTTTCCGCATCGGCCTGGATTTTAACATAGAAGCTGTTGCCGAGAATGTTGAAGTCGTTGACGTAGAAACTCGCCAGCTGACTCTGCAAGCTCGAATAAATATTGCTGGCGGTCAGCCCCAGCGTTTCAGCCTTATCGCGGTCAATATCCAGATACAGCTGCGGCGTACTGGCGTTGTAGGTGGTGATCGCATAAAGGGTTTTAGGATCGGCAGAGATCTTGCCCGCTGTATCCATAGCCTGATCGAACAGCGCCTGCGGCTGAATATCGCCTTCGCCCGCCAGCATAAAGGTCGCTCCGCCTGTAGCACCCAGCCCCATAATGGCAGGGGGGGTAAAGCAGAGGATCTGGGCAGCGGCTACAGTACTTGCTACCTGCTGGATCTTCATATTCATTGCACTCAGACTCTTGTCGGGGGTGGTACGCTGATCCCAATGGTCAAGTTTGATGATTGCGATCCCCGCGTTTTCGCTGCGGCCCGAAAGAATACTGAACCCCGATCCGATCAGTACGCTGCTGACACCGTCGATCTCCAGAACCTTGTCGCGGAACTCAAACAGCGCCTGTTCGGTACGCGCCAGCGTTGCCCCCGGCGGCAGGTCGATATTGACCAGAATAGCACCTTTATCTTCAGTCGGCAGGAAGCTGCTGAGGATCTGTTTGTTCATCATCCAGATACCCGCCAGAACTGCGGCAAAGAGGATCAGAGTCAGTATGGCTCTGCGCACCAGCAGTTTTACCCCGAAGAGATAGACCGAGCGGGAGAGATCCAGCACAAAGTTGAACGGCATATAGATCACACCGGGTTTTTCTGCCGGCGGACGCAGCAAAAGTGCGCACAGCGCCGGACTCAGCGTCATAGCCACCACCGTCGAGAAGCACAGCGAGATACACATGGTAACTGCAAACTGCATATAGATCGTTCCGACCATACCGCCGTAAAATGCCAGCGGCGCGTAACAGGCAACCGTGACCAGCGTGGTGGCGATGATCGCCCCCGTGATCTGCTGCATACTTTTCAGCGCTGCATCTTTAGCGGAGAGTTTTTCGCGCTGCATAAGCGCCTGACAGTTTTCCACCACCACAATAGCATCGTCGCAGAGTGAACCGACTACCAGAATCAACCCGAACATGGTCAGTACGTTGATACTGTAGCCCAGCGCCAGCATCACAGGGAACGTGGCCATCAGCGACACCGGAATTGCCACCGATGGGATCAGCGTTGCGCGCCAATCCTGCAAAAATACCCAGGTAATAACCACCACCAGCAGCAGCGCCACTACCAGAGTTATGATGATTTCTTCCAGCGAAATAACGATAAATTCGGTCGGGTCATAAGCTGTTGTATAGCCTACGCCTTGCGGAAAGCGCTTGGACATCTCTTCGATGGTTGCCTTGACCTGTTCCACGGTTTTAAGCGCGTTGGCGTCGCTGGAACGGTAGATCATCATACCGACTGCTTCACCGTTGTTGAACCAGCCTTTACCGGCGTAATCCTTGCTGCCGAGTTCCACTCTGGCTATATCCTTGAGGCGGATAAGATTGCCGTTGCCGTCGTTGCGGATAACGATATTGCCGAATTCTTCGGCGCTCTTCAAACGGCCCTGAACGTTGAGCTTATATTCCAGATAGTCGCTGGAGTTTTCCGAACCGATCGTACCGGCTGCAGCCTGGACGTTCTGGGATTGGATGGCGGCGGTGATTTCGCCGGTGGATACACTCAAACCCGCCATGCGGATCGGATCGAGCCATACACGCATACTGTAAACCTGCGCCGACATGACTTCCACCGCTGCCACCCCGTCAATACGGGTCAGCGGGTCTTTGACGGTGGTGTTTACATAGTTGTTCAGCTCGATGACCGACATATTGGTTTTGTCGGTATTGAACACAAACACCGCCAGCATATCGGCAGTACGTTTATCTACAGACACCCCGATACGCTTCACGTCTTCGGGCAGTTTGGGTTCGGCGCGTTTAAGTGCGTTCTGCACGTTGACCATTGCCATATCCGAATCCGTACCGCTTTTGAATGTTACCGAGCAGCTGTAGAAGCCCAGGTTGTCACAGGTACTGGAAAAATAGAGCAAATCGTCAACAGCGTTGAGTTCGTCTTCGATCGGAATAGCCACCGTATCAGCGATCACGCTGGCGCTGGCGCCCGGATAAGTTGTGGATACCGAAATCTGCGGCGGGGCGATTTCAGGATATTCCGCTACCGGCAGTTTGGTTACTGCCATGATCCCCGCCAGCACAAATATAATGCTGATGACCATCGCAAAGCGGGGGCGGTCAATAAATATCTTGGAAAACATCTTGCTGCAAAGCTCCCTTATTTACCGGCAACTTCCACCGCCGTTCCCGGGCGGACTTTGTGAGTGCCGTCGGTAACGACTGTTTCGCCTGCTTTCAAACCTTTTTCGATAATGATATATTTGCCGCTGGCGCTGCCGAGAACCACATCGCGGCGGAAAGCCTTATTTTCTTTATCCAGCACATAGACATAGCTGGATTTGCTGTCGTGCATGATTGCCGAAGGCACCACGGCGGGACGCTGAGAACCGACTTTGCGATCCAGCATTACCGAAACAGTAGAACCGGGCAGCAGTTTTTTGCTGCGGTTGGGAAACTCGGCATAGATCTGAATTGTATCGGTACGCACATTGGCATTGTTGTCGATAAATTCGACTTTACCGATTTCTTCAAACATACTGTCATCAGCCAGCCGCAAAGCGATGCGGGCTTCTTTCTTCAGATTTTCCATATTGCCGAACATCTGCAGGAAGTCCCGGTTGCTCATGGCAAATCTTACCCGTATGGGGCTGACCTGATTAATGGTGGCAAGTACGCCCGAAGCGGGGGTTATATAGTTGCCTTCAGTAAAATTGGTCACCCCGATCACTCCGTCCATCGGCGCAACAATAACAGTATTTTTAAGGTCATCTTTGGCGGTGATCAGAGCCGCTTCCGCCGCCAGCATTGCCGACTTGTACGCTTCGAGGGCACTCAGAGTGTTTTCCAGCGAGTCCTTACTCGCCGCCTGACTGGCGTGCAGCTGATTGGTACGCGAATAGTTGTTTTGAGCATAAGTCAAATGGGCTTTGCATTCGGCAATTTTGGCTTCGGCACTTTTGACCGCCGCCTGATAACGGATAGCGTCAAAGGTATAAAGCGTCTGACCTTTTTTGATATAATCACCGTTTTTGAATCCAACACTCAAGAGTTCACCCGAAACGCGGGGCATAAGGTTGACGACCGCAGGCGCGGTGATCAAACCTGAGTAACGGCGGTGTTCCACATTGTCCACCGAAACGACTTTACCGGTAATCACAGTTGGTTTGGGTGCACCCTGCGGTGCGGCAACTGCGGCGCTGCAGAGCATTGCTCCGCAGGCGGAAATAAGCAGCATTTTTTTCATAAGTAACCTCCTTGGGCTGATTTTATTATTGTTTGTTATTTTTGTTTTTCAATTTATTCATTTGTTCCAGCAAGTGGGCAAGAACTTTTGAGAAAATGGCGAAATCTTCATTGGATATGCTGGCGGAGATCTTTTGCATAGTTGCCACCAACTCGCTGGTATGCTGCTCCTTGAGCCGCAGACCGCTGGGCGTCGGCCGCAGCAGAATGGCACGGCGGTCGGTCGGACTGGTCGTCCGCTCAATAAGATTTTCCCGCACCAGAATATCTACGGTCTGGGAAATCGCGCCCGGAGTCAATTTAAGAATATCGGCAACTTCTTTAAGCATTATGCCATCTTGATTGTGGTCATAGATCACCCCTACAACCCGCAGCTGGGAAAGCGGCAGACGGTTGGGCAGATCGCTTTTGCCCGAATCTCCCAGACGGTCGGCCAAACGCATCAAGTGCCGCCAGACAGTTTCATAATCGTTGACTGATTGGGGATTCAATTTTACTCCTGTTCGTTTTATTTATGTTATTAAAATGTTAATCCGTAAAATAGTTTAACTATTAAAATAATCCCGAATCGCATATTTTGCAAATTTTCAGGCGCAGTTTTTTATGAATTTCCTGTTCAAACAATTGCTTTTTAACTCTTGTGGTGTATTTTAAACGCCAAGCACAACAGCATAACATACAAGTAATGACGGAGAGAACATCGTGCTTTTGGATTTCAGGATCGATTGGGGATATATGTATTTATATTCCAGACGGCATTATCACCCGTTTTTTGAGTGGGATGGTTCGTTGGAGTGCGAAAACGGGCAGCTGCTCAAACTCCATCAGTTGGAATATCCTGTCATCTGGTTCGGCCCCGGGCAATGTCCGCGGGAGATACCGCTGGAAGGCAATTGCTGGAAAAGCCGCACCCGCCGCGGTCTGGCAGGAATAAGAGTGGAAGCCGAGGCGGAAGAAAATACCGTTTTTAAACTGCATACCCGCAGCGGCGATTTTGAATTTACAGCCTCGGATATTCTGGAAAAAGGGCGTCTGGTTTTTCCCGTGGGACCCAAATATCTGGGGTGCAGCGTAATTGTGACCCGCCGTCACTATTTCTGGTATCGGCCGGAAGCTGCCGCAGGGGAAAGAGTGTTTGAAGCTGCCGATATGAGTGAACTGCCTTTCCATGACTGGATGCGTATGCCGACAGCATGGCTGGCGCCGGGCGCAAAGGTTTCGCTGCCGCTGACGGTGGCTGCCGATCAGCACGATTATAATGAAACTTTGCTGCATATAGCAGCTATGGCCGGCGCTCCGGGCGGATATACCCCGGGGGCGGAAACGGTTTTCCATGACGATTTTACCATAAATATATATGCGGACGGGGTTTTAGCTTCTTCGGTTACACATTTTTTCCGCGAACACGATACTTTTATGCAGATGCTCGAAGATGTGTGGGCGCGGTTTCAGTTGTCTGAAGGCGAACACATTATTACGCTGGAAAATACGCACCCGCAAGGTTATCTTTTGCTGAATCGGGTAAGTTTCCGCCGCTGCGGTTACGATCATTGTCAGTTGAGTCTGCCGCACTGGGCGATCGTCAACGAGGAGTTTATCGGCAAGGTTTTTGCCGCTTATCCGGATACGATCAATATAGTTTGCCCGCACAAAGTAATAACTCTGGAGGCGGTTCAGGGGTGGAATGAGTTCCGCTGTACACTTGAACACGCCGGTTGTCAGGTGGAGTTTTCTGCTAACGGCAGGAAAGGCTTGATCTGTGAAGTTTATGACCTGCCGTCAGAAAATATTCCCGTGGCAGTCGGTTACGATATGACTATTGTTCCTCACGATGACAACGGTTTTATGGATTGGCTGCTGGATTATACGTCCCGCACCCAGCTGGCAAATCTGGTGGTGTTCCGTTCCTTCTACTACGCGCCCGACAGTTACGGAGCAGGCAATCGCGCCTGCCGTCCGCTGCGGGAGGATCTGCTGGAAAAATGGAGCCGGTTCTGCAAAGATCACCATATCTGGGTGGAGGCGGCAACCGACTTTGAAAGCGGTGTTTTCACCAGAGGCGCAGGCGAATATCTGCATTGTGTGGGGCGGCACGAATATCCCGGGGCGGTCTACGCTTTTGACCCGAAAGAACCCTACATTTCGCAGGATATGCGCGAAGCGTGTCAGAATTATGTAAAATATCTCGCCAACGAGGTGACCAAAGCTCATCAATCCGGTGCCCGGGCTGCGTTTGGCGATGCCTCAGGCGGCCACCGCTATTGCTATATGGCAGGAGCCGACTTTGTCCGCAGCGAAACTATGGTTCCGCACACTATGCATCTGTGCAGTCAGGCGCGTCCCGCAGCCGAAGCGCTGGGCTGCGGCGAGTGGGGTGTGCATATAGCGATCCATCACCCCCGTCAACCGTTTTTTGAAACTCATTTGGGCGAATATTATTTGAGTTTGTTCCAGCCGTGGATGATGGGCGCCAATGTTATCTACGAAGAAGACAGTCTGTTTTTGCTCTTCAAAGAGGAGCGCCAGAGCTGGGATGATATGCTTACCAAGGGTAAGCGCGATATGACCAGAGATTTCTATAAATTTGTCAAAACTCATCCCCGCAGCGGCAAATGCGTGCGCAACATTGCGTTTCTGGAAGGCAGATACGCTGCTCCCTTCAACGGATTTATCTGCGACAGCGAGCAGACGCCGGATTATTCGGTGTGGGGTATGTTCGGCAATCCTGCTGCAGAGTGGGGGCACCGTCAGCCGGAAAAATGCCGCCAGCTGCTGGATGTTTTAATGCCCGGAGCCAATACGCAGCCGCTGCGTCAGCAGTACGACAAGCGGAGATTTTTCTTCTCAGGTACTCCATACGGCGATTTTGACGAGGTTCCGGTTGAGTCTGCTTCTGAATACTTTGAGCAATATAAACTCCTGCTGAATCTGGGCTGGAACACTTTTGAAAGTGCCGACTGGGAAAAGCTGGAAAACTTTGTGCGCAAGGGCGGCGTGCTTTTGACGGGTATACCGCAGTTCAGTACCCACGTCAAGCGCGATTTCCTCCGCGACTTCGATGATCTGGCTTTGTGGAACCACGGCGATCTTGCTGCTGCGGCAGGTTTCAGAGTCAAGGGGCGCGGGGCAAAATTTTCGGGGCAATGGAACTGCAAAGAAAAAGCGTTTAAGCTGGTGCCTGAACTCTCTTCCGCCCCCAGTTGCGATATCAACGAAGATGACGAAGGCTTTGTTGCTGCCATTGAATTGGCGGGTGCCGAAGTAGTGGTGTACGATTCTTCCAGCGCTGAACCGCTGCTGGTCAGATACAAGCTGGGCAAAGGCTGGGTCTACACGCTGACTTTCTGGGCATACCCGGGGCATGAAAAGTTCCAGCGACTCAGCGCCGCGGTAATTGCCGCCTTGGCAAAGGCGGCGCGACCTGAGTATTATCTGGAAGATCCCTCCAAAGAACTTTTCTGGACTTTGTGGCAGCAGACAAGCGATAATGCTCAGGCGCTGCTGATGATATTGAACACCGATTGGACGAGCAAAAACAACACCAAAAAAGCAGTAGTTCATGCCCCTGATTGGAGTTTTGAGCTGGAGGTAACGGAACGTAAAGCGTGTTTTGTGCGTTTCTATCAGGATAAGGCGCTGGTGTCCGATCCGTCGCTGCATATAGCCTGCGATAGTGATGGCAGCTTGATCGCCTGCGGATCAGGCAAAACTGTCTGTACGGTAATCAATCGGGATGGCAGCCGGGAAGAAAAGCATTTTAACTTTGAAAAATCAACCGCATTACCGTTTGTATTGTAAGATTATTTTACATAAATATAAAGAAAGGATTACGAAATGCAAGGTTATTGGATCGAACTTTTTTCGCCTCGAGCCAAGTGCGACGTGGTAAATTTTCTGCCCGGAAATGTGAAATTTATCCGTCAGCCCTCTGCGGATGAATTGGCAGCAATCCTCTCTGCCGCCAGAAAGAATGAAGCCAGAGTGCTGCTGGAGTGCCCGGCAACTTACGATGGAGTGACTTTCGGTGACGAGATTTACGCTGACAGCTTCAAAGCCCGTTCGGTGGTTGCCGATGATTTTTTCGGCGGGGAACTCCCGATTTGCCGTATTCTTACCCAACACAACTTTGTGCTGCGTACCGTAGAATCTAAGGTAAAAAGTCATCTGGTCGCTGCCCGGGTAGCCGGATACCGCGATGCGTGTTTCGGCTTGGAAGATGCCCAGCAGTATCCGCTGTTGTTTGATGCGCCTGACTGCAGTAATATTCTTATAAGCGTTACACCGCTGGCAAGTTTTATTCAGAGCCGTTTTGCACCCGCTGCGGATTGGAAGAACGTCATCGGCAGATTGCTGGGATTTTTGGCGGGGACGGAAAAAATCTCCATCGACTACCAAATGTCGGTACATCCGGCTTATCAGGCCGATGAAACTATGGCAGAAGATTATGAAGCTGTTGCTTTCAAAAACAATGCCGAATGGTTCTACCGCGAAATGATCTACAATCATCACGGCACCATCGGGGTTTTTGAAGGTTATACTTCAGTGATCGACGTTACGGGCCGTCAGTGGATCATGCCTACTATGCGCGGCGACTGTCTGGGCGAATGTGCCGCAGTCGGAGCATTGGACTACGCAATTTCAGGCGAGCGTCAGGGCAGGGAAATGGCGGAAGGTTTGGTCCGCACTATGCTGGATACTCCCGAAGTGCGCGACTGCTGTCAGGCCAGCCAGACTTTCGGTTCGCTCTTTTTCGACAACGCCAACCGTTCCGTTTACGGCGATGATAACTCCCGTGCGGCGCTGGGGGCGATTCTGGCAGAAGATTTGCTCGAAGACCCCAAACACGCCAAAAAACTGCTTCAACTGGGGTATTCGCTGCTGCGTACCACCGGACCCAACGGTTTGCGTACACCCAGTTTGCAGCAGCCGGAAAGTTTTCAGGGCAAAACCTGGCAATACTATCACCAGAACAACTACGACAAGTGCCACCCCCACTATCAGGCATGGCATTGGGCGCTGAACTGCCAGCTTTATGCCCTTTCCGGCGACCGCCAATTCCTCGATTCCGCCATTGCTGCTTTGCAGGAAGCCAACCGCTGTTTCCCTGATTTCTATTGGCAGAACGGCGCGTCGGGCGACTGGTGCCGGATCCTGCTGCCTTACGCCATGCTGGTTGAAGTCGATGATACGCCCGAACATCGGGAATGGCTTGATCGGGTGGCTGAGTTCTTTATCGGCAAACTCAATGAGTTCAATACGATTCCTGAAGTTATGGGTAAGTTGGAACTGGGGCATTATCCGGCGCCTTCCTGCAATGCCGATCACGGTCGGGGCGAAGCAGCGCTGGTGCAGTTCAACGGCGACCCTGCCTGCGACTTGCTTTACAGCGTAAACTTTGCACTTATCGGTATGCACGAAGCGTATATGGCAACAGGCAATGCCAAATATAAAGAGGCTGCCGACAGGATGGCGGATTTCTTCTGCCGTATTCAGGCGGTGTCGGAAGATCAGCAATATCTCAACGGGGCGTGGCTGCGTGGATTCGACTACAATTTGTGGGAATTTTTCGGCAGCGCTTCGGATTCAGGCTGGGGGCCGTGGTGCGTGGAAACGGGTTGGACCAATTCGTGGATCGCTTCGGCGCTGGCATTGCGGAAACTTGAGCGTCCGCTGCTTTCACGCAAAGCCAAAGCGCTTTATACGGAACTGGCGCCTGAAGTCAGCAAGATGATGTTTACGCCGTTGATGCCGTCAACGACTAATCGCGGTACCATAACCATGATTAATACAGCATTAACCGGCGGCTTTGCCGAAGGTTGATCCGGGGCGCGGCTTACGGCACATCTCGCGCCTTGCAGCGTCGCACCTTACAGTCGCATACCGGCAAAGTATGCTCCTTGAGGTGCTTCTTGCAAAACGCGACCGTGTGCGCGTAATCCATCGCCCCGATGGAGTGCGCAATTTACGGCGCATCTCGCGCCTTGCAGCGTCGCATCTTGGCGAGGGGCATACCGCTAAAGTATGCTCTTTAGTGGTGCTTCTTGCAAAACGCGACCGTGTGCGCGTAATCCATCGCCCCGATGGAGTGCGCAACTTACGGCACATCTCGCGCCTTGCAGCGTCGCACCTTACAGTCGCATACCGGCAAAGTATGCTCCTTGAGGTGCTTCTTGCAAAACGCGACCGTGTGCGCGTAATCCATCGCCCCGATGGAGTGCGCAATTTACGGCGCATCTCGCGCCTTGCAGCGTCGCATCTTGGCGAGGGGCATACCGCTAAAGTATGCTCTTTAGTGGTGCTTCTTGCAAAACGCGACCGTGTGCGCGTAATCCATCGCCCCGATGAACGTCTTCGCCCTGCGGGTTACGCTGTAACAAGTTGTGGAAGCGGAAAAAAACCGCTCAAAAGGTTTTGCCTGCTTCCCCTGATCGCGCCCCGATCAACCGATATTGTGGACAGAGCAAATAAAAAACAATTACAGGAGAATATAGTTGGCTATGAGTAATAACTTTTCCTCTGAAGACTCGATCAAAGTCGCTCAGGCGATCGTTGCCGCTGCCCGGCAGGCTGCTTATCTGCCCGAAGGCGAAGCTATGCAGTCCTCGCCTGAACTTGCAGCTCTTGAAAAACCGATTTTTATCAAGATGTTTCAGGCATTCAAGGCGCATTTGCAGGATAATAATGCCATGGAACTTACTGCTGATGAGATTTCTTCCATGTTTAATTTTGCCGTTGGCAAAGGCGCTGAAATGGCGTATAACTTTATGAGCGGTCAGAAGCAGGATGGCAATGTCAACGGTTTGTTTGATTCGCGCGTATCGCTTTATGTGGATGATCGGCTGATGAATTTTCTTAAAGCCGAACCCATTGCCGCCAAACTCGGCGGCGCGTTTGTTGATTTTCAGCAGCAGAATCCGGGACTTGATCCGGTGCTGTCGCTTTTTGAAGCGCTTAAATGGACCATGCGTATTGCCGAGCATCTGGCATTGAAAATGATCCAGCGCTGGCAGCAGCAGTAATTTGTTGATACTGTAAAACGGCAACCGTCAGGCGGCGGGTATCCGCAGCTGATGATTGCCGTTGACAAAAATCCGTTATGGAACTGTGTCGGCACCGTCATCTTAAATGGTTCGATTGGCGCCGACCGTTCGGATTATTTATACGCGGGGCCGAAGTTGGCGCAGGCGCGGTAATCCGCTCCTTCCGGATCCATTCCGAATGCTGACCATGCGGCGGGGCGGTAAATTGCATTTTCATCTACGTTGTGCATACATACGGGAATTCTGAGTATGCCGGCCAGCGAGATCAAATCTGCTCCAATATGCCCATAGTTGAATGCAGCGTGATTGGCACCCCAGTTGGCCATTACGCTGTAAACATCCTTGAACGCACCATTGCCTGTCAGCCGCGGAACGAACCAGGTGGTCGGCCAGCCCGGATCAGTACGTTTGTCAAGAATATCATGTACTTCTGCGGGGGGATTATAGGTGTAGCCTTCGGCGATTTGCATTACCGGGCCCAGACCGTGGATGCGGTTGATGCGGCACAGCGTGATCGGCATATTGCCTGCCGTTACAAAGCGCGAGGAGAAGCCGCCGCCGCGGAAATAGCCGTTGTTGGCAGGACACCAGGTGGTGGCTTTCAGTGCAGCATTGACGTCTTCATTGGTAATATCCCAGAAGTTTTTCATAACGGGTTTTCCGTCAACGGTCATGGCACCGGTAGCATCCATGGTGGTTGCCCCCGAGTTGATCAGGTGGATCATGCCCGGTACTTCCAGATCGTAATTGGTAACGCGTTTGACTGCTTCGGGACTCCAATAGGTGCGGACATCGGAAAAACCGCTGGCGCTGTTGGTGAGCAATCTGCCGAAAAGCATGGCAAGACCGTTGAGACCGTCATTTTCAGTTGCCAGCACAAAAGGCGGGCGGATGCCGTTCCAGTCAAAAGAGCTGTTCAGCACGGTTTCCATAAAATCGCCGTTAGGCAGGTGGTCTGTCCATTGCCGCTGCCCCTGAAAACCAGCCATAATGGCGTTATGACCGCAGGATTCTTCGATGAATCCCAGCTCGGCAAGTTTGGGATTGCCGACCATCAAATCGCGGACGATCATGGTCATCTTGGCGCAGTAGTCAAAGATTTCCCGCTTGTTTTCTGCGGTACGGCGGCTGCTGCCGACATTATAAAAATCTTCGCTTTCAGGGCAGTTGGCTTTGATCCAGCTGGAAGCCAGCGCAAATTCATCTTTATCGAATATGTTTTCATTTATCCGTCGGATAATCTCCACGGAATCAACTGATTCACAGCGCATATCCAGATACTGCTCAAAGAAGTCAGGACTCAGGATCGACCCCGCGATCCCCATTGATACGCTGCCGATGGAGAGATAACTTCTGCCCCGCATTTGAGCCGCCGCCAATGCTGCCTTGCCGAAACGGAGCAGTTTTTCCTGTACATCGTCGGGAATCTTCCGGCAATCAGCATCCTGCACATCATGACCGTAGATCCCGAAGGCGGGCAGTCCTTTCTGGGCATACGCTGCCAGTACCGCCGCCAGATAGACCGCTCCGGGCCGTTCGGTACCGTTGAATCCCCATACTGCTTTGATGGTGTGCCGATCCATATCCATGGTTTCGGAGCCATAGCACCAGCAAGGTGTTACCGAAAGGGTTATCATTACATTTTCGGTTTTGAATTTATCCTGACAGGCCGCTGCTTCGGCAACACCGCCGATGGTGGTATCGGCAATTACGCATTGAACCGGTGTTCCGTCTGCATAACGCAGGTGTGCGGTAAAGAACTCCGCCGCCTGTTTTGCCATATTCATGGTTTGGTCTTCCAATGATTCCCGTACACCTTTGCGGCGGCCGTCGATCACCGGGCGAATACCGATCTTGGGATACAACATAATTCGCTCCTTTCAGATGATACAGTTTTTTTGCCTGCAAAACTGGCTTTACTGGCAAAGAGAATATATAGTAAAAAAGAACACAAGTCAAGTTGAATACTATGAACAATTTTTAATAATCTATGAACAAAATTGATATTCGTTCTGCTGTTGAAGCGGTTTTGAGCCTTGAATCTCTGGGGGTTGTTACGCTGGGATCATTCTGGAACGGAATAACTCTTTCGGGAGATTTCTGGCGCTTTTACTGTCACGATCAAGCCGGGGCAGGAGTTATCGTAAACGGTCGCAAGTTTTATTTTGCTCCCCGTAGATGCTATCTTTTACCGCCTGCGTGCAATCTGGAGAGTTTCTGCAGCGGTTCGCCTGAGCAATTTTTTATTCACGCCGAAGTCGGCTGCTGCCGCCCCGCTGTCGGCGAACAGATTTTTGAGCTGCCTGAAGGTTTTGGTGAAGATACAGTAAGTTTTATCCGCAATAAAGTTCTGACGGGCAAGTCGCAGGATATACCAGTCCGGATGAAGGTTTTGTCGTTGATGGCGGATGCTGTGGCACTGCTGCCTGATGCCGCGTTGACTGCCGCGCCGCCGGATAGACGGATCGCTGCGGTACGCGACTATATAGATACACGACTCAATGAAGATATTTCTTTGGCTGATATGGCGCGCTGCAGCGGTATGTCAGCAGTTGCATTTTTACGCTTCTTCAAGCAGGAGTGCGGAATATCTCCTTACGCTTATTTGATCCAGCGCCGTTACAATTATGCAGCCAAACTGCTGAAAAATTCCAATTTACCCATTGAATCGATCTGCGAGTCGATCGGCGTGAAAGACCGTTTTCACTTTTCCCGCCGCTTCAAAAAATTTTCGGGCATGGCACCTGCGGCTTATCGCAAGCACTACAAGTAATATGACCGGAGCTGCGCTGCCAATGCTGAACAAACTGAGCGGCGGAAATGTTGAGTTGCCTGTTCAGCCAAAAAATCAATGGCACCTTTTTCTTACTCAACTGCAGAAAAAGATGCCATTGAAAGTTTTTATTCTGTCAACTTTTACAGGAATCAAAGTTGAAAGTTACTTTTTGCGGCGGTTTTTGTCCTTCCAATCCAGCGCTCCCGTGGGACACGCATCAATACACGCTCCGCATTCGGCGCAGGAAGTCGGCAGACCGGCGTTGAACGCAGTCGATACCGTAGTTTGGAAGCCGCGATTTTGAGCCGAAAGCAGCGTTTTGCCGATCAACTCTTTGCAGGTTTTTACGCAAATGCCGCACTTGATGCACTTGCCGGTATCCTGCACGATCTGCGGATGTCTTATATCAATGCGTTTGGCATTCTTCCTGCCGCAAATACTGTCAACACACGCGCCGCAAAGTTCGGCACTCTTCTTGAGGCGGCAATCCAGCTTATCGGTGCAGCTGCACTCAATACAGCGCTTGCCTTCGGCCTGCAGCGTTGCCGGATCCATTGTACCGGCAACCTCTTTGAACGTACTCTTGCGTTCCTGCAAACTTATCAGCGGCAATGCGGCGCGTTCGGCATCGGATACCTGATCGTGAATTTTGACCACATCGTCGGTACTCATGCTTCTCCAGCTGCCGCGGGATACGTTGATCGTGTAAGGTTCAGTAAGCTCTTTGCCTTCAAACATTGCCACCATACCCAGCGCCATTATACGGCCGCCAGCCACGGCTTCCACCACCGTGGCGGCACCTGATACGCAATCGCCTGCGCTGAAGATTTTGCCTTCGACTTTGCCGCCGGCGGTAACTTCGGCATAACCGTATTTATTGACTTTTATACCATCAGGCATTACCGTATTCTGCCCGACTGCGGCAATGACTGTATCGGCAACGGTATCGAACTCGCTGCCGGGCTGCGGCACAGGACGGCGGCGGCCCGAAGCATCGGGTTCGCCCAGCACCATACGCTGACAGGTCAGGATAAGTTTACCGTTTTCCCTGCGCAGATTGGTCGGGGCAATAAGAAATTCAAATTTGACGCCTTCTTCTTTGGCTTCATGGATTTCGATCTTTTCCGCAGGCATTTCGTTTTCGGTACGGCGGTAGAAACAGCTGACATCTTCCGCGCCCAGCCGTACTGCTGTACGCACGCAGTCCATAGCCGTATTGCCGCCGCCGATGACGATGGTCTTGCCCGGATTGGCAAGTTTGCAGCCCGAGAGAATGTTGTCGCGCAAAAAGTCGATCCCCGGAGTCGCCAGTTCTTCGCCGTTGCAGCGGATGGTCGATGAGTTCCAGCAGCCTACAGCAATACCTACGGCATCATATTCAGCAGAAAGTTTATCCAAATCCAGATTTTCGCCCAGCTTGGCGTTGAACTCAAATTCCACACCCAATTTGCGGAAGTGGTCAAGTTCCACATCCAGAATATCATTTTTGGGCAAACGGTATTCGGGAATACCGTAGCGGATCATGCCGCCTGCCTGGGGCATTTGATCGAACAGTTTGACTTTTACGCCGTTAAGCCGCAGATAATACGCTGCGCTGAGTCCCGCAGGTCCCGCCCCGACGATGGCAACTTTTTTGCCTGTATCTTCGGGCAGCTCTTCCACATATTCCCGATAATACAAATCGGCGGCAAGCCGCTTGAAATCGTTGATGGATACCGCTTTGCCGTAAAGGTTTTTGCGGCACTCTTTTTCGCAGAAACGGGGACAGACTCTACCGATACTCATCGGCAGCGGAATACGCTCCTTGATGATCTTGAGTGCTTTCAGCCAATCGCCTTCGCGTCCTGCCCGCACATATTCTTCCACCGCCGCATGAGCTGGGCAGGCCATGGTACAGGGCGCTTCGCAGTCGCCGGAGTGTTCGCTGAGCAGCAGCTCCAGCGCGGTCTTGCGCATGGATTTGACTTCATCGCTTGATGCGTCGATCGCCTGTCCGGGGGCGGGACGGGCCGCGCAGGAGGGCAGGAATTTGCCGGTTTTGCAGTCTTTGACCACGCAGACAAAGCAGCTGGTGGTATGGGATACTTTGCCGTTAAAGCACAAACTGGGGATCGTTATCCCCTCGCGGCGAGCCACTTCCAGTACCGTTTCCCCCGCTTTTGCCTGAACGGTCTTGCCGTCCAGAATAAACTCAAAAGTATTGTTTTCAGCAGAATTGCTCATATTATATAACCTCACTAAATCACTCGTTGGGATAACGGCTGATCGCCTTTTTGGGGCAAAGCTCTATGCAGCTGTTGCAGCGGGTGCATTTATCTGCATCAATTACAAAATCGCTGCTGATAGCTCCTACCGGACAACTCTTGATGCAGAGTTTGCATTTTACGCATTTGCTCTGATCGAGTTTGACCTTGACCAGTGCGTTACATTCCAGCGCGGTACAGGTGCGTTTTTCCACATGGTCGAGATATTCATTTTTGAAATAGCGCAGCGTTGCCAGCACCGGATTGGGGGCAGTCTGCCCCAGTCCGCAGAGCGAACCTTTGCGGACCTGATTGCCCAGCGTTTCCAGAAAGTCGATATCTTCCGGCTTGCCTTCGCCTTTAGTAATGCGTTCAAGCGTTTCAAACATACGGGTCGTACCCACCCGGCAGAAGGTGCATTTGCCGCAGGATTCCCGACGGGTGAAGTCAAGGAAGTAACGGGCAGTTTCGACCATACAGCGGTTTTTACCGATAACGATCAGACCGCCCGAACCCATGATCGCACCCAGACTGCGCAGCGAGTCGTAGTCGATGGGGGTATCAAAAAGTTCAACCGGTATACAGCCGCCGGAAGGACCGCCGGTCTGCACCGCTTTGACATTTTCAGGATCAGCTCCGCCGATATCAAAAACGATTTCCCGCAGCGTTATACCCATAGGTACTTCGGCAAGACCGGGGTATTTAAGGTCGCCCGCCAGAGCAAAGATCTTGGTGCCTTTGCTGTTTTCGGTTCCGATGGAAGCGTATGCTGCTGCGCCTTCGTCAATAATCAGCGGAATATTACCGAAGGTTTCCACGTTGTTGATCATGGTCGGCAATTGATGATAACCGCTGTCGGTGGGGAAGGGCGGACGGAAACGGGGCGTACCGCGCTTGCCTTCCAGCGAGGCGATAAGGGCGGTTTCTTCGCCGCAGACAAAAGCACCTGCGCCTTCTTTAATAATGATCTCAATGGTACGACCCTTGATAACATTGAGTTTGTTTTCGTTGATTTGGGCAATGGCGATCTTCAGATTGCGGATCGCCATGGGGTACTCTGCCCGGCAGTAGATGAAAAGTTTGGTCGCGCCGGTAGCTGCCGCAGCAATGAGCATACCTTCCAGCACCTGATGGGGAACACTTTCCATAAGCGAGCGGTCCATAAAGGCACCCGGGTCGCCTTCGTCGGCATTGCAGATGATGATTTTTTCGGGTGAATTTTTAGCCGCCAGAAAACTCCATTTCATGCCGGTCGAAAAACCGCCGCCGCCGCGACCGCGCAAGCCTGACTCTTTGACGGCATTGACGATTGCTTCGGGCGCCATTTCCTGCGCCTTGCCCAGAGCATGGTAGCCGCCTGCTTTGCGGTATGCTTCCAGACTTATCGGATCGATGCGTCCCGCCAGTTTAAGTACCCGCGGCAGCATCTTGCTGCTGCGCTGTTCGGGCTCGGAAAAACGGCCGGCTTCGCTCAGGTTGAAGATGTTGGCGAGGCATTTTTCGTCGGCGGTCAGATTGCCGTAAAAGATGGATTGACCATCTTTGGTGATGACTTCTGCCAGCGGTTCAGCGTAGCAGCAGCCCACGCAGCCGACTTCGGTGATCTTGAAGTCAGGCTCCATAGCTTGCATCTTTTCCAGAACTGCACCCGCGCCTGAAGCAATTCCGCAGCTGGCAGTACCCAGACGGATCTCTGCAATATTGCTGTTAATCATTTGTTCTGATACTCCTTGAGGATGCTGACCACCTTTTTGCGGTCAAGTTTGCCGTAAACGGTTCCGTTGACCGCCATAACCGGGGCCAGACTGCAGCAGCCGAGGCAGGATACTTTTTCGATGGAAAAATTGCCTTGAGCATCGGTTTCGCCGGGGCGGATCTTCAATGCATCGCTGAGCCATTCCATAATCAGCGGCGAACCTTTGATGTGGCAGGCGGTGCCATCGCAGACGGCAATGGTAAAACGGCCCGGTTTGACCCGTTTGAACTGTGCGTAAAAACTGAGAACGCCTTCGACTTCGGCTACCGGCACCTTAAAGTAGTCAGATGCCGCCTTGATCGCTTCGTCGGATACATAGCCTTCGCCGGTCTGGATCGCCTGCAAACCGCGGATAAGATTACCCGGTTCAGGGGCGATTGCCGCGAGACAGGCTTTAATCTGCTCCATATCAACCATCTCCTTATTTTATTTTTTACAAGATCAAATCAATGAATTCAACAGTATACAGTATATCCGGTTAATATACTCCTGAGATTGATTTTTGCAACTGTTTTTCAGGTGTTGTATTCCGTTTTTTAGCCAAAAACTTGACAAGTTGCACCTTTGGCGCTAAATTTATCGGGGTCGGAGTGTTTTACGGGTGGATTGGCAAGGAAGGCTGCGGTGCTATGAAGTTGAAAACAGGTTTGGTATTGATGTTGCTCTTGAGCTGTGCCCGGGCGGTTTTATCGGCCGGCGAAGAATTTCTGCTGTTGGATCGTTCAGGCGGAGGCATGAATCTGCAAGGATTGCTGGGAACGGTTTTCAAGCAGGAAAATACAGCTTGGCCTCAGGATTTGAGTATATCGTTAAAAGCTCTGAAGGATTTTCCGGAGTTGCCCGTAAATGATAGCTGGGCAATGGTGTCGGAAAGTTTTCTTGATTTTGACAAAGAGAAGTTTGAACAGTTTGATTACGCTTTGCTGCCGTTGATCGTGGCGGTGCCGTCGGATTCGCCGCTGGATTCGGTAACTGCTGCGGAACTCAAGGCGATTTTCAACGGCAGGATCAACCGTATGGAAAAACTCGGTCATGCCGGCGGTGCCATCAGAATTGCAGGGATGCGGCCCGATTCCCCCGCCGGGCGGGCTTTCAGGGCATTGATCATGCAGCAGGATCTGTCGGAAGCTGCCAACGGCAGGATCGCTGCGGGCAGCGATATATTGCCCGATATGATTTTGTGCAATACGCCCGAGGCAGCAAAAGCAATTTTGCTTGCTTTGCCTGCGCCGATCGTGTTCGGATCGTGGGCTTTGGCGGAAAAGTGTGCCGATTCAGCCAAAATACTGAAGGTTGACGGAGTGCTGCCCACGAAGGAAAATATTGTTTCAGGGCGTTACAAATTTGCCGTAAAACATTCACTTCTCGTCCGCAAAGGACGCCCGAAAGCGGAAAATCTGGATCGTATTCTCTATTTTTTGCGACGCTTGACGGCAGCTTCGGGGGATTTTTTGCCGTTGAATGATAAAAAAATGGAAAAAAATGAGCCAAAAAGTTTGTAATATGTAGTCGAAAGTGATTTGTTGGGCTATATTACAATGGAATTGAATATCTAAATCTCATGGGAGTTTTTTATATGGTACGTTTTCAATGTCCACATTGTCAGGGGATTGTCGCGAGCGAGGTTTGGGAACCGGGGGTTGCGACAGTGTGTGCATATTGCTCCAAAGAGGTGAAAATGCCCGAAGAACGGCTTTCACCTGGAGCGGTGATCGGGGATTTTATGCTGGTGCGCAAGCTCGGTGCCGGCGGTATGGGGATCGTCTATCTGGCGCATCAGCTTTCGCTGGACCGCCCGGCGGCAATCAAGATCCTTAACTCCGAATTTTCTCACGAAGCTGAGTCGGTACAGGCATTTATCCGCGAAGCGCGTTCAGCTGCCAAGATCAACCATCCGAACATTGTTCAGGCTTACGCCGTGGGCGAGGAAGATGGCATTTTCTACTTTGCCATGGAGTTCCTGGATGGCGAAACTATGAAAGAGGAACTGCAGAAACTCGGTAAGATCGAACCCCGCAAAGCCGCCGATGTTATTATGCAGGTGGCTCAAGCTCTGGAGTGCGCATGGCGGGAGCAGAAACTTATTCACCGCGATATCAAGCCCGACAATATTATGATGTGCGCCAACGATCGGGTGAAACTTGCCGACCTGGGGCTTTCGGGAACTTTCGGCGATGATGCCGACGATGACAGCGACGAAGTTGTCGGTACTCCGCAGTATATCAGCCCGGAACAGCTTACCGGGGTGGTAACCGATACCCGCAGCGATATCTACAGTTTGGGGGCCACGTTCTATCATCTGGTTACGGGGCAGTTCCCCTATAACGGCGAAAATACCGAAGAAATTGCCAAGCAGCACGTTTTCGGTACGCTGGTGCCGCCCCGGCAGATCAATCCCATGCTGCCGCAGGCGCTGGATAATATCATTGTCAAGATGATGGCAAAGAAGCCGGAAAACCGTTATCAGGATTGTTCGGCCCTTATCAAAGATTTGAAGGATTTTCTGGAAAACCGCAATCAGAGCGGCGGCGGTCTGACCGGCGGTCTGAACAGCGGTATGAACAGCGGTAAAGGTGAGCCTTCGGGCGGCCTTAAACTCAACAGCAACGGCGGCGGAATGACCATTCAGCCCAAACTTGCCGCTTCTGCCAATCCGGTCAAGATTTCGATCAAAGGGGCGGACAAAAGTGAAGAAAAAAACGAAGATAAATCTGATAAAACAGATAATGCCGGTGATAACAGCGCTGCCGACAACGCGCAGGGATCTGCAGCCAAGCCCGCTCCGATCAAGCTGAATATTGCAGGCGCACAGGCTGATAAACCCGCCGCACCTTCCATCAAACTTTCAATACCTCAGAGCGAAGATAAAAAATCTGCTGATGCTGCACAGGAAACTCCTGAACCGCCGATGCCTGAAACACCGGCAGCGCCTCCTGCGCCCTCCGCACCCGCACCTGCACCCAAGATCACTCTGCGGCGCCCGGGCGGGGATAAAAAAGCGCCTGTACCGCCGCCGGCTCCCGCTCCGGCAGCTTCAGCAGAAGCTGCGGATAAGAGCGATGAAGCTGCGAAGGCTGCTGCGGAAAAAGAAAATTATGCTGTTGATGAAAGTAAGAACAACGGCAAAGCTGCTTCCGCCGCAGCTGACGGTAAGCAGGATGAAAAAACTACTGAAGCTGCCGAAGGTAAAGCCGCAGAAGGCGAAGCTGGCGATGAAAAGGCGACAGATGAAAAATCCGCAGGCAAAAAGAGCAGATTGCCGTTGATAATCGCCGCGGTTGCAGTATTGGCGATCGCCGGTGCCGGAGTATGGTGGTTCCTGCTGCGTACTCCCGAAGCACCTGCCAAGCAAGCTCCGACCGGCGACAATCGGACCTTGGCTGAAAAAATGCTGGCGGAAAGCGAGGCTGCTGCCAGAGAGGCCGCCGCCAGAGATGCCAGTAAAGCCAGAGCCGAAGCCGAGGCTGCCCGCAAGGCACAAGCTGCCGCGCAGGCGGCTGAAGCCAAGCCGAAAGCGGAAGTTCAACTGTCGGAGTTTATGCGTCAGGCAGAAGAACTTGAAACTATGCGGCTGGATGACGAACGCAGTTTTGTCAGCCGCTGGCCTTATGTTTACGCAAGTTTGCGCCCTGCCGACAGCGCCGAGCAGAAGGTTATGGATGCGCTGCAGGCGGCATATATCGAAGCTGATGAACGGCTCAACGTAGCTCCTGTACGCAGCAGTTTGCGCCGCAGTTACGATGCATTGCTTGCCAGACAGGCCAAGGATGCGGAACAGGCGGCTTACCTGGCGAGGATCAAGGCCATTGAAGATGCCGCGTTCAAAAAAGCGGAGTCTTCGGCTGAAAAATATCACGCCGATCTGCCGCGCAAGATGAGTATACTTGATCACGCAATGATTTCGGCTGCCAAGAGCGGTAATGCTGCAGATTGGAGTCGTTTGGAAGCCGTTGTTGCTCTGGCGATGGCGGAACCTGAACGGGTGGCTGCCCGTCAGGAGTTCCAAAAGGATGCGCTGGCTTTGGCGGAATATGCCCGCCGGATCAAGTTCGCTGCCGAGCAGGGCCGCTACTTTACGGATATGCTGAAAAAAGGTGCTTTGAATGACCGGGAAGTAACTGTAAGAAAGATGACCGTGAAGGTGCTCTCCAGTTCGCTGTCCAAAATCCAGCTCAGTGTTACCGAGCAGATCAATGTGGAAGAAAGTACCGAACGCAACGAGAATTTGAACCTGCTGAAAGGCTCGCTGGTCAAAAATAAAAAGTGGATAGATATCGTTGAACCCGCCGGGCGCAGCGACCTTTACTTTTACTATATGCTTTACAACGGCAATCTGCAGCAGCGTTTGTCGGATATTGCGCCCGATGCTTACTGGCAGAAGCGGGTGGATCGGATCGCCCGCGGTTATTTCAAACGCTGTCTGCTGCTGGCCCGTCCGCAGGAACTTGAGCTTTTGAAGCAGCAATTCGGCAGTCAGAAGAGTTTCCAGAACGCCCTTAAAGAGTTTGAAGCAGAACAACAATAAGCAATGAAGATAATACATTTTTCCGATCCCCATGCCGGCGGGGCGGCTGAGGATTGGATGGCATACTTTGATAAACGCTGGGTGGGGGTGTTCAACTATCGTTTCCGCCGCCGTTTCAGGCATGATTTGAGCCTGTTGGAGCGGGCGGTGGAGTATATTCTTGACGTAAAGCCCGACGCGGCAGTTTGTACCGGCGATTTGACCAGTACAGGGCAGCCGGGCGAATTTGCTCGTTGCCTGGCGATTCTTGAGCCGCTGCAGAAAAGCAATATACCTTTGCTCTATCTGCCGGGGAATCACGATTGCTATGTCAAGCGCCCCAAGTGCGTTCGGGCAATGCAGCAGGCGGTGGAATATCTCAACGGCGGAGATTACAGCTTTGATTGTTTGCCGAAAGTGCGCAAGATCGGGGAGGTGGAGTTTTTGATGCTCAATACCAGCCGCCCGTCCAATCTGCTCTGCTCATGGGGATTCGTCAGTTCTGCGGATAGCGCATGGGTACGGCAGATCTGCGCACAGGAAAAAAGTTGCCCGCGGATATTGGTGACGCATTACCCGATGTTGGAAGATCATCCGATTTTGCGGATGCGGCACCGCTTGTTCGGACAGCAGGATATTCTTGAACTTATGCGGAAAAAATCCATAGATTTGACGCTTTGCGGCCATGTGCATAAACCGTATTGCCGGGTCGATAATTCAGGGCGGGGCGAAAACTGCGCCGGCAGCGTGACCCGTAACGGAGTTATAAGCTCCATCGAATATGATCCGGCAGCTGATTCGTTCAGCTTTGAGTCAGTTGATTTGACAAAGTAAAAAATAAAAACAAGATGAAGAGTCCGGTCAAACAAAGTCAGCTTTATTTTATCTGTTCATTTCTGGTGATGATCGCCTTCGGCACCTTGCTGTTGAAAATGCCGATTTGCTATAAAGGCGAGGGGGCGCTGGAGTGGGCAGATGCGGCTTTTATGGCTGCCAGTTCGATTTGTATAACGGGGTTGACCAGTGTGCCGATATCGGATTTTACTTTGCTTGGACAGTTGATAATTATTTTTCTGGTGCAGATCGGCGGGATCGGGGTGATGGCGCTTACGGCATCTATTGTGCTGTTTCTGGGGCGGGGAATGAGCTTTGGTGATACATTGATAATGTCCAACCTGAGCGATAACTTTTCCCTGCGCAATACCGAAGGGCTGGTCAAAACGATCATCGGTTACACATTTCATATTGAAGCTGTTGGCGCTGTATTGCTGATCGGGGCTTTTATGCTGGAAGGCAGATTCAATTTCTGGGAGTGTTGTTATTACGGGATTTTTCACAGCGTGGCGGGATTTTGCAATGCCGGATTCAGCCCGTTTGATGACAGTTTGCAGAGTTTCGGACCTGCCGTCAAGATCATTGTGGCACTTCTTATTATTGCCGGCGGGATCGGTATATACGTTATATACGACCTTATTCATACCCGCAAGCGGAGTGCCATGCTGCAGATCCATACCCGTCTGGTGCTGATTTCCAGTTTGCTGCTGATTGTGCTGGGAACGGTAATGATAAAACTTTTTGAACATCTGGAAGGCAACGACCCGATTGCGTGGATCGATGCATTTTTTACTTCGGTATCCTCCCGTACCGCAGGGTACAGTACGGTTCCGCTGGAATCGCTGGCTCCGAACAGTATATCTTTGCTGATAATCTTTATGATGATCGGGGCGGCACCCGGCTCTACCGGCGGTGGAATGAAGGTAACGGTAGTGGCGTTGGCGGTGCTGGCGATTTTGAATACTTTTATGGGCAATCGCCGGGTGTTGATTTTCAGACGGGAAATATCTATGGATAACATTCTCAAATCCTTTACGATCATTGTAACATTTGTGCTGCTGGTGACGGCAGGGGCAGCGGTACTGTCGCCCATGCTGGAAAATTCGGAACAGGCGATCTGGTTCGAGGCGACGTCGGCGCTTTCCACTACCGGGATGAGTATGGGCGTTACCGGCGATTTGCCGACCGCAGCCAAACTTTTGATAATGTTGTTTATGTTTATCGGCAGGATCGGACCGTTTACGGTATTTCTGTTCCTGCTTGATCGGGAAAAGATCAGCCGCATAAGCTATCCGGAAGAACGTATAATAATCGGCTGAGGATTAACTCAATAAAGAGGAGTTGCAATTTTATGAAAGGAGCATACGCTGTTTTCGGCGCCGGGTCTTTCGGCAGCAAAGTGGCGACCGAATTGAGCGACGCCGGGCATCAGGTGGTGGTGATCGACCGCGACCGCGAAGCGGTTATGGCGATTCGGGAAAAAGTTACCGAAGCATTAGTGGCAGATGTGAGCAATCCGGATGTGATCCGCGAATTGGATGTGAAAAAATTCAATGCTATCATTATGGGCATGAGTTCCCACTTTGAAGATCTTATTCTGGCGCTGACTCTTGTCAAACAGGAAGGTGCAGGCAAGATCTATGTGAAAGCCAACAGCGCTATTCAAAAAAGGATACTGCTGCGGCTGGGCGCAGATATGGTGATCCAGCCCGATCAGGATGTGGCAGAACGGCTTTGCGCGCAGCTGAGCATGAGCAATATCGGCGATATGTTCGAGTTTCGCGGTTCGTTCATTGCCGAAGTGAGGATTCCTGCCAGGATGGTCAATAAAACGATTCGGGAACTGGATTTGCGCAATCGGTATAACCTGACGATCCTGCTGGTGAAAAAGCCCGGTCAGGAGATGACAACGGTGTGGGATCCGAATATGGTGCTGCAGGCCGATGACCGTCTGGTGGTCATCGGAGCGGAAAAAGCGATTACAGAGGTATTCAAATAACGCTTTGCAATTTGCAAAATGGTCATTTTGGCGGTAAATTAACAGACATTCATTTTTTTCAATATTTAACATAAGGAAATACTATCGTGAGCGGAAACATCAAGAGCGATCTTTACAAGTCAGCAGGTGTGGATATTGATTTGGCGCAGAATCTTCTGGCGCAGGTAAAGGGGCGGATATCGGCTACCCGCCGCCCGGAAATGCTTTCTCCCATCGGCGGATTCGGCGGGCTTTTTCAGATTGATCTGTCGCGCTACCGCAATCCTGTGATGGTGTCGAGCATCGACGGCGTGGGTACTAAACTGATGATCGCGGCAATGATGCAGAAGTACGATACGGTTGGCTTCGATATTGTGAACCATTGTATCAACGATATCTCGGTGCAGGGGGCTGAACCTGTCTATTTTATGGATTACATCGGTATCGGCAAACTGCGTTCGCCGCTTTACGAAGAGGTGCTCGGCGGTATTGCCGATGCCTGTAAAGCTGCCAACTGCGCAGTCCTCGGCGGCGAAACTGCCGAAATGCCCGGTATGTACGGCGATGACTTTGACCTGGTGGGGGTTATTACCGGTATCGTGGAAAAAGATGAAATCATCACGGGCGAAAAAATCGCTCCCGGTCATGTGGCGATCGGGCTGGGTTCCAACGGATTGCATACCAACGGATTCAGTCTGGCGCGCAAGATCGTTTTCGATATTTGCAAATATTCGGTCGATACCGTGCTGCCAGAATTGGGCGAAAGCGTGGGCGAAGCGTTGCTCAAGCCCCATATTTGCTACTACCCGGCGATCCGCGAAGCGCAGCAGCAGAAGGTGGCGCTGGACGGCATTGCTCATATTACCGGCGGCGGTTTGTACGACAATGTGCCGCGTATTCTGCCCGAAGGCGTGAGCGTGGTGTTCGACAAGGTGGATAAACTGCCGGTCCCGCCGATTTTCAAGCTGCTGGTGGAAAAGGGCAAAGTCAGTCATCAGGAAGCCTATCGCGTCTTCAATATTGGTGTAGGTATGGTTTGGTTTGTGCCGGCTGCCGATGAAGCCAGAGCGCTGGAAATCGCCCGCAAATACGGCTATGCCGCTGAAACGATCGGCTATGTGGAAAATGGTAATGTGCCGGTAACGGTAGTTGAAAAATAACAGGTAAAGAGTATGATCAAGTCGGTAACGGAGCGGTTCCGTAAATATTTTGAACTGCCGGTCAATAAAGCGATCGATGCGGTGGCGGGACTGTTTTCCAATGAGGATCAGCTAAGCGGCGATGATAAACATTTGGTCGCATTGCTGAAATCAGTATTGCCGACTGATCAATCTGAACTGGAAAAATCCTATGTGCAACTGCGGGGCAGCTTTGAACGCAAGGCTCTCAGTGAGCGTAAAATAGCTTATCTTATGGATTTTCTCCGTCAGGTGGCGCCACTGAGTGTGGAGGAAGCGCTGGAACTGCTGAACAGTTATGGGTTTCAGCGGCGGCGCGACGTGCTGGCTCAATTGTTGCGGCTGGCGATCGACCACGGAGAATATCGGGAGAATGCGTTTATATTTATCAAAACTCTGGCGATGAAGCTGGAAATAAGCGAAGCGGAGTTCAGCGAGTTATCTGACAATGTGCTTGCCAACAGCAACAACCGCGCCAAGATATTGCGTTCTGGTACCGGGATAATTCTGGCGCTGATCGTGATCGGATTGTTTGTGCTGATCGCTACCTGGCTGAGTTCGTTGTTGTTCGGGCTGGCGCTGGCGTATATCTTTCTGCCGCTGGAGCAATATTTTGAGCGTCGTCTGCGGCGCAATCCAGCCAAATTGAGTGTTGATAACAAAAAGCAGCGCCGTAAAATGAAGGGTGAGGCCCAGTTTGCGCTGTCCGAAGCGGAGATCCGCCGCCGGGAAGATCTATCCATAACTACCAAGGCGACTACGCTGACCGTTTCCTGCGTAGTGGTGGGGTGTCTGGTGGTGCTGACGGGTGGCTTGCTGCTGCTGAATAATTATGTGGTATCGCTGGGCAGTAAGATTGCTGAAAAATCGCCGATCGCAATTACTCAAACAGTGCAAAATACTCCTGAAACTGCCGTATCAAGCAAGGTGGAAGCAGAAAAACCCTCTGAATTGGGTGTGTGGGACAAAACTAAAAACAAGGTCAAGAGCTGGAAGTGGGTTCAGAAGATGCTGCCCGCAGAGAAAGCTCCTGAAGTAAAAAAAGCTCCGACCATGGCGGAGAATCTCAGCAATCAGCTTATTGCCATATTGGATAAACTCAAGGCTCGCTTTCAACAGCTGCCGCTGGTGCAGAGTATTATTACGGAACTGTCCAACTATTTGGCGGAAGGCAAGGCGGAAAAACATCTTACCGAACTGGTGCTGAGAAAATCCGGCGGCTTATTTGCTTTTCTGGGCAAATTTGTGGCAATGTTTGCAACGTTTCTGCTGAATATATTGCTGACATTTTTCTTCTTTTCGCTGCTTTTGAGCAAGCTGGCAGGTTTTGTAAATTCCCGCAGCGGCAGCGATAAACAGGTCAGCAGCTATCTGGTAAGAACGGTATTCAACGGCAAGTGGCTGCCGCAGATGTCCGAAGAAAATCTGCGCGACGGCGATCGCATTGTCGGCGAAGTAGTCAATAAACTGCGGATATGGCTGCGGGGATATATGACTATGGTGCTGATCGACTTTTGTGTGTACACAACGGTGTTTATGTTGTTGGAGGTGCCTTATGCTCCGCTGTTGGGAATGGTGGCAGGTTTGGGTATATTGCTGCCGTATATCGGACCGGTATCCAGCGCGCTGCTGACGGTATTGGTGACTTTGGCGGTGGGCGGTGCGGATACATCGGTAATGCAGATTGCAGGCGTTATCGGTATTTATCTGATCCATAACGGGGTTATAGAACAGTTTTTTATATATCCTGCGATCATCGGAGAGTCGTTGGGATTGACCACGCTGGAAACTATTATTGTGGTGCTGCTGGGCGGTATTCTTGCCGGGATACCCGGAATGATTTTTGCGCTGCCGGCTGCATCGGTGATAAAATATCTGGTGCCGCAGATCTATCGCTGCTGGCGTTGAGAAAGGAAATCGGGTAGATGAAAAAATCGATCGGTATGTTTTGTGCTTCGATAATTGCAGTAACGCTGTTGAGCGGCTGCAGTTACTTTGAACAGTTTGAAACTTTTGAGCGCTCAGGTGCCTTGCGGGTGGGTATGAGCAAAGATGAAGTTCGTCAGGTAATGGGTGAACCGCTGGATGCAAATTTTTCCAAGCCCGATGTATGGTATTATTATATCAAGACCAACTGGCACGACGGGCAGTACACCATTGATGAATGTATGCCGCTGGTCTTCAAAGCAGATAAACTCGCCGGGTGGGGCAACGAGTATTACAGCCGGGAAAAACTGGTCAACTCGCCCTACGAACGCCCTGAAATCGAAGGCATCAAATAAAATTATTCTGCCTTCAGAGAGTCGATATTGCTGAAACAGAACAAGCCGTTGCAAGAGTGTATTGCAGCGGCTTGTTTTTTTCGGTAAACAGGTGCAAGCCGCCTTGAACTTCGGTTTTATGCAAGATCAAATCAGGCAATATACCCGGGGAATAAACGATCTGAACAGTTGCCGGACCGGAACTGTTACCGAATCCGCCCGCTTGCGATCAATGCTTGTAAATACTCTGATTGGCGCTGAGCGAAGAATTGTGATTGGCAGCATGGAGCGAATTGCTGTCCAGCTTGCGGGTCATCCAGTTGGAGTTGCGCAAAGTCAGAAAACTGTAGCAGTTGAGCAATGCCAGAAAGAAGGGACAGAACGTTCCGTAAAAGAGCGCCCAGATCGCTTTGCGGAAGTTGGTGTAACGCGAATATATCAAGGCGGGAATCGAAGCCCACATCAGCGATAACACCGTCCCCGCTGCCAGAAATACAACCGGATCCTGCGCCCCGTAAAAGAGCATATAGAAGAAAGACGGTATGTAAAAGAACGTCAGTACCAGCGCCTGCATAAACGCCACCCAGTACGCCACCAGTACCCAGTTGCGGATATCTTTGGACGGGAAATTGCGGAACGCGAAGCCGGTCATGACCAGATTTTCCCGTATATCCCCGCGGGTCCAGCGCAGCAGCATTTTTATTGCTCCCGGAATCGTGTCAGGCACGCAGGTAGTGCCTTGGGCTGTACTTTGATGGACGATCCTGTAATTGCTGCGCAGGATCAATGTTGCCAGCGCCCGATCTTCGCCGATCAGGGCAGGGCGGTTCATAAAAGTTTGATTGAGCCATTCATCCATAACCGGCAGCAGCGCGCTTTTGCGGTATGCACTCAATGCTCCGGGGGTGCAAAGCACCAGCCCGGTAACACTTTGGGCGGCACGCAGAAATTCGCAGCCGAAAACCAGCAGTACGTCCATCAGCGAAGCAACAAAGCTGCGTTCGGGTTTTTCCACGCGTATGGAGCCTGCCACGGCACCTACAGCAGGATTCTGCATGGGCGAAACCAGTTCCCGCAGCGTATCGGGTTTTACTTTGGAATCGCTGTCAACAGTTACAACGATCTCGCCTCCGGCTTGCTCAACACCTATATAAATAGCGTTTTTCTTGCCTTTATTCTGAGGCAGATTGATCGTTTTTACCACTTCCGGCGCCGCCTGTGCCGCGCGGGTTATGTAATACCAGGTATCGTCCGCCGATCCATCGTTGATAACGATCAATTCAAATTTATCGGCGGGGTAATCGCTGGCAAGCAGACTTTGAATTGTCTTTTCCACATGAGCGCCTTCATTGTACGCCGGCACGATCACCGTGCAGAACGGCAGCTTGGAATCGTCGGTGATTTTGGTTTGGGGTTTGTAGAAGCAGCACAGGATACCGGTTGCCAGCAAGTAGAAATAAGTTATTGCCAGGATACTCCAGGCACACAGCGAAAGATCAGGATGCAAACTGTTGCGGAATATCAGCAGTTTTTCCGGATCTTTTTCCGCCAGCAGGTATATCACCGAAATGTGGCATACCAGCAGCAGCCACAAAAGATAATCCCTTCCGGCAGGGTTTTTCAAGAGTCTGACCATATTCAAAAAATTATATCAATAACATAAAACAAATAAAAACGTAATATATAATATATCATCGAATCGTACTTATTTCAAGTGTTTTCCGTGATTAAAAATGCAAATATGCCGTGTCGCAGCTGCAGCAATACAATATTCAGGAGTAATTGTAAAAAAAATTGACGGATAAACTTTGAAAATAACTAAATTGGTGCTATATTAATCAATTCAGATTTGGCAGGAGATTTTCTGCCGGTATAACATTGGAAAAATAAACCATTTATCAAAAATATCAAGAGAAAGCGAGTTAGAGAAAATGGCCAAACAGACTCTGTCCCAGGCTCTCGTGCTTGAAGTGCGCGAAGATGGCGCATTGTGCCGCAATTGCGATTTTACCGTCAGCGTTGATCGGATGAAGGCGGAAACTTCCGTCGCCTGTCAGGCTTTTGCCAACTATGTATCCGTGCCGGGGTTCCGTCGCGGCAAGGCTCCCGAAGCGATGATTATCAAGCGTTTTGAATCTGATCTCAAGGATGAACTCAAGCGCCGTTTTATGTCGGCGGCTTTTGAACGGCTTGCCGATGGCGAAAAGCTGGAAGTCGTCTATTGCCGTATGCCCGAAGAAAGCGCCATCGAACTGGGCAAGGAATACAAATTTACGCTGCGTATCGATCTGGCTCCGACCATTGCCGATTTTGAGTACAAAGGTTTGGAAGTCGATGTTCCTGCCGTGGAAGTTGACGAAAAAGAACTCAACGAACGGGTGGAACAGTACCGCAAGATGTACGCCGAATTTGCGGAAGTGACGGAAGCTGCCGCCAAGGAAGATATGCTCAAGGTCGATTACACTTCCGACTTTGAACTGCCCGAAGATGCCGAAGCAAGTTTGAAGCGTCAGGTCAAGGCTGAATCCACTTTCCTGTGGCTGGCTGAACCTGAATATCTGCCCGGCTGCGTGGATGCCCTGGTCGGTGCCGAAGCGGGTAAGGAATACACCTTTGACAGCGTCTATCCTGCCGACTACCGCGAAGCGGCTCTGGCGGGCAAGACGGTCAAATACACCGTCAAGGTGGTCAGCGTTCAGCGCCGCAAGGAACTGACCGACGAAGAACTGGCTGCCAAACTGCGTTTGGATAATATCGACAAGCTGCGCGATATGCTCAAGAGCGGTCTGCAGGCGGAAGCCGAAGGCAAGCGCCGCGAAGCGGTGCGTACTGCGGTTTACGAAAAGATTTCCGCCGCGGTGGGTGATTTTGAACTGCCCGGCGGTCTGCTGGAAGCTGAAACCGACGAAGCCTTGCAGCGCAAAGCTCAGGAAATCGTCAAGAGCGAAGCCGATGCCGAAGAATTCAAGAAGAATATGGAACAGCATCGTGCCGATGCCAAGGTTGAAGCCAGCGCCAAGCTGCGCCGCGAACTGATTTTCCGCAAGATAGCCAAGCTGGAAAATATTACCGTCAGCGCAGCGGAAGTCGATCGTGAAATCGAAATGATGAGCCGCTACTACCGCAAGAAGCCCGCTGAACTGCGTTCCATTATGGAAAAGAACGGCGCTATCGAAGCGCTGCAGGGCGAAATTCTGAACAACAAAGTCTGGAACTTTGTGGCAGATGCGGTCAAAGCCTGATAAAATTATTTGAATCGCAAAAAACGGTGCTTGCTGAATAGGCAAGTGCCGTTTTTTTTGTATATAACAATTGACAAATTTTTATTCCATGCTACATTATAGAAAAGTTAAACGAGCCAAAGTCGTTCTTTGGGCTAATTTCTATAACAACAGGATAAGAACCTATGAGCGAAATACCCCGCATTTCCAGCAGTTTGGAAGATTATCTGGAAGCTATAGCCGATCTTATTGATGCCAATGGCCACGCCCACAGTAAAGAATTGGCAGAACGTTTGCAGGTCAAGATGCCGTCGGTGACGAATGCGCTGCAGGCGCTTGCCGCGCGGGATCTGATCGAATACAGACCGCATCAACCGGTGGTTTTGACTGCGGCCGGATCGCAAGCGGCAGCGGTTATCCGCAAGCGTCATCAGGGGCTGTGCCGTTTTTTTGAAAATATATTGAATCTTTCCCACGAAGATGCCGATACTACGGCGTGTCGGGTGGAACACGATATCAACGAAGATGTTTTGAATAAACTCATTGCTCTGACTGATTTTTTGAACAATACGCCCGAGTGTCGGACGGTGCGGGAAAAGCTCAGTACACTTATGGACGGGATTCCTCCCCAGACCGAGCCGGAAGAATTGGTCATGCTCAATACATTGGAAGAGGGCAAATCAGGAATTATTGCCCACATAAGTATTTCGCTTAAAGGCATGAAAAAGTTTGCTGATATGGGGCTGGTGCCGGGAGTAAGTATTACGCTGGAGGGCAGGGCGCCGCTGGGGGATCTGCTGCGGATAAGAGTGCTGGACAGCGTTATATCGCTGCGGGGGGCGGACGCTGCTTACATTCTGCTGCGCGATGTAAAATAAACGCTGCTTTTTGCATTGTATAAAAAACTGATTTCAAGCCAAATAAAAAGGCTCTGCTGCAAAGATCTTTAAGGTTTGCAACAGAGCCTTTTTTTATTACCGTTCCCCGAAAAAAACTGCTTCGGGGAACGATGATGTTGTTATTGGCTGATGGTATAGCGGAAGGCTTTGCCGTCGATCGCCATTTCGATGCGGTTGTTTTTCACCGGCAAGCTGATGCTGCCGAGTGTTTTGCCGCTGCGGTCGAAACTTTCAACTTTCACGCTGTTGCTGAAGGGTACTTTAATCGAAACTGTTTCCGCAGCCACAAACGGCGTGGGAGTAAGTTCAATGGTATTGCCTTTGAAACGCAGCGCATAATCGTGTTTGGCTTTGATTTCTTCAATATTCTGCGGATTGACTGCAAAGATCAGATTGCCTTCGCGCATCAGATCGGAGCGTTCACCTGCGGAGTTCAGCGCTGAATATGCTTCCAGCTTGCCGGGCAGGTATGCTGCAAAACTATGCGGCGGCAGAATGTATTTTTTGCCGTGAAGTGTGACTTCAAAGTTTTGGGTCTTATTCTGGTTGGCAGCCACTTCCAGACCGTTTTCGTAAACGAGTTTGACCTGGTTTTGCGCCAGCGTACCGTGCTTGATCGCTGCTTCGACCGTATCAAGTTTGCCGTTGACATTGTAGTAGATCTCCCTGATCGGAACCTGAGCGTAGTGTTTCTGGGCAGGCTGGATAAGGAAATAACTGCGCAGCAGCATGGGCGGCAGCTCTTTGAACGGTGCGCCCGAATAGTTGCCTATCAAATGCCCGGTACTGCCGTAGGCATATTCATACGCCAGCAATTCATACAAATATTGCAGCGAATCGGCATGGCGGGCATTTTTTGCCACCAGATTGAGGTCGTAACCGCAGTCGTTGGTCAGCATGTGGATCTTGCGCAGATTGAAGTCAGGCAGCAGATCCAGCGAGCCATGCTGGGGCTGGGCGTAGCTGTCGCACAAACCTGCCCAGAAGATCTGGGTACGACCTTCGGAGAGTACAGGACCGAAATCCGCTTCTTCAGCGCGCAGACTTTCCACAAATACCCGGAACGGAGCCGAAAACTTGGCGGCATCCGGCGTGCGTGCGTCATAGTCAGTATAACGCCAGCAGGGCGGACAGGTGATCTGGTCAAGATAGGCGCAGTTGGGCGCGAATTTTTTGCGGTAGATGGCGTTGTATTTCTTCTGCAACGCCACCATCTTGCTGATCTTGGTCTGTTTGCTGTTGCCGGAACTGTAAAGCCAGTAACTGTTGCTGTCCAGATTCAGATTGTTCAAATCCCATGCCGGAGAAAAGACGCTCAGCAGCATATGGTCGGTGTAAAGTCCGACGCGGAAGCCGAGCTTTTTCATCTTGGTGAAGAGTTCTGCCAGTTTTGCATCGCCGCCCAGACCGGGATCGACCAGTTCCTCAATAAAGTTGGCGGGAGCACCATCGCGGTGCGGTACATACATACGGCTGACATCGCCATGCACCCGCATATTGATTTTGTCAGCCCCGTAGGCTTTGAACGCTTCCCACATTTCGTATTCGCGGTCAAAGTGGTCAAGATCGGGCATCTTGCTGACGTACCACGAGCGGGTACTCCAGACATCGTTGACCGTTTCGTCCAGATACTTGTGCGTATAGTTGGGTATGTTGGGCAGGATCGCCGCCAGATTGTCGCTGACCGTTACCATAATGCGTTCGCGCGCCGGATTGCGTTTGCCCGCGGTGGTCGGCCAGTAGTAGCTGCCGCCGTTGATAACAGATATATCGCGGACTTCGCTGTGCGGATCGGTAACGGTGGCATCGGGCATCCAGCGGTGGTCGGAGGTGGCGGGGTTGAGATACCATTTGCCGCCGGGGGTGGCACTGGATTCGCCGAACAGACCGGAAGCATCAGAATTATACCAGTCGATATAGGCTGATACATAAACATCATCCGAAGCAAAAATGCCCGGCGGGTCGCTTTTGTGGAACCAGCTGCCCCAGACCAGATAAGGTATCTGGACAACTTTTCCGGAAATGCCGGTAATTGCACCGAATTTGAATTCTCCGACCATCGGATCGGCTTTAAGATCCGCAATCAGGGTGTTGTCGATAACATCCAGCTGCCAGGTGGCTTTGTAGTTGTGCTTTTTATCGACATTATAGGTCCAGTAGAGGTAAAGCGTGTTGCCTTTGATTTCGGCTTTATCCAGTTTTGCCTTTACGCGGGGGCTGTTCGGCGCAATCAAAAAGCGGTCGCGCACCGGATAGATGTTGTTTTCGGCCCAGTAGAAACCGCCGCCATCCATCGGCTTGAAAGTTTTGCCGTTGTAACTGGCAGTTATGTCGGAAAGTGCGCCGGTAGCGGGTTTGATGGTAAAAACAAGTTTTTTGCCGGAAGCGGTGACGCTTTCAAACTTCCACTCATTATTGCTGACGGCTTTGAGGCTGACCGTGCCTTTTTCGTTGGCGGTGGGCAGAATCGTTTCAGGGCGGGTGGGCAGACCGAGTTCCTGCCAGGAGGGTACTTTAGCTTCGGGCAGACTGTTGGTCGGCTTCATATAAGTATGCAGACTGTCGAAGTAGGCAATGGTGCTGTCCTGATTGAATCCGGTAAAGGTTATGGAAACGATTTCGGCAGGTGCCTTGATTACGTTTTTGAGCGGAGTCATGTGGATGCCCCAACCGGGTTCGAGGAACTTGGCCATGCCGATGGAGTGGATCTTGCCGGAGGCGTCGCGGAGCTGGATGCTGTAAGAAAGATCCGGGTAGGGCTTCTTCAGACCCGGCGCAAACTTCCAGATCGCCACGGTGTCAAAATCTTCGGTGATCTTGATCGGTTGGGGCGGCGTAATGACAACTTTGCTGTTGGCATCGGGGTAATCGCCCCGGACAAATTCAGCGCGCAGCACATAATCGCTGAACATAGTCTTTTCTTTGCTGCGCGTGATACGCGGTTTGACAGTTCCTTCGCTGTAAGTCATGGTCCATCCGGTCAGATCGTCAAAGTCGATCAAACTTTTGAACATTTCTTTCATGTTCTTCTGATGGCGGTTGGGCGGATAAATCGTGGTATCAACGTTTTTGTTATCCAGTTTTACGGTCACGAGGTCGCCGACATTATCCGGCAGCATAGTGTTGCGACCGGTGGAAATGTTGCCGATAGTACCATCAAAACCGCCGCCGAAAACCGCATCGGATTGAGATGGAATTTGAACATTTTTAAATATCTTGCCGGTAAATTCACCATCGGCAAAGAACGCTGCTCCGTTGCTGCCGTAAGCGAACGCAAACGTGGTGTTGACCTTGCTACGCAACACTTTAGCGGCGGTAAAGGTTTCCTGCCCACAGCGAATAACTATATTGCCATTGCTTTTTGCCGAAATCGTCAGCACATCGCCCAATTTCAGCAGCGTGCAGTCAGTGAGTTTTTCCGGCATGACCATAAACTGCAATGAACCGCTGTTGGAAATCGTTACTGTTGTCTTGGTATCAGGTGTGAAGCGGTAAAAATCTCCCGTAACCCGACGGTCTTCGCTGTAAATCAGCGCGTCATTGGCGGTAAGCGGACGATTTTTCAGCAGCGCCTGATAGTTGGCTTTGATCTCATCAGCAGTAAGCACCCGCTTGTGCAGCCGTACTGCGCCGATCCGCCCGCTGTAGGGTTTTGCCCAGTTGCCGTTGTAGCCGATGTGCATGGTGTTTTTAGGATTATATTTAGGAATTCCGTTACCCGCATCATTGCGCATAACCTTGCCGTTGACGTAGGATATACCAACTTTACTGTCGCCTGTGTAGACAAAATAGGCGTATTCATCGCTCTGAGTCTTCCAGTAAATACGGGGGGAAACAGTTTTGCCCGCCTGATCTATCGCATAGCGTAAAACAAAGTCTTTGGAGTAGAATCTGGGAAAACCTATGCTGTAGGGGATCAACACCGCATATCCGCAATCCACCGTTGACGGACTGCACCAGACTTCAAGACTGAATCCATCCTTGCCCCAATCAGCAATGTTTTTCACATTCACGCTGCCGCGCGGAGAGGGGAAGATCCACGCATTGTCCGGGGCAGGGGCTTGGGTAACGCCCTGCAAGGCGACTTCATCTGCCGTAACAGCAAGTGCTGCACTTAAACAGGCAAATGCCAACAAGCTGCGCCGTTGAAAAATTTTCATTTTTTTCTCCTTGTTTGATGGGTTGAGCAATATATTTTAATATTACAGACAAATTATAAACGCAACAACAAGCGCTTGTGAATGATTGCTAAACAACAACCGCTTTAGTATTATACTCAAAAAAAAATATTTGTCAAGGGGGTAAAGAAAATTTTTTGCAAAAAATGTTTGATCAGCTTGCAAGTTGACAGCTCGGAAGCAAACGGGGTACTGCCGATGGTATAATATCCGGCAGCACCCCGCAGGGGATCGACATTTATTTGTCTTTGCGCTTTTTGCCTTTGCGCTTGGCGAATTCGGCATCACCGGCAGTTAATTCCAACGCCCAGTCGCGGAGTTTTGTGCGGCCGGAACGCGACTTGCCGTTATCGCGGGGAGTATTCTCAACATTAACAGAGTGCTTTTTCTCCTTGAATACTTCAGTATTTTTCTCCGATTTGCCTGCCAAGTCAGTTTGCTCTTTGCTGCGGTGACGCGGAGGGCGTTTCCCGCGATCCCGATCCGAAGCGGAACGCTCGGCGCGGTCGGAACGGTTGCGTTTTTCGCCCCGCGATCCGCGGTCGGAACCAAAGGCGCGTTCGCGTTTGCCGCGGCCCAGCGGCGGATAATTTTCATGCAGCAGCTCTTTGTGAAACTTCATTTCCAGCAGCGCGGCAATCAATATTTCAGGATCATAAACGGCAGTCAATTCTTCCGCCATCCGCAGATACGCATTATTTACCTGCGGCATAAGCGCTTCGGCTTCATCGCGGAAACGGGATTTTTTGGCGGCAATGATCGCCTTGGCATCAGGCAGCGCACGCTGTTCCAGATGTCCTGCCGATGCTTTTCGCAGCATGGCAAAGCGTCCGCCTTCCGACGGCGTGAAAAGCGAGATCGCCACGCCTTTTTTTCCTGCTCTGCCGGTACGCCCGATGCGGTGGGTGTAAATATCTTTGTCGGTGGGCAGCGAGTAATTTATAACGTGGGTCAAATCATTTATATCAATCCCCCGAGCTGCCACATCGGTTGCGACCAGCATATCAAAGCGGTGGGCTTTGAATTGTTCGATAACGCGGGTACGCTGATTCTGGGTAAGTTCGCCGTGGAGCGCTTCGGCGCGGAATTTATTCTTCTGCAGATTCATAGTCAGCTCGTCCACGTCCGCGCGGGTGCGGCAGAAGATCATGCCGTAAATGCGTCCTTCCGCATTAAGTATACGTTTAAGGGCATTGCATTTATCTTCGCGCCGCACTTCGCACGCCCATTGCTCGGTTAAGGGCGCGCTTTTTTCCGCATCGGTGACGGGTGCGACGACATATTCGGCATCGACCATAAAATTTTCGGCTATTTTCCGTGCTTCCGCCGGTACGGTTGCCGAAAACATAAGCATCCGTTTTTCCTGCGGAGTTGCCGACAGAATATTTTCGATATCTTCCACAAAGCCCATATCCAGCATTTCGTCAGCTTCGTCCAACACCGCAAATTCAATAAAGTCCAGCTTCAACGCGCTGCGCTCCATCAAGTCCAGAATCCGTCCGGGAGTACCTACGGCAATATCGACTCCACCTTTGAGCGCACGCAGCTGGATTTCGATCGGCTGACCGCCGTAAAGCGCAGCTGCTTTGAGTTGACGGCTGCCGATAAAAAGCTCAATTTCCTGCGTTATTTGCATGGCAAGCTCGCGGGTGGGGGCCAGAATGATCGCCCGCGGCTGCTTGCCGTGTTTGCCTTGCAGCAGTTTTTCGATGATCGGCAGGGCGTAAGCGGCAGTCTTGCCGGTTCCGGTTTGTGCCTGAGCAATCATATCGCGTTCGTTGGCGGAAAGTTTGGGTATTACCATTGCCTGAATCGGCGTGGGGCGCTGATAGTTGCGCTGTTCAAGAATCTCCAGCGTGGCGGGAGAAAGATCAAGTTCAGAAAAAGCTGCTGCCAGCCCGATGCTTTTATCGCTCATTAAAACAGATCCAATCAATTTAAGTGAAAAATATGAACTAATAATATAGCATCAGAAGTGCTTTTTTTCAAGGCACAAAACTTCAATATTGACCTGATAATGCCCTTGTCGGCAACCGATCAATGTTTTAACGCGTGGGCGCGCAGGAGTACGCCGGGATTTTTTACCGCCAGCTGCTGATTTTCATAACACAAAGCTACTGAACTTTCGCTGGCGATCTGCAATGCGACTTGCTGCAAGTCACGATTTTTGAAATTTTTTCTGCTGGAGCCAAGCAACGTTACCGCCAGCAGCGCCAGCAGTATAAAGAGTACAGTGCGATTGTTGAAAACAGCAATCAGTTTCATCATAACCTCTCCTTTATTTGCTTAATTTTCCAGTTTGAGATCCTGCGATAACTCCAGATCTCCGCGATTTATTTCATGCTCATTGATGAGCTTCAATTCATCCTGCCAGCGTTTCAGGTTCCAGATTTCCACGCCGATCTCGTTGCCGACTACAATCGCTTCGCAGCCCGGTTCCAACATGGTCGGCAATCGGAATTCCTGCGGCAGAGTCAACCGCCCCTGCCGGGTGATTTGTGCCGACATACTCCATGCCCCGACCCGGCGCAAATCCCGCCGTTTGAGCATACTGCCGGCGGCGGCGCGGATATCTTCGGCGCTGCGGCGGCGCATTTCCGAATATACCGCTTCGGGGTAAATAGCCAGCGCACCTTCGGGCAGACAATAAAAAACGACATCGCCTTTACCGTCAGCCAGAAAATCCTCTACAAAATGCACAGGCAATTTTACTCGCCCGTTGGCATCTACCAGTACTCTGTCCTGTCCGCAAAATGCCAGCATAAAAACGCCTATACAATGACTATCTATTCCAATTTGTTCCAATATAATCCAATTTGTTCCAAAATACAAATAAAAAAGATGATTTTTCCGGTATTTTTTTATGAAAATACTGAAAATCCGCAGCTGGACAGAAATAATTACAGGAAAATTGCCGTTGTTCAGGGGGGCGAAAAAAGCGCAGGATAAAACAATAAATTGATTTATGCCGCCGGAATTATAATTTGAAGTCCAATATATATTGATCCAGACAGACCTTTGTCCGGGGACTTTTTATGATTGGAAAAAAGATATGATGTTGCAGGAAAAAGTATATGTGGGTAATATGTCAGCAGCTTACAACGTGTTTGGCGCCCGACCCGTCAGACAAGTCTGACTGATCCGACTGGTCTGACCAAAGTGCGGGATAAAACTTCAAGTTCTCTTTTTAATATGATAACATTGTTGCTTTATCCGGAATCATAGTTAATAACATTCCAAAACCAGTTTCAAATCATCAAACCTGCTGGCTGCCAAATCAATCGGCTTGATCCAGAAGAACAATCTGCCGCAATCGCCCCATGTAAAACCTTCTTCCGGTCCGTTTTCTCCGCCATCGGTATCGATTTGCAGTAAAAGTTCATATCCGGCAGCCATATCCGGATCTTGAATATAAAGCGGATAACCAAACATTTGGTGCAGTCCCTGACCGTCGCCGATCCGTTCCGCGTCACTTGTCCGGGAGATAAATTTTTCAAAAGTCAGGAATACTTCCTGAAAGAGAAACGGCGTTTCTGAATGATTCAGCGGCGTTTCTGGCTGGCTGATACGCTCCCTCGGTATTTCCGGCAAAGGTTCATCCGTATAAATGATCTTCCAGTATTTGCTGTCTTCTTCATCAAATCCAAACGGGTGGGTATCGCAATCAAAAAAGACAAACAAGGTGCCATTAGCGGGCAAATCAAATCCATCGGGAATTTCCGGAAAATGTATCTGGGCAATAAAATCCATTTCATATCCTTCCGGCGTTTCGGGCCAGGGAATCGAAACCGGTAAATTGGGGTTTCCACCGAACTTGCTGGTGTGCGGTTCTGCTGTTTTTATCAGACGGATCGCCTGTTTCGGCGGGTAATCTGCATCGGAAAGATATGATTTATGCGAAGCGGCGGTCTTGCCCGACTGAAATAACTGTTTGAAAAAATCTATTATACCCATAATCCGATTTTCCTTTTTTATCTGCGCTCGGCAAAAATACCTTTATCTGTCACTATGATTTTTATATTTTCCGGTAATCTGCCGTCGTAAAACCATTTTATATAATTCATTTCAACGTGATCGGAGTGCCATTTAACGGCTTCTTTCTGAAACTCCTGCATGGCGATAGCAGTTTTTGCCAATACTATTCCATCGGATGACTTCAGGAACAAGGTTCCGTTTTGATCTCCTCCACCTGCGATGGAGAGTGCGATGGAGAGTGAGCAGCTTAATCCCTCCACCAACGGATATTGAGCAACGAGTTTATATTTGCCGTCCGGACTTGTTGCTTCGGCATAGGTTATCGGGATATTGGCAATTGTCGGTATCAGGGCAGTAAAAGCTGTGATGATCCCGGCAATAATAAGCTGACGGCAGTTCTTTTTGTTTGAAAAATACTTTTTCATTTTCCCCCCTCATTTTTGCGGATCAGGCTTTCCGGAGAGGCTTTCCAGACGCCGTTTTCTTTGCGGAACTCAATGTCGCCCACATCAGAACTTTTCAGGATAAAGCAATCATTTCCCTGCCATTCCAATTTTGTGTTATGGTAAATTGAGGCTTTTGTATAGAAAATTTGCTCGTCTATTTTTACAGTATAACAATTATTGTTATCTTGCCGGGAGAGAATAGCCGTATTTTTTCCATCCGGTGAAACTTCGGTTATCAATCGGGGGTTTATGTCATGGTAATATACAAAACTCAGACCAAGGAATAATGCTCCCGAAAACTGTGCTGCGATCAGAGCCGTTGCAGCTAAAACAAGTCCTCCCGCAAAGAGAACAATTTTATTTTTATAATGCGTAAACAATTTTTGCCAAAGTTTATACGTCCCGTAAAAAGAATATCCGAGAAACCATAACGCAATCATCGGCAGATAGAGATACGCGGTGATTATTCCGGCAACAAGGATCACCCCGTGAATAAAAAAATTGTTTGTCAGAAAAAGTTTCATCATCTCAGCCTTACAATCCTATGAAAAGATAAAGAGTTAATAATGCAAGTTCCAGAAATGACAGAATAAGCAGGACTATTTGTTTGGCACGTTTGTTTTTTTCTGAAATCACCAATAACGAGAATAATATTGATATTCGTACAAAGATTCCCAAATACAATAATATGCTGGTGTCTATTATGAAGGATAATAAATATTCGCTTTTTAATCTTCCGCTTATCAATCCCAGAAAAAATGCCAATTCAGCACAGAGCCACATAATCAGCGAAATTGTGCAAATGGCTGTAAATACCTTGGTCGCAGTTCTGCCAAGCCTGATTTTTCGCCAATACAGTATCGCCATCGGGAGCAAAAGCGGAATTATGATTCCACCGAATACAACAGCGTCTGAAACCGCCTGCCAATCAGACCCGGCATCCGGAGACTCTGGATTTACCATAAATCCAAACATAACAGCCAACATTATGACATAGAGCAAAAACGCCGCAAATGTCGCCCCGAGCAGCCACAATACCCCCTTTACTTTTTTTGCATATTCTTTTAACTTCTCTTTTTCAATCTGTAAATCCACTTTATGATCTCCGAAATAATGCAAACTGCAACAACTTCTGCTCCTGCAATATAATACAGCATCCCGCCCATTTCGTCAAGTTCGCTCTGCGAAAAACCTATCAATAAAAAGACAAAATATAATCCAAACATCTGCAAATTAAAAAAGCGTTTTTGAAATTTGCAGTCAACGATGCAATGAATGAGTCCGATCACTGCCCACATCATCAGAAATTCAGCCGGTCGTCCGTCTGCACTCCGGCTGCAAAACCACGCACTACCGCCCGCCGCCAGCGCAAGAAATAACATTGAAAAAAGTTGTTTCATTTTTGTCGTCGGCATATCAATACTCCACTTGCAAATAATACCAGTTCGGGGCAAGTTTCCGGTAAACGGTTATTTGATTTGCCATTGGAAACATCTCTTTTTGCGGCAAAGCATCGTCGGAAATATAAACGATCCGTCTTTCATATCTTGTCAACATGGATTCCGCGTGCAGAAAGCCGATAACTGTGCGCTCTCGGGTTTGCGAAATCAGATTCTCTTTGGGCGGATTTTTTATTACTTCCCGGTAATGGGCACGGTTGCCGAGATAGGTGAGTTGTGCGTTCCAGATGCGCCACGGTAAGGGCAGAAAATGCAGTACCGTAGTTGCGATGATGCAAAACAGCGGAAGAAACGCCCAATACCACCGCCGTTCTTTTTTCCAGATTGCCTTTACAGGCAGAATGATAGCCCAAACCATCCCCGCCAGCCACAAACTCACCAGTAACGGTAGAAACACAATCGCTGAAAAAGGGTATCCCGGGAAATCAAAGAGCAGTATTGCAATATTGCATAAAAGATAAAGAATGTAAGCGATATTCCAAACGATCATTTTTTCACCACATCAAACCACAGCCAAGTCGGAGATGAGATGGCTTCTGTGTTTCCTTGTTCATCTTGATGAAATCTAATATCTCTGGCCATCTGTATCATTGGCACTTCTTCCCGGAAAAGCATTTTATTATCAGATTGCCGGTAAATATAAAGACATCCGGATTTATCGCTGCTGCTGCCCGGCATCATGGGCAGTAATGATTCTCTGAAATAATAGTAATAATCGACTCTGTATTTCCCACAGGGGGAAACAATATTACCGCTGTAAACTTCCATTGTCCAAAGTTTATAAATCCCGAAAACAAGCAACGCCAATATAACGATCAATGCAGTAAGACATCCCCAGCAGCTTTTGCGGGGTGGATTCTTGACGGATATTTCACAATTTCCCTGCGGTATATTTTCTGTATCAGTCATTTGTTTTCGCTCCGTTTGCGGATATGTTTTTCCAGATAGGCTTGCTTATCGGCATCTTCAAATAAAAACGGTGATTGTTCCCCCGACATTTTGAAAACCACCCAATTTTTATAACGATAAAACCGGGCTGCTATCTTCCCGAGATTTTCAGAATCATCGGGAGCGGCTCCGGCAAGTTTCAAAGCAGTAAAAACAGTAATATCTTCCTCGAATGAATGTAAACGGTAAGTTTTGGGTAATTTCGCATTTTCAGAACATTTGCCAACAATATAGATCCAGTAAGACGGGCGTTGCGGATGTCCCTGAAAAATAAAACAATCTACCTTATTTATACCAAGTTTGTCAAATTTTTGTGTAATATTCTCATCAAATTCATCACAAATTTCAAAATCAGTCATTGTCGTCTGATAAACCGGATTGCGTTTGATCGTATAAGATTTCCAGAAAATCGACCCGATTCCAAATGCCAAAAGCCCGCCCAATATCACGCCGACACCAATACAAATTCTGACTAAACTTTTCCACATACCTTTATTGTCCTCGTTCTCCATTGAATTTAATATATCCTGCATTTACCGAAGAGCAATCACAAATAGCAGTAATTTCTGATTTTTGATCAGGATTTTTCCAATGTTCTAAATCGCTGTTGATATAAAATTCACGTTCGGTTCTGATTTTTTTGCAGTATTCTGCAAATTCCTTTTGGGATGTATCAGGATTATCCACTAAATATTCTGGAATTTCCACACGTACCAACACCAGCATTTCATTGAAACGCTGATTAACTTCTGCATGATATTCGCAGTTGTTCGATCTTGTCAGTGACAAATAATAAAGAATCGCTCCCAATATCACTATTACCGCCAGCAGCAAGCTGAAAACTAACAATTCTTTACCGGTGATTTTCATATATTTTTAATCCTTGTGAATGATTTCCTGATAAACTTTCAGGACAAATTCCCGTTCTTCATCATCTTTAATATCGTCAGTGAAATTTGCCAGATCCAACGGATTTCCGGCAGAAGAAGCGAGAAAATTCTGTACGATTTCCGCTTCGCTGTCCACAATTTGCAGTTTGCAGCCGAACGGCAGTTTGTCATGGGCGGCATTGATAAATCCGAAACGCAACGCATTTGCCAACGCATCATACCACAGATAATAACGCAGATCCGCTGGAGCATCGGCTTGCTGTTTATCTTTGATCGCGGTCAATAAATCACATATTTGCGGAACAGAAAATTTTTTACTTTCTCTGGCAGAAAGCACCAAATCAAAGCAATTATTTTCTAATTCCCGATCCAATTCATCCACGCCGGAAGCGAAATATAGTTTGCGGTTGAAAAAATCCCGTATATCAGCCTCTCTGCTGAATA
>SUWJ01000050.1 GCA_015061545.1 Lentisphaerota bacterium | reverse complement strand
GCTCAACTCCGTTCGGCTTCGCGGAACTTTTCCGCTCGGTTTGCCGGAATATATCCGGCAAACTACCCTCTCATACGTTCGCGGCCCTGACCGGGCTTTGCGGCGTTCCGCCGCATGAGCTGTTGGCGAGCTTCATTGTGTTGCAAAACTCTGAATAGTTTTGCAACAGCCCAAAGTTTTTACAATACAGCAACTTGTAATTTTGCCATAAAAAAAAAATCAAAAAATCAACCGAAACAGATAAATAAAACTTGTATTTTACAGCGGAGTGGGCTATATTCCACCGAAGCACCATTTAACCAAAGGATGATTTTATGTGCAAATACATGATGTTCATACCCTTATTCCTGATTGCCGCTTTCAATTTATCCGCTTCGGTCTACGAATACAAGCTGCCGCTGGACAAAGCATTGCCGCTGAACAAAATCCTGTATAAACATTGGCAGCAGCAAAAAATTGCGGAACCGGCGATCGCGTCGGATGCGGTCTTTCTGCGGCGAGTCTGCCTGACGCTTGGCGGCAGATTGCCCACCTGGCAGGAAAGCAAGGAGTTTCTCAGCGACGCCACGCCGGATAAACGCAGCAAGCTGATCGACCGCCTGCTGGAATCGCCTGAGTATGCAGATATGCAAACTATGCGCTTTGCGGATATGCTGCGGATCAAGTCAGAATTTCCCATCAACCTCTGGCCCAATGCGGTTCAAGCCTATCACCGCAGGATCCACGATGATCTGAGCAAGGATTGCAGCTTGCAAGTCATGTTCAGAACAATGCTGACCGCTTCGGGCAGCAACTTCCGTGAACCTTATGCCAATTTTTTCCGCGCCAGCGCCGACCGTTCCCCCGAAGGACTGGCTAAAATGGTACTGCTTACGCTTATGAATATGCGCGAAAGCGAATACAGCGCAGAAGAGCTGCAAAACCTGGCAAAACTCTTCAGCTGCATCCGCTACAAAAGCACTTATGAGTGGAAAGAAGAGATCGTTTATCACGCTATCGAGCCGGTTACGCTGAAAGCTATGCTGCCCGATGGTTCCACCGTTGAAATCAACACGCAGCAGCAGGATCCGCGGCAGCTGTTTGCCGACTGGCTCTTTGCGGAAGACAACGATTACTTTGAACGGGCATTTACCAACAAAGTCTGGTATTGGGTCTTCGGCAAAGGTATCTACCCCAATGCCGATGCGCTGCCGCGTAAAAAGGATTTTCTCAGCCGGATCTTCGGCAGCAGCGCCGATCAGCCCTTTTCCCGACCGGTGCAGGATTTTTTGATCGCTGAGTTCAGAAAAAGTAATTACAGCCTCAAACATCTTTATCGGGTGATTCTCAACTCGGCGGCATTTCAGGCTTCTTCCATCGGTCAGGAAGCTGCGGCGCTGAAAAACTTTGCGGTGTATCCCGTGCGGCGGCTGGAATCGGAATTGCTGATCGACGCCCTTGGAGCAATAACCGGCGGATACGACAGTTATATGAGTGTGATCCCCGAACCATTCACGTTTCTGCCCCGCAACACCAAAGCAGTCAATATCGCCGACGGCAGTATCTCCACGGGGGTGTTGGATTCCTTCGGACGACCGCCGCGGGATTCCGGACAGTTTTCGGAACGCAATCAGCAGAGTACGGATTCGCAGAATCTGTATTTGCAGAACTCCACCACGCTTTACCGCAGAATAAACAACTACACCAATTCGCTCAACCGGAATGTGCGCAGCGAAGAAGAACGGCTGGAACGGATCTACCTGACGCTGCTTTCGCGCTATCCGACTTTGCAGGAAAAACAGCTTTTCAGAAAATATATGCAAGGTTTTGAACCCCGCAAACGCTATCTGGCGTGGCAGGATACGGTGTGGGTCATCTTCAACAGCAAAGAGTTTTTATTCTATCATTGATGAGGTGAAAATATGATCGACCGACGCGAATTTCTTAAAATGATGGCGCTCTGCGGCGTTTACGGGGCGTTCAACCGCGCCACCGGCAAGCTGCTGGCGGCAACCGCCGCACCTCCCAAAAGACAACCGGCAAAATCAATTATCGAAATCTGGGTGTGGGGCGGACCGTCCCATCTGGAAACATTTGACCCCAAACCTTCCGCGACCAAACTCTACAACGGCGGTTACGGCGATATTGCCACCAATGTCCAAGGCATCCGCATCAGCGAGTTCCTGCCCAAACTGGCACAGCAGGCGGATAAATACTCCATCATCCGCAGTATGTGCCACGGCACCAACGGCCACGAAACCGCCACCTATCTTATGCAAACGGGCAGAATGCCCGGCGACGGCATAACCTACCCTGCCATCGGCGCAGTAATGGCAATGCTCAAAAGCAGCGAATACAAAGGCAAACTGCCGCCGTACATAGCGTTGACCACCAATAAGGGCAGATTTTCGGAAAACGGTTTTTTAAGCGATCGTTTCAAACCTCTCGCCACGGGGTCGAATCCCAACAATCCGCAATTTCTGGTGGATGGCTTTGTCTCTCCCGGCGGTCTGGACAAAGCGCATCTGAGCCGCCGCGCCAAATATGCCGAAGAGTTGGACAGCTTTACCCGCGCGATCACCAGCTGCCGCGAGCTGCGGGAGTTTGAACAGGCGCAGAATGCAGCTCAAGCGGTGCTTAACGGCGATGACGCCAAAGCCTTTGATCTGAATCTGGAATCCCCCGCCATGCGCGACCGCTACGGCAGAACCCGCTTCGGGCAATGCTGTCTGGCAGCGCGGCGGCTGGTGGAAATGAATGTGCCTTACATAACGATCAACGCTCAGGGCTGGGATACGCATAAAAAGCATTTTGAATCCATGCAGAAACTGGGTCCTGAGTTCGATCAGGGGTTGTCCGCGCTGCTGGAAGATCTCAGCGAAAAGAAGTTGCTGGATACCACTTTGATCTGGTGTACAGGCGAATTCGGCCGCACCCCGAAAGTAGATTATCAGGAGCCCTGGAACGGCGGGCGCAACCATTATTGCAGCTGTTTCAGCACCATGGTTGCAGGCGGTGGATTTGCCGGCGGCAGAGTGCTGGGCAAATCCAGTGAGAACGGCGAATTTCCCATCGAGCGCCCCGTATCACCGGTGGATCTTTTGTGGAGCATATACGAGCTTGCGGGGATCGATCCGGCGGCGCCGCTGCCCAATCCGCGCAATCTGGATTTGACCATTCTGCCGAAATCAGGCGGCAATAACAGGATCAAAGAACTTTATCGGGAGCAAGTATGAAAATAAGTAAAATATTTTTCCTGCTGATGCTGAGTGCTGCAGCTGCGCCTTGTATTCAGGCGGCTCATATCGGCTTTCTGATGCCTGCCGGGGGCAAGCGGGGTACTACTTTGGATGTAGTCGCAGGCGGACAGGGTTTCGGCGGTATAAATTCGGCATGGATCAGCGGTAAAGGTGTGACGATCAAAAAAGTGGAAGTCATTCCCGGCTTTCCATATATAGGCGGAAAACAGCGGCAGTATATATACAAGATGCTGCAGAATTATCACAGCAAAAAGGCACCGCTGCCGCCGCCGTCGGAAGAAGAATTGAAGGATTGGCGCAAACACCCCTATTACTCAAGTTTGTTCAATCTGACCGATGTCCAGCGCGAACAGCTCTATCAATTCCTGCTGCTGCCGAAAAATGCGCTGCAGGCCAGTCCCGCCATCGCCAGCCGCACCATTGTAACGCTGGAGATAGCGCCCGATGCCCCGAAAGGAGTGCGGGAGCTGCGGTTGATCGCCCGCAACGGCTCTTTAAGTAATCCGCTGAAGTTTATCGTGTCCGATGTACCTGAATACCGGGAAATTTTCATGCCGTTTCCTCCCGCAGTAAAAACGGCGGTAAAAATCACTATTCCTTCGGCAGTCAACGGTCAGATCCTGCCCGGCGAAACCGACAGTTTTACCTTTGATGCAGTTAAAGGAGAACAGCTCAACTTCAAATTGCGCGGCCGCTATTTCAATGCCTTTATCGGCGATGGAGTGCCGGGGCATTTTCAAGCGGTGCTGGAAGTTACCGGTAAAAACGGCCAAGTTGTCGCCTATGCCGACGATCACTTTTTCGATCCCGATCCGGCATTGAGTTTTACCGTGCCTGAAAACGGAACTTATACCCTGAAGGTGCGCGACGCCCTCTACCGCGGCAGAGAGGATTTTATCTACCGTATAGATACATTCAAAGGCAAAATGCCGCTGCCGGATGCGCCCGCACCGGAAATTGCCGATCTGAAAGTGGAAGATCTGGACGATCTGCAGATACAAAAGCCGCTTCAATGGCCGGTCATGCTCCGTCAGACGCTCCAAACCGCCGCGGGCAACAGCTGCAATATCCGACTTGCCAAAGATGAAGAAGTGGTGTTGGAAGTCTTTGCCCGCCGCCTTGCGCTGCCGCCGGATACGGTGATAAAAGTCTTTGACAGCAAAGGCAAAATGCTGGCGTTCAACGATGACTGCCCGCGGCTCAAAGCCGGAACGGTGCTGCACAACGCTGCCGACAGTATGCTTATATTCAAAGCGCCCGCAGACGGGATCTATTCTGTAAATGTATCCGACATCGCCCAAGCCTGCGGCGAAGCGTACAAATACTATTTGCGCATCGATCGGCCCCGCACCCGCTTTGCGGTTTACGCTGTGCCTTCTTCGCTGCTGCTGACGGGTGGAACCGCCAACCGCATAACCCTTGTTGCCGAGCGTTTTGACAAATTTGACGGCGATATAACAATCAAGGTCAAATCGCCTGCCGGCATCAAACTGACAGGCAGCACAGTGATTCCAGCCGGCAGCGACCGCACCACCCTTACATTAACGGCGCCTTTCGATAAAAACCGCCCCATCCGACTGCTGGAGCTGACTGCTTCGGCAGGAGATTTCACCACCCGGGTGATTCCGGGCAACGAAGCGATGCAGGCTTTTGCCTATACGCATATCAACCCCGCAGAATCGCTGCCGGTACGGGTCATGTATCAAAACCGCGTCTGGCAATGGAAAAATTCGCCGCAAAAAATAGAATTGAATGCCAATAAAACAGTAAATCTGACCGCGTTTCTGCAATATGGCGGCTACTCCGCAGGGCGGGAATTCAAGCTCGTTGCCGAAAATCCCCCCAAGTGGTTGAAAGTATCGTATGGCAAAAAATCCGTCGGCAAATCAGTTCTGGTCAAAGATCAGAAAAAACGCCGCAATTACGTTAAGGCTCCGCAGCTGGAACTGCAGTTGTCTTTGGATAAACAAGCTATTGAAGATCAAGCGCAAAGCGCCATGACCGAAAGCGAAGTTGTTTTGTTCAAGGTTGTCTGGGATGAATTCAGCAAACCCGATAAAAACGGCAAAGTAAGACGCTATCCGCAGGAATTGCTGCTGCCAGCGTTACATATTATCAGGAGGTAAAATTTGATTCTGCAACACACCTCTTTTGCCCCCGCTTGCGGGGTGAAAGAAGATTTTTTCAGCGCGGTAACTGCCCGACCTTATGAAAATTTTTCCGCCGAAGCTGCCGCGCTGCTGACAGCTTACGATCAGGCATTGCAGCAATATCAATGCTCGCCTGGCAGCGAAGTATTTTTGAAACTGCATTTAAGCGATATAGCCAATCAGTATCCCATACTGACCGGCCTGCTGCAGGGGCGCAAAAGTTTTATCTCCATTGTCGGGCAGCCGCCGGCAGGGTTCAACCGCATTGCGCTGGAAGCGTGGCATTGGAGCAATACCGATAAAAAAATATGCAGCGATAATCTGCTGGAATGTAATACCGGAAATCACCGTTTTCTCTGGCACTCCTGCCAAAGGCTGCAAAGCAAGGGCAGTTTTGATCAGACTTACGAGAGTTTTGTTGATTTGCAGCAGGAGCTGACTTCGTATAACGCCAATGTGAAAGATCACACCATACGCACGTGGCTCTACTGCCGCGATGTGGACAATAATTATATTGGCTTAGTCAAAGGCCGCAACCGTTTTTTTGCCGAAAACGGTTTGACCAGCGCCACGCATTTCATAGCCAGCACAGGTATCGAAGGTCAAGCCGGTCAAGTCGATTGGCTGGTAAAAATGGATTCGGTCAGCAGCCCGGAGCTGAAGGAAGAAAACTGGCAGTATCTGCACGCTTTTGATATGCTTTCGCCCACTACGCTTTACGGAGTTAGTTTTGAGCGTGGCACCCGATTGATTTTCGGCGACCGTTCCCATTTTTATATTTCCGGTACTGCCAGCATTGACCACCGCGGCGAAGTGCTTTATCCCGGCGATGTGGCTGCTCAAACCGCGCGGATGCTGGATAATATTGAAGCCTTGCTACAGGAAGGCGCAGGCGCTTTGAGTGATATCAAACAAGGGACCCTCTATTTGCGCGATACAGTTGATGCTCCGATGGTGGAAAAGATCATCCGCCGTCGGCTGCCCGATATAGCGCTGGTGACACTCAAAGCCCCCGTCTGCCGCCCTGCCTGGCTGGTGGAAATGGAGTGCATAGCCGTCAACGCCGAGGGCAATGCCTCGCTGACAGCCTTGTAATGTAAGTCAGTTTAAAATAAGGCTCTATTTCCAATAAAGATTTGATAGTTGGGGCTGTTGCAAAACTATTCAGAGTTTTGCAACACAATGAAGCTCGCCAACAGCTCATGCGGCGGAACGCCGCAAAGCCCGGTCAGGGCCGCGAACGCATGAGAGGGCAGTTTGCCGGATATATT
>SUWJ01000017.1 GCA_015061545.1 Lentisphaerota bacterium | reverse complement strand
AAAAAATTGATTTTTTGCCGAAATATGCGGTTTTTGATTTAAAAAAACTGGAAATCGATTTCCGCTTGACAAACTTGACGGCGGCGGTGCGGCGGTGCGGCGGTGCGGTGGTGCGGTGGTGCGGTGTCCGACCAGTCCGACCAGTCCGACCTGTCCGACTTGTCCGACGCGGTAAATGGTGCGCGACGCGGGAAATGGTGCGCGACGCGGGAGTCGATAAGCGCGAAGCGCGCAAAGCCAGCATAAAATGCTGGCAACCCCATTAAAAGACTCGCGGCGAGAAACATGAAAAAATCCATGCAATCTTTAATTGCAATGGTTTTTTTATGGTGCGCGACGCGGGAGTCGATAAGCGCGAAGCGCGCAAAGCCAGCATGAAATGCTGGCAACCCCATTAAAAGACTTGCGGCGAGAAACATGAAAAAAATCCATGCAATCTTCAATTGCAATGGTTTTTTTATGGTGCGCGACGCGGGAGTCGAACCCGCACGCCTGAGCGAAGGATCCTAAGTCCTTTGTGTCTGCCAATTCCACCAGCCGCGCACAGTATTGATTGACTTTTTAAGTCATTACCCGGAATAATTTACCGCATAAATCAGAAAAAACAATCTTGGAAGCAATATTTTTATACATATTCCTCTTAAAGATCGGCGTATTTGGCGGGTTTTTGCTGATTTGACGCTTGAAATAGTTTAAAAGCAGATTAAATTAAACAGCGATCCATCATATTCAAATATTAAAAACGGGAGATTTTATTATGGATATACAGTCGTTGATCGCCAGTTTTATTGCGGTGATGATAAAGGTGTTTTTTCTTATGACGCCGTTTTTTGCGTTGTCGATGTTTCTTTCTTACACGTCGGACTACACTTTGCAGCGCAAGCGTTCCACGGCAATGAAAACTACGGTGGCGGTGGCGGTCATATCGCTTTTGATCTACTGGTTCGGGGAGTATCTTTTTAAGGTGCTGGGGATCACCATCGACGCGTTCCGTATCGGGGCGGGATTGGTGCTGATGCTGACGGCAATCGCGCTGGTCAACGGCCCCAGCGGCAGTTCCGGCGGCAAAAAAGTAGATGGTATTTCGCAGGATATTACTGTTGTACCGCTGGCGATCCCCACCATTGTCGGACCCGGTACCATCGGGGCTTTGCTGGTGATGGGGGCGGAAGGCGGCGCTATGATCAACCGCGTAGTCATATCGCTGGGGATCATTGTGGCAATTTTGCTGCTGGGCGTGGTGCTGATGCTGGCAGAACAGCTGGAGCGGCTGCTTAAACGTAACGGTATTCAGATCCTGAGCAAAGTTACCGGTTTGATGCTGGCGGCATTGTCGGCGCAGATCATCTTTACCGGGATCCGGAATTTCCTCCAATAATTACCGCGCGCACAGGCTTGGCTGCGCAGTTTGATTTGAAAGTAATTTCTGCCGATGAAGGGTTTGTGGCGCATACTAATATTATTTCTGCTGCCGGGAATGGTGTTGGGCGGCAGCAGCGTTATCGCTTTTTTCCGCGTGGGCGACAGTTGTCTTGAGCCGCTGGCGGCGGCGGTACTTACGGCGGTGTTATGGAGCGCGGCGGCGGCAGTTTCAGCACAGATAAGTGCTTGCAAAAAAGATCTTTCCGGCTTTTATTACCCGTTGATTCTTTGGGCAGTAACTGCCTTTACCGGCGGGGTGGGACTGGGCAGATTGGCGGGGCTCAACGGCGTGTGGGAAGGCGTGCTGGGGGTGGTGATCTCCGGGGCGGCAAGCGGTGTTCTTGCACAATGTTTTGCCTGCGGAAGAACGGGCAGATTCAGCAGTTGGTACTTTGCGGTCGGGGTATTGAGCTGCGGGTGGTTTTTTATTTACCTGACCGATTCCCGCCGTTTGGAGTGGATGGAAACATTCTTCTTCTATCTGGGCGAATTGTTGATTTTGCTTTGGGCTTTGGCTTCGCCGCTGACGTTGTGGGGGAGTCGCCGCCGCCGCTGGAGCTATCGGGCGGCAATGATATTGATTGCAGCGTTATCGGTAAAAGTTTCGCCGGTATATACCAGTTTGCCATGGGGAAAATTGGGCGGCGAAATCTTTCCCGAAGGACTCTATCAACGCAGCTTTGTCACCGCTGGCGGCAGCTGCCATGTTTTGATGGCACCGGATGATTTCTACGGCATTTTTACCGCTGATAACCGCTTGCTGGCGTGGAGCATCGGCGATGAAGAACTTTTGCAGGCAATTCCCCCGCTGCTAAGTACGCTGGATACCTTTAAGCCGGAGATCAAACTGGTGACGACCAACTTTTCGGTGTTGGCTGAGGTAATAAAAGAATTTACCGATACAGCTCCTGAAATACAATATATGCCCCGGAGTATGAGCTGGGATCTGCTGGGCGGCGGCGATTTTTGCGGAGTGTTTTATCAGCGCAACGCACCGGAAAAATCAGAAATTGATTTTTCCGGCCGTTTGGATATGCTTTTGATAACAACGCTGCCGGATAATCAGTACTCGGGGGCAATAAGAAATTTCTGGTATCAGCAGAAAGCCTTGCTCAAACCCGACGGTGTGGCGGCGATTGCTTCGTCAGCACTTGCCAACGCTGCGCTTTACCGCATGGTGAACGAGGATTTCACTTTCAGCACATTTCTGCCCAATGCGGGCGGAATTTGGGTCTTTTCGGAGCGTAAACTGGATTTTTCGCCAGCGGTGATCGACCGTAATCTGAAGAAACTCTACGGCGAAAATGTACCCTCCCGCACTTATGCCGAAGTGATGAACGATGTAAAATATCCCGCTCCGCCGATGCCGGATAAGCTGCAGTTGGGGGCAAATTCATGGTGGAGTTCGTGGCAATATATGGCAGGCGCCGCGCTTTTGCTGCTGTTCTGGAAGATTCTGCGGATCTTTATTGAACGGCGCAGCGGAATGTATGAGTGTTTGAACAGCGTGGAAAACGGTTTCAGCGGTATGCTGCTGCAACTGCTGGTAATACATATATATATAGCCGAATGCGGCTTGATGCTGCTGGCGGCAGCCATGCTGCCGTTGTCGTGGGCGCTGATCTTCTGCCGCGGGCGTGCCGGCGGAATCATCGGGGCGGCAGCGGCGTGGATCGGGTTGATCTTAACGGTGGCAGGCTGGCTGCCGTGGTGGGCTCTGTTGGCGGTTTTATTGCAAAATAGTTTGCTTACAGGAGAAATGCAGCGTTTGAACAACTGCGTTGAGTCATTATCGAAAAATCAGTTGCGCAAACGCTGGTGCGGGGCTTTTTACGGGATGCTATCGGCAGCAGCGGTAATGCTGGTGTGTCTGGTGGAGAGTGTGCCGCTGGCGGTGATCCTGGCAGTGATCGCCGCGCTGCGTTTGCCGATGATTTGGCAATCCGGGAAAATGCGTGTATATTAACGGCAGCAACAAAGGGTGTATTTATGAAAAAACTGTTGACTTTAATCATAGTATCAGGTGTATGCGCTCTGGCGTGGGCATCCAATCAGGGGGCTTCGGCCATATTGGCAACGGTGGAGGGCGAAGTTATTACGCTGGGGGATGTCTTGCGCGAAAGTGCCGCCGGCGAAGCGGCTGCCAAAGCCTATGCCGATAAAAATATAACCGGCGAAATCGCCCAACTCCGCCATGCTGCTGTGGAACGGATCATTGACCGCAAACTTCTGGTGCAGGAGTTCAATCGGTTGAAGTTGGTTTTGCCGCAGCAGTATGTGGAAAATATGCTGGACGATCTGGCGGAAAATCTGGGCTGCCGCAGCCGGACGGAGTTGGCAGTCAAGGCGCGGAGCATGAACAGCTCGCTGGATGAACTGCGCAGCAAGGCAGCAGAACGGTTGAAGGCGGAAATGGTCATCGGTCGCCAGCTTTACGCCGCCGCCGCGCCGACTCCGCAGGAGCTGGATGAGTATTTCCGCAAGCACGAAGAGGAGTTTTCCCGCCCGGAACAAGTCAGATTGGCATTGCTGCTGCTGCCGGAAAAAAGTTCCGAAGCAACCGTGACCCAACTCCGTACTCAGCTGCAGAAAGAACCGGGGCGTTTTGCTGAATTGGTCAAAGCATTTTCCTGCGGACCCAATCGGGAGCAGGGCGGCGATGTGGGCGTTATTGAAAGAAAAAATTTGCGCAGTGAGTTTGCTGAAGCGCTGGCGGATAAGACGCTGCAAACCGATGCGGTTTACGGTCCGTTGAAAACTGCAGAAGGTATTTACTTTATACGGATCGTCAGTTACAATGCCGGGAAAAAGGCGGAGTTTGCCGAAGTGCGCGAAGCTATCCGCCAGCGTTTGGAGCTGCAATCACGGGAAAAGTGTATCGGGGATTTGAAAAAGAATTTACGCAGCCGCGCTTCGATCGTTTATTATTACGGACGCACCGCCGACAGTACTGCTGTTGCCGCGGAAAACGATAAAAATGCCGTCAAAAACAATAATCAACCCCAACAAACAGATATAAAAACGGAGAAAAAGAAAATGGTAACTCTTAAAACCAACCACGGCGATATCAAGCTGGAACTTTTTGCGGATGCCGCCCCGAAAACAGTCGAAAACTTTCTCGAATACGTCAAAAGCGGTTTCTACAACGGTACGCTTTTCCATCGGGTGATCGATGGCTTTATGATCCAGGGCGGCGGATTTGATCAGAACTTCAAGCAGAAGAAGACCCGCGAGCCGATCGAAAACGAAGCCGATAACCGTCTTTCCAACGAAATCGGTACGATCGCCATGGCGCGGACAATGGATCCGCACAGCGCTACGGCTCAGTTTTTCATTAATGTAGCCAACAACGATTTCCTTGATTTCCGCTCGCCCAGCCCGCAGTTCTACGGTTACTGCGTCTTCGGCAAGGTGGTGGAAGGTATGGATGTGGTCAACAAGATCAAAGTCGTCAAAACCGGCGGCAGAGCAGGTCATCAGGATGTACCCAAAGAAGATGTGGTGATCCTCGAAGCAGTCATTGACTGATTCTAAAAATTGATTATTGGCAACGGTTGAATGAATCCGCAAAAGAGTTGTTCAGCCGTTGTTTTTTGCGATATTTTACATTTGACAAGCTGCATAAGTTGAAAAACAGTATTTTTATTGTATTGTAAAGAGCAGTAAAAAAAGTTCCTGACGAAAATATTATGGCTGAATTACAGAATCGCGCGCCGCGCAACCGCACGCTGACTCTTACTGAGGAAGAAAGGAGTTTGCTGCGCGGCAGTTTGTTTACTTTGGATGCTCCCGCAAGCAGCAATGAACTCAGCGGGCAGATCATTTGCGGCGATTTCTGCGAAGCAATAAAATTTATGCCCGATAACTTTGTGGATCTGCTGATTCTGGATCCGCCGTATAATCTGGATAAAAATTTCAACGGAATGCACTTCAAAGGTATGAGCCACGCTGCGTATGTGGATTATCTGGAGTCATGGCTGCCTTTGCTGCTGCGTTTGCTCAAGCCTGCTGCTTCGGTCTATCTCTGCGGCGACTGGCAATGTTCGGCAGCTGGTTTTGCGGTGCTTTCAAAGTATCTTACTGTGCGTAACCGCATTGTCTGGCAGCGGGAAAAGGGCAGGGGCGCTAAAAGCAACTGGAAAAATTGCAGCGAAGATATCTGGTTTGCCACCGTGAGCGATGATTACACTTTCAACGTCGATGCCGTCAAGCAGAAACGGCGGGTGATCGCTCCATACCGCAGCAATGGCAAGCCCAGGGATTGGGAGGAATCAGCTGAAGGTAAATACCGTTTGACCTATCCCTCCAACTTCTGGGATGATATAACTGTACCTTACTGGTCGATGCCCGAAAACACCGATCACCCCACGCAGAAACCGGAAAAACTTCTTGCCAAACTTATCCTTGCCAGTTCCAATCCCGGCGATATGGTCTTTGATCCTTTTTCAGGTAGCGGCAGCACCGCAGTTACAGCCAGAAAACTGGGCAGAACATTTACCGCGGTGGAAATGAACGAAGAGTATTGCCTGTGGGCGTTGGCGCGTTTGAAAAAAGCCGAAAGTGACTGCCGTATCCAGGGGTACGAAGATGGTGTATTTTACGAGCGCAACACAAAAAGCCGTTCCTGAGTAGTGGATCTTATCCGGCATGGCGCAAAAAAATTATTCTTCCTGCTGCGTTTCCACGTTTATTTTTTTCAGCATTCTGATACTGAACAACCCCAGGAGCAATACCGCTGTGCCGATTAAATAAGGCAGGAGCTTTTGCAGGACACTTTGCCATTCCGCAGCGGATTTGACCGAATAAGATGGATTGAGCTGCTGGCTGCCGAGCGTAAGAACCGCGTAGCTTTGCCCTGCAAATTTGTGGATATAGCTTTTTAAATCGTAATCAGCGCTGTTGGTATTACTGCCGCCGTAATAGACGGTAAAGGGGCCTCTGTTTCTGTTTTTGGGGTCAAGCAGCAGCGCTTCGACGGGGGCGCGGAATTCAAAAGTGCAATTTTCCAGTTCGGCGTTGTCGTTGTTGAAGATGGTCAACGCTGCTGAATCGGGACGGATATTTTTCAAATCAGGAAATTTAAAATCAGGAGCAAGTTCCCCGGCATAGCAGGCAAGCAGCGTTTTGCTTTTTTCTTCTTCCCGGAAAAACTCCAGCAAATATGTGCGGCGGTAATTTTCGGTCGAACTCTTCAAGTGGAAACTGCTTACGGGTTGTCGGAACAACTTGAACTCCCAATTGCTCTGTTTGGGCTGCAGATCCAGCTTTTTTATTTCAATATCCTGCAGCTTACTGCTTTGGACACCCACCGGGGAAATCTCTTGCTTTACGGCAAAAAAAGCGATCCGGTCGATGTTCAGTTCTTCTGAAAATATCCGCTTTTCGGTAAATGAATCCTGTCTGCCGCTGTGTTCAAGCACGCTGCCTGAACTGTGCTGTTCGGCAAACGGTTTGATCCTGAGGGTGATCTTGCGGGAACTTTGCGGTTCAAAGGTAAAACTGTGCCGGGAAAAGTCCACCCGCCCGGTATGGTTGAAAAATTTCTGCTGTTCGGTATGACCGTTGTCAAATTCCAGAGTAAGATTTTTATTGAACGGGCGGTTGCTTTTGGGGTCGATTTCCAATTTGCCCAGCCGGAGTTTTTCCGATGCGGATTTACCGGTTATTCCGTAGACGATAATTGCTTCGTTCTGCTGCGGATCAAAGGTGAAGTCAACGATCTTGCCCGGTACTTCCGAATAGACATTGCTTTGGGCATATTTGCAGAGTTGGCCGTAAACAAAGGGTATCGGTTTATTATCTTTATCGGCGACCCGCAGATTGCTGCAGTTGAAGTTGAGCTGACGGTAGATTCCGCTGTCCAGCCGTATAGCGGGCAGCTGCCCGGCAACGGCATCGTCGGTAACTGTTTTACAGAACGGGTAATGCGTCAGAATATCATTGGCTGCAGTTGAAAATACGCCTGTAAGCAGCACTGAAGTTAGAATGGTAAATAATTTTTTCATACTTATTCATCGCCTTTCTGAATAAAAAGATCTTTGCAGCGTATATATGTAACTGCACCGATCAGCATGATAACTCCGATCAGCGCAAAGGCGGCAATGCGCCAAATCTGTTCCAATTGCGCCAGATCAATAAAGAATATCTTGAGTGCCACCGCTCCGAACAGGGCTATGGCGCACATCCGCAGCGTTTTCTGCTGCTTTGTCACGCCGCGCCAGAGCAATATGAAAGCGAGAATACTCCAGTAAACTGACAAACCGCCGTTGCGGAAGTTTTTAAGGTAACACTCCAGAAATTCGTACCACTCGACCGAACTGTAGACAAAGAACAATATCCCCGCAGCCGAGTAGAGAACAACGGCAATGCGGCGTTGATTTTTTTCGTCGGAACGGGCAAACTCGCGGGCGGTTACCAGTAATGCAGCTATGTAGCTGCCTGCCGTCAGCAGCGTATACAGCAGCCCTGCCGGGTAATTGCTGCGGTAAGCGGCGGGCGTTTTTATGCTCAAAAGCCAGATGCCGGATAGAATCAGCAGCCAGATCACCAGATATATGAGTTTGGTTATGCTGCATTGGCGGATCACTTTCAGCAGCAGCACAGTAAGCGCGCTCCAGTAGATCACCAGAACTGCGTACCGGTAAGGTTGACAGCAGAAGTTGCAGAACTGCGATATTTCGTAACTGCTGTAGAGAAAGAATATAACAGCGGCAATTGCGGCAAAGGCACTACCAATACCCCTGACCAGTTCGGTCGATTGATCCGGACTTTGCGCAAAGTTTGGTGCATTGCGGATAAGTCTTACGGCGCTGCAGCTTAAGCAAGCTGTGTAGACTCCTGCTGTAAGCAGATGATTCAACAGCGATATCCAGTAAGATACATCCTCCTGAGCAAATGCCGACGGCGCCACGATCTCCCGCAAGGCAGTAACCGCATAAAGGGTAATGCCGATCACCAGCAAGGCAGGTGATTTGTGTTTGAGCGCCGCTTCAGTTATCAGCAGCGCCATGACCGACCACGCGGCAATGATCCAGACATCGCTCAGCAGCAGCGGAATTGCCAGAATCAAGGCAAAGCAGAGTTTCAGCTGCAATGTGGAGAGCAGAGCCGTTGGTTTCCGCCGGAACTTGCTTACTACCAGCATGATTTCCCCGATGGCAATGATTGCGGCAAATACCGCACACAAGGCGGGCAGCTGCCAGTTGGCATAATATTTTTCCGCTGTCGGCAGCACCATGATAAAATAGAATGCGGTATTGGCGGCAGTCAACAGAATTTCCGGAATGGTCAAATCGCGTTTGGATGCCGCCGCCGTTTGCTGCAAACTGAAAATCACAAAATTCAGCGCCAGCAAGCCGATTACCGCCAGCGGACTTTGCCCGGCGGCTTCCACCGAAGGCGCTGCCGCTCCGATAATGGCGTAAAAAGTAAAACTGATTAAATTCAGCAGCATCCAGTTGCGGTAATAAGCGGTCAGCAGCGTGCCGGCTGCCAGAATCGCCATGTAGATAAATAATCCGATAATATTGTTGGAGCCAGTACTGATGAATACAGGGGTGAGATACCCCCCCGCACAGCCCAGCAGCGCGGTAAACATGGCATTGGTGCTCAACGCGGCAGTCATGGCGGAAGCGGTTACTGCGATCATACCGCCAAAGGCAAGAGTAACGGGAATCAAATCGTAAAGTTTATACGCCGCCATGATACTTAAATAGAGCGTAACGAATCCTGCTCCTGCCAGCGCGATTGCCAGCGGGCGGTATTTGCCTTTGCTTTTCCACGAACCGAAGATTGCCATTGCCATACCCGCCAGAAGCATAAGTATTACCCGCACCGCCGGCGGAGTCCAGTTGCGGTCGATGGAGTATTTCAGGAAAAAACCGATTCCGCAAAGCAGAATTACCACCCCCAGCCGGATCAGCCAGGTAGTGGCAACAGCGTATTCGCGCGATACGGAGTTTGAGCGGTATTCTTCGCCCACGCAAAACCAGCTCCAGAGTTTGTTCAGAAGTTGGGCAGAGCGCTGTTCGAGGGATTCAAGTTTGTCGTTGAAGTCGGAAGAAATATTTTCCAGCTTGCGGTTCAATGGCGATACTTCCCGGTCGGCGGCAGGAGCTTTTTCTTCAGCAGTTTTCTCTACCATCGAAGTCGCAGGGCGGATCGGAGCAACGGAAGTTTTTTCCGCCGCAGGAAGTATTTCGGCAGTTTGGGTCTTTTGATCGTTCGCAATCGGGAACGGTATGGCTTGCGGTATCGGGGCAGGTGCAGGGGCAGGGGCAGACTCGGATTTCGGCATCGGAGTTGCCGCGGTCTGAGGAGTGGACAAATCCGCAACGGCAGCAGCGGATTTTTCATCCGCAGGCATCTGAGAATCAACCGGGGCGCTCTGTGTGTTTTTCTGCATTGCCAGGTGCAGTAAATTGAGTTTCTTTTCCAGATTGTTTATTTTCAGCAAACTTATTATCGGCAGCACGATCAAACCCGAAAGCAGCGCCAGCAGCAGAAAGCCAGCAAATAAAATTCCGAAAACTTCTTCTATATCCATAACAGTTTTCTCCTTGATGTGGTATTTCGTGTAAGTTGGATTTGAAGGGTAATTTACATCAGATTTATCCATATTGCAAGATTTCAGCAAATATTATCGGCTTATTTTCATAAAAAAGTTGCATAAACTGTTAAACGGCTGTATCTTTCAGCAAGTTAAAAATCAAGGTCAATATAAAGGATGAAGAAAATGAAAAAAGTTGGTTTGCTGCTGGCTGTCGGATTGGTAATGTCAAGTGTGCTCTGCGGAGCTGATTTGAAAACTGAATCCGGCAAGGTATATAAAAATGTTGAACTGCGCAGAATTGCCGGTGGTTGTGTGCAGATCGTTCATGACGACGGTGCCACTACGCTGGGATTGAGCGAATTGCCCGAGCAGTTTATTGCTGCTTTGAGCATCCGTCAGCGCCACGCCTTGCAGAGTTTGGTGGATATTCAGGTCAAAGACGGCACCGTTTACCGCAAAACTACGCTGGAATCGCTGGGCGGCGGCTTTGTGCTGCTGAACCATCTGGGCGGTTCGGTAAAAGTGGCGGTGGGGGATCTGCCTGCCAAGTATCGGGCAACTTTTACCCGTCGGCAGCTTTCGATCTTAAACAAGACTCCCGAAGAGATCAAAGCCGCGGCACAGGCGGCAATCGGGACAGGCAAACCTACGGGGGAAAAGACTGCCGATGGCAAAGATATCTATGTGGGAAGCCGCGGCGGACGCTTTTTTGTGGATAACGACGGCAAAAAAGTCTATCTCAAGCGTGAAAAAACTGCCGCGGCATCACTTCCGGCGGTTTCGGATGCCCAAACAGCAGCTCCCGCTGCCCGGGTGGGTAAGTGATCTTCAGCGTCTTGCCACGGTAAAAACGGTTACATACTCGGCTCCGTTATTCATCAGTACTTCGGCGCAGGCGTGCAGCGTGGCTCCCGTGGTTATAACATCATCTACCAGCAATATCTTTTTGCCGCTTATCTGAGCTTTTGATGCGGCGGCAAAGGCTCCGCGCAGATTTTTCAGCCGTTCTTCCCGTGACAGCGTGGCCTGTCGAATGGTGGGGCGGATCTTTTTCAATACCCTGCAGCAGGGTTTGTGCATACGGCGGCTTAACATTTTTGCCAGCAGTTCCGATTGATTGTAGGAGCGCAGCAACTGCCGTGTATAGTGCAGCGGCACCGGTACGATCATATCCGCATTGGCAAAGTCAGGGGCAAATAAAAGCGGCGCACCCAGTTCCGTCAACGGTCTTGCCATGCAGGTGGAGCCGGAAAATTTCAGCTTGTAGATGGCTTTTTCGGCAAGTCCTTCCATTTTCATAATACTCATGGCGTTGATCCACGGTCGGGGCGGCATTTTCAGGCAGCTGCTGCAAAATCCGAAGATCCCCTCCAGTTCGCCGCCGCACCCCGGACAACGTTTGCCGTGAAGCAACGGCAGCTGCTCAAGGCAATCGCTGCAAAAACTGTTGGGCGATCCCCCGTGCTGACGGTCGCACCCGCACAGCGGGCAGGGGAATTCCCAGAATAGATCAATAAGGTTGATGAATTTATCGCGGAACTTCATTGCACTCCGGTAAAAAAAAGTTCATCTTGCAAAAAGCAAAAGCCCATCCGCAAAAAATAACGGACGGGCTTGAGTTACTATCCAACCCCGCAATTTTTTACGGAATTGAACGATCAAACGCAAATAACTTACTTGCGTTTGGCACCGCTCTTGATAAGAGCAGCCACGCGGGCTTTGCAGCGGGCGAGGTAGGCCTTGCGGCGACGGCGCTTGATGATCTTGTTGTGTTGCTGACCCATGATGAACCAACTTTCAGTTTTGTTTATGTTTAGTTTTTACGATTGTTTGCGTAATCATATTATGATAATTTAATCCAGTTGGCGCATTTTTCAAATAAAAGTTGCAAGATTCCTGCAAAAAAATTTTCTTTTTTGTCAAATCGGGGGTAAAATATAGTTGTGTGATGGTTTTTAGTTGCTTTGGTAATTTAAGGATTCGGATTTTTATGAATAAAAAATTTTTTGTTTGCGCCGTGGCAGCTGCCGCGCTGCTGGCGTTGGGCGGCTGTCAATGGCTGAAAGATGACCATAAAATAACAGCGCGGGAAAAATCTCCGTCGGCAACGATTGCTCCGGCTGCTGACCCGGCGGCAAAATGGCGGCAGCTGGATGGAAAACTTTATCCAGACGCCGACACAATACTTTTGCGCGATAACGAAACGGTAACGGTCAATTCCGACGGCACCGCTGAGCGGCGGGATGAATCCTGGACTTTTGTGAAAACTGCCGCAGGACGCGATGAATTTAACAGCTTTACGCTGCATTTTAACGAGTTTTATCAAAAGATGCCCGAAATCAGCGTGGAAATAATCAAACCATCCGGGCAGGTGATAACTCCTGAGCTGCAAAAAAAATTGTCGGTGGAAAGCTCTCAGATGCAGGCTAACATTTACGACCCTGCCAACAAAGTGTTATCCGTAGGGATCCCCAATGTGGAAGTCGGCGATATTATCCATGTTGTATGCAATCTGAAGACGATCCGGCCGAGGATTCAGAATGTGTGGTGCGATATAGCACTTTTGCAGCTCAATGCTCCGGTGCTGGAGTATGTTTATACGGTTTCAGTACCGGAGAGTTTCCCCTTGCAGAGTATTGCCCTTAAAGATGAAGTCAAAGGTACGCTCCAATCAACTCAGGAACGGCGCAACGGCAGGATCTTTTATAAATTTGCGGCGCGCAATGTGCCCCAGATCGTACCTGAACCCGATATGCCGCCGTGGTATCTGCATTGTATGCGGGTGTTGTGCAGCACCGCCAAAGGTTGGCAGGAGATCTCGCGCTGGTATTACAACCTTTGCGAAAAACGCCTTGCTGCAGTAAGTCCTGAACTGACCAATCATGCCCGGACGCTGGCGGCAGGTAAAACTCCGGATGCGGCAGTAAGAGCGCTTTTTGACTATGTATCCAAAGAAATACGCTACACGGGTGTTACCAACGAAGATACCGCCCCCGGCTACGAACCCCATGATGTAAAAGATACTTTTGCGCAGAAACACGGCGTTTGCCGCGATAAAGCTGCGCTGTTGGCTGCGATGCTGCGGGAGGCCGGATTCGATGCCTTTATGGTGCTGTTTATGGCGGGGGACCCCAAAGATCCGGAAATACCCAACAACTACTTCAATCACGCCATAACCGGGGTGCGCATGGAGAATGGCGAATTGGTGCTTATGGATCCCACGGATGAAAATTCGTCGGATATGCTGCCTGCTTACGCGATGGATAAAAGTTTTTTGTGCGCCACCGCTCAAGGCGATATTCTGCGCAGAACGGCAGTTGTGCCGCCTGAAAAAAATATGCTGAAAATAAAGAGTCAGGGCCGTATTGATGAAAATTATACACTGCATTGGCAAAGTGACCTTGTATTTGAAGGTATCAACGACAACATCTATCGGGGAGCCTTTGCCCAATGGGAGCAGGATTACCGTCGGGAGTTTGTTGCTTCGGCGCTGAAAAAAGCGCTGCCCGGGGCGGTATTGGAGAAATTGGAGGTGCTGCCGGAGGATGTCCGGGATTTATCGCAGCCGTTCAGACTGCATCTGCAATGCAAGGTGGAAAACTTTGCGGAACTCAAGTTCGGCAGCGGTGTGTTGAATATGCCCTTTTTGAGCAGCGCTTTCGGCGCGTTGAATTTTATGCCGGGCGATGGATTAGCTGCTGAACGGCGTTTCCCGCTGCACTTCTTTTCCACCGCAGGAGTCAGCGAAGAGTTTACGCTGGAACTTCCTGAGAATATGCAGCTTGCCGCATTGCCGGAAAAACAGCATATCAACAGCGGTTTTCTGCGCGGATTCATCGGTACGGAGCGTTTGTCCGACGGGCGCCTGGCGGGAAAAAAAGAGATCAAACTCAACAAAGTTGAAATAACTCCTGCTGAATACCCCGTGTTCCGTCAGGCGATGCTGCAGCTGAAATCTTCTGCGCACAGCGGCAAGGCGGTGGTGAAAAAGCTTTTGAGGCAATTTACTGCCAATGATAAAGCCAATGCGGTGGTGGAAAATAAATCAGTCAAGCTGGAATATACCGCCCTTGACAGTTGGGTGCTGCAATATGATATTACGCTTAAAATCCTCAATTACGGCGGCGTAAAAGAGTATTCGGAACTGGTGCTGGATTATGTGGAAGGTTTATCGAAGGCTGAATTTCTGCACGGTACGGTCAAGCTGCCCGATGGACGCGAGCTGAAGATCGATCCCGCTCAGATCAAGGTGATGGATTCGCCGGTCTCTGCGGCTGCTCCCCGCTATCCAGCGCTTAAAAAGTTGATCGTGCCGCTGCCGGGAGTCGTGCCGGGCAGCGTGATAAATTACAGTTGGCAGCTGAAAAAAAGCCGCGCGGCACATCAGGATCACTGGTTTGTGCTGCCCGAGATGATCCCGGTCAAAAACAAGAGTCTTGAAATAAGTTATCCTGAGCGCTTGCACAAAAAATTCAAAACGCTGCTGCCGCAATCCGGATTTGCCGTGGAAACTGAAAAATCAAACGGACGCAGAGTGGTCAAAGTAACCGCCGGACAGCTGGACGCGATCCCCATGGAAATTGCCGCTGCTCCGCACTGGCTCTATCTGCCGTCGGCGGCAGTCAGCAATCTGGATTTGACCAGTTACAGCGAACAATTGAAAAAAGCTCTGGAAAAGGCTGCCGGTAATCAACAGGAATCTTCGCTTCTGGCGCAGAAACTTGTTCAAAACTGTACCGGTGAAATGGAAAAGATCAAGGCGATCCGCGATTATGTGGCGCGTAATATCCGGCGGGCAGGGGCCGATTTGAGTGTGCTGGGGATGAATCATATCACCCCGGCAGATGTAACTTTGCGCGAAGGCTATGGCAACAGCGCAGATCAGGCGGTGCTGCTTTATGCCATGCTCAAAAGTGTCGGAATCAAACCGCAATGGTATCTGGCGGCAAATGTGCCGTTTTTACCGCAGGTTTGCAACCAATTCAAGTTGTTGCCCCGCAATCTCTTTTCAGAAGTGCTGCTGTTCGTGGAGTCAGCAGAAGGGGATTTGCTGCTGAACGATACCGATGAATACGCCGCAATCGGCACCATTGCCGGCGAAGGCAAGCTGGGACTGGATCTGGCTGCCGGCGAGTTGAAGCTGCTTACTGCGTCGGCGGAATTCCAAAATTCCGTACGGCGGGAGTGGCAGATCAAATGTCTGCCCGATCAGAGTGCGGAAATAAGTTGCACGGTTTTCTACTACGGCATGGATCACGCCCGCATGAAGCGCTTTTTTGACCGTATTACCCCCGAAAATGAGCGGCAGTATTGGGCAAAGCAATGTTCAGGGGTGTTGTCCGGCGGAGTGACAAGTCAGATCAAAAAGGATTTTTCCGCCTATCCCGGGGAAGTTTCGTTTGCGGTGAAGGTGCCCCGATTCTGGCATCGGAGCGGCAATTTTGCCATGTTGGAACTGCCTGCTTCCGGCATGGAAAATGTTATCCGTACTGCGGGTAAACGCACTGCACCATATTGGTTCAATAACTCGGCAGAGATCAGCAACAGCTATACGGTGGATGTACCCGATTCGTGGCAGAGTTGTGAGTTTGACGGCGGAAATTTTGCCCTCGGGCTGCCCGGGTGCGAGGTTTCCGCGATTATGAAAAGCAGTTATGACCCCGATCGTCGGCTGCAAGTGAACGAAAGTCTGCAGCTCAAGCCGTTTTATTGCGACAGTTCCGCTGCCGGATCGCTGGAAAATATGCAAAAACAGCTGTCCAGTCCGGTCAATCGGACGTTTTTGTTCAAGACAACTGGCAAATAAGTATTTGCTGTGCTATATTATATTGTGTAAATATTGTTTTTTAACTAAATAAATGGAGCTTTGGCTGATATTATGTTCAAACCGGTTGACAATCAGGTGTCATTGCCCAAACTTGAAGAAAGTGTTCTCAAGTTCTGGCAGGAGTCGGGCAGTTTTGCCCAGTCGCTCAAGCAGCGGGAAAATTGCGAAGAGTATGTTTTTTATGACGGTCCGCCTTTCGCTACGGGTATGCCTCACTACGGGCATTTGCTGGCGGGGACGATCAAGGACGTGATCCCCCGTTATCAGACCATGCGCGGCAAGTTCGTCAAACGTACTTTCGGCTGGGACTGCCACGGTCTGCCGGTGGAAAACGAAATGGAAAAAATTCTGGCTTTGAACAACAAAAAAGCCATCGAAGAATACGGTATTGACAAATTCAACGAAGCCTGCCGATCCATCGTGCTGCGTTACACCAACGAGTGGGAGCAAGTGGTCAACCGTATGGGGCGCTGGGTGGATTTCCGCAACGGTTACCGCACCATGGACCGCGATTATATGGAGTCGATCTGGTGGGTGTTCAAAAGCCTGTGGGACAAAAATCTGATCTACGAAGGCTACAAGATCCTGCCTTACTGTCCCCGCTGCGCCACGCCCCTGTCCAACTTTGAAGCCAATCAGGGCTATATGGAAGTGGTGGATCCTGCCATCACCATCCGTTTCAAGGCGCTGGAAGAAGCCAACACATTCTTTGTGGCGTGGACGACTACTCCGTGGACTCTCCCCAGCAACCTGGCGCTGGCGGTCGGTCCTGCCATTGATTACGTTAAGATCAAGGACGGCGACGAGTTTTACATTATGGCGGAAGCCCGTCTGGGCGCCTATTACAAAAACGAAATGCCCGAAATCGTGGAACGGTACAAAGGCTCCGATCTGGCGGGAAAAACCTACGAACCGCTTTTCAACTACTTTGCCGATTTGCGCAAGGATGGGGCTTTCCGGGTGCTGGCTGCGGATTATGTCAGCACCGAAGATGGTTCGGGTATCGTGCATATCGCGCCGGGATTCGGCGAAGATGACGCCGCCGTATGCCACGCCGCAGGACTGCCCGAAGTATGCCCCATTGACGATCAATGCTGCTTTACAGCTGAAGTCCCCGATTATCAGGGGCGCTATGTCAAAGATGTGGATAACGAAGTTATCGCCCGTCTGAAGGCGGAAGGCAAACTCATCCACCGCGGAACCATCAAACACAACTATCCGCATTGCTGGCGCGATGACCACCCGCTGATTTATCGGGCGATTTCCACCTGGTTCGTCAAGATCGACGAAGTCAAAGCCAAGATGATCGCTGCCAACAAGGAGATCAGCTGGTTCCCGGAACACCTCAAGGAAGGCCGTTTCGGCAAGTGGCTGGAAAATGCCCGCGACTGGGCGATCAGCCGTAACCGTTACTGGGGGACTCCGCTGCCGATATGGCGCAATGAAGAAGGCGAAGTTATCTGCGTAGGCAGCGCTGCTGAGCTGGAACAGCTTACCGGACAGAAGATCGACGATTTGCACAAGCATTTTATCGACAAGCTGGAAATTCCTTCGCCCACAGGCAAGAGTCCGCTTAAACGGATCCCGGAAGTGCTGGACTGCTGGTTTGAATCAGGCTCCATGCCCTACGCACAGCAGCACTATCCCTTTGAAAACAAGGAACACTTTGAAGCCAATTTCCCCGCTGACTTTATTGCTGAAGGTCTGGATCAGACCCGCGGCTGGTTCTATACGCTGGTAGTGCTGGGGGCAGCGCTTTTTGATAAGCCGCCCTACAAACACGTTATCGTCAACGGCTTGATTCTGGCGGAAAACGGTCAGAAGATGAGCAAACGGCTCAAAAACTATCCTGACCCGCTGGATGTGGTCAACAAATATGGCGCGGATGCTTTGCGTCTGTTCATGCTGGGCAGTCAGGTGGTGCACGCCGAAGATTTGAAATTTTCGGAAAACGGCATCAAAGAGGTGCTGCGCAATGTGATGATCCCCATGTGGAATGCCTACAGCTTCTTTGTGACCTATGCCAATGTGGATGGTTACGAATGCAAGGATTCCGTAGTGCAGCGCCCGCAGAATCTTTCCAACGCTCTCGACCGCTGGATCTTGAGTTCCTGCACGCAGATGGTTGAAGAGATCCGCTGGGAAATGGATAACTACAATCTGCAGAAGGCCGCCAACCGCTTTGCCCGCTTTGTGGATGATCTTACCAACTGGTACATCCGCCGCAGCCGCCGACGCTTCTGGAAGAGTACCGACGACAATGACAAGCAGGAAGCCTATGCTACACTGCATTACATTTTAATTGAATTCTGCAAAACTGCAGCGCCGTTCATACCCTTCACCACCGAAGCGATCTACGGAAATCTGCGCACCGCCGGTATGCCCGAATCGGTGCATTGCTGCGATTACCCCGAAGCAGATGCCTCCTGCCGCGATGAACAGTTGGAACGGCAGATGCTTTTGACGGTTACGGCAGTTAAGCTGGGCCGCTTCCTGCGTACTCAGCACAATCTCAAGGTGCGTCAGCCGTTGTCGCGTGCGGTGCTGCTGGCGCCCGATGCGGAAGGTGCTGAACTGCTTAAAGGTACGCTGGATATCATCAGCGAAGAACTCAATGTCAAAAATATTGAGTTCAGCGCTGACGAAGATGCGCTGGTCACCCGTTCCGCCAAGGCAAATTTCAAGGTCATGGGTAAAAAGCTGGGCAAGAATATGAAAGAAGCCGCAGCGCTGGTGGAAAAACTTGATTCGGCAGCGATCGGCAGAATATTATCTGGCGCCGGTGTTGATCTGACTCTGGCAGACGGAACCGTGTTCACGCTGAGTGCTGAAGATCTGCTGGTGCAGAGAAGCGAAAAAGCCGGCTTGGTTGTGGCTACCGAAAACGGCGTTACCATTGCGCTGGATACGGCGCTGACTCCGGAACTGGAAGCCGAAGGGCTGGCGCGTGAACTGGTCAGCAAGGTGCAGAATCTGCGTAAGGAATCAGGTCTGGAAGTCGTTGACCGCATCAAGCTGACCGTAGTCGGCGATGCGGAAGTGGTCGCTGCTGCTCAGGCGTATGGCGATTACATCAAAAACGAAGTTCTGGCTCTGGATATGACAGTAAGCGAAGGCAGCGGCAATGTGGATATCAACGGCCGCATGGCTGATATAACGCTGATCAAGGCGTAAGTAGTTGCAACAGGATTGATCGGGATTGGATTATGATTATCAGAAAACAGGCATTCCCCCGTGCGGCGCTGATCGGGAATCCGTCTGACGGATACTACGGCAAGACGATCGCATTTGTTTTTGATAATTATTCCGCGCAGGTGGATTTGTACGAAACTCCTGAGTTGGATTTTGTACCGAGCTTGCGCGACCACTCCTGCTTTTCTGATGTACACGAGCTGGTCAGACAGGTCGGTCTGTACGGTTATTATGGCGGTATCCGGCTGCTGAAAGCCAGCGTCAAACGCTTTGTGGAGTACTGCGGAAAACATAACATCAAACTGCATGACCGCAATTTTACCATGCGTTACCGCACTACGATCCCCAACCGCTTGGGTTTGGCGGGGTCGTCGGCAATCATTACTGCCAGTATATTGGCGCTGGAAGAGTTTTACGAGATCAATATAGATAAGCCCGAACTTGCCAATCTGGTGCTTTCCGTGGAAATGGACGAACTGGGAATCGCTGCCGGTTTGCAGGATCGGGTGGCGCAGGCATACAATGTGCCGGTGTTTATGGATTTCAACCGCGAGCATATGGAAAAGTTCGGGTACGGCATCTACAAAGAGCTGACGATCCCGGATGATTTGAACTTGTTCGTAGCGTTCCGTACCGACCTGGCGGAAGGTTCCGAAATTCTGCACAGCCGTCTGCGCGAAGATTACAACAACGGTGTACCTGCCGTGCTGGATGCCATTGCGGAATGGGCGCATTTGACCGATGTGGTCTACGCTGCTTTGCAAACCCGCGATTACGGAGCGATCGACAAGGCTTTGCGGCGCAATTTTGAGCTGCGCTGTCAGGTTTGTGCTTCTACAGTAAGTGCCAAAAACCGACGGATGGTGGAGTTGGCCAACTCGCTGGGGGCGGCTGCCAAACTGACCGGGTCGGGCGGCGCGATCATTGGTATTTACGAAGACGAAAAACATTTCCAACAGCTCAAATCACTTTTCGGGCGCAATCAAATAGATATAGTCAAACCCAGCATTGTGACTTGCGGCAAGGGAAGCAATGATCTGAATTAGGTTTTACAGGAGATACTATGAAAATAATCCGTCAGCAGGAAGGTTGTTTGCTGCCTGAAGTAATTTGCTTTGACGCTCAAAGTCCGTTCAACAGCAATGAAAAACGGGAAGTTGAGGCGTATATTTATACTCCGTCGGCAGGGATCAATGAAAATACGGGATTTATGCTTATATCTCACAACTGGGGCGGAACCTGGGAGATGTGCTGGAATTGGTGTCCGATCATTTCGGAAAAATTCAATTTGATTACCATTGATACAAATTACTTTCAAAGCGGCTGGCAGGCGGGCGACCCGACGTATGATTTCGGAGTGCTGCAGGCGATAGACTGTTTGCAGGCGCTGTACGAAGTGAAATCTTATTTGGACGAAAAAAATATTGTCTGCAACCGCTGCCGCAATTATGCCGCAGGTGCTTCCGGCGGCGGGAATGTATCCCAGATGGTCAACAAGTTTGCACCGCATACTTTCGGCTGCATTATTGATTTGTGCGGAATGCCCGGATTGACCGATAAAATAGCTTTTGGCGAGTGTTTGCGTTTGAATGCAGGTTATTCGCGGAATCCTGCCGATGAAAATTATCTTTCGCCGGCAAAACAGGAGATCCGCGATTTCGGCAATTTGCAGCATTTGGCGATCCAATACCGGTGTAATCCGGATAATCAGGTGGTGATTGTTCACGGCGTGGACGATGACTACTGTTCCTGTGCAGATAAAGCGGTGATCTTCAGCAATATGATCCGCAGCGGATTCAAGCCCGACGGGATTTTTGTAACTCCGGGTATGGTTGACGGTATTGTGCTGACAAGTACAGGTCATGCACTGGGGGATCGACCTTATATTATCGCTAAATACGGTCAACGTTACATTGCGGAAAAAGGCGAGTTTATCAAGCTGGTGGAAAAAGATGATTTTGACCGCAAAAGTGTAATAAAATATCCCGTGAGCGGCGGACAATACAGCATTGATTACCGCAACGGTGCGCCGCGGATAAGTTTTACGGCCGGAGCGTGACATAATATTGCAGCAATCCCCCTAAAATATAGGCAGGGATTTTTCAGGTGATCCTACAGGCAACAGGCGTATTATAATGAAAAAGATATTGATGATCGGCGGCGGAGTAAGCGGAAATGCCGTTGCTGAGTTGGCGGATATTTTGCATATTCCGTGCCGGGTGATAAGTGATTCAGCGGCGGCGGGATTGAGTTTTGAAGAAATTTTTGCCGATGTCGAGCTGGTGGTGACCAGTCCCGGAGTTTTGCCCGAATCAGCTTTGCTGCAATATGCCCGGAAGAATCTTCTGCCGATAATCAGCGAATTGGAATTCGGTATCCGCCATTTCCCCGGTCGGCTGGTGGCGGTTACCGGGACCAACGGCAAGACTACCACGGTGGAACTTACGGAGTTTCTGCTGAAAAAACTGGGCAGTAAGGTGGTTGCAGCCGGTAATATCGGCTTGCCGCTTTCGGCGGTTGCTGCTGAGCTTATGCGCAAAAAAGATCCTGCGGCAGCGGAAATGATCGCGGTTTTGGAAGTCAGCAGTTTTCAGCTGGAATATACCGATTATCTGCCTGCCGAAGCTGCGGTACTGCTTAATGTTGAATCCGACCATATCAACCGTTATCCCGGAGGTATGGCTGAATACCGCGCGGTCAAAGAGCGGATTTTCCGCAATGTGCCGCCTGAAAAATGCTTTTATGGCGCCAGCATGAGCAACGCATCGTCAGCCGGCGATTTTGCAATTGCCGATTTGCAGTTGTTTTACAAATCCTGCAAGGTTGCCGATCTGCATGGAAGCTGCTTTGCTGCACCGCACAATCAGGAAAATCTGCTGGCGGCATTATGTCTGGTCGGCAGCATAGTTGATTTGGAAGATAAAACTGCCGTGCTGGGCAGCGCAATCCTGGAATTCCAAACTGGAGATCATCGGATAAGTCTGGTCGCGGAGTTTAACGGCGTAAAGTATATCGACGATTCCAAAGCCACCAATCCTGCTGCAGTCAAGGCGGCGGTTACCGCGCTGGAACAAGTTCCGCACCGTAATATCGTGCTGATTGCAGGCGGTTTGGATAAGGATATGGATTTTATGCCTTTAGGCGGGCTTGCACCCTATTTGCGCAAAGTTGTCGTCTATGGCAGATGCGGCGGTCTGGTTGCCCAAGCCTTTGAAAATCGCGTGGAGTGTTTTGATGCAGGCAATGATTTTGCGCTGGCGGTAAATCATGCTGCAGCAAGTGCGGTTGCGGGAGATGTGGTACTGCTTTCGCCCGCCGCAGCCAGTATGGATATGTTCAAAGATTACAAAGCCAGAGGCGATGAATTTGCCCGTCTGGTGCGGGAATTTATTGCCGGGATAAAATAACTTGCCCGGTGCAGACTGCGATCTGAATTCAGCGGTAAAAATTACTTGCCTGATCTATTTTGCAGCAGTTTTTTTATCCATGGCTGCCGGGAATTATCGGCATGGATTTCGGCAATAACAGCTTGATCGCTGACTTTTATCACTGCAAAACCTGAGTGATTGGTGTAGAGCTCGTAATATTCAGCTGGATAATTCTGAATCTTTCGGATAAATTTTTTAACATTTTTTTGCTTCATTCTTTCAGCGGGTATACGCTTGCTGAAAGCGGCAAAATCTTTTATTTTAACGGCGGGTTTTGCCTGTGGATTCCATTGATTGCCCATGCTGCAAACTGTCAGCTGCGTAAGTGAGCCGTGGGGCGTTTTCAAAGCTATGCAGCCGGGGATATGCGTGTGAGCGCACAGTATGATAGCATTGCGTTGGGCGAGCAACTCAATAAGTTTGTCACGCGCGGGAACAGTCCAGGCGGGGTTCCCGGTTGAACAGGGCAGCACCGGCAGGTGGGTAAAGAAAAATACATAACGGCAGCTGCTGTTTTCCTGCAAGGTTTTTTCCACAAAATTTATCGCGTTTTTTGAGTTGACGAAGCTGTCGAAAAAAATGAAGAGATCCTGACTTTGCTTTACCGCGTAATTACCCGCTACGCGTTCCCGATTCAATTCGCGGGCAATCAGCGGGAGAAACGCCTTTTCCGCAGGAGCATTACTGAAACCCTTGTGCTTGAGCAGCCGCACATCGTGATTGCCTTTTACCGCCAGCAGTTTATGATCGGGGAAATGTCTTTTGACTCTGGCAAAACCATCTTTGAACATAGCTTCCTGCTGCGCTTCAGTATCGCAGTCGCCTTGAGTAAAATCACCCAGCTGGACGACAAACTTGGTGTCGTTTGCTATAACCTGGGATGCAGCAGTCAGCAGTTGATCGGATTTGCCGCTTTCCCACATGGCAAGATTGCGTTTGCGTTCCTGCTTTTGATGTTGTTTGAGCGTGGGGGAAGTGTGATATTTTTCCCCGTCATAATGCAAGTCGCCCAACGCCAGAAACGTGTAGTTTTCTGCAAATAACGCTGTGCATAAAAATACAAAGGATAGACTCAATAACTTTTTCATAAAGTATTACCATTGGATTTACTGCCGGAACAACTGCGCCTGCGGAAGAAAGACCACTTATTCCTGATCAATGTAAACTATGTGCATACAGTTGTCGCAAAAACAGATCGCGCCGCTGCGGGCTTGATTCAGCGTCTGCGGCGTCAGGCGCAAATGGCAGTTGCCGCATTTGTCGCCTTCTGCAGATACCAGCGGCTGACCATTGTTTTTTTGCAGGAGCTGTTCGTAACGGGGCAGCACTTCATTATCGACCATATTGCGCAGTTCAGGACGTTTTGCCAGCAATTCACGGCCGCGGCGCTTGATGTCAGAAGCCAGCTCCGCCATTTCTGCAAGTTCTTCCCGCAGCGGAGCCGTTTGCGGTTTTACATTTTTTATTGCCTCCTGAATCGCAGCGTTATCTTTTTCCAGCGTTTCCATCAATTCCAGCTGGTCAGTTTCCAGATCGCTGATCGATTTTTTCAGCATGGCAATCGAGCCGAGCATCGCCTGATATTCGGTATTTTTCTTGACCAGATCGGATTGCTGACGGAGCTTTTCGATCTTGCTGTTGAGTTCGGCGATACTGTCTTCATTTTTTTTGTAAGCAAGTTCGTGTTCGGATTTTCTGCCCCGCAGCAGCTTGACTTTGTTTTCTACGGCTGTAATCTCAGCTTGAAGTTTTTCCGCTTCTTTGGGGATCATGGTAAGGCGGAGTTTGAGCCGCCGGATTTCCATATCCAGATCTTGCAGTTTCAATAAATTTTCCACCCAGCTTGCTGCCATAAGTTAAAACCCCTTGTGTTGCATTTAAAACAGATTCATTTGATTGCCGTCTTTTTTGCCTTTGCGCTCCAGCGGTTCCATGCCCAGTTTCTGATAGGCTTTAGGCGTTACCACCCGCCCGCGGGGGGTGCGGACCAAATACCCTTTCTGAATCAGGAACGGTTCGTACACCTCTTCCAGAGTACCTTCTTCTTCGCCGACAGTTACCGAGATGTTTTTTACGCCCACCGGCCCGCCGTTGAAGTTGCAGATGATCGCTTCCAGAATACGGTTGTCAATGTCATCCAGCCCGTCAGGGTCGATTTTCAGCATATTCACCGCCTGCGACGCCACTTGAGCAGTTATCACCGAATCGGCTTTGACCTGCGCGTAATTGCGCGCCATGCGCAGCAGATTGTTGGCAATACGCGGCGTACCGCGGCAGCGGCGGGCCAGCTCCAGCGCACCATCTTCTTCGATGGGGGTTGCCAGAATCCCCGCGCTGCGTTTGATGATTTCCACCAGACTTGTATCGTCGTAATAATCCAGTCTTACATTTACCGCAAAACGCGACCGCAGCGGCGCCGAAAGCATTCCCTGACGGGTCGTTGCTCCCAGCAGTGTAAAGTGGGGTATGTTCAAACGTACCGATCTGGCACCGGGCCCCTGTTCCAGCACAATGTCGATGAAAAAATCTTCCATAGCGCTGTAAAGATACTCTTCCACCACCGGGTTGAGGCGGTGGATCTCGTCAATAAAAAGTATATCGCCTTCGCTCAAATTGGTAAGCAATCCCGCCAGATCACCGGGTTTTTCGATGGCAGGACCGCTGGAACTTTTGAGCGTACACTCTTTTTCGTTGGCAATGATATATGCCAGACTGGTTTTGCCCAGTCCGGGCGGACCCGACAGCAGAATATGTTCCAACGGCTCGTTGCGCCCGGCGGCGGCACGGACCATAAGTTCCAGCAGGGCTTTGGCATCGTCCTGTCCGGGAAAATCGGCAAAACGTGACGGACGCAGCTGGTTATCGCTGCTGCCGTCTTTACGGTTCAATGTAGAGGTGATAAAACGTTCGCTCATATCTAAAATTGTGCAAAAAATATCGTTAAAAAAATTGCTTTTAATAACTTTAGAGGTTAAATTAAAACGCGTTAATTACAATTTAACTGTTTTTATAAAAATTTCCAGTATAAAACTGAAAAAAAATCAAAGAAAGGTTCATGCTATGAGTTGGAATGCAGAAATTGCCGCTCGTACCGCCAACACCATCCGCGCTCTCAGCGCCGATGCGATTCAGAAAGCCAAGTCCGGTCACCCTGGTATGCCTATGGGTAATGCCGACTTTGCAGTAACCCTTTTCAGCAAATATCTGCGTTTCAATCCTGCCAATCCCGCCTGGATCGCCCGCGACCGCTTTGTGCTTTCCGCCGGTCACGGCTCCATGCTTGAATACAGCCTGCTGCATTTGTTCGGCTACGGTCTGGATATGGAAGAACTCAAGAACTTCCGTCAGTGGGGCAGCAAGACCCCCGGTCATCCCGAATTCGGTCATACCGCCGGGGTCGATATCACCACCGGTCCGCTGGGCAGCGGCCTTGCCAGTGCTGTGGGTATGGCGATGGCGGCAAAATATCTGGCTGCCACTACCGGTCTGGGCGAAGCGGGTCTGCTGGACAGCAAGATCTACATCATCTGCGGCGACGGCTGTATGATGGAAGGTGCCACCAGCGAAGCAGCTTCTCTGGCAGGTCATCAGCAGCTGGACAACATCATCTGCTTCTACGATGATAACAACATCACCATCGAAGGCAACACCAGTCTGGCGTTTACCGAAGATGTGGGCAAGCGTTTTGAAGCCTACAACTGGCGCGTGCTTTACTGCGACAACGCCAACGACGTTGCCAAGTGCGACGCAGTGTTGGCGGAAGCTCAGAAGAGCGACGGTCGTCCGACTTTGATCATCGGCAAGACCACCATCGGTTTCGGCGCTCCCAACAAGCAGGGTACTTCCGGTGTTCACGGCGAACCCCTCGGCGATGACGAAGTTGCGGCGATGAAAGCCAATCTGGGACTGCCCGCTGAAACCTTCTTCGTTGCCGACGATGTCCGCGCTTTCTGCGACAGCCGCGTTGCCGAAGTCAAGGCTGCCGCTGCTGAATGGGATGCTGCTTACGGCGAATACGTTGCCGCCAACCGCGACAAGGCGGAACTGTTGAGCAAGCTCCTGAACAAGACTGTTCCGGAAAATCTGCTGGAAGAACTGCTCAAGGTTGCTCCCGTGGATAAGCCCACCGCCAGCCGTGCCTCCAGCGGTACGATCCTGCAGAAGGCTGCCGAACTGGTTCCCGCGCTGTGGGGCGGTGCTGCTGACCTGGCGCCTTCGACCAAATCCAATGTCAAAGTCGGCGGTGACTTCGGTCCGGCTGACCGTGCGGGCCGCAATCTGCATTTCGGCGTGCGCGAACTGGGTATGGGTATGGCTGCCAACGGTATTGCACTTTTCGGAGCGGCGATTCCCTACAGCTCGACCTTCTTTGTGTTCAGCGATTACATGAAGCCCGCCATCCGTCTGGCTGCGCTGCAGAAACTGCATCAGATCTACATCTTCACGCACGACAGTTTCTACGTCGGTGAAGATGGTCCCACCCATGAACCGATCGAACAGATCGCAATGCTGCGCAGCATTCCCGGTGTTACGGTCATCCGTCCTGCGGAATCTCACGAAGTTGCCGGTGCCTGGGCTGCCGCGCTGCAGGCCGATGGCCCGGTGGCATTGCTGCTGACCCGCCAGAATCTGGATGCTTTTGATGAAGCAACTGCCGCCAAGGTGGATGTTGCCAAGGGTGCTTATGTTGTCAGCGATGACGAAAACTTCTCGCTGATTTTGATCGCTACCGGTTCGGAAGTCGGTCTGGCGATGAAGGTTGCCGATATGTTCCGCGCTCAGGAAATCGGTGTGCGTGTTGTTTCCATGCCTTCGCAGGAACTCTTCCTGGCTCAGAGCAAGGCTTATCAGAACGAAGTGCTGCCGCCGGAATGCGATCTGCGCGTATCCATCGAAGCTGCCAGTACCTTCGGCTGGCACAAGTTTGTCGGCAGCGAAGGTCTTGCCATCGGTTTGGATACCTTCGGTGCATCGGCTCCCTACAAAGTTCTGGCTGAAGAATTCGGCTTCACTCCCGAAAAGGTTGCGCAGAAGATCGTCGAACATTTCTCCGGCGACAGCTGCGGCTGCGAATGCGGCAGCTGCGAATGCGGTTGCCATTGATAGGCCGGTTGGGGAGCTGTTGAGATGAAAAAGTATTTGACTTTTTGCGGAGCTGCTGTTGCTGCAGCTGCTTTGAGCGGCTGCAGCTGTATGCAGCTGGAAGAACCCGCTCAACCGAAAATACAGGAAATCGTTGATGCGCACCGCCAGAATATCAACCGCGCTGAAGAGCTGAATATTCTTTGCGCAAAGGTGTGGGTGCCTGTTTACATCAAAGGTCAGGAAGGCGTGGATGGCAAAAATGCGATCACGCTGCCGGATAATGTGCAGGCATATATTGAGTTTCAACGCGACGGCAAGGTCAGCGGCTTTGCCGGGGTGAATAACTTTAACGGTGCCTTTGCGGTAACTGCGCCCAATTTGCTGCGCTTCGGCGCGCTGGCAACTACGCTGCAGGCAGGTCCGCATCTGGATTACGAAATGCTGATGATGGCTCAGTTGAACGATGTGGATCACTTTGTGATGCTGAAATCAGGCGAGATCGAATTCAGAAAACGCAATATGCTTATGATGCGCTGCAAAGGTGTGGACAGCAAACTTATCAAGCGTGCCGTCCCCAAGGCGGCGACACCGGTTCCGCCTGACCCCCAGAGCCGCATTGCGCCTGCTGCCAAGAGCGCGGGAACGCTTAACGGCAATCCTGCGCTGCCGACGGTAAGCAAGCCGATGGGCAAATGAATAAAGTTGGTTGAAATGTGATTTGTGCTGCAAAGCAGCGCTGCAGAGTGCGGAAAAGCAATTTGCACGCTGCTGCGGCATAAAAAATCGGTTGACGAGTTGCAAATATTGCTTTTCGGTTGTATCTTATTAAAGAGATAATATTTTCAATCGTCATTGACAAAAAGTTCAAGGTATATTTATGAAAGAAAGACGAGTGGTAGTTACAGGTTGCGGCGCAGTTTCCTGCGTTGGCAACAGCGTGCCTGAGTTGTGGGCCGCAGTAAAAGAAGGCCGTTGCGGGCTGGGCAAGGTTACGCGTTTTGACTCGACCGGGTTCCGTACCGAAATTGCCGGGGAAGTCAAGAATTTTGATGTTACCAAATATATGTCAGCCAAAGAAGCCAAGCGTTTGGACCTTTTCTGCCAGTTTGCGATTGCCGCGTCGGACGAAGCTGTGGCGCAGTCCGGACTGGATTTTACTGCCGAAGATTGCCCGGTCGATCGTGATCGGGTAGGGGTGCTGGTTTCCAGCGGTATCGGTGGTCTTGCTTCGATGTGCGAGCAGGATGTTGTCTTTATGAACAAAGGACCCAGCCGGGTTTCGCCTTTGATGATCCCGATGATGATCGGCGACCTGGCTTCGGGTAATATTTCCATGCGCTACAATGTGCGCGGACCCAACTTCGGGCTGGTTTCGGCTTGCGCCTCCGGCTGCCACAGTATCGGGGAAGCGTTCTGGATGATCAAGCGCGATGATGCCGATGTTATGATTACCGGCGGTGCGGAAGCGGCGGTGGTTCCGCTGGGCTTTGCCGGTTTCTGCAGCATGAAAGCGATGAGTTCGCGCAACGATGATCCGCAGCACGCCAGCCGTCCTTTCGACGCTGAACGCGACGGTTTTGTTATGAGCGAAGGTGCAGGGGTACTTATTCTGGAAGAATTGGAACACGCGCTTAAGCGCGGCGCCAATATTCTGGCCGAAGTGGTCGGTTACGGTGCCACGGGCGATGCCTATCACATTACTTCTCCGCACCCGGAAGGCAAGGGCGCGGCGGCAGCGATCACCACGGCGCTGCGTCATGCCGGTTTGAACCCTGAAGATGTTGATTACATCAATGCTCACGGTACCAGTACGGAATTGAACGATAAGTACGAAACGCTGGCGATCAAGGCGGCGTTGGGCGAACACGCTTATAAAGTGTCGGTCAGCAGCACCAAGGGTGCCACCGGTCACGCGCTGGGTGCTGCCGGCGGTATCGAGTCGATCATCTGCGTGCAGAGTATTGTCAATCAGACTGTGCCGCCTACGATCAACTACGAAAATCCCGATCCGGCTTGCGATTTGGATATTACGCCCAATCAGGCGCGCGAACGGGAAATTGATGTGGCGCTGAACATCAACCTCGGTTTCGGCGGTCATAACGGAGTGGTGGCGTTTAAGCGTTACAAGTAAAAAATTGTTACATACAGGAGTTGCAACTATGAAAAGTATTTATATGCTTGCCGGTGCCGGAGCGCTGTCTATGCTGCTCAGCGGCTGTGCCCCCGAATTGGATCAGACTCAGTTGAGTCCCGAAGAACAGGCTTGGGCGGCTAATTTCAAAGCTAACTACAGCGCATGGCAGCCGCCGGAATCAGTTCCGCGTTCGGTGCGGCGCGACGATATTCCCCAGCAGGATGCTGCCAATCAGAATACCATTCCTGCGGCAGCGGATACGGTTGCTCCGGCAGTAGTGGAAGAACCTGCCGCTGCGTCTCCTGCTCCTGTGGCTGATACAACTGCAGCACCTGCTCCTGCGCCCGCCCCGGTAGCCGATAATGCAACGGCTGCGGCTGCGGCGACGGAAGAGCCTGCTGCTGCGGCAGCTGAAAGCTATACGGTGGTCAAGGGCGACACTCTGGGCGCGATTGCTCAGAAGATGTACGGCAAGGCCAGCGCGTGGAAGAAGATCGCCGATGCCAATGCTGATCTGCTTAAAGGCAAGACGATTATCAGACCCGGTATGAAACTGGTGATCCCGCGTCCGTAAAAGAGATATTTTTGTCGCTGAAATGTGCGGAAAGTTGTGGATACACAGCTGTTCGCACATTTTTTTATTGACGGAGAATTAATGGGGATGGAAACACTCTTTTATTTTGAAAACGGTCTTACCCCGGATTGGCGTATCAGCGGGCGTCCGGCGTTGAACTGGCAGCGTTTGGAAGAGGTGCTGGCAGTACATCTGGTGCCGCGCAACCGTCAGGTAACGATCAGCGGCGGCGAAGCGGAGTGTCAGCGGGCGCTGGCATTTTTTAAAGCGCTGGGCGAACTGCATAATCTGCGCCGTCACGAACTTGACCGTCAGGATATCGAGCAGCTGATAAAGGCTTATTCCCGTAAGGAAGAGGGGGATTTGCGGGCGTTGTTTGCCGGCAGGATCAAAGTCGGCAGCAATAAGCGCGAAATACTGCCCCGCAGCAAAAATCAGCTGGAGTATCTGCGTGCATTGAAAGATAAAGAGGTGGTGTTCGGAGTCGGTCCTGCGGGGACGGGCAAAACCTATCTGGCGATGGCGATGGCTGTATCGGAATTGCTGGCGGGGAATTGCAGTCGGATCGTGCTGACCCGTCCTGCCCGGGAAGCGGGAGAAACGCTGGGTTTTCTGCCCGGCAGTCTGGAAGAAAAGATCATGCCGTATTTGCGGCCGCTTTACGATGCACTCTACGATATGCTGGACTTCAATGATGCGGCATCGCTGATCGAGCGCAACGTTATTGAAGTTGCACCGCTGGCGTTTATGCGGGGCAGAACATTGAACAATGCGTTCATTATTCTGGACGAGGCGCAGAATACGACTGAGGAGCAAATGCTGATGTTTCTGACCCGCTTGGGGAGCAATTCCCGTTGTGTAGTTACCGGCGACCCGAGTCAGAGCGATTTGTCGCGCAATGAGCGGTCAGGTTTGATCCATGCGCTGCAAACGCTGAACCGCATCCCCGAAGTGGGGATAATCGAATTTACCACCCGCGATGTGGTGCGCCACGCGCTTTTGGAAAAGATCATTCAGGCGTATTCAGTTGACCGCAACTGATAAAAGGAAAGGACAGGCTGCTTATGCAGACGCGTAATGTAACAATTCGCAACCGTGCCGGAATCCATTGCCGGCCGTCAAGTGTGATCCTCAACACTGTGAATGCGGAGTTTCCCGGACATGAATTTGTGTTGACCAGTATTCGCGGCGAGAGCTGCGAACTCAACAGTATTATGGGATTGCTGGCACTTTGTCTGGTTTGCGGCGAAAGTGCTGAACTCAAAGTGGAAGGTCCCAACGAAGTTCAGGCTGCCGACCGCATTGCTGAATTGCTGGAGTCGGAATTTGATTTTCCGCCGCAGCAGTAAGGAGCTGCGGCAAAGCTATTACAGCGTAATATAGTGGGGAATAATATCTTCGTATTCCCCGTGGATATTGCGGAATCCTGCCGGGATGATCCCCAGTTGAACAAAACCCAGCTTGCGGTATAAATTCAGCGCGGGGGTGTTGCTTTTGACTACCGCGTTGAATTGCAGTATCTTATATTGAGATTTTCCGGCTTGCTCAATGCAATGCCGAACCAGAAGTTCGCCGATCCCGCGGCCGCGGAAAGCTGCATCTACCGCATAACTGGCATTGGCAATATGCCGACAGCGCCCGACATTATTATCGTGCAGAATATACAATCCTGCCAGTTGGCGGTCGGTAGTTGAGCGGGCAATTCCGGTAAAGGTTTGGAGCCGGAAAAATTCATGGCCTGAAATCAGGTCAAGTTCATCTTCCTGCGGGAACGCCCGCCCTGCTTTTACGATGGAGTTCCACAGCGCCACCGCTTCGGCGGTATCTTCTGCGGAATAGGGGGCAATAAAAAATCCGTTTGATATTTTTGTCATAATATATAGGTTTCTGATTTTATTTATTTACTTTGTTGCCGGGTTTTTCTGCCCGGGCTTCCTGGTGCAGAGCGAGATTACGCAACAATATTTGCACCGTTTTTTCGTCATCCATAGCCTTCTGATAATAACGGATAAGGGCAGTCAGGTCTGCTTTGGCATCAGGCAGGGGGCATGATTCAACGTGACCATCTGCAAAGAGTACAGGAATCGACGTGGAATTGTGTTGATTTATGCAGAGTATTATGGGAGTAAATTCAGGATTTTTTATACTGTCAGAGCGAGTGCCGTTCAAATTACCGCGCAATCCGCTGCCAAGATAAATATATGCGTTGTCGCCGGCAGAACACTTTCCAACTCCGTTTTGTTGATCTTCAAAAAATAAACCGCATTCTTTCATTGTTTTAAGCCATGAACCATTGTCATCGGGCGGCAGAAAATCATCATAGTCATCCTGATACATACAAATAGCAAGGCCGAAATGCTTCATATTGTTAATACAGTGCAAAGTGGTGTTTTTGTATTTGCCTGTAAAAATCAAGGGTAGGGCAAGCAGAATCCCCACGATCGCTGCTGCGCAGAGCAGACATCCGCAGGATATAAGACAGCAGGTCAGCTTGGGACGGCGCTTGACATTCCCGGCTGCAGGCGGAGCATGATCGTCGGCATTGTCGGTTCGGGCAATAAATGCAGTTTTACATTTGGGACAGCGGACTTGCTGACCGATATAGCACGATTGTATTTGCAAGGCGCTGCGGCAGGCAGGACATACGGAGATAAAATTTTCCATGCACTTTCCCTTTTTCAGAATATTGCTTGCGTAATGAACGGTTTGCTTTTAATATAATCTGAAGACAGGCATTTTTCAAACCTTGATCTGCGAAAAGTTGTTGATAATGATATAAAATTGATATTATAATCCAAAAAAAAGAAAATATATTCATTGTCAAGAGTATTTTTGGGGACTATATTAAATAGCGTGAAACCTAACCATAAGGAGATGAAATGAAAAAAGTCAAACTGTTATTGCTGCCGCTGTTGAGCATGGCGGTATTTCCGTTGATGGCGGCGCAGGGAAAGTTGGCGTGGAATCTTGCCGATAAAAATATCTGGCAGCAAACGCCTGATTCAGCAAATTTAAGCCATAACTTCGGAAAGCTCGGATCAATTACGGACCGGGGATTTCATTTTGTGATCGACAAAAAGTATCATCATCTGCAAATCGACGGTCTGAAGATCGACAGCAAAGAGTATAATTATGTGGAGTTTTACCGCTCAGGCTGTTCTATGCTCTACACGCTGCTGGCTTACGGTCCCGGCGAAGGCGGTTATGCCAACCAGCATAAATTCAACAGCTCATGGGATGGTAATGACCGCTTTTATCCTCTGAAAAAGGTGGAAAAACTCGATTCTATCCCCCGTTGGAAAGGGGGGAATATCAACTGTTTTCAGATATTGTTTGCCGATTCTGGCTACGGCTCGGATGGTACGATCCATGCTGTAGCGTTCCGCCGCGGCGCCGATACGCTGAAAAACGGAGCTTTTTTGCTGAAAGAAAATGGGTCAGATCCGCTTTTCTGGAAGGCGGAAAAATCTGCAAAAATCGTTAATGTAAATAATTTCCCTTATCCGGTATGTCGTGTCAGCGGCGGCAGGATCAGCACGATCCTTGATTCGCTCAAGCCGGGGCATCGTTATCTGGCAAGCGTTTACGCTTCCGCCGGTACCGTGGTGAAAGTTTGTGCCGTGGATCGTTCAGGCGCCAGCGTGTTTGAATATGAATTGAAGGATTCGGGTAAAAAACTGGGCAATATGCACCTTTATCAGGCCGAATATGTTGTTCCGGGAACCGCGTTTAAGGGCGACCTGGTGCTGAATTCCGCCAAGGCTTATCAGCTGGGGGATGCGCTGGTGGAAGATATGGGCGGCGCCGCTACATGGCGGGCAGAATGGATCTGGTCGGCAGACGGTATCAAAGAAAAGCAGCATTGTCATTTCCGCAAGGAGTTCAACATCAACGATCCCGCTGAATTGGATGTCGCCTTTTTACAGGCAACCTGCGACGATGCTTTTACTCTGGAAGTGAACAACAACCGCATATTCAACAACAATGTGTGGAACGATCCGCAATATACTGATGTAAAAAAATATTTGCGTAAAGGCAAAAATGTTATTACCGTAAGCGGTTATAACGGCGGATCGGTCGGCGGGCTGCTGTGCGAACTTAAATTGGTGGACAAAGCAGGTAAGATCAGCTATATTGCTTCGGATGCAAGCTGGCTTTGCCGTATAACTCCGCCGGGTGAAAACTGGCGGCGGGTCGATCCGCCCGAAAATACCCGCAGCGGCTGGGCACCCGCCAAGAGCTACTATGTTCCGCCCTACGGCCCGTGGCTGAATATGGTGACCTATCGGGACGAGATGCCCGAAGGAAATACGCTCAAGGAACTTGATAAAGATTCTTACCGCCGGCAGAAAACCGTTGCCCGTATCAATCACGACCTTGACCATCCGCGTATGGAAGTCAACGGCGAAATCGTTACGCCCATGCTTTACGGCGTAAGCTGGCGCGGCAGCCGGGTCAACGCTTATAACAATGTTCAAAAAAGCGGATTCAAACTTTTCCGCCTGCCGTGGGAATTCAGTTTTGAGGCTTGGAAGAGCGATAACTCGGTGAATTACTATACGCTGGACAAAGCGGTGGAAGAATTGTTGCGGAATGTGCCCGATGGCAAGATCGTTTTGGAGTTCCGCCTTTCGCCTCCCGGCTGGTGGCAGGAAAAACACCCCGATCAGCTGATCAAATTTGCTGACGGTACAACGCATGGCGCCGACGGTACATTTGCTTCGCCTGCCAGTACCCTGTGGCGTACCGAAACTGCCAATATGGTCAGAAAATTCATCAAGCACATCGAAAATCAATGGTATGCCGGCGCAATCATCGCTTATATGCCCTGTAATTTGCGCGGTCCTGAATGGGTGATTCCGCAAAAACATAACTGTTTTCCGGATTACAGCGAACCCATGCAGCAGTATTTCCGTGAATTTTTGCGCAAAAAATACCGCACCGATGCCGCGCTGCAGCAAGCGTGGAACAACAATAGTGTCACTCTGGCGAGTGCAACCGTTCCCGAACAGAAACTCCGCCAGCTTAAAGACTCTTATTTCCTGCCGCCTGAACGTCAGGACGTAATGGACTACAACCGCAGCGTGCATGAAGCCAATGTGGATACGATTATGGCAATGCTGGATGCGATCAAAGATTCAGCTCCCGACAAACTCAGATTCCTCTATTTCGGCTATCTGATGACCTTGAGCCATATTTCAGCCAATCCCGGGATTACGGGGCATTATGACCTGTCGCGGCTGCTGGCTTCGGGCAAGGTGGATGTGATGGCTTCGCCCATTACTTATGCGTGGCGTCACCCCGGGGATATTTCCGGTACCGGTACGGTGGAATCCAGCTACCGCAAGCACGGTATTGTCTGGCTGCAGGAAGCGGATAACCGCACCTACCTTACTCCCCGTGATGCTCATGCGGTAACTCATCACGCTCAGGCGTCGCTGACGGAAAACTGGCGGGAATTCCTTTATGCCATGATCAAACGCGAGGCAGTATGGTTCTTTGAAATCGGGGCCGACTGGTACGATAATGACTACTTCCACGAAGATTTCAAGAAGATGCTCAAACTTTATAACGAAGTCAATAAGCGCAATATAACTTATCAGACTCCGCTGGCATACTTCTTTGACGAAAAATTTGTGGACGGCGTCAGCATCAACGACGGCCGCTGGGGCAAGATGAAGCCCTTTACCATGGCGGCGGAAGCTCAGCGGATGATCGCGCTGTGCGGCGTGCCTTACGATATGTTTGAGTTGGAAGATATCTACGATTTGGATCTCAGCAAATATAAAGTACTCTATTTCCAGAACGCATGGCGCAAAAATCCCAAACTGGCGCGTTTCCTGCAGGAAAAAGTTTACCCCGCGGGCAAAACCGTAGTGTGGCTTTACGCTCCCGGCTACGGTCAGCAGGGCGGTCTGAAAGGCATGAAAGAACTCACCGGTTTTGATTTTGATTTGATGCCCGAAGGTACTGCGCTGTATTTTAAGAGCAACAGCGGAGTCAATGCAGGTATCCCCGGAATGAATAATTGCGAGGCGTTTACCGTAAAGGGCAAAGTCAATGTGCTGGGCCGCTATCCGAACGGCAGGATCGCCGCCGCCTGGAAGAATATCAAACGCGGCCGCAGCGTATGGCTGAGCAGCTACGACAAAAGCGGTTCGCTTCTGCGCGATGTGCTGAAGAAATCCGGGGTGCAGCCGTTGATCGACCGCGCCGACCGGGTGGTTTTTGACGGCGAATTTGTCGGTATATTTGCCGTTGATGCTCCCGGCAAGCGTACTGTTACGCTGCCCGGCAAAAGTTTTACGCAAGTATATGATGTGATCGAAGAAAAGGTGATCGAAGGCTCCGGCAACAGTTTTACGTTTGATGCCCTGCCGGGCGATATAAAACTTTTCCGGATCAAGTAAGCTGCTGCAGTTCAGTAAAACAACTGTTAAAAAATTTGCCGGAATTGCTTGAAAATACCATAAAGCAATTCCGGCTTTTTGTATATCTGCTGCCGATGCAATAAGTATGCCATAAAAAAGGCTCTGCTGCCAAAACTTGAATTTGGCAGCAGAGCCGTAAGTAAGACTTACTTATTTGTCAGTAGAGCCATTTGGCACGGCGGAGATGATCTCCGGAGAAGAACTTCCAATCCTCAGGATCGCATTGGAGTTCTTTGAGCAGCCACGGCACCTGACCGCAGTTGAAGTAAGTGCGGCTGAAGAGGTAATCTTCACCGGGATACATCAAAGGCTGGAGCACAAAACCGCTGAGCGCCCAGTCGCCGTCGATGGCAAGAGCGATCTTGCCGTCTTTGACCATTACCGGAATAGTCTGCGTTTTGTAGAGACCTTTTTCCACGTCAAACTCATAGACCTTGCCATTGTTGGCTGAAAGCGTACCTTTGATCGCTTTGCTGCGGGCGTTGAGCATTACGTTGATCATCTGCAAACCGTTGTCGGTGTCGATGGTGTAAACGTTTTTGCCTTTGCCGACTGCGGCGCTGTAGTGCAGGGGATCGGCCTTGCTGTCAGCTACCGTTTCCAGTTTAACGGCAGCAGTATTGCTCCAACGCTCCATATCTGCCGGACGGAAATCTTTTTCAAATCCGCGCATATTTTTGTTGATGAAAAAGTTTTTGGCAGTTTCGCCCCGGGTGAACTGCAAGCGGTCACTTACGGGTGAACCGTACTGATAACGCATATAGGGCAGGGGATGGAGCTTGGCAAAGTCAGTTATGCCGCTGCGCAGAACCGCCTTGAAGACATATTTTGTGCCGTAGCGCGAGTCGTTGGAAGGCGTGACAAAGTAGTAGTAATCACCTTCTTTGACCAGATGCGACTTGTACTGGCTGGAGAGATCTTCGCAATACAATCCCCAAATCCCCATCGTTGAAAAGTCGATGGAAAAATCCACCGCGCCGCCGGTAAACTGCACATGACGCACCGAGTTGATGACCATTCCGTCAGCTTCTTTGCCCGTGAAGGTATAAGTTTTTGGGGGACGGCCGCTGCGGTGCATACCGTAGTAATAGTGTGCTTTGGCGCCCTTGAGTGCTGCCACGGGGATCTTCAGCGTGTAGGAGTTGTTGTGTCCTTTCCAGTCGGCAATGCGGACGAATCCGGCAAAGTTGATTTCGACACGGTCTTTGCCCAGTTTGGTCAGCTCGCGGACGTGCGCTACATGATTGTCGGAACTGGTTCCGGAAGTAAGGATCCCGAAGGCATCAGCTGCTTTGTTCTGCCAGCCTTTGACCACCTTGTTGTTGAAGGTTTCCACGCTGTTGAACTCATCCCATTCGTGGGAACTCTGGCGGAACTGGTCACCGGCAATGATGACTTTGCCATCCAGTTTGACCGTGCCGTCGGCTGCCAGCGCAAAACCTTTATCGGTGGCAAGTTCTTTCGGCAGATCGTCCGTGATTTCGCCGACGAGTTCCGCAGGATAATAAAAGTCATCCAGATCGGGAGTGGCTGTCGGCTGGACATTACGGGTCGAGGGCGGGTCAGCCATCGGCGGCTGTTTGATCGCCATACATTTTTCGATTTCTCCTTTCAGCTGCAGCTGGGCAAAGAAACCGATATCCTTGCCGGGGATGGTAAAGACCGTGGAATTGCCTTTTTTGACACCTTTTACTGTGATGCTCTTGCGTTCAGGCGACTCCAGCACCGCTGTATCGCTGCAGGGGCGGTTGACGGAAATTTCCAGATCACCGTTGATGGGATGGTAGATATCATCGTTTTCAGGAATACCGTTGCCGCCGACTTTTTCGCCTTTTTTGACCTTGCTGGCAGTAAAGTTGAAAATCTGCACAAAGATATCGCCTGACAATTTGCCGTCCTGCTGCTGATTCGCCAGCGCAATGACTTTTTCGGGCAGTTTGAAGCTGACCGGAGCCTGAGTTTTGATCAGATCGTGAGCGTAATCGTAAACGCTGTGGATGATCGACGCCAGCGCCGGGTTGGGTGAATAGGTGTATTTGGAATAGTTGCGGATCTCCAATTCGTACAGGAAGTTTCCGTACTGACCGCCAACGTAGATAAAGGCACCTTTGCCGTAGGGAGTTTTGACCACCACGGGGCTTTTGACATCATCTTTAACATATTCCATCAGCACCTGCGATTTGCCCGGCTCGCGCAATTTGACTGCGAATGCGTGGGGCAGATCGATTTCTTTGGCAGTTGCAGGCAGCTTGCTGATACCTTTACCGGCGCCCAGGATTTTATCCATATAGCGCAGATTCATCGCTTTGCCCAGCGCAAAGTCAATGCGGCGGTTGCCGTATTCATCGTGCAGAGAAGTATTGCCCGTGGCAATGACCACACCGCCTTCGCGGACAAATTTTTCGATATTTCTGCATTGGGTATCCGAGAGCGATGCCTGACTTGCCAGCACCAGAACTTTGTATTTGTTCAGGCGGCCGGGATAAAAGAGTTCGCCATCCAGCAGCGTATCGAACTGACGGCTGGAGCGCACCAGCATATCCATAACTCCGCGGAAATCGTACCAGAAGAAACTGCGGTTGGGAGAAGTTCTCCAGGTCTGACCCGACACCAGCAGCGCCGTATCTGTGTAGGTACGGGCAAATTCATGCGGCATGATTTCGGGCCATTTGCCGTACATACGGAAAAACTCAATATGGCGGGGAGTCTTGAATATGCTGCCGCTGTGCCAGATGGCGTGGCGGGTACCCTGACAGACTGCCCACTGCACATAGTTGGCTTCGGGCGAAACGCTTTCGCGGTTCAGACTCCAGACGGGGATGTTGTAAAAATCGCCGTAGGCGTTGCGGGTCTTGAGGTTGCCGATCAAGCTGGTATGAGATTCCAACGGGTTGTGGATCATATTTTCCCAGCCGACAAAGGGGCTGTAAAGAGCTGCCGCTTCGTCAAGGTCGATGCTCTGGCTGTGGGGATTGAAGTAATCCGAGCAATAGGTCATCAGGATCGTGTCGGGCTTGACCTTCTGCATGGCGTTGAGCAGGATGTTGTTGGTCAGGTTGGTCATCCGCATACCCCAGGAGCGGTAAAGACGCTGGTCAACGGCGGGCGAATTGAAATTGAGGTTTTTGGGCATCGTCAGACCGGTTTCGGCGTTGTAGGCTTTGCGGCAGGAGTCGCAACCGCAATCCTTACGGCTGGCAAGGTTAAGTTCGTCGATCATAAAACCTGCAAACTGAGCGGTCTGCTGCAGTTTGTTCATATAACCCAGAAAGTAGCTGGCAAAGCTGTCGTTACCGGGGCAGAACCAGTAGTTAGTTTCGCCGGAACGGATATCCCGCTGCAGCCAGTCGATCTTGGAAAGCATCAACGGATAGGCGCGGTAATTGATAATGGTGGGGTCGTGGTGTTCAATAACATCGATCCCGTACTTGGCGCAGGCATCGCGGACGATCTTGCCCACTTTGGCGATATTGTCAAATTCTTCAATATAGTTGGCGCGGAAGTGACGGCCGTTGTAGAGTGCAGTCGTAATTCCGAGGTCAGCCAGATCGGCAGCCCGTTTTTCGGCTACGGCAGGGTCGCCGCAGCTGACGCGGTCCATCAGGTTGGCGCCTGAAAAGCTGGTAATCGCCGAGTTGTAGAGACTGGTATTGACATTTTTATACATACGCGGCAGCGTGGGGCAGTAGTCGGCTTCTTTCTGCGCAGCCAGTTTTTTGGCATCGGCAACGCTGTAGCCGTTTACTTTTATGTTGCTGACGGTAATTTTCATGCCATCGTTGCTGTTGTTGGTGCTGGCAATGATCCGCAGATCGGAGGGGGTAAAGTTGGTCGGCAGAGGGTGTGCTTCGGTAGTGAACAATTTTTTGCCGTCCTGATAAATCGTCAGCACCCAGCTTTTTTGAGCGTAATCAATCTGCAGTTTGAACCGCATTGCTGCGTCAATGGGGAAATTGAAGGGGGTTTGGTAAGATTCGTTACCGCCCGCAAAAACAATCTTGCGGTCGTTGTGATAACGTTTGCTGGAAACGGTTATACCCACCGCTTTTTTGTTTGTTTTAGAGAAAATATCAAACAAAAGATTGCCCGATACCTGCGAATTACCGGTCGGAGTGGTGCCGCCGAGGGTGATGTCGCCTTCCGCTACGATCAATGACAGACCGCGTACACGCTTGAGCGGAATTGTTATCCCGCCGGAAACACCCTTATTCAGATGCGGTTCGCGGCCGATTACCAATTGCTGTTTGACTGTATCAAACTGCATATTTTGCGAACCTACTGCCGTTACTCCTTTGGCGGGAGCAACCGCAAAGCTGCAATCAGCAAGTTTGATCGGCGCGGCAGTAATAACCGCTGCCGCCGCTGCCAGAATTATGCTGGATAAAAATTTGCATTTCATATTTGAAGATCCTTGTCAGTTTGGGAAAAAAAGCTGCGGCAACAGGAGGTGTTAACCGCAGATTGAACACTAATCGGCAGATGCTGTTTATTTTATATCAGCTGCCGCCGCTTCTTCGCCGTTCATGCCGTTGACTGCAACTTTGCTGAGTTTGATCTGCAACCCATCGTTGCGGCTGTTGGTGGTGGCGATTATCCGCATATAATCGGGCTTAAAATTTTCCGCCAGCTTCTGCTGACCGGTGGTAAACAACAATTTGCCATCGGCTTGAATTGTGCCTGCCCAGGATTTTTCCGCCAAATTCACCGTTATCAGCAGCTTCATTGCCTGATCTGGCACGAAGTTGAAGGGCAGCTGCTGCGGCTTGCCTGCACCGATAAATTCGATCTTGCGGCTGTTGTGATAACGTTCGCTGGAAAGAATGAACCCGGCGGCAGCTTTATTGGCGGATGAATAAATATCAAATTGCAGCTTTCCGGATACCTGAGTATTGCCGCGGGGGGATTTATTGCAGATAACTACAGAACAATCCCCCTGCAGCAGCGCCATACCCGGCAGCGCTTTAAGCGGAACAACCACCGAGCCGGAAGCCATTTTTCCCGTATGCGGTTCGCGGGCAAAAATATACTCCTGCGCTGCGGCATTATGAGTTATTTCAAGATTTCCGGCTGTTTTCGTTCCCGCGGCGGGAGTTTTGCTTAAATCGCAGTTTGCCAACGGTTCCGCAGCGGCAAGAATTGTTGCTGCTGCAAACGCCAGCGCGCACGAAAATATTTTATTGGTCATAATTCAGTTGTTCCACTTGATTGGCTGGTTTACAAATCAGTAACGGTCCCACTTGTTGTCAGGATCGCCGACATAGTTTTTTTCGCCCTTTTGGAAGATGGTGTTTTTATAGGCATTGTAACTGGCGGTATAGCTCATTTCATCCTTGCCGACGCGGGTGACTTCTTTGGAAACGTGACCGTCGCACCAGAGAACGTTCACGCCGCCGTTGTGACGGGCGTGCAGAATACCGTAGGTGGAACTGTTGGTCCAGTAACCCAGCATAGTATAATAACCGCAGCCGAGAACGGTACGGGTGGATACATAGGTATCCGCAGTACAAATAGTATCCGAAGGATTAGCCAAACCGCCCGCCGTTACAGGAGTTGCCGTCCCGCTGGTGTCGTGCAGACCGGAACCGACGTGCAGATGGTTGTAGCCGTAGTCCGGATAGTTGGCGGCACGGTAGAGCGTAGTATCCCAGCTCTGATTACCGGGGGCACCGGGCATGGAAGGGCACTTGAACATACTCTTGGCACCCTTGGAGAAGTAGTTGAGGTCTTTCTGCTGGGCATCGCCGAAGCACTGGTTGACCATCAGAATGATCGGCCAGGAGGGGGTGCCTCTGGTGTTGTAGGGCGGATTGCTGTATTGCCCGCTGGCAAAATAATAAGGTACATACATATCTTTGTTGTCCATGGAGTAGGTCAAAAAGGCAGTACCCAGCTGTTTCTGGTTGGATATACAAGTGGCGCTGCGGGCGGTTTCCCGTGCAGAACTCAATGCGGGCAGCAGCATGGCAGCCAGAATCGCAATGATGGCGATAACTACCAGCAGCTCAATCAACGTAAATTGCTTTTTCATTTTTTGTTTCTCCTTCTTTTTTAAGGGTTGGGTTTTATGTTAAAAGCGTTACTTTTTCAGAACTTGCAAAATGGGCGCAATGCATTCCGGCGGTACCGTCGGCTATCTGGCGGTAAACACTCCAGATCTTACGCGCCAGCATCCGGTAGTCCCAATGGTTGTAAAAGCGCAGCCGCTCATGTTGAATCGGGAATTCTTCATCCTGATTCCGCGGCACCAGCAGTCGGCCGGGCATTTGCAGTTTATCCATCAATTGCAGCAGCTGCGCCGTATTGGGATTGGTGGGAATAACTATGTCCGGAGCTCCGATCGGACTTTGAGCTATACTGTGCAGCTGTTCGTCGGGGGAAAGCGCAAAGTAGCCCGGATCGGCGGCATAATTTTCCAGCTCGTAACTCGAACAGATATCCTGCCAGAGATCGAAGTGGAAATTCCTCCCGAAGTCGTAATATATCCGCGGCACATAGGCTATTTTACGGCAACCTTCTTCAAGCAGCAGTCTGACCAGATCAAAGATGCGTTTCTTCCAGTCAAAATCCACCCAATGCGCGTTGAAATCATCCGGCAGCCAGTTGCCCACTACATAGGGCGTGCCGCTGATGGAAAGATGGCGGCTGAGTACAGGATAAAACGAACTGTACAAAAATATGTAGCCATCGCTCTGGGAATTCTCCCAGAACGCAGTTTTTTTGAAAATATCGTTGCTGGCAAAAAACATGAAAGCCAGCGTTACGCCGTCTTTAGCGGCTTCTTCCCGCAAGGTCACCAGCAGCGGATCGTCGTTGCTGGAAAGCAGCGGGTCAGTATCGTTGAGCATAAACAGCGTAACTACCCCGGTGTTTTTACGGCAGATATGATTGGGCTGGATCCGCGTCCCCCCGGGAGTGGATACGATCAAGCCTGAGTTCTGCAAGGTTTTGAGCGCTTTGCTCATGGTCTGCAGCGACACTCCGTAGGTCTGGGCAAGAATACGCACCGGCGGAATACGGTCAGTATATTGACCGCTGCGAATTGCTTTTTCCAGCTCATAACTGATGTTAGAATGTTTCTTTTCCGGCATCTTAAACCCAAATTTTCGACCCTGCGACACCACAATAACTATTTGCACATACAAAATATACATGATTTTTACATCCGTTTCAAGGGTATGACGGCAAAAAGTCAGAATTTATTTAGAATACTATAGAACACCTTGCGCTTGTTCAGGCCGCAGCGAAAAATTATCCGGAATAGGCGAAAACGGATTTGAAAAAATTTTTTGCGGTATTATCTTATGTAAATAAGCGTGTGGAATCGGTGCAGAGCCGATAGGATTTTTGACCGGGAGTGATCTGTTGATATGTTTATGTTGATTGCAGCAGCCGCTTTGTGCGGAGTGTTGTGCGGATTCATTGTCGGTTTTATTGCTGCCAAAAGCAAAATTTCCGCGCAACTGGCTGCCAGCGAAAGCGCCCGGCAGAGCGAAAACAACGCTCACCTTACCCAGTTGGAAATGCTGCGGACTCAACTTAAAGAACAGCAGTCCGCCGCGGAGAAAACGTTGCAGGAATGTAAAGCAGATTCCGAAAAGCAGCTTAAAGAACAGAAACTTCTTCAGCAGGAAATGGCGCAGAAGCAGTACGACCAGCTCAAGGCGGAATTCAGAGTACTTGCCGAAAAAGTGCTGGCAGAAAAAAGTGCCGATCTGGAAAAATCGGGCAAAACCCAGCTGGAAGCAGTTATAACTCCCCTTAAAGTCAAGCTCGACGAATTCAAAGTCAACGCCGAAATGGCGCGCAAACAGACCAACGAAAATAATATAAAACTGACCGAACAAATCCAGCTTTTGCTGAAAAGTTCCCAATATTTGGGCGAAGAAGCCGGCAACCTTGCCCGGGCGCTGCGGTCGGATAATAAATTGCAGGGCAACTGGGGCGAGATGATCCTTGACGAGATACTCGCTTCATCGGGGTTGGTGGAAAATGTCCATTATCAGAAACAGGTCACGCTGGTTGATGACGATGACAAAGCGCTGCGCAACGAAGATAGCGATCGGCTTATGCGCCCCGATGTGCTGGTGAATTACCCCGATGGCAAAGTGGTTATCATAGACAGCAAAGTGAGTTTATCCGCTTATATCGACTGGGTGAACAGCGAGGACGACGCTTTGCGCAGCGATGCCCTTAAACGGCATATCCGCAGCGTGAAAAATCATGTGGACGAACTGGTAAGCAAAAATTACTCTTCCTATATCCGCAAAGCCAAACGCGAGGCGGTGGATTTTGTGATTATGTTCATGCCCAACGAAGGCGCTTACGAACTTGCCATGCGGCAGGAGGTCAAACTCTGGCAGGAGGCATTTGCCCGCAAGGTGCTGATCGTGAGCCCCGTGAATCTTATGGCGCTTCTGCAGTTGATAAATCTGGGTTGGAAGCGGTTCGATCAGGAGCGCAATCAGCAGCGGATCATCGACACCGCCGGCGTGCTGCTGGAAAGACTTTACTCGTTTTACAAAGAGTTCGATGCCGTGGGCGATAAACTTTCTGACGCGTCGGCAATATATCGGAAAGCTGCGGATCGTTTGCGCGGCGGCGACGGCAAACACAGCGTAGTCAAAAAAGGCGAAGAACTCAAATCGCTGGGCGTAAAGATGCGGAAGAATCAGGAGATCCCGTTAAGGTTGCGCAACGAAGAGGAACTGACTTTGCCCGAAAACGCGGAAGGTAATTCAGAGTGTTGAATCAAGTTCAGCAAGGCAGATGCTCTGCTGAAATATTTGAATAATCAAAATCAATCGGCGGAGTTTCCGCAGGAGGTATTTTTTGAATAACAGAGTTTTATTGCGCGATGCAGACGAAATGCGTCTTGCCATTGGCGAGGTGGCAGACGGCATTATCGGTGAATTTGGAGCCAATGGACTTGCCAACGTGGTGTTGCTGGGGCTGTATAAGGCAGGTGTTCCGCTGGCGGAAAGACTCAAACAGGTTATCAAGGCGCGTACCGGGGTGGAGCTGGCCAGCGGCACGCTGGATATATCCATGTACCGCGATGATTTCGGGCAGCGCACCGCATTGCCGCTGATCCGTGAAACGGATATACCCTTCGATGTGGACGGGGCAAAACTTATTTTAGTTGACGATGTTCTTTCCACCGGGCGCACGATCCGTGCCGCGCTGGATGCGGTGACCGATTACGGCCGCCCCGCGTTGATCCGGCTGGCGGTGCTGGTTGACCGCGGCGGAGTGGAATACCCCATCCGGGCAGATTATATCGGCTGGTCGCTGGAGGTCAGCAGCAGCCGCAAAGTTTTAGTTGAATTCAGCGAAGAAGACGGTTCCGACGGCGTTTACGAAGTCGCCTGGCAGCGTCGTGCAGAATAAGGAGTGTATTGACAATGAGCAATGATTTTCAGTGGACGCGTAAAGATCTCCTGAGCCTTTACGATCTGGAGGCGCGTGAAATAGAATTTATCCTGGATACAGCTGCCGAATTCAAGAAGGTTTCGGCGCGCAAAGTCAAAAAAGTGCCTGCATTGCGGGGCAAAACGGTGGTGAACTTTTTCTTTGAACCCAGCACCCGTACCAGAGTTTCTTTTGAGCTTGCCGAACAGCGGCTCAGCGCTGATATTGTAAATGTTACTGCCAGCACCAGCAGTTTGACCAAAGGTGAATCGCTGCTGGATACGGTGCGCAATATCGAAGCGCTGAACGTGGATCTGCTGGTGATGCGGCATCCCGTACCCGGCGCTGCCAACTTTGTCGCTGAACGGGTCGGAGCCGGGGTGGTCAATGCAGGGGACGGTGCGCACAGCCATCCTACTCAGGCGCTGCTGGATTTGTTTACCATCCGTGAACACAAGGGCAGGATCAAAGGTTTGAAAGTGGCGATTGTGGGCGATATTATGCACAGCCGCGTAGCGCGCAGCAATCTGTGGGGATTGCTCAAGCTGGGGGCGGAAGTGACTTTGGTCGGACCTTCCACGCTGGCACCTAAAGAATTTGAGGATGTGGGCGTAAGAGTTTGCCACAATCTGGAAGAAGCTATTGCCGATGCCGATGTGGTGAATATGCTGCGTATTCAGCGCGAACGGCAGGAAAGCGGTTTCTTCCCCAGCACGGGCGAATATGCCCGCTTCTTCGGCTTGAACGCCCATACCGCGCGTTTCCTTAAAGATGATGCGCTTATTATGCACCCCGGTCCCATCAATCGGGATGTGGAGCTTTCCAGCGAGTTGGCAGACGGCAGCCGTTCGGTCATTCTTGAGCAGGTCACCAACGGGCTTGCCGTGCGCATGGCGGTACTGTTCCTGGTGGCAGGATGTTTGAAAAAGTAACCGTTACGGTGGTGGAGGATCAAAATGTTTTCTGCAAAGTCTGCTGATAACACCAAAAACAGAAAGTGGGATTTCTGGCTGTTGTCGGCAGGAGTAGTGATCTATTTTCTGGTCAATTTTCAGCGTTCGTCTATTCCCGGGACTATTTTCAACGAGCTGCAGCACGATTTTAATGCAACGGCGGCTCAGGTGACCAATATCAGCGCAGTATTTATGTATGTTTATGCCATAACTCAGCTGATTGCGGGGCTGACGGCGGATAAATTCGGCGGTGTAAGAACGATTTTCTGGGGCGGATTGGTGTTTTGCGTCGGTTCGCTGATTTTCCCGGTATGCAGCAATTTGAGCTGGCTGCTGGCGGGGCGGGTGCTGGTAGGGCTGGGGGCAGGAATGATCTATCTGGCGCTGGTCAAAGAGATCGACAGGATCTATCCGAATACCTTCACTTCGGTTCTCGGTACCGTGATTCTGCTGGGGTATGCAGGCAGTATTCTGGGGGGATTGCCGTTGAGTGCAGCTGTCAAGGTGGTGCCGTGGCGCTGGACTTTTGCCTTTATCGGGGTGGTGACTCTGATCGGGTATTTGCTGTTTGTTTTTTGCAAGCACCATGTCAAATCCATACCGGTTCGGCGGGAAAAACTTTCGCTTTTTCCCTTCTGGGTGGTATTGCAGAGCCGCAACAGCTGGGTGCTGCTGGTGGCAGGCGGAGTCGGCTACGCGGTATATTATCTGATGCTGGCGGTGCTGGGTAAGAAATTGCTGGAAGATTTTTGCGGAACGCCGCCGGTGGTGGCGGGCGGATGTCTTTCGCTGATGGTGATCGTATCGGGCGGAATGAACTTTCTGATCGGGCGTCTGAGTACAAAATTCGGCAACTTACGCAAACCGTTCCTGTTGCTCACGCTGGGATTTGCGCTGCTGGGGTCGGTGCTGGGCATGATCGGGCTGCAGCTTAAAGCCGGGACGTGGTTCTTTGCAATTGTGCTGATATTGATTGCGGCTTCGGCGGGATTTTCGGCTGTTACCAACTCGCTTATGCGGGAGTATAATCCACCCCAATACACCGGGTCGGGGGCAAGTATATTGAATTTTGTTGCCTATTTGGCGGTAGCGATTTTCGGCAATATTTCGGGCTGGATGATGGATAAATTTTCTTTCGGCAAGGCGGAAAAAGTGGCTGAGGCGACGATTTATCCTGCTTCAAGCTATATGGCGGTGATGTTGTTGGCATTGTTTATTTCCATTGCAGCAATCGCGGCTGCACTGGCTTTACCCGAAACTCACGGGCAGAATCTTTACCGCTTGAAAAAATTGGAACGCAATCGACAGAGGAGCATTAAGTAATGAATTGCACAATTACTCATTCCCGCAGCGTTGAGGTTATTACAACTGTACACGATGCACTTTACGAGTATAATCTGAAACATACCGGTTCGCCCCGTCAGGATGCCAAACCGTTTATCTGCGACAGCAGCGAAGTACTTTTTCTGCTGGGCGATGATGCGGTCAATTACGGCGGGGTCGTTTGGCATTGTGATCGAGAAAAACAGAAGATAGTGGTTGATTTGTTTTTTATTAACGATGCCTTGCGCGGGCAGGGCTACGGCGTTAAACTTTTTAATGAATTTGAAAGCCGGGCAAGAACTTACGGCTTGCCGTCGATAAGTGTTTACACCAATACCTTTCAAGCTCCCGGATTCTATCAGAAAATGGGCTACACGCTGGTGAAGACATCATCGGCTCCGCTGCCGGCATTGCCCGACAACTGCCGCTTTTTCTTCACTAAAAAACTTGAAGACTGAGTAAAAAATCAGTTGATACTGAGTTGTAACAGACTGCTGCAAACTGAAGTGCGGCAGTCTTTTTTTACGCTAAAGCACTATAAAAAAGCCGTTGCAAAACCTCATAAAAGGTTGCAAATCTCCTGTTTTTTTGTACAAATTTTTGTTTGCTGTCGAAAAAATCAGCAATCTTGAATTTATACAACAACAATAAAAATTATTGCAGGTAAAACGTTGTATCTCTTTTATATAAAATAAATTGGAATTGC
>SUWJ01000049.1 GCA_015061545.1 Lentisphaerota bacterium | reverse complement strand
GCGTTCGCGGCCCTGACCCGTCTTCGCATTGCTACGCCGCGGCAAGCCGGGCTTTGCGGCGTTCCGCCGCATGAGCTGTTGGCGAGCTTCATTGTGTTGCAAAACTCTGAATAGTTTTGCAACAGCCCCATAATATTTTTATTAGAGAACAATGGGAATGAATTTTTATTTGAATTGTTCCATGCGGAGTTCGGCGCGGAAGGTGGCGGCACCGTCCGGCGCCAGCTCGATTACTCCGCTTTCGCTGAAAGGTATATCCAGATTCATTGCGTCTATCCGGCAGCTTTGCGGTTCGGCGCAGAGAAAGTTTTCGCTGCCTGTATTGTTCCACAATACCCATTCACGCCACGGCGGCGGCAGTATGTAACGCATTTGCCAGCTGCTGTCGGGATAGCGGATGGAAAACTCCGGATCACGCCCCTGCAAATGAAGCATGGCACAATGGCCGAGGATTCGTTCCCCCGGTTGGATTGCCCGATAATTCCCCCACGGCGGCAGCAGTTCGGTATTGCCGTCAACGATCTTGCGCAAATCATCCAGCGTTCTGCTTTCTTGATCGGCATCCAGACGGAAAACCGCGCCGTCGGGCATCCGGAATGCGCTGTGGAATCCCACCATCAACGGCATATCCAACTCAGATAAATTACGCACGGTTATTTCCTGATATACTGCGTCTTCGGCAAATGTATAATGCAAACGCACTTCAAATTCGTGCATCCAGCCTTCGTTGGCGGCGCTGCCCGGATAGTGGATGAACAGCTCCACGGCGTTATCGGCACTCTTGCGGATTTGCCAGGGCTTATGCAGAATCAATCCGTGCAGGCAGTTGTTGCGCGGCGGCGGCTCGTTGATCGGCAGCTGGTAGCTGCGGTTTTGATAGCTGAATTTCCCGTCGCGGATCCGATTGGGCGGCAGCAGGACGGGCATTCCCCAGATTTCAGGTTTGGCAAGGTAATCAAAATCTTCCGGCGGCGTGCGCAGAATTTCTATTTGCGAGCGGTTGTGGCGGAGCTGCACCATATTGCCGCCTGCTTCGGGGCGGAACGAAACTGTAAATCCGCCCAGGATCATATCTTTGAATTTTTCCATATTTGAATACCTTAATTCTGTGTTTGCGGGGATGTGTTGATTGGTTTGCAATGTTATCGGCAATTAAAAACGGGGCCGTCGCAAAACACTTGCAACAGCCCCGGATAACTTCAGTAATCGTGATCTCAGTCAGCAATAACGCTTTCTTCGTAGAAGAAGCCAAAGGCGTTATGCTCAAGATCCATCACCCATGCCGGACGCATCAGCGGACCATAGCCCCAGCCGTAATCTTCCGGGTCATCGGTGCAGCCGGGCAGCGGAACCGGGAAGGTAACGATATCAGCCACGCCAACACCGATACGCGCCACGGTAAAGCAGACTCCGCGCAGCACACCGTAGGTGATACCGGGAATCGCCCCCATGTTCTGGTTGACATCGTAAGCCTGTTTGAAGATTTCCAGCGGACTGAACGCAACGTTGGCAATGCCGCGGCTGAGTTTGGTCAGCGGACCGGATTCATCGTAGTCCTCGATCGCCATGGCAGGAACGGTAACTGCTGCAAACATGAACATCACCAGAAAGAGTTTCAAAGATCTTTTCATTATCAATATCCTTCGTTTTTTTGCTTTCCGGCGATCCGATTCCCCCGGACCCCGGGTTGTTTGTTAAAAAAATCACGTCTACAATATAAACACCATATGCAAAAAAAGCAAGAATAAAAACCACTTTTTTTGCAACTTTCAGCAAAAAAAACCTTTATGGTACTGTTTTTTTGCAATTTCGGTGCTATATTTAGCTGTTGAAGCAACCATTTTTAATGAGAAACAGGTTCCGTCGGGAGTGTTTGACCAATTTGCTGCTGCGAAAGAAACCGGCTGATTATTCCAGTATAAAAGCCGGCCGTCATTCAGGCAGTTGCCACCGCAGCAAGGCGAGTTGCTTTTGAACACCTCCGTATAGTTACCGTAAACAATAAAAGGCAAAGCGTAATGAGCAACAATAAAAATGCTGATCGGCTCAAGGGTTTGACGCTGCTCAGTGCCAATGAACGGCGTTATCCTGCCACTCCGGAAGAGGCAAGGCTGGAAACTTTTGAGAATCTCTATCCCGAAAACGATTATATCATCACTTTTGATTGTCCCGAATACACCAGCTTGTGTCCCGTTACGGGGCAGCCGGATTTCGGACATATTATAATAAGGTATATAGCCGACAAACGCTGCGTGGAAAGCAAGTCGCTGAAACTCTATCTTTTCAGTTTCCGCAACACCAATACTTTTCACGAAGAGTCGGTCAACCGCATCCTCAAGGACTTTGTGGATGCCTGTCAGCCGCGCAAAGCCGAAGTGGTTGGCCTTTTCCGTCCGCGCGGCGGTATTGCAATCAATGTAAAAGCTGTTTACGGAGGTAAGATAGATGAGTGATTTCAAATGGCTGGAAAACGGTTCCGTTACCGATGCTGCCGGATTCAAGGCTTGCGGGGTGACGGCGGGTTTGAAAAAAAGCGGTAAGGCGGATATGGCGCTGATTTTTTCGGAAAAGAGTGCCAACTTTGCCGGAGTTTTTACTTCTTGTGTATTTGCCGCTGCTCCTGTGCGGGTCAGCCGCAGCAAAGTGCGCAGCAGCGCTGCGGCTCGGGCGTTTATCATCAATTCAGGCAACGCCAATGCCTGTACGGGTGCCAACGGTCTTGCCAATGCCAACAAGATGTGCGAACTTACTGCCGAAGCCTTGAATATATCCGCCGGTGAAGTGCTGGTAGCATCCACGGGGCGGATCGGGGTGCAGATGCCGATGGATATTATCAGCAAGGGTATTACCATGGCGGCGGCAGCGCTTGCGGCTGACGGCGGCAATCAGGCGGCGGAAGCGATCATGACTACTGATACGGTGCCGAAGGCGTGTGCGCTGCAAGTGGAACTTTCCGGCGGTACGGTCACGATCGGCGCCATCTGCAAAGGCGTGGGGATGATCGATCCGCAGATGAAAACCGCTCCTCATGCCACGATGATCTGCTGTATAACTACCGATGCGGCGTGCAGCAACGAGCTGCTGGAATCCATGTTGGCAGAAAATACTGAATGCAGTTTCAACCGCATTACGGTCGATGGTGATATGAGTACCAACGATACTTGCGTGATCTTTGCCAACGGTGCATCGGGCGTGACGCTGACTGCGGGGTCTGCCGATGCGGAAAAATTCCGCGCTGCTTTGCTGGCGGTAATGCAGAATCTGGCGCGCAAGCAGGTTATGGACGGCGAGGGCGCTACCAAGTTTGTGGCAATCGAAGTCAATGGCGCACCCGATACGGCGGCGGCAAAACTCTGTGCCGAAGCGGTGGCAAATTCGCTGTTGTGCAAAACGGCGTGGTTCGGCTGCGATCCCAACTGGGGACGCATTGTGGCGGCGCTGGGTTATTCGGGGGCAGACTTTGATCCTGACAAGGTGGATATTTTCTACGACGACAAAATCGTGGTCAACGCCGGCGGCGATGCCGGTACTCCCGAATCCGAACTGGCTGAGGTTATGAAAAAGCGCGAATTTACCGTGCGGATCAATATGAATCAGGGCGCGGGTGAATATTGGGTATGGACCAGCGATGTATCTTACGAATATGTCAAGATCAACGCTGAATATCATACTTGATGAATTTACTGCAAGTGCTGCCGGTCGGCTGCCGGTTTTGAGGATCAATATACACTAACTATAACATAAACAGTACAAGGAAGGAAAAAGTATGAATTTGTTAGGCAGATTCATCGGTTGTGCGGTAGCTGCTTTGACGCTGCTGCCGTTGAGTGCGCAGAATCCGGGCTGGAAAACAGTAGTATCCAAACTGCCTGAACAGCGGGTAAAACCTGCGACCTCGGCGGTAATTGAATTTCCTGCCGTCAAGGTCCCTGACAATATGGCGGTGGTGCTCAAGCTCAATGCCCGTTTGGAATCGCCCAAAAACGGCGGCTGGAATCAGCTGGCAGGGGTGATGCTGAATGGTTCTGAACTTACTGCTTCCACCAACAACGGTACTCCCCGTATGCTGATGCGTTCGCCGTCTTGCAGAACTACTCACCCCAACGAAAAGAGTGTCGATTGGTTCCGCGGGGCAGGTATGCTGGTGTTTTTCGGGCCTGCGGGCGACGAAAATATTGATTCGCGTATCCAGACCGACCGCAAGCTGGGTTATAACTACTATCTGGATATCAGCGATTTTGTGAATCGGGTGGTGATCGGCATGGACGACCGCGTGGAAAGCGCCGAAGTCAATAAACTGGTATTCAGAAATATGCTGCCTGCCATGTATAAAAATGATCTGCTGGTCAAAAATGTGCAGGTCATTCTGGTTCCCCAGTCGCAGATGATGAAACTGGCGGGGGTGAAACCGCGTCCTTACAAGGCGGCGCCTGCAGCTGCTTCCATCAAAGGCGATGATTGGAAACTTGATGTGACCAAGTTCGGCGGTATGGTCATTACTGCCAACGGCGAAAAGAGTTTTGTGGAATCCGAATACAGCTACGTTGCAGTTCCCGAAATGAAATACAATCTCTTCGGTACTGGCAAGATCTCAGGGCAGGCCGGCTGCAGCGTAAAAGTTGCCCAAACCGACGGAAACACCATCAATGTAAAATATATCACTCCTGCATATACTGTTGACCGTACTCTGACCAAGTCGGGGGTGCGCGTCAATGTTCAGGACAAAATCACCAACCGTACTGCCAAAGATCTCGGTCTGGCGTGGTTCCATCATGCCGGGCAGGCAACTATGGCGCTTAAAGGCAGCCGTATTGCCGGGCAGAGCTCTACCAGCCGGGTGATTTTCCACGGCTCCTGCAATCCGACTGTCTTTGTTAAAGGAGTGAATTCGTCGCTGGGCATGGTGGCGGAAGATACTGTCAGCCGCGCTCAGCTGGTGCTGGTGTGCAGCGGCAACGATTACGCCATGGGCAGCGAAGGTATGGGTTTGCCTGCCAAAGACAGCGTGGTGCTGGATTGGGCGATCTATCCGCTGGCAGGTGCCGATAAAGGTTACTTTGATCTGATCAATCAGGTGCGCCGCGACTGGGGAGTGAATCTGACGGTTCCCGGTCCCTATGGTATCAGCGGTTCGGTCATCAAAAACTTCTATCCCACAGTGGCAGGCGTGTCGCCATGGTTTGAATATGCTCACCAGTGGTACCGCACCCGCGATGAATATATTTCCGTAGTTAAACCCAAGATGGAAAAACTCCGCAAAGCATATCCCGGGATCAAACTGCTCGGTCAGCTGGAAACCAATCTGGTGCCGATGGATATGAGCAAGTATGAGTGGGGCAAAGAGATGCCGCTGACCTACGGCGACCGCAAAAATCCCAGAACCAAGTACGGGCAGTTTATTTCGCCGGAACTCACCCGCAAGTTGGACGCGGTGACTCCTTACAAAGACTCCATCATCCGCGATGCCAAAGGCAACGCTATGATCGACACTCACTATGTATATGAAAATATGCCCCATATCAATATTATGGTGCAGCCCGAAGTTGGCAACTACCGCTATCAGACGTTTATTGAACAGATCGACTTCCTGATGGATAAAGTCGGATTCAACGGCGTTTACATCGACCAGTTCCAGCCCTACATCGTCGGCGGATTCAGCGAAGACCGCTGGGACGGCCGAACTGTAACGCTGGATAAGACCGGCAAGATCATCCAGAAGCGTTACAGCTACGCCATTACCGGAGCCGTTGCCCGCGGTAATATCTTGCGCCATGTTGCCAACAAAGGCGGGGTGGTGGTGGTCAACGGCCATCCGATGAGCCGCGAGGAACAGAATACAGGGGTTATCAGCTTCCAGGAAATGGAAGGCGACCCTGTGAATCCGATTCCCTTCATGACCGCCAAGCCCCCGGAATTCCGTTGGCAGACCAGCGGACACCTGGCTTCGCCGGTGATTCTGGGCGTGCGACCCAATAATCATCAGCGGGCAGCGGTGACTGACGGCCGCGACCGTCGTGCCGAAATTATCAACAAATCCATTATTACCGCTATCCGTAACGGCGTGCTTTATTACTACTACGGTCTGGAGCAGCCGCTTTCAGGGCCTTACGCAGGCAGTTTTGAAGCGGGTAACGCCATGTTCCCCTTTACGCCGGTGGAACTGGGCGAAGGGCTGCTGAAGGGTAAAGAACGCACGATTGCGGTCTATTCCGGCAAATTTACGGTTGCAGGCGCCAAACAGCCCAAATTGCATTACTTCAATAATTTCGGTATCCGCAAGAACGCCGATTGGAATATCAGCGGTCAGGCGGGTGCGTGGACGGTGGATGTCAAACTTGATGACTGGAACGAAATCGCAGTTATCGAAGTTCAGGACTGAGGCTGAAACGCAATAACCTGTCTGCCGCCATCTGAGCGGCAGATAAATGCAGCCAATGCAGTCGGTAGCAGAAAAACTCTGTTGCCGACTGCTTTTTGTTTGTATAGTCCTAATTGCTAAGTAAATGCAGGAATATGCAGCATAACAGGGGAATTCTTCTGCTTGAAAAAAGTTTAAAAAAGATTGGTTTTAAATTTGCAATTTTGCGAAATTGTGGCAATTTAAAGCCCTGTTGCGAGTTGAACTCAAGCTCAAGCCGCGACGATTTGGCGATAAAAATTCTGAAAAAGTTCAAAATAAAATTTGACAAGCTGAATTTTTATGCTAAATTAAACATCACGCTGCGAAACGCCGAACGGTGTTGAGCGCGGAGCTGACAAAAAAGTTTGAGAAAAAGTTCAAAATAAAATTTGACAAATCTCGAAACTGTGATATATTAAATCTCACGCCGCGAAATGCTGAAAAGTGTTACGGCGAGGTTGAAATAAAAAAAGTT
>SUWJ01000016.1 GCA_015061545.1 Lentisphaerota bacterium | reverse complement strand
AAAAAAGCGGACGGGCAAATCCACCCGCCCGCTTTGGGGAACAAATCAAGCAAACAGCTTACTTGCTGATGACTTTCGCCATTTCCAGAACTTTGTTGCTGTAGCCCCATTCGTTGTCGTACCAGCTGCAAACCTTGACGAAGGTGCCATCGAGCTGGATACCGGCCTTGGCATCAAAGATGCTGGTGCGGGGATCGTCAACGAAATCGGTGGAAACCACGGCTTCGTCGGTGTAACCGAGGATGCCCTTGAGTTCGCCTTCGGCAGCTTCCTTCATGGCAGCGCAGATGGCATCATAGGTGCATTCGGTGTTCAGTTCCACGGTCAGGTCAACGAAAGAAACGTCGCTGGTGGGAACGCGGACACTCATACCGGTCAGTTTGCCGTTCAATTCGGGCAGAACCTTACCGACCGCCTTGGCAGCACCGGTGCTGGAGGGGATCATGTTTTCGAGGATACCGCGACCGCCGCGCCAATCCTTCTTGGAAGGACCGTCAACAGTCTTCTGGGTGGCGGTGGCAGCGTGGATGGTGGTCATAAGACCGCGCTTGATGCCGAACTTGTCGTTCAGAACTTTGCTGATGGGAGCCAGGCAGTTGGTGGTGCAGCTGGCGTTGGAGATGATGTCCTGACCGGCATAGGTCTTGTCGTTGACGCCGTAGACGAACATGGGGGTGGCGTCTTTGCTGGGAGCGGACATGATGACCTTCTTGGCACCGGCTTCGATGTGCTTGCGGGCCTTGGCATCTTCCAGGAACAGACCGGTGGATTCGACGACAACGTCAGCGCCGACTTCGTCCCACTTCAGGTTGGCAGGATCCATTTCAGCGGTCAGACGGATCTTGTTGCCATCGACCACGAGATAGTTGCCGTCAACTTTGATGTCGTGCTTGAAAATGCCATGCACGGAGTCATATTTCAGCATATATGCCAGATAATCAGGATCCAGCAGGTCGTTGATACCGACAATCTGAATGTCATTGCTGAAGTTTTCCACCGCCGCGCGGAACACCATGCGGCCGATACGACCGAAACCGTTGATACCGACTTTGATCATTTTTTTTGCCTCTTTTTTGATTAAAGGTTTGTATAATTAAGGGTTTGTATAAAACACTTTTGAGCTATAATATAGCCCGATTTTACTTTTTTTCAATTTTAAATCAAACTTATTTACTGAAAAAATCAAAAATTCCCGCCAATTCCCGCATCCAGAACTCCCAACTGTGTCCCTCGTTGGGGCTTTCGGCGTAATCCACATTCCAATCGGCGGCGCGGGCGCGTTCCACGAATCTGCGGTTGTCCTCCACCAGAAAATCGGCATCGCCGCAGCGCATCCGCAATTGGGGTCTGCCGCAGGCGGGAACGGGTTTTTCCAGCAGCGTAAAGAGGTCATCTTCCGTGCCGATCATACCGGTACGGCTGCCGAAAATACTTGCCACTTCCACATCGCTCATGCCGCCTTCGGGACGGCCGACCCACGATATATCAGCTACGGCACTCATGGCGCCGATCTTGCTGAAGCGCTCCATTTGGCGCAAGCCCAGTTTAAGAGCGCCGTAACCACCCATGGAAAGTCCCGCCGCAAAGGTATTTTCGCGGTCGGTGCGGATCGGAAACATGGTGCTGACAAGTTTCGGCAGCTCCTCAGATATAAAATCCCAATAATTCTGACCGCAAACCATGTTGCTGTAGAACGAACGCGCCCCATCGGGCATAACTGCAATAAATTCATACTTTTCGCACAATGCCGCCACCCCGTGATCCAGATAGCCGTTTTCGTCATCGCTGCGGCCGTGCAGCAAATAGACCACCGGGAATCCCGCCTTGCCATCCGAATGAGCTCTTTCGGGAACAAAAACATTCATCGAACAGCTGCGCATCAGCACCAGCGACATAAAAGAAACACGCATCACCGCCATATATACCTCCGTATTTTATTTTATCTCACGGTATAAATATAACACCCCATACCCCGTAATGCCAATTTGCAGGGGAAAATGGTAAAAAAAATTCCGTTTTTTTGAATGTAGAATCTTGTAAAAATACCTTGCAAGGTGTATTGTATTTAACGAATATAGGCATATTTATTATAGAGTATAACAAAGGGAGGATTTTCTCCGATGTCCGATGAAATCAAAAATGAAGAATTGACCAACAGCAGCACGCCGGATAACGCCGGCGGCAATGCTTCTGAATATTCCGCCAGCAAGATCACCGTTCTGGAAGGTCTGGAAGCGGTGCGTATGCGCCCTGCCATGTACATTGGCGATACTGCGCTCAAAGGGTTGCACCATCTGGTCTACGAAGTGGTGGATAACTCCATTGACGAAGCTCTGGCAGGTTACGCCAGCGAAGTGGTGGTAACGATCCATCAGGATAACAGTATCTCGGTGCTGGATGACGGCCGCGGGATCCCTGTGGATATGCACGAAACCGAAGGCAAGCCCGCCGTGGAAGTGGTGCTGACCGTACTCCATGCCGGGGGGAAATTCGACCATAACAGCTACAAAGTTTCCGGCGGTCTGCACGGGGTGGGCGTAAGCTGCGTAAACGCGCTTTCCGACTGGATGAAGGTGGAAGTTTACCGCGACGGCAAAGCCTGGGGCATTGAATTTGCCCGCGGCGTGACCACCAAACAGCTCTATCCGCTGGGCGAAACCGATAAACGCGGTACCAAAGTAACGTTCAAGCCCGACGGGACGATCTTCCCCGATACCATCTATAACCGCGATACGCTCGCCAACCGTCTGCGCGACCTGGCGTTCCTCAACAGCGGTATTTCGGTTACGCTTATTGACGAACGGCTGGAAAACTCCGACCCCAAATATCAGGAACACCATTGCTACGAAGGCGGGGTGGCAGAATTTGTCAAATATCTCAATGCGGATATGAAGGTCATCCATCCCGATCCGATCTATTTCCATTGCGAAAAAGACGGAGTGGATGTGGAAATCGCCATGCAGTACAACGACTCCTTCCGCGCCAATATCGCTTCTTACACCAACAACATCAACACTCACGAAGGCGGTACGCACCTGGTGGGTTTTCAGGGGGCGCTGACCCGTACCATCAACAACTATGCCAAAGAAAACAAGATGCTCAAAGGCGCGTCGGATAAAGGTATGTCCGGCGAAGACGTCCGCGAAGGCCTGACCGCCATTGTCAGCGTAAAAGTGCCCGATCCGCAGTTTGAAGGGCAGACCAAGACCAAGCTGGGCAACAGCAATGTCCGCGGTATCGTTGAATCGGTGGCGTTTGAACACCTTACCACCTTCTTTGAAGAAAATCCCGCCGTGGCAAAAGAGGTGATCCTCAAGAGCATGACTGCCGCCAGGGCGCGGGAAGCGGCACGCAAGGCGCGGGAACTGGTGCAGCGCAAGGGCGTGCTGGACGGGTTCGGACTGCCGGGCAAGCTGGCGGAATGTTCCGACCGCAACCCCGAAAATTGCGAAATGTACATCGTGGAAGGGGACTCCGCAGGCGGTTCTGCCAAACAGGGCAGAAACAGCAAGTTCCAGGCGATCCTGCCGATCCGCGGTAAACTTTTGAACGTGGAAAAGGCGCGGCTGGATAAGGTGCTGAAAAACAACGAAATCCGCGCTATGTTTGCGGCGATCGGCTGCGGGGTGGACGAAGATTTTGATATCAGCAAGCTGCGTTATCACCGCATTGTTATCATGACCGATGCTGACGTGGACGGAGCGCACATCCGTACATTGCTGCTGACATTCTTCTACCGTCAGATGCGGCCGCTGATCGAAGCGGGGCATATCTACATTGCCAATCCGCCGCTGTTCAAGGTCAAGCGCAAGAACAAAGAGCGCTATATCGACACCGATGAGCAGCTGGATAACTACCTGATCCAGCTGGGGGTGGAAGATATTCAGGTCTTTGATGCCGAAGGTACCCCCGTGGAACAAGCCAGCGTGGAAAAACTTATTGCCCTTTTCCGCCGCGCCCAGCATTGTGCCGCAGGGCTGCAGCGCTGCGGGGTGGATCCTGCTGAATACTTTACGCTTATCAACAGCGAAGGACTTTTCCCCGTGGCAGAAATCAGCGTCCGCGAACTGGACGGCACCATCACCCGCAAATTTGTCTACAGCGCCGCCGAACGGGTCAGCGTAATTGCCGAAAGCCGCGAACGCATCGGCGAAGAAACTCCCGCAGCAGCAATCATCGACAGCGGTGTTGAGGAAAGCGAAAGCATGGAAAATACCGAAGCAGTTGAAAATACCGAAGCTGCCGACGGAGCAGAAAGTACCGAAGGTGAAGAAGGCGAAAACAGCGCCGAACTCTTCAATATCAATGCGGCGCCAAGCTCCATTGATGCGGTGGATATTTTTGAAGCGCTGGCAGTTACCGAACTGGCGCGGGATCTGGCAGAACAGTCGCTGGCGCCCGAACGGGTATTCAGCGAAGGCGATGCCATCTGGCGGGTCAGCGCCGACGGCAAGGAGCGCGATGCCCACAGTTTGCAGGAATTGTTCGACATCATCCGCGACAACGGCAGAAAGGGCATCGACATCCAGCGCTACAAAGGTTTGGGCGAAATGGACCCCGAACAGCTGTGGGAAACCACTATGGACCCCGCGCGGCGCAAGATGATCCAGGTGACGATGAAAGATGCCGTTGCCGCCGAACGTATGTTCACGCTGCTGATGGGCGATGCGGTGGAGCCCCGCAGAGAGTATATCGAAAAATACGCCGCCAGCGTAAAAGATCTTGACATTTAACTTTATGGAGTTGCAACATTATGGCAGCAGTTAAAAATACCACTCCCGCCGGCGTTCCCGCCGAAGCAGAACGCAATAAAAATCTTGAAATAGCCATCGCTCAGATCGAAAAAGAATTCGGTAAAGGTTCGATCATGCGCCTGGGCGACTCCGCCACTTACGCAGGCGATGTGCAGGTAATCAGCACAGGCGCTCTGGCGCTGGATCTGGCGCTGGGTATCGGCGGTCTGCCCAAGGGCAGAATCGTAGAGATCTTCGGGCCTGAATCCTCGGGCAAAACAACGGTCTGTCTGCACGTTATTGCCAATGCGCAGAAAGCCGGCGGCCGCTGTGCCATTGTCGATGCCGAACACGCCATCGACCCGGTTTACGCCGCCAAGATCGGGGTCAACACCAACGATCTTCTGATCAGTCAGCCCGACAGCGGTGAAGATGCGCTGAATATTGCCGATGCCCTTATCCGCAGCGGCGCGATCGACGTGCTGGTGGTGGACTCCGTTGCCGCGCTGGTGCCGAAAGCCGAGCTGGAAGGTCAGATGGGCGATTCCCACATGGGCTTGCAGGCGCGGTTGATGAGTCAGGCGCTGCGCAAGATCACCGGTGCCGCCAACCGGGGCAAGACCTGCGTGATCTTTACCAATCAGATCCGCGAAAAGATCGGGGTCATCTACGGCAATCCCGAAACGACTACGGGCGGTAATGCGCTGAAATTTTATGCGTCGATCCGTATGGATATAAGAAAAGTCACCGCCATCAAAGATGCTTCGGGCAACGTTACGGGCAACCGCACGCGGGTCAAGGTCATCAAAAACAAGATGGCACCGCCCTTCCGCATTGCTGAATTCGACATCAACTACTCCGAAGGGATCAGCCGTATCGGTTCGATTCTGGATGTGGCAACCGATTTGGGGATTCTGGAAAAACGGGGCAGCTGGTTCAGTTTTGAAGGCGAACAGCTCGGTCAGGGCCGCGAACAGACCAAGGCGCTGCTGGAAAGCAACGAAGTGCTTGCCAACAGCATTGCCGCCAAGGTAAGGGAAAAGCTCTCAGGCAAAAAGGCTGCTGACGAAAACAGCAATGATGCCGCTGCCGAAGCTGCCGAAAATTGATCGTTTCAGTATATTCTGAAAGATTGGTCAGGTTGATGAGTAAAAAAATAGTGGGTCAAATCTTTGCCGCGCTGCTGCTGACAGCTCAGCTTCAGGCAGCGGAAAGCGCTGCTGCTGCCGTCAAGGCGCCGATGCCCGAACCGGGCAAGGATAATGCTGCTCAGGCGCAAGGGGTTCAAACTCCGCCTGCCGCGCAGGACAAGGGTGCGAAGATAACTGAACAGAAAACCGATGCGGAAATTTTTGCAGGTCAGCAAAGCGACAATACCCAACGTTATATGCAGCTGGGCAAATTGGCTTTGAACAACGACGATGCCGCAGCGGCAGCAGATTTTTTCCGTCGTGCCATGACGGAAACGACGGACAGCGTCCGCAAAAGCGAAGCGGCATCAATGCTCTACGAGAGTTTTCTGGAAGCGGGCGATTTGAAATCCGCCGACGAGCTCTACGCGCAGCTGACCGATGCTGCAGATATGGCAATTTCTCCCGCGCGGCAAATCTTTATGCAGGCGCAGCGGGCGCTTTTTACCAATGAATTGAGCATGGCAGCAGAAAAGTTCCGCCAGCTCTCGGCGCAGCTGGTGCCGGGCAATCAGCTTTGTCAGCGCGCGTTGGAAATGCTGGCAAGAACATTGATGCTGCAAGGCGACAGCGCAGGGGCGCAAAAGGCGTGCGCCGATCTGGCGGCGGTATCAGAAGGCGATCAGCTGCTCAAACTCAAGGCGCTGGAAGGACTGCTTTTCTGCGCGTTGGAGTCAGGCGATAAAAAACAGGCTCAATCGGCGTGGGATCAGCTGACCAAAGAGATTCCGCAGGAGCTGCAGCAATCGCTGCAATGGCGCTTGAGCAAAAGCAGGATGCTGCTGGATTCGCTGCTCAAAGGCGCGGCGGCGGTAGAAAAAGATTTTACAGCGTATCTCGGCAAACTGCTGCCGCCCGATCCGTTTGCGGCGCGGATCGCGCTGAAACTGGCAGCATATTACCGTGCGAATAAAAATTACACTAAGGCTTTGGAGTACAACGCTGCGGCAGAAAAGTACGCCGAAAAGAATTTTCAGCGCAGTGCATTGCAGGATACGCTCGCAAGCCATCTGGCGGCGGGCAATTCAGCGGCGGCGCTGGGGTGCGTGGAGCGCTATGTAAAAATGTATCCTGCCGCCGATGACCGCTGGTCGATGCTGCTGTTGGGCGGGGATTTGCTTATCAAGCTGAAAAAGAACAGTCAGGCAATCGATTTCTGCGAAAAGGTGTTCAACGATCATGCGGCAACGCCTGAAATTAAATTACAGGCGGCAAATAAACTTATCTGGCTCTATCAGCAAAGTTCGCAGGTCAATGATGCGCTGAAGATGTTTGATTTTGCCATAAAAAATACTGCCGATCAATCAGCTGCCGATAAGCTCCGCCAGCAGGCGGGGGAATATTTGTATCAGCAGGGGCGCTACGCCGACGCGGCAGAATATTTTGCGGCGGCGGCACCACGGCTGCCCCGGGCGGCACTCTGGCTGGCACAAAGCAGCTATCTGCTGAAAAGCTACAGCCGCGCCATGCAGGTATTGCGCAAAGCCGATTTTTCCCAAGATGCCGAACTGACTTGCAAAGGGGCGTATCTGGAAGCGCTGCTGACCGAAAAACTTGCCGATAACCGCGATGCGGTCAAATGCTATCTGGCATTTGCGGAAAAATATCCGCAAGCAGCCGAAGCACCCGACGCCCTTTTCCGCGCAGGAGAACTTGCCATTGCCGATAAGGCAGGCAACGCGTCAGAAATTTTTATGCAGTATGCAGCAAAATTCCCCGGCGAACGTGCCGCCAACGCCCTTTACAAAGCGTTGACCGAATTGCTGGCGGCGGATAAGGAAGCCGAAGCGGTCAAGCTGCTTGCCCAGCTGGAAAGTCAATATGTTGACAGCAAATACACCATTTCGGGCAAATTCCTCAACAGCAGCTGGCTGCGGCAAAAGAACCGCTGCGAAGAGGCGCTGAAAGTTATGGAAAGCGTGGAAAAACTCTACGCCGCCAAACACGCCGAGCTGATGCCGGAAATACTTTACGAACGGGCGCTGCTTTACGGTCAGCTTAAAGATCACCTGCATATGCAGGAAGTTCTGGCAGGATTGACCAGCCGTTACGCCGATTCTGCCATTGCACCGCAGGGATTTTTCCTGATGGGCGATTTAAAAATGTCGCTTGCCGATTACGCGGGGGCACTTGCCGCGTTCAAACAGGCGCAGGAACGGTCAAAAGATGCGCTTTTTACCAGCAGCTGCATTGCCCGTGCTGCGGACGCAGCCTATGCGCTCTACAACCGCACCCGGCAGACGCAGCATTTGCTTTTGGCGCAGAAGAACTGCGAAACGCTGCTGGCAACGGAAAATCTGCCGACGGGGCTGTTCTATCAGAGTTTGTACAAACTTGCGTGCTGTCTGCGCGCTGCGGGCGATGAAGCGGGCTCTTTGCGCTGCTGCCGCGAAATAATCTACCGCGCCTGTCTGGCGAAACGCGAAGCGCGTTACTACCCGACGCAATGGTGCGCCAAAGCGCTGGATATGGCGCTGAAACTGCTCTACAGCGCAATCAAATCTGCCCCCGATGAACAACAGTTACTGGAATTGCGCGGCGAAGCGCTCCGCTTGCTGAAAGCGGCGCAGGAACTCTCCCTGCCCGGAGAAGATATCAAAAAACAGCTTGAACTTGTCAACAGCACTGTTGGCGGGAATCGGCAATAATATATACAGCGAGGTAAAAATATGCTTTTTATGAAAATGATCTCCGATGGCGGCCCGGTGATGTGGCTGATATTGTTCTGCAGCCTTACAGCAATGATAATCTTTCTGGAAAAGTGGTTTCAGTTCCACCGCGAACAGATCAATGTGGGCGAGCTGATAACCGGTTTGTTCAACGTGCTGCGGCGGGATGGCTATGTGGAAGCGATCACCTTGTGCGACAATACGCCGGGGCCGGTTCCGATGGTGCTTAACGCCGCGATCCTTGCCCATCAGCGGGGCGAAAAAAAGCTGGATAACGCCATTTCCGGCGCCTGTCTGGACGAAGTGGCACGGCTGGAACGGCATCTGAACATTCTCGGCACGATCGGTTATATTGCGCCGCTCCTGGGATTGCTGGGTACGGTGCTGGGACTGATGGAGGCGTTTCAGGCAGTACACGCAACTGCCAGCGTCTATTTGTCGGTAACGGAACTGGCGCAGGCGGTGAACAAAGCATTGATAACGACTGCCAGCGGGCTGGCGGTGGCGATCTTCTGCTACACATCGTACAACTATCTGCACGCGCGGCTGAATGCGATCACGCTGGATATTGAAAAAGCCGCGTCCGAAATCAGCGCATTTTTTGAACGTAACGACGCCGACGCCGAACAGTAAATCTGTCGTGAGGAGAAATCGCGATGACCAATAAAATATTCTACAAACGCAAATATGCTCCGCGGCTGCAGGCATATCGGGGGCGGCCCGATTGCACGCCGTTTCTGGATGTATTTTTTCTGCTGCTGATCTTTCTGGTGCTGTCGCTGCCATTCATGCAGCTGTCGGGAGTGGAGGTAACGCTGCCGAATATTGATACAGGCAGAATGCGCACCGGGCTGGAACGGTTTATCATCACCATTGCTGCATTGCCAGACGGCGGCACACAGCTTTATTTCAACGATAAACCTCTGGATATGGATCAACTGGCGGAAGAGATGTCGGCAGTCAGCCGTCAGAGCGATATGAAAATGGTGATCATCCGTGCCGATGCCCACACGACCCACGCTGCGGTTACCGAGGTAATGACCATTGCCGCACGATTCGGGCTTTCCGCATTTCTGGCAACCGGTCAGTCGGAAAAAGGTTCGACGCATGGTCAGGAGCCATTTGCGGCTTCCGGCGAGTGATAAATATTGGCAGGAGCAAAGCGGAAAATGTCCTGGAGCTGGAAGAAACTGCAAACCAAATCGCGGAAAAACAACAACTGTCTGTGGGCAGGAATCGTGACCGCATTGCTGGTGCATCTGGCGCTGCTGGGGCTGTTCCGTCCGCTGCATTTGCCCGATGCCCAACTGGCGGATGAACTGCCCAAACTGGGCAGTATCGACCTTGCCAGACCGGAAAATGCAAATTTGGCGCAATGGCTGGAAAATCACGATCCGGCGTTGATAATCGCTGCCGATAAGCAAAGTGGTGCCAGCTCGATCATCCGTAATTTTGCGGTGCATCCGATTCCTGAAGACCTGCCGATGCAGCTGCGTCTGAGCGAGCCATCGCCGCTGAAGGCGCCGCAGTCAACGCCGATACAGGATTCGCACAAGCGGGTGCTGGCGCTGTATTGGCCTGACAACACAACTGCGGCAAGTTACAAAACGGCGGCAGTCTGGTTGAACGGCAAAAGTTTTCCTGCCGCCGAAAAACTGGTTCGGGAAAATGTAACGGAAGTCCCCGAAAATGCGGCAACAACTGTAATCTATGTACAAAACACCCCGCAAGTGCATACCGTCGGCGACAGGTTAAAACTGCTGACTGGCTGCGGAGTGCCGCAGCTGGATGAACTCGCCGCCAAGATCATCCGCAGCTGCATGGCGCTGGATGAAAACTTGTCAGGCGAAATAGCTTTTGTCTGGCAGAAAACACCGACAGCAGGTAAGATCAGGGAGCAGCAATTATGATCAATTTGACCTACTCTAACGGAATATTTTTCTATTTGGCGCTCTGTTTTTGCACCATTGCCATACTTTGGGCGCGGGAGCTGTGGCGCAATCGGGCATACAGCTGGAAGAGCAATTCGCGGCGGGTGCTGAACTGCCCGGGGTGTCACATAAGTTTTATTGCGCCCGAAAATACCAACGTCACCCGCTGTCCGCGCTGCAATTCGATTTGTTTCTACCGCGAGCGTTGAACAAATTTTTATCGTTTTTAATCATAAACATATGGGCATAAGCCCGGAAAGGTTGGAAAAAAATGAAAAACATCATTTGGGCTCTGCTGGCATTGTTCTGTGTTTTTATTGCACACGACTCCAACGCGGCAGATAAAAAAGCTGTCCTGAAAAAGCAGAAAATCGAGCAGAATAAATCGGTCAAATGGCATAGCGATCTGAACAGCGCATTGAAAGAAGCACAGGCAACTCAGCGGCAGATCCTGCTGCTGGCAACGGGTTCGGATTGGTGTCCGCCCTGCATGAATCTGGAAAAGAAAGTGCTGTCGCATAAGGACTTTGCCAAGCTGGCAAATGAAAATTTAGTGCTGCTCAAAGCAGATTTTCCCCGTCGCAGAGCGCAGAGCGAAAGCGAAAAATCCGCCGCGCAGGAAATTGTCAAAAAATATTCCGTAGAAGGATTTCCCACCGTTTATTTGCTGACTCCCGACGGCAAGGTGCTGGATAAAAAAGTCGGGTTCGGCGGCAAAAGCGATCCCGAAAGCTATCTCAAGAGATTCAAAGGCTTTAAGAAAAAATAATTCCCTTTATTATGAAAAATCCGCTGTATTTACTTATATTTTCTTTGCTGCTGCTGTGGAGCAGCCCGCTGACGGCCGCGCAGGATAACTTTGTCTGGCAATGCAGTGTGACGCCTGACGGAAGTACCAATACAGCAGAAATAGTCTGCACAGTAAAAAAGAATTGCTACCTTTACGAAAGCGCTGTTGCAGTAAATATCCGAAGTTCAGGCAGCATAGAACTGCTGGAAAAACCCGTTTCAGTTAAAGGCGATGATGATACATCGATCTATCCAGCGGGCAGACACCGGTGGATTTTCCGCTGCAACGGCAAGATTGAAGCTATTGACGTGGAGTTTCAGGGCTGTATCAAAGGTGCGGCATCTGGCGGCGACCTTTGCCTGATGCCCGAAACACTGCAGCTTTGGCAAACCAATCAGGAAGCGGCAGCGGCGGCAGATCCAGTGGTGAATATTGCGGAAGCAGCGGCGATGCCGGAAAATTTGCGCCGGGCGCTGAGTCACTTTACCTTGCAGAATCAGCTGTCAGGCTTGACCGATGCCGAATCGCTGTGCGAATTTATCCGATCTGACACCTCAACAGTTCAGACCGCCAATGATGCAAAAGAGGCAGCTACCGCGCTTTCAAGCTGGGGGATCGTGCTGCTGGTGCTGCTGGGCGGATTGGGGCTGAATCTTACGCCCTGCGTCCTGCCGATGATCCCCGTGAATCTGGCGATCATCGGGGCAGGCAGCGGCTGTTCCAGCCGCTGGCGCGGGTTCCGCCGCGGAACAGCATACGCGCTGGGTATAACGCTGGCATACGGCGTGCTGGGGGCGGCGGCGGCATTAAGCGGCAGCAGCTTCGGCAGCTTGAACAGTTCGGCAATTTTCAACTGGATCATCGGGGCGGTCTTTGCGCTGCTGGGATTGGGTATGCTGGGGGTTTACGAACTGGATTTGAGCCGTTTCGGCAATTTTTTCAAATTCAACTCCACCGCCAACGGCATTGCCGCCGATTTGAGTGCTGCGGCTATGGGCGCAGTATCGGCGCTGCTGGCGGGTGCCTGCGTGGCGCCTGTGGTGATAAGCGTGATAGTGCTGGCGGGCAAACTTTACAGCGAAGGCAGCACCTGGGCGATTTTTCTGCCCTTTGCCCTGGGGCTTGCCATGGCGCTGCCGTGGCCGCTGTTGGGGGCGGGTTTATCGGTGCTGCCGCCGCCGGGCAGCTGGATGGTGCGGGTCAAACAGATTTTCGGCGTATTTATTCTGTTGATGGCGCTTTACTACGGCTATCTGGGCTGGAATCTGCGTTCGGGCGCTTTTGACCAGCAGCAGGAGATCGACCGGCTGGCTGCCGAACTGGATTCTGCCGCGCAGCAGCAGCAATCTGTATTGATCGACTGCTGGGCAAGCTGGTGCAAAAATTGTACTGCTCTGGAAAAAGTCCTTGCCACGGAAAAAGTGCAGCAAGCGCTGAAACAAGCCAATATAAAGGTGATCCGTTTTCAGGCGGAACGGCTCAACGATCCTGCCGTAAAAAGTTTTATGACACACTTCCAACTGCCGGGATTGCCCTCGCTGCTGTTGCTGAAAGATAATTAAGGTGAGTTTTTCAAGCTATATAAAACGCAACCCGATACCATGGCCGCTGGAACCGGCAATGCCCGGCAACGTGCTGATCCGCCATGCAGCGGTGATCCCGGTATTTGACGAAAATGACCACATTGCCGCGGCGCTTACTTCGATAAAACAGGCGCTGCAATACTCTCCCGAACCGGTTGCCGTGCTGCTGGTAATCAACGAACCCGCTCATGCCGGGATTCGTGCCAGAAATGCGAACCGCGAATTGCTTGCCTCGCTGCGCAGAAATGACGGAAAATATGACGGAGGGTTGATCCCGGGCAAGGAATTATTCTTTATCGACTTGACTGATAAAGAGATACCCGCAAAATACCGCACCGTCGGCAACGCCCGAAAAATCGGATTTGACGGCATTTTAAGCGCAAGTGACGGCAAAGTGACGGATCGTGACCGCTTGCTTTTTTCGCTGGATGCCGATACCTCTGTCGAGCAAAACTACTTTGCCGCCGCCTTTGAGTGCTTCCGTAATGATCCTGCACCGGCGGGAGCGGTGTATAACTTTGAACACCGCGTTGACGAACTTGATAGTGCGCTCCGCAGCGCGGTTATGCGCTACGAAGTATTCCTGCTGGACTACGCCGCCAAACTGCGCAGGAGCGGTTCGATATACGGGTTCTGGACCATCGGCTCGGCATTTGTCTGCACCGCGCAAGGCTATGTGCGCTGCGGCGGAATGCGCCGTCATGCGGCGGGCGAAGACTTCTACTTTCTGCAGGCATTGCGCAAAACAGGAATGGTAACGATCATAAAAAACAGCTGCGTCCATCCCGCGGGGCGACTCTCGGAACGGGTTCCGTTCGGTACCGGGCCTGCCATTGCCAAACAGCTTGCCGGCGAAGAATTAATGCTGTATAACGGAAAGTGTTTTGAGCTGCTGCGGGAGTTTTTCTGCCGCTGCGATCAGGCTGATCTAACAGAACTTGCTGCGGATATAGGCGCGCTGGCGCCGCCTGAACTGCAGGTTTTTCTCGCAGATCAGAATTTCAGCTCAACCTGGCAGAAAATCGTAAAAAACACCCCGAAAGTACGGGAAAAACTGCTGATGGCATTGCAAATCTATTGCGATGGATTCTTTATTCTGAAATTTTGCCATCACCTTGAAAACACTCATCCTGAACAATTTGCCCGCACGCCGGTAAACTCTCCGCAAGAAAAACTCGTCCAACTCAGGCGGGAGTTTGATTTGCCGCAGTAAAATGCCCGCAAGCCGTTCATTTTTGCAATCAACTCTGTTGCCGATAAAGGTTGATAGTTGGACTTGGGGAAGAGGGAAAAAACCTTTTACCGGATCGGTTCTTTCCCTTTGCCTCAAGTACCGACCTTTACTGGGAACAGAGCGTTTCCTTAAAAATTCACGCGGAAATGGCCCGATGCGTCTTTGAAAAGGTTGCCTTGGGGCTTCTGGATACCGCTTTGCTGGGTGTTGTCTTTGCCCCGGGCTGGACGGTTGCGGTAAACGCCCAGATTCACCGCGTTATCTTTTTTGAACGGCGCCAGCGAGCGGAAAGGTATTGCAATATCAACTTGCCACGAATCCGCTTTTCTGACGGCATCAACGGCAAAATCAAAGTCGCGCTTATCGGTAACTTTGCCCTTTTCATCGCAATACATCACCCGATAAGTCCCCAGCGGATTTATCACCAGCTGGATGTAAGGCTGCGGTTTATCGGCAGGAGTGATAAAGACTTCCACCGAGTCATCGTTCCACACGGGGCCCTGATGATTGTTTTTGCAGGAAGTTTTGAGTTTTGCCATCGTATTCTCATGGCAGGTAATATTGATCTTCAGCTGATTGTCCCGGCGGGAGATTGCAGCAAAACTTTTCTGCCAGTCAAAGTAGATGGAAAAGGGCAGCAGTTCGGAGCGATCGGCTTGTTCCGAAAGCGTCAGCGGCGCTTTTTTGCGCTCAAAACTATTGTAAATTTCCTTCAGTTCCGCCTCGCTGCCGATCTTGGGGGATTCGGCGGCGGAAATTTTTTCAAAGCGGGCAAATTCGCCGGAAAGTTTCTGCAAAAACTCATTTTCAGGCGCCTTTGCCAATGCGCGGTTCAAGTGTTCCCGCGGAGTCTTCAGCCTGAAACTCAAGTAGCAGTTGCGCAGCGGTTCGGCAGTAAATACAGCATCTTCCAGCAATTTTTCCATTGCATTATAAAAATCTTCCAGTTCGGCGGCGGCTTCGGGAGCAGTCAGGCAGCAGAATTCCGTCACCAGTTTGTCCACATCGACGGAGGAATCAAAGACCACCGCGCTGTGGACGTAGTTGTTCAACGCGCTGAACACATAAGGTATGTTCGGGCGACCCTCCACCATGACCGAGCCTTTGGACAACCCCTGAAACAGCTTGAAAAAACCCGCAATACGGTGCGGATTCATAATCGGATAATCCTTCATCCACGGCGCCCGCGGATAAGCCTTGAGCATGACCGTAGCCCCTGCGTTGCGCCACATATCGATCAAGGGTTTGACATCCTCAAGACGGGGCGGCTGGAACTGGCTGGTCAGAATAAAGATCACCACATTCGGGGGCAATTTTTCGGTGCGCGGCACCTGATAGTAAGATGAACCTTTGGTGTGAGTATGGAACCAGAGATCCGGATCTTTTTTCTGCAGCTCCCGCGCCACTTTACACAACAGCGAGTAGACTATTTCGCTGCTGTCGGAGCCTTGAGTCAGCTTGCCGACCGGGGAATTTACGCAGGAATCACATTCGCAGCCCTTGACGGGGGCATCGCAGAAAAAGCGGATCGTCCTGATCTTGGGATTCTTTTCCATGGCCTGAGTTACATCGCTGACGATCTGGGGGATCACGTCAGGGTGACTCAGGCAGGGGAAGTGGCGCGGATAATTGCCGCAGATACGCTTGCCCTCGTGCAAAGCAAACATTTCCGGCTTATGCTTGAAACGCTTGTTCCACGTCCCCAGAAAGTCGTAGTAAAAATCGTGCGCGGCATACTCCGGAACTGCCCCCAGCCGGCGACGGAAAAAAAGCGAACCTTCGCTCAAAGTAACATCTTTTGCCATCCGCTGAAAGCAGCGCACCTCGTAGCTGGGGTTGGGGTAATCGGCATCGGCATTGAAAACGATTTCAACGTTATGAAGATATTTTATCCCTTTTTCCCCGGGCAGAAAGAACTTTACTCCCAGATACTTCTGCAAAAAATACTCCACCGCCGAAAGAGTGCCGAACTTATCCTTGAGCCGCTCGATATCGCCATCGGGAGTATCTTCGCCGTAAAAGAGAAAATCATTGCCGCGGCGGCAGATGCCGAATTTGCCCGCCAGCTTCTCCGCCGCCACCGGCTCGAATCCCCCGCGGCGGACGGCGTCAGAAATGCCGACGTAAAAGGTGATCGTTTCAGGCTGCTGACCATTCAGCCGGGCGGGAGCAGAAAAAATCTTTTTAAGGTGCAGCTCCAGCTCCTGCGCAGCAAAAAGCTCCGCTTGGTTATACTTTTCGGGCAGTTGGATACTCATATTAAAGACCCGACTGTACTCCGCTGCCGCCAGAGTCAGCACTCCGCAGAATAAACCCAACACTACAAAAATCTGTTTTTTCATAAACACACCACTTTCAGTTTTAATATCGCTGAAAAAACTCAACTCAATGTATCGAATATCAACTCAGGATGTTTTTCCGGTGCGGTTTTTGCCAACAGCATCGCAGTAGTGATCCCGGTCATCACCAGCGCGCAGGGCATATTTATATTCCGCGCCCCCGCAATATCCGAAGTCAGCGAATCGCCGATCATCAGCACTTCGCCGATTTTCAACTGCGGCATATTGAAATCTTCCTGCAACCTTTTCAGCGCATAAAAATAGATCGCCGGATAAGGCTTGCCCAGATAGATCAACTCAATATCTATCTTCATTTCCGCCAGCAAGCCGACAATAAACCTGGCTTGCGCCCCCGCGCCGATGCCCAATTTGCCCGTTGCCGAATTGGGCCAGTAGCTGTCGGGATTTGCCACCACCAGTCTGGCGCTGCGGTGAGCAATAAAATAGTTAAACACCGCGTGAAAAACATCGTGCCAGTTAAAATAGCCTTCGCCGGCAATTACCAATTCACATTCGTCGATCTCCTCAATATTGCTGCAGGGGATCAACCCGGCAGCTTCGGCATAAGAGGGTCTGCCGAGTTCGCCCATTATAAATGCTTTGCTGCCGCGCAAATTATTTTGTTCAACAAAATCGCTCAGCGCATGACCGCAGGAAATAACTTCTTCGGGCCGCACGTCGGCACCGTTAAGCTGCATATAACGGGCCTTTTGTTCGGAAGAATTGCAGCTGTCGTTGGTCAGAAAAAGAAAAGGCGTGCCTTGTTCGCGCAAAAATTTTATCGCTCTATCCGCCCCCGGCATAAGTTTGCGGCCGGAAATGATCGTGCCGTCCACATCGAACAAAACAGCTTTCAGCGGCGAATCTTGCTGATTGATATTGTGTTGCCAAAAATCTTGAAAAGTCATACCGCTGCTCCTCTGAAAGTATATGAAAAATTAATATATACCGCCGTATTGAATATTGCCATTTTCTGCTCAAAAATAAATATCAAAAAAAATTTCCTCTTTTATTTGCATTTTGCTCAAATGCGTGGAACATTAGCATTGTGCAGAGCTTCAAACCTTTGGCAGAGGCTGAAAATCTGCAGCAAACGCATAATTTCAGGAAGGAGAGACTATGCAAATCATCATTACCGGACGTCACTTTGAAGTCACCGACCTTATCCGCAGCAACACCTCCGACAAGATCGAAGCGCTGTTCACCTACTACCCCAATTTGAAGGTATCCAGTGTCCGGGTAACTATGGAAATCGAAAAGAACCATCAAGCCAAAGTCGGGATCTGCGCCGGAGTGAAAAAGCAGCAGATGGTCTCCGAAGGAGCCGCGTTGGATCTTTACAAAGCCATTGATGAAGCCATCGACCACCTGAAAGTCCAGCTGGATAAGTATGTGGATAAATACAAGCACCCGGGCGAAGTTACTCCACCGGTGAGAGAAATTGCAATCTGCGAGTCGTAATTAATTGTTAAGCAACTGCAAACGTAAATTTGCAGAGCTCTTGTAAAATAGATCGGACCTGTTGCGAAACTGTTTTGCAACAGGTCCGTTTTTTACCGGACAAAGCTAAAAGCTGTTTGGCGTATATTTCAGGCTTTGTACACTTCCGCGCCGTCAATGATCGTTTGGCGGACTGTAAGTTTATCGCTGCCCAGTACGGTAATATCGGCAGTAAATCCCTCCCGCAGCTGACCGCAACTGTCGCCCAGCCCCAGATAGCAGGCAGGGTTGGTACTCAGCACTCTGGCGGCAGTAATGCTGTCAAAGCCGAAGCGTTCGGTCAGGTTGAAAAATGCCTGATTCTGGGTCAGGCAGGAGCCGACAATGATATCAGGATCATCTTTCAATCGGCAGACATCGCCGTTTTTAAGCACGAATTCCCGCCCGGCATCGGTCATGGGGTAAGCTCCGTCGGGCAATCCGGTACCGCACATACTGTCGGTTATACCGATAACGCGGCATGATCCGGCGCAGCGGATCGCCAGCTTGACCAGAGTCGGCGGAACGTGGATGCCGTCGGTAATAAGTTCGATGAACAAATCGTCGTTGACCAGCACTTCGTCGGCAAGATTGGGAACCGATACGCCGTTATCAACTTCTCTGCCGTCAAAAGTATCAAACAAATGGCAAATGCAGCTGCCGCCGCAGCGGACAAAATCTGCCGTCAGCGACGGCGGCATTGCCGTATGCCCTGCCGAAACCCGCACCCCGGCGCGGTGGAGCAGCTCTGTTGCCTGCAAACCGTTGGGCAGTTCGGGAGCGATCGTCACAATTTTGAGCGTACCGTTGGCAACATCCAGCCAGTTTCGGATTTCCTGCAAATCCACCTGCCGCAGAAAATTTTCGTTCATGCCTCCCTTGTGAGAGTAGTCCAGAAAGGGTCCTTCCAGATGACTGCCCAGCATACGGGCGCTGCCGGCGGCGGGATTTTCGACTATGCTGCGCACTTTTTTAACAAAATCCAGCATATTTTCTGCCGAGTCCGAAGCCATGGCAGGACAAAGCGCCGTCAGACCGCTCTGCGGAGCTTGTTCCGCCATTAAATGCACCTGCTCGACGGTGGCATCGCCGTAGTAGATACCGTGCAGATGTACATCAATGAATCCGGGCAGTATCCAATCGGCTCCGCTGCGGCAATCACCTTGAATTTCAACCGCTGATATTTTATTGCCGCAAATTTCCAAACGCCCGTAACCGCAGGCATCCGGCGTTGTTATATTACCCTGTAAAATCATTATCAGATCCTTATATAAAAAATTTTATCCCTCAACAGAATTTACTTTTTGTGATAGAACGGACTGCGCTGAACCTTTTTGAAAAGCCCCAGCGATACGGGTATAAAAATCGCCGTCAGCAGCGCCGCCGTATAAAATACCGCCCGCGTACCCGCCAGATAGATCACGCCGCCGGCGCAAAACGCTGCCGCAATCGTGCCGATTCCGTTAAATGTGCTGGATAAACCGAAAACCGTCCCCCGTTTGCGGTTGGGGGTAATGCTGGAGAGCGCCTTCTGAAAAACCGGCTGGATACCACCGCCCGCCACACACATGAGCGTTCTGCCCGCGCCGAAAGCCAGCAGCGACTCCGCCGCCCCCTGCAGCAGCAGCATCAGCGCCGTTACCGCCAGCGCCGGCAGCAGCAGTTTCCGCGCATCCATCCGATCAGAGAGATACCCGAACAGCGCCCCCGAAATCATCGAGCCGACTGCAGCAAAAGCGCTGATGATCCCTGTCCAGTACGCCGCTTTTTCCGAACCGGTGATCTTTTCGATCAACATTGCAGGATATGCCGCTTCAAAGCTGCGGACAAAACCGTTGACTGCAAACAGCAGCAGCATTATCCAGACCACCGTGGTCAAATGGGGCAGAAAACTCCATATCCCATTCCCGCTGACGCAGCCGGAAGTACGCTTTACCCGCAAAGTTGGTTTGCAGTCTTCGCGGGCAAACAGCACCGACACCCCGCCGATAAAGTAAAGCACTCCGCAGAAAATACAGGTGCTGGCATAACCGAAATAGTTCACCAGTAATCCACCCACCACATTGCCCAGCATCGCGCCGCTCCAGAATGCGGTGCTGAACACTCCCAGCGCAAATCCGATCTTGTTGTCGGGCGTATTTTTAACGATCAAAGTCTGCGCCGCCGCCGTGGTTCCCGCACACGCTGCCGTAATAAACCGCAGCGCAATCAGCAGCCATGCGCTGTGGACAAAACCCATCAAAGGAAAGATCAGCGCCGTACCGAAAGTTCCCCGCAGCAGCATTATTTTAACGCCGTAACGGTCGGAGAGCATCCCCCAGATCGGAATAAACAGCGTGTAAGCCAGCGAACCTGCCACGTTGAAGTAAGATACATAAAGCCCGCATTCGCCTTCATCGGTGATCCCGATATGATTTTTGAACAGCAGCGGAATAAACGGCATCAGCGCTGCAAATCCCGTCATCACCATCAGCTGCGAAAACCACATCATCGCCAGATTAAGTTTCCAATGTCGTGTAACAGCAAGTTCCATAATAACCTTCAGTTAAAGAAAATATTCTATCTATTACAGCTTTCAGCTTTTTTTCAAATGCTCCTGCCCGATCGGATCACTCTCCGCGCTGCGGTTGCGGAATATCTCCAGCGCGGGAGCTGCTCCGTAAATCCGGGTCAGCTTTTCTGCAGGATCAAATACGACCCGATAGGCGCTGCCGTTTTTATCCAGCAATCTTTTAAATTTCAGCGGCAGTCGCGTCACCAGCAATTCCCGATCCGGCGGCGGTTCCGTCAGCGGCAGCGGCGAATGTGCCTGCAATTTCTCCACCTCGTCCTGCGGCAGTTCCACCCACGGCTCCAACGCGTCAAGCTGAAACTGTTTGAGCAGCCGTGCCGCCGCCGAATTGCTCACTGCCAGCGGATAAACAGCATTTATATAAAGTTTTTCCAGCGAGCCGAACACCTCTTTAAGCAGCATGATCCCGTGCAGTCCGCCCACGGCAAAATGTTTTTGACCTGCTGCTTTGGCGCGTTTCAATTTCTCATACCAGCGCGGCAGATCGCCTTCGGCAATAAATCCTGAAATCAGCATAGCTTGTTCAGGACTTAACGCTGCCGGCAAGTCAGCCGGGGCGTTCCATTGGGCGTAATCGCGGTAAAAACGGTGCATGACCCGACTGGCGCGTATTGCAGCTGTATTGTTCTGCAAATGGGGCATCAATGCAATAAACAGCTCCTTTTTGAGCTTTTTAAGTACGCTTTTGGCGCAGAACCACTCGCCTTTTATCTGCAATGAATTTACCTTGCCGCGATATTGCCCCTCGGCAATAGTGAACACGTCGCGGATATCTTCTTTACTCAACGCGCAGCTGCGGGCGGGACTCAGCGTTTCGCTGTGAAATTCAAATTGCGGAAAGTCCGGCGCAGTAATGCAAAAACCTGTATCATCCAGTAGAATATCCAGCTTGACTTCTTTATTTCCCGGCGGCAGCGCGGCAGCCTGACGCTTGAAGTCATAGCCGTTTTCGCCGATCTTGTACAAATAATTCCTGCCTTCCATAAACGGGAACCGCCCCGGAATAAAAACCGTGCTGCCTGCCCCGCTTGCCGATACCTGGGAATTTTTACACCAAAGCCCGGTAAGTTCAAAGCCCGCCAGACTGGAATTGCTGCTGCTGACGATGCGGAGTTTATCCCCCAGATGGATCCGGTCGCTGAGTTTTACGCTTATACCCCGTTCCCCCGCAGCCTGGATCACCCCTGCACAGCGGCCGAAAACCGCTTGCGGCTCAGGCGCGATCATATTGCCGAAGCCTTCCAGCGAACCGTTGGAAGCAGGCCGCGAAACGGTACGGCGGATCATATTCACGCACTCTTCCGGCACTTTGTCGCCCATCGAATCCAGCGCCTGACGGTAGGCTTTCACTACAGGCACCACATAATCAGGTCCCCGCAGCCGCCCTTCGATTTTCAGCGAAGCGATCTTCAAACGGGCAAACTCCGGCAGCATTTCCATTAACTGCAAATCTTTCGGCGAAAGCAGCGCCGCCGGCGGAGAACTCTCCCCGGTCCGGTAATTTCTGCGGCAGAGCTGGCGGCACATTCCGCGGTTTCCCGAAGCCTTTTCGGCGTAATTGGAAATCAGACAGCGCCCCGACAAACTCAAACACAACGATCCGTGAATAAAAACCTCCAGCTCCATACCGTTGGCATTTCCGGCAATGATCCGCAGTTCTTCCAGCGTTATCTGCCGTTCCAGAATCACCCGTTTTACCCCCAGCAGCCGCAGCGCCGCGATTCCGCAGGAGTTATGTATATTCATTTGGGTCGATGCGTGAAGCGTTATTTCCGGAAAGTATTTGCGCACCAGATAGATCACCGCCAGATCCTGCACGATCAATGCGTCGATATCCAGATTCGATACCGTTCCCAGCAAAGTCAGCAATTCGGGCAATTCGCTTTCGTTTATCAATGTATTCAGCGTTACATAGACTTTTTTCTGCCGCTGATGGGCAAAACTTATCAGCCGCGCCAGATCTGCAACCTGAAAATTTTCCGCACGGTTTCTTGCGTTGAACTTGCCCAGTCCCAGATAAACTGCATCGGCGCCTGCGCTGAATGCCGCCACCGCCGTTTCCAGATTGCCGGCGGGGGCGAGCAATTCGGGTTTGAACGGGTTACTCATCGCGCTTTTTTCCCCACAGCCAGCTGGAAGTTATACTGCCTGCGTAACTGCACGCCAGCAGCAATATGCCCCATGAAGTCATCTTTTTTCCCAGCAGAATTATTCCGACGGCAAAAGCCGTCAGCGTTGCCGCCGACAGCAGCAGTTTGCCCCAGGGCAGATGCTTTATCCAGCGCAATACAAAGTAAATGATGTTGATTCCGGGCAGCAGCCAGATAATTTTGGGTATCTTCCGTATCGGCGGTGCTTTCAGCCCCAGCACCGCAGTTATCAGATAGACTGCGCTCAGAAAAAAGAGTGCCACATAAAGCAATCCCCGATCGGAATCAATTCCCCTGACTGCCAGAATCACCGAACAAATATAGACCAGCACCCCCAGCAGCGTAAAAAACTGCCCGAACAACGCCGCCAGCAGCAAATATGCCGAATAGATCAACCCCGCCAGCGGCAGATAGCCCAGCAGCGCAAGTTTCTGCTGAATATTCTCGTAAAGTTCTTCTTCCACCTCGATTTTCAGCGTTTGATCTTCCGATTCTGCATCCGCCTTTTCCGGCATTTGCCCAAGCAGCGCGGTCAGCTCGCTTTTGACCTGTTCAACGCTGGTACGGTAATTGGCAAATTCTTCGCTGCTCAACGAAAAATCTGCTTCGTGGGCGGCCTGATTGCGTATGGCGGCAATATAGTGCAGCCGCCGCTGCGTACTCACGCTGAGCATAGCTCCCGCCAGATTGGTCAGATTATGCAGTCCTGCCGCATCGGAATTGCACAATATATGCAGCTGTTGCTCCAGCTCTCTTGCCAGCAGGATTATTTCGCCGACAAATTCTGCCCGCTGCGGCGCGGCAATACCGTTGTTTTCCGGTTCTTTAATGCTCATTTTTTCTCAACCTCCGGCAAACTGGTCAAACTCAATCCGGCGGCGGCAAAACTGAAATGCGTATCGCGGCTGACAATAAAATGATCCAGCAGATTCACGCCGATCCGCTCCAGTTCCACCCCCAGCAAAACGGTCGATTCTATATCTTTATCCGACGGCTCGCACACCCCCGATGGGTGATTATGCACTATTATCACGCCGCTGGCATGAAGCGTAAGCGCCAGCTCCATAATGTTGCGGTTGTAGGAATATACATAATTTACCGTGCCTTCCGCGATCTTGCAGAACTCGATAAGCTGGTGGTGGGCGTCAAGAAAAATCGCCATGCAGCACTCGTGCTTGAGTGCGCCCATCTTCATACGGATAAAATTCAGCGTTGTTTCGGGCCGATCCAGCAGATTGCCTGCCTGGCAGAACTTTTCCTGCAAACAATAAACTGCCGCTGCCTGAAACATCTTCAGCCCGATTGCGGATACCCGTCCCAATCCCGGTGTATTTTCCAACACATCCAACACCTGCGCCACACCGCCGTAGCGGGCAATAAGCTGTTTTGCCAACGGCTTGACATCCCGCCGGGGAATCACCTGCATAAGCAGCGCTTCCATAACTTCATAGGGCAGCATTCCGTCAAAACCGTTGAGCAGAAAACGCTGTCGGATACGGTCGCGGTGACCTGAATACAAGGCCGCCGAAGATAAGTTTGATTTTACAGAAGCCTGAGAGAGTTGCATAAAATCATCGCTTGAGCTGTACAAATGTTTCAAAATGTCCGCTGCGCGGAAACATATCGATCAATCTGACCTGTTCTATTGCAAATCCACCGTATTGAAAACGCCCCAGATCCCGCACCAACGTTGCCGGGTGGCAAGATACATAAAGCACATTTCTGATCTTGCTGCTGTTCAGCGCCCGTACCGCTTTACCGTCCAGACCTGCCCGGGGAGGATCAAAAAGCACCGCCGCTGTTTCGGGCGCCGCTGACAGGATCTCAGGCAGCAGCAAAGCTGCATCGCCAATGCGGAAATCAAACTCTTCCGCCCCGAAATTACGGTAATTTTCCGCAGCTGTTTTCCCCGCTGCTTCATCTTCCTCCACCCCTGCAATATACTTTACCTGAGCAGCCGCAGCAACAGCTCCGAATAAACCGCTCCCGGCATAAGCATCTATAAAATAATTGCATTTCAGCTCTTCCAACGCTGTTTTGACCAGACTGCACAGCGCATCAAGCCCATGTTGGTTGACCTGAAAAAATCCATCGGCAGGCACTTTGAAATCCCTTCCCAGCACCTGTTCCCGCAGCGGAGCAAGCCGTTTGCCTGCGTTGTTGCGGAAACAAAAGACCCCGTCGGCGGATTCCCGCAGCGTTATGGTCATACGGTCGTGCATGGAAGGTATAAATCCTGGATCGGCAAGCAATTCGCTGAGTTTTTGATTGATCTTTTCCGAAGCCAGACGGCATTGACTCAACGGGTACATCCTGCCATCGGGGAAAACATAGCCCAACTGCGCCTCGCCGCCGGCTTTGCGCATGGTCAGACGGATCTTGTTGCGGTAAAATTCTTCCGGAGCTTCCTCCAGCTTGTACCCCTGCACCATTTCAGGCGCCACGTTCAGCGGCCGCATAAAATCCCGCAGCTGACCGAGTTTCTGGCGCTGTTCCTCAGCATGGCTCATAAAACTGTAAACGCAGCCGGGGCAGCGCCCCGAAGGGCTGCACTTGCTCAAGCAGCGCTCGGGCGATGCTTTTAGTATTTCCACAACTTCGGCGCGGACATAGTCCTTACTGGTGCTGACCACTCGACCGACGTAATCTTCTCCGGCTATGACTCCCGGGGTGAATACCACCACTCCGGCTACGCGGGCTATGGAATCACCGCCGAAAACATTCTTGACGGCATGAGCTCTGAACAATGTACCTTTATTCATATCCTGCTGCAACATCCTGATATGATTTTTTTACGGCTGCTGAACCGTTCCGTCCAGCGCATCGCGGATCGCCCTTGCCACCGTGGCTATGCGGTGGGGTTTGGAAAGAAATCCGCACGCCCCCTGCCGCAGCAGATCCTGAACTTCCGACTCCGAAACATATCCGCTGGAAAGCAGTATTCTGGCATTGGGATCCAGCTCCCGAATCTGATAAAATGCCTGATGACCACCGCATTTGGGCATGATCATATCCAGCAGCACCAGATCTACCGCCCCGGGATTTTCGCGGAAGATCTCCACCGCATCCAGACCGTTTTCCGCCAGCAGTACCGAATAACCCAGTTCCTGCAGCGCTTCGATCAGAAAATCCCAGATCGTTTCGTGGTCATCTACAATAAGTATTGTTTCGCTGCCGCCGGGCAATTTACTGAATTCTGCCATATTTTTATCTCCTTATGCCCCCGTCGAACCGCTTTTAAGCGCATCCGCCAGCGGTAAAACCATTTTTTCCACATCGCCCGCCCCGGCGATAAGCACCGTCAGTGGCGCCTGAGCTTTCTTTTCAAGCACTTCTGCTGCCAGAGCAAGTGCGTTCTGCTGATGATCTCCGGAAAGCAATTCCGCATTGCCGCCGGCTTTTTTTACCGCATCTGTCAGCTGGCGGCTGTCCAGCGCATCTATAAACTGAAACTCCCATGCCGAAAACACCGGCAATATCTTAACTGTCAGCTCCGGACGGCTCAGCAGCGCTACAAATTCATCCCAGTAACGGTGCAGCCGCTGATAACGGTGCGGTTGAAAAACCACCAGCAGCGACGAATCAGCCCCGTAACGCGCCCGTACCACGTCAATGGCGGAAGCCAGTTCCGTCGGGTGATGCGCATAATCGTTGACCACCGTTATACTGCCGTCAGCCGAGCGGTAAATTTCCTGCAAGCGGCGGTCGATGCCCGGATATTTTTTCAACGCTTCGGCGGCGATACTCAAATCCACATCCAAATATTCCGCTCCCGCCAGCGCCAGAACCGCATTGCTCCGCTCGTGCCCCAGCATAAATTCAGGCACAAACTTTTCGTACTCAGCGTATTCAACGGCAGTCAGCGCCCGCGCAGCAGCAAGTCCGCCGAAAAGCTGAGTGCAGCGGGGAGAATCCATAAAGATTATATTCTTAAACCCCCGGGCAAAGCGCTGCAGAATTTCCTGCTGCTTTTTTTCCGCCTGCGGTGTCCACGCGTGATCGCCGTCAACATTGGTTATCAATGCCAATTCGCCCCGCAGCATCCCCAGCGAGTCGTCGCTTTCGTCGGCTTCGGCAACCAGTATATCCCCCGAACCGACACTGACCCGCGGCGATTGGTCGCTGTATTTTGCCCCCAGCAGCAGACCGGGGTCTTTACCCGCATAAGTTAAGATCCACCCCAGCATTGCCGTGGTTGAACTCTTGCCGTGAGTGCCTGTGATCATAACTGCACGCTGATACGCCAGCGCGATCTCGCCGACAAATTCGCCCCGTTTCCAGCCCGTTGCCCCCTGCCGGAGCAGCTTGGCAAGTTCGCAGTTGTTATTTGATGCTGCCGCAGTATAAACCACCGCGCCGCAGTTTTCAGGAACATTGCTTTCCCGATGCCCGGCAGGAGCGATAAGTGCCCCGAGTTCTTCCAGTCGGCGGCAGTTACTGTTATAACTTTCGTCGCTGCCGCTGACTTGAAAACCCGCTTCAAGCATATATTCAGCAATGGCGGATACGCCGATGCCGCCGATCCCGATACAATGCACCGACGGCGATTCCAGCTGTAAATGTTTGTGCAAAAAATCTTTTTCCATACTGTCGTTCCTGAAGATCTTCTGTTGATTTCCAGTCCCCGCTATGCCGGTTCATTCAGCACTGTTTTTACGGTCAAACTGAGTATCGTGCAGTTTTTTGTAGATACCGTTGATTTCAAGCAATTCCGCATGAGTGCCGCATTCGGCGATCCTGCCTTTGTCCAGCACAATGATCATATTTGCGTTCCGGATCGTACTCAAACGGTGGGCAATGGCAAATACCGTACGGTTGCTCATCACCCGATTGAGCGCGTTCTGCACCAGTCGTTCAGTAACAGTATCCAATGCGCTGGTGGCTTCGTCCAGAATCAATATCGGCGGATTTTTCAATATTGCCCGGGCAATCGCCACGCGCTGTTTTTCGCCGCCGGAAAGTTTGAAACCTTTTTCGCCCACCACCGTATCAAAACCTTCGGCATGGCGGCCGTCAACAATAAACCCTTCGGCGTTGGCTTCCCGCGCCGCTTTGACAATATCTTCGCGGGTGGCATCGGGGCAGCCGTAAGCGATATTTTCGGCAATCGTAGTGTTGAACAGCAGCGGGTCCTGATTGACTATACCGATCAGATTGCGCAGACTTTTGACCTCGCAATCCCGCACATCCACTCCGTCGATTTCCACCGAACCGGAGCGCACATCGTAAAAACGGGCGATCAGATTGGCGATCGTGGTCTTGCCTGATCCGGTGGAACCCACCACCGCCACCAGCGAACCTTTGGGAATCGAAAAACTTATGCCGTTAAGAATATTGCGCTGATCGTAGCCGAAAACCACATCTTTGAACTCAATGGATTTTTCAAACTTTTCCAGTTTGACCCCGTCGGGCTTTTCGGGCAGTTCCATATGCGTATCCACCATTGCAAAGTAGCGGTCGGCTGCCGCCATACTCTTTTGCAGCGACGTCACCAGTTTGGCAAGTTTGCGGATCGGCTGATACGCCAATATGGCAGGTGCCATCAATGCCGACAGCTGCGTTACCGTTATGCCGTTGCGGTATGCGTAGACCAGAAATACCAGCGAACCTGCCACCGAAAACGTTTCCATCAGCGGTTCCGTAAGCAGCTGCAGCCGCATGGCGCGGATCGTTGTTTTGATATAGCGGCGGTTGGCATCGCGGAACTTCTGCTGTTCTTCCTCTTCGGTATTATATGCCTTGACCACCATGATCCCCGTAAAAACTTCGTGCATACGCGTAGTTACGTCGGCGATCTTTTTGAAGCTGTTGCGATAGATCTTGCGGATCTTGCGCGTCACCAGCAGCAGCGGCACGATCAGCAGCATCATTCCGCCGATCAGCACCACCAGCAGCATATTATTGCCGTATTCCATGCTGATAATGACAATGGCGCTGAAGCAGACGATTATCTCTACCGGACAGCGGGTTATATCGGCAATGGAGTCGGATACCGCATTTTCGATTGCCGATGTATCCGTTGTACAGCGCGATATAAGTTTGCCCACATCGTTGGCGCCGTAAAATGCCAGCGATTGACGGGTCAGCGACTCAAAAAGCTCGTTGCGCATATCCGCAATCGCCATCGCCCCCACCCAGCGCATACAGTAGTGATTGATATAACCTGCCAGATTCTTCACCGTCCATGCCACGATAAACAATCCTGCGTAGATTGCAAAGATCTGCCACGCCAGTTTACCTGTAGTATCCACCACCGGCACGATCACCCGCTTGGGATAGGTTATGCAAAGATCGCTCTGACGCACTTCCAGCGGCAGATTGAACCGCTCCGAATAACTGCGCAGTTTATCCAGCATCTTTGCCAGCTGCGGATCGTCGGTGCCTTTGCTGGGATCAAGGGCGATTTCGATCGCCTGCAATTTTTCATCCCGGCTGTATCCCTGCCACTGCGGATCGCTGTTGATCTTTTCCAGCACCCGCGATGCCTCGGCGGAGATCTTGATCGTACCGCCGTTCTGCGACGGGTTGATCGCTTCGACCATATCAGGCAGCATCAGCAGCCCCGTCAGCAGCGACCCGCCCAGCATCAAACCGCTGATCAGACCGATCAGCAGCCGCTTCCAATACTTGAAAGAATACTTCAGCAGCCGACGGTATTGAGCCAGCTTAAAGTGTTCGCTGTATTCTTCGGCAGAATGGCGGTGTTTACTCACAGGTTTTCTCCGTATTTTTACAATATTGCAGCGCTGTTACGCCTGAAAAAATGCCTTGATGGTGCTGACCACATATTCGCGCATTTCGCGGGTGGATTCAGGATAGATCGGCAGCGCCAGAATTTCACCCGAAATCGCTTCTGCCACGGGGCAGTCGCCAACTTTGCCGCCCAGATCCTTGAAACATTCCTGCAAGTGCAGACACAGCGGATAGTAGACCGCGCAGCCGATGTTGTTCGCCTGCAAATAGCTCTTGAGTTCATCGCGCTTGCCGCCTTTGACCAGAATACTGTACTGGTTGTAGATGTGGCGGGTGGCGTAAGGCGCCGCCTTGGGCGTAACGATCTTACCGCTCAAACCGGCAGCGGCAAAGAGTTCTTCATATTCGGCAGCGTTCTTCTGACGGGCTTCGCTCCAGCTGTCCAGATGCGGCAGCTTGATGGAAAGCACCGCCGCCTGCAGCGCATCCAGACGGAAGTTCCCGCCCACCATATTGTGAACGTAAGTAGCGCCCTGACCGTGGTTGCGCAGCATCCGCAGCCGTTTTGCCCGTTCAGGACAACGCACCGACACCAGTCCGCCATCGCCGAAGCAGCCCAGATTCTTGCTGGGGAAGAAGGAGAAACAGCCGAAGTTACCGATGGAGCCGACCCGCTTGCCTTCGTATTCGGCGCCGATCGCCTGACAGGCGTCTTCGATAACGATCAGGTTATGTTTTTCCGCCAGCGCCATGATCTTGCCCATATCCGCCGCCTGACCGAACAGGTGAACGGGAATGATCGCTTTGGTCTTACCGGTGATCTTGGCAGCGGCGGCATCGGCATCGATATTGAACGTTACGGGGTCGATATCGCAGAAAACCGGGGTAGCGCCCACCCGAGCAATAGCTCCGGCGGTGGCAAAGAAGGTAAAGGTGGAGGTAATAACTTCATCACCCGCACCGATATTGGCTTCCATCAGCGCAATGATCAGCGCATCGGAACCGCTGGTAACGCCGATGCTGTCAGGAGTCTGACAATATTCAGCGGCGGCTTTTTCAAATTCCGCGACTTTATCGCCCAGAATAAAACGCTGGGAATCGCAAACTTCTTCCATCACCTTCATAAATTCATTTTTCAGCGATTTGTACTGGGGAACCAGATCCAACAACGGTACTTGCATAATCCATCTCCTTATGGTAAAATTTTCAAGAAAAAAACGCACTTTCTGCAATATAGCACAAAGTCGGCTTTTTGCTTAATTTATAACACCTCTTTTTGACATTTTTTGCATAAAAATAACTCCCTGCCTTTCAGGAACAGAGATTTGACAAATTGCCGCTGCAAGTGTATCTTAATATGAAGTGTAAGATCAAAGCATAAAATTCGGGTTGCACATGATAGATTTTTTGAATATTTACAAAGGATACGGCGAACAAGTATTGCTCAACAACGTCAGTTTCCGCATTAATTCCGGCGATCGGGTCGGCGTGGTCGGCGCCAACGGCGCGGGCAAAAGTACCTTGTTTGCCATTATTACCGGCGAGCTGGAACCCGACGGCGGATCAGTCAACACCCCCAAAGATCTGCGCATCGGCTGCCTGCATCAGAATCTGGATGCAGATGTTTTGGATATTCCGCTGGTGGAATATACTGCCGACGCCATCGACGAGCTGCGCGATGCCGCCAAAGAACTCAAGCACATTGAACACGTTATGGCGGAAAATCCCGATTCTTCCGACGAACGCCTGCTCCGCCGTCACGGTGAACTGCAAAGTCTGTTCGAGCAGCTGGGCGGTTATCAGCTCAAAAGCGATGCCGAAGCGGCGCTTTCGGGGCTGGGCTTCAAGTCCGATGATTTCAACAAACCCCTGAAAAGTTTTTCCGGCGGCTGGCGGATGCGGGCAGCCTTGGCAAGAGTGTTGATCGCCCGCCCCGATGTTCTGCTGCTGGACGAACCTTCCAACTATCTGGATATACCTGCGGTGGAGTGGCTTTGCCGTTTTCTCAAAGGCTACAATGGCACGCTTATGCTGATTTCCCACGACCGTTTTCTGCTCAACCGCCTGACCAATGTTACGCTGGAAGTCAACAAAGGCTCCGTGACCCGCTATGCCGGCAATTACGACTATTACCGCAAAGAACGCGCCCGCGCCTCTGCCGTGCTTGATGCCCAGTATCAGAATCAGGTGCGCAAAAAGGAACAAATGCAGCGCACCATTGACCGTTTCCGCGCCAAAAGCACCAAAGCCGCCCTCGCCAAAAGTATGCAGAAGGCCCTTGACCGCATGGAAGATGTGGTCTTGATGGATGATCTTGCCAGCAAAGGCACTCTCCGGCTGCCCGATCCCCCTCACGCCGGAACCGAAGCGGCCCGGCTCGAAAAAATCACCTTTGCCTATCCCGGCAGCCAGCGCACGATCTTCAAAGATCTGGAGCTGGAGATCGCCTGCGGTGATAAACTCGCCTTTGTGGGCTACAACGGTATGGGCAAAACCACGCTGCTTAAACTGTTGATCGGCAAGCTCCAGCCCCAGGCGGGGCGCGTGGTGCTGGGGCATCATATCGTACCGGGTTATCTGGCGCAGGAATTTGCCGATCTGCTGGTGATGGAAAATACCGTTTACGACACGGTCAAAGCTGCTTGTGCGCCGGATTTCCCGATCAATAATATTCCGGCGGTGCTGGGCAGTTTCGGCTTCCCCGGCGACAACGCCTACAAACCCTGTTCGGTGCTTTCAGGTGGCGAAAAAATCCGCCTCTGCTTTGCCAGAATCTTTGTCAATCCGCCCAACTTGCTTATTCTGGACGAGCCGACCACCCATCTGGATATTGCAGGGCGGGAAATCCTGCAGGAAGTATTGCAGAATTATAAAGGTACGCTCTGTCTGGTCAGCCACGATATCGAATTTGTCCGCAATACCGCCAGCGCTGTTATTGCCATGCGCGATCAGGGGGTGAAAAAGTATTTCGGCAACTACGACTATTTTCTGGAAAAAGTCGCTCAGGAAAATGCGCCCGCTCCTGCCGCCGCCAAACCGGTCGAAAAATCCGACAACAACGCCAAGGCCCGCCGTCAGGAACGCGCCAGACAGCGTCAGCAGCTCTACGCCGAAAAACGCGCCGCCGAAAAAGCCGTCGCCGATTGGGAGAAACGGATCGAAAAACTTGATGCCAGACAAAATGAACTGCTGGAAAAACTCGCCATGCCCCCCGGTGCTGACTTCGGCGAGCTGATGCGCGAATCCGCCATCGTTCAGGAAAAACTCGAAAACGCCACCGCCGAATGGGAAAAGGCCATGCTGGCATTGGAAGCTGTTGTTGCGGAGTAAAAACCGCCGCCCTGATGCTTGTTTTTCAAGCCAACGCTGCTGATTCAACAGAAAATTTGTTGTTGTTACTGCCCCTGCCGGCAGCACTCCCGCAGAGAGTTTACCTCCTCTTCAGTCAGGTGCCGCCATTTACCCGCGGGCAAATCCCCCAGCCTCACGCTGCCGACGGAAATTCTCTGCAAGCGCAATGTTGCCGCCCCGCAAGCGCGCAGCATCCGGCGGATTTGCCGTTTTCTGCCCTCGTTAAGTACGATTATGTAACAATTATCTTCGCTGCTGCAAGCGCTCACCTTTAATGCCCGCAGCAATTCGTTATCATCTTTTATGCCGTTGAGCATCCTCCGCTGCGCCGCGGCATCCAGCGCTTTATCGGCAAGCACCCGATACTCCTTGCATACATTGTAACGCGGGTGGGCAAGCTGCTGGATAAAATTTCCATCGTTGGAAAATATCAGCAAACCTTCGCTGTCGCGGTCGAGCCTGCCCGCCGGAACCAGCCGCTGAGCTTCGAGGCAGTCGATCAATTCTACCGCCAGATGATCGGCGTGTTTATCGCTGTGGCTGGTGGTGTAACCCACCGGTTTATTGAGCATTATATAAACGTTTTCCTGCGGGGCTTTCAACTCCGCACCGTTCAGCGCCACCTTATCCCGGGAACCGTCCACCAAAAAAGCCGGGTCGATTACGACCCGGCCATTGACCAGTACTTTCCCTGATTTGACCAAATCGGCAGCCTTTCTGCGGGCAGCTGCGCCGCAGCGGGCAATAAATTTGGCCAGATATTCGCTCATGATCTCAGTCGATATTTTCCACCAGCTTGCGGTGCAGAGCGATCTGCGCCTGCTGGAAGTCATCGCGTTCGATAATGAACTGCATATTCACCTGCCGCATACACTGATCCAGCGCCAGCACATTGATATTGGCGTCGGAAAGCGCCGATGCCGCCTTGGCAAGAAACCCGGGGATCTTCATATTGCTGCCGATAACGCCCACGATCGCCACCTTGCGCTGCTGAATATGCGCACTCTTGCTGAAAGTTGCTTCCAGCTCATCCAGACACGCCTGCAGTTTGGAGTTCTTTTCGGAAACGTAATGCGTGATCGTATTGGCGTTGGTATTTTTGGCAATATAGCTGATCTTGTGGCGGGCAAGAATATCGGTGATACGGTGATCGTAACCGCTCTGTCCGACCATGCCGGAATCAAAAATTTCAATCGCCAGAATATCGCTTCTGCCGCAGATCATATCGATTCTGGGCGTGGGCGACACATAATCGCTGCTGATAAGCGTGCCGGGGTGTTCGGGATCGAAGGCATTTTTGACCCGGATGCTGATGCCGTTGCGTTCCATCTCTTTGGAGGCCTTGGGGTGGATCGCTTCCATCGCCATATCCGCCAGCTGGTCGGCAATATCAAAGTTGGTATGACCGATCGTGCGGACGCGGTCGGCGCCCATAAGTTTGGGGTCGCCCGTGGAAAGGTGGAACTCTTTGTGAATGATCCCTTCGCAGGCATTGGTGACCACCGCCAGTTTGCTGAAAGTGATTTCGCTGTAGCCGCGGTCAAAGCTGTTCATAATGCCGTTGGCGCATTTCACATAGCCGGTCACAATGGGCATACATTCGGCAAAGTTCAAACCGTTCAGGTGCCGGTTGATATTTTCTTCGATCGTTTCCGATTCGTTTTCCTTCCAGCCCGAAAGGTCGATAAACACCGCATTGACACCGTGTTTGCGCAGGATCTCCACCGCGTTGAACGCGCTGTGCGCTTCGCCCACGGCGCTGAGGAATTCGCGGGTGGCGGGCAGGTAATCTTCGGGCTTGAAGTGCCCGTAAGTACGCAATTTAAGGATGTTGCGCAAGCTGTCGCGGATCCCGTCCATACGTTCGTTGACAAAGTTATCCGCCACACTCTGATCCAGCCCCAGCGATTCAAAGGAGCGGTTGTATTCGATCATGCGGTTACGGGTTTCGGCAAGTTTAAGCTCCCAATCGCTGTCGCCAGCGGCAAACAATCCGTAGATCCCGGGTGCGCCGGTCTTTTTATCTTCCAGCAGCAGATTGGTGATCCCGCCGTAGGCGGAAACTACAAAAATGCGGTTGTACAAATCAGCACCCGAACGCTTGCCGATAAGAATATTGTCCATCAGCTCGCCGAAACGGCTCATGGAAGTTCCGCCGATTTTTTCTACAGTATGCAAATTGGCCATAACTTAGATATCCTCGATTCTGAACATATTTACTTTGCTGTCCACATAATCCAGACGGGCGATTTCTTCCATCGCCGCCTTCATAGCGACTTCTTTGGTGGCATGAGTGACTATCAGCAGCGGGATCTGCCCGTCGTGAGCTTCGTTTTCGGGCTGCATCAAGCTGGAAATACTGATCTGGTTCTTCGCCAGAATATCAGTTACCGCCGCCACCACACCGGGCTGTTCCTTGACTGCCAGACGCAGATAGAAGCGGCTGAAAAGTTCTTCGGGCTTGACCAGCTGCACATCTTCGGCACCCGCGCGGAACGCAGGAACTCTGCGCACCGATTTATTGGCAATATTAAGCGCCACATCCGTAACATCGGCAACTACTGCGCTGGCGGTGGCATCGCGCCCCGCACCGCGGCCGTAGAAAAGCGTCTGCCCCACGGTATCGCCCTCGATCATCACGCCGTTGAAAACGCCTGAGATCGCGCCGAGCATACTGTTGGCGGGAATCAGCGTGGGCGCCACCGAGATCTGAACCGCACCGTCAATATTTTTGATGACCGCCAGCAGCTTGAAGCGGTAGCCGAGTTTACCCGCCATCTTCATATCCAGCTGGGTGATATTGCTGATACCTTCCACGGAAACCGCTTCCAGACCGAACCACTTGCCGTAAGCCAGACCCGCCAGGATCGCCGCCTTGTGCGCCGTATCAAAACCATCCACATCCAGCGAGGGATTCGCTTCGGCATAACCCAGCGCCTGAGCATCTTTAAGCACAGGTTCAAAAGCGGCACCTTCCGCTTCCATACGCGTAAGAATGTAGTTGCAGGTACCGTTCATGATCCCGTACATACGGATAATGCGGTTGGATACCAACCCTTCCCGCAGCGCCTTGATAACCGGGATACCCCCCGCCACGCTGGCTTCGTAGTAAAGATCGCAGCTATTCTTTTCGGCCGCGGCAAAGAGTTCGTTGCCGCGGGTGGCAAGCAGCGCCTTGTTGGCGGTGACCACCGATTTACCTGCATTGAGCGCCTTGAGAATAAAATCGCCTGCAATGGTAGTGCCGCCGATAAGTTCCACCACCACATCGGACTCAGCAATAAGTTCGTCCACGCTGGTGGTCAGCAGTTCGGCAGGAACCTGTACGCCGCGATCGCTGGTAATATCTTTATCGGCAATCCTGACCAGTTTTACATCTACATTGGTGCGTTCCAAAATAACATCGTGATTTTTCAGCAGATTAACCGCTGCACCCGCACCAACGGTGCCAAATCCGATGATCCCGACTTTTACTGTTTGAGCCATCTTTTCTTCCTGTTGTAAAGTGTTATATACTGAAAAATTGCAATCTCAATAATATACCACCGATTTGCCTTGAAAGAAAATATTTAACGGTTTTTTTTGAGCTTTTTCCGCAGTTTAACGCCTCAAACGCCCCTGTAACGCCGGAAAAGACCGATGCCGACCAGGCATTGCACCTGATCGGCATCGGATTACGGGATGGGAATCCAATGGGGGATCCGCAGCATATAGACGCTGTAATTGTCAATTTTGTTGCCGTAAAAAAATAATTTTTCTGAAAAAAAGCATATTTTTCAGCGCCGCGCACTTCTGACCGGCTTATCCGTTCTATCCGGCAACATATCCCCCAAAAAAACTCAACGCTCCCGGGATTTTACTTTTGCGAATAATCCCGATTGCCGAACAGACGGCTGCCGATGCGGACGATCGTTGCCCCTTCCGCCACCGCCTGCGCCATATCGCCTGTCATCCCCATCGAAAGCTCAGGCAAAGTGCAGTTGAATCGTTTTTCCAAGCCGTCGCGGGCGATCCGCAAGCGGGCAAACGCCTGCTGCCAAACGGCGGGGTCATCGCACAACGGCGCCATGGTCATAAGGCCGCAGAACTTCAGATTTTCCGCCTTGAGCGCCGCTTCGGCAAGTTCTGCCAATCCATCGTAATCCACGCCTGATTTAGCAGCTTCGCCCGAATTTACTTCCAGCAATATACAAGGGCATTTGCCCTGTTCGGCAGCGCAGCGATCCAGCTTGTTAAGCAGTTTTATTGAGTCTACGGAGTGGATCCAGTCGGCATACTGCACCGCTTTGGCAGCTTTATTGCTCTGCAAATGACCGATAAAGTGCCATTGGATATCTTTCGGCAGCGCTTCGGCTTTAACGGCAAGTTCCTGGATCTTGTTTTCGCCGAACATACGCACGCCGCAGGCGTAGGCTTCCTGAATCGCTTCGGCAGGGAACGTTTTGCTGACCGCCAGAACTTTGACCTTTTCTCCGCGCCGGTTCTGTTCCGTAAGGGCGGCTATTTCCTGCTCCAGCGCGGCATAACGGCTTTGAAAATCACTCATTTGGCATCTTCTTTCCGATAGCGGATCAGATTTTCCGCCGATGCCACCACTTTGGTCCCCGGCGGCAGATCTTCCGTTACCCAGACGTTGCCGCCCAGCACCGAACCTGCCCCGATGGTAACATCGCCCAGCACGGTGGCGTTGGCGTAAATCGTTACATTATCTTCGATCGTGGGGTGGCGCCGCAAACCTTTTACCAACATCCCGCAGGAATCTTTAGGAAAGGAGAGTGCGCCCAGCGTGACCCCCTGATAAAGCCGCACATTATTGCCGATCCGCGCCGTTTCGCCGATCACCACCCCCGTACCGTGGTCGATAAAAAATCCTCTGCCGATCTCGGCACCCGGATTTATATCTATACCTGTAATGCTGTGGGCATATTCGGTCATCATACGCGGAATAAAAGGTACATCGTGCTTGTAAAGAACGTGCGCCATACGCTGGATCTCGATAGCTTTGACCGCAGGATAGCTGATGATGATTTCATCGGTGCTGCGGGCGGCGGGATCTCCGGCATAGGCTGCATCGATATCGCTGCGGGCAATATCGCGCAAGTCGGGCAGCGCGTTCAGCAATGCTGTAACTGCCTTGCGGCTGCGTTCTTCGGTACGGCAATCGTGATTGCTGCCGCTCTTTTTGCACATATAGCAAAAGCAGCGCACCGTCAGCTGGCAGAGTTCGCTGTAAAGCGATTCCAACAGCTGACCGATCCGGTACTGCATAGTGTCGAACCGATAGCGTTCTTCGCCGTCAAAACCGGGAAAAAGCAGCTCTTCCAGCTTGGCTGTTACCGAAAGGATCTCCCGGCGGCGGGGCAGATTGGCACCCTCTTCCACATTTACACCGAACCCGTCCTGATAACTTGCGCTCAACGCACCGGTCAGCTTTTCCAGCTCGGCCTTTTCCAGATAAAAATTATTTTTACGGTATAAATTCTTCATTTCTGTTCCTGACTTATTCGATATTCTGGATCTGTTCGCGGATCTTTTCCAGTTCGGTTTTGAATTTTACCACGATTTCCGCCACTTCGCCCGAACCGGCTTTATTGCCCAGCGTAGTGATTTCGCGGAACATTTCCTGCATCAGAAAATCCATACTTCTGCCGCCGCCGGGAGTGTCGTTGAGAAAATTCCTGAACTGGGCAAAATGGCTGGAAAGCCGCGTCAATTCTTCGGTAACATCCGACTTATCCGCGTAGTAAAGCAGTTCTTTGAGCAGCCGTTCGTCCTGCAGATCCACCGGCAGATCCGCCGCCGCAAGTTTTTCCAGCAGCCGCGCCTTGATCTGTTCTTCGATCCCGCTGGTGAAAGGCAGCAGCCGCGCGTGCAGTTCTTCCAATATCCGCAGCCGCTGTTCCAGCTCCTGAGCCAGCGCGCGGCCTTCGGCGCAGCGCATATTGTTCAGCGCATTTAAAGCGTTGTCCAGCGCGGTAAACGCAGCACTTCTGACATCTTCCTCCACCTGAGTTGCCCCTTCGCTGTCATCGAACACCCCGGGCATGGTCAGCACTTGCGCCATAGTCAATTTGCCATCCACTCCGAACTCGCTGCCCAATTCCTGTGCGGCAGCGATCAATGCCTTGACCCGTTCGCGGTTGATCCCCGCCGCAGCGGAACCTGAAACATTTTTGCTCATGCGCACCGACACCATACCGCGACTTAATTTGCTTTGCAGCAGCTTGCGCAGTTCATGCTCAAAGGGTGCAAACTCCCGCGGCAGCGAAAAACGGATCTCCAGCTGCTTGCGGTTGATAGTGCTGATTTCGGCGTAAACCTGATTGCCGTTGACTGCGGCGCTGCCTGAACCGAAACCGGTCATGCTGATCAAACTCATAAAACTTTCCCTCTCCAAACCTGCCGGTTATTTCTGTTCTCTGGCGCCGAACGGAGCGATAACGGGATCGGCAGAGGTCATGCTGCTGCGGAATTCCGCATCGCTGCAAACACCGCTGAAATAATTCTTGAATCCTTCCAGCTGATCGTTTTTCGCCGTTCCTCCGTAATACGCCCACGCCTGCTGCCCGCCTTGGGTTATCTGCCATGCCAGAACGTAGCGGGGCAGCTCTTCCGCGCGCTTCAACCCGGTTTCGTCAAGCGTGCTGCCGGGGTTGCTGTCCAGCGGAATATTGCACTTCCAGACGCCCGGCATGGTAAAGCGGATATGATTGACCGCCGCCGCATCCAGCATCGGATACAGCGCCTTCAACAAATCATCGGCGGCAGTTGCGGCGATCTTTACATAATCTTTGTTGGGATTGTTGAAGTTGCGGCGGATTATCCGCTGGGGCGACCAGTCGATCATGCGCACTCCGCTGACCCCGTAAACCATATAGACATCGGGATTGCCGGGAGTCATCCAGCAAATACACACCTGCGCCATACCTGTACGGTAGCCCGAACTGATCTGCTCCACCAGCAGGAAGGGACGGTTGAACTTGATGTATTCCTGATCCATAAACGGCATATCTTCAAGTTCTTCCAGCAGATAGCTGCGCGCCTTCTGCACCGCCTGATCGTGATAATACTCGTTGCTTTGGCAGCCGCACAGCCCCAGCAGTACCAAACAGCCTGCCAGCAACAGCGGAATTTTTGATCCGATTTTCATTTTATCTCCTGTTTTATGTAATTTCAGCTCTGTTTTTCGTATATTGTCTGCCACACGGCATCGGCGGCGCGGCTGCTGGCGCTGCGGCGGGCGGAACCATCGTCGCCCAGCAGTTGACGTACCAGCAGCATATCGCCTTCCACCCGGTTGCGTTCGGAACCGCCCGGCAGGATCCGTTCCAGCGCAGGAACCAGATTTTTCGGGCAGACCTGATGCTGCAAAAATTCTTCGTAGACCTTTTTATCGGCAATAATATTGGGCATGACAAAACTGTTTCTGTAAAGTTTGACCAATACCGCCGCAATCAGCAGCGACAGCCAGTTGACCCGATAGACCACCGCCAGCGGCAAACCGGCAATGGCAGACTCCACCGTAACTGTACCCGAAGCCGCCAGCCCCGTACCCGCCGCCTGCTGATAGTAAGCTGTTTTGCCGATCTCCACCGCAATTTCGGGCAGCTGCGGGTGATTGCGTTTGAACTCATCAAGCACCCGTTGGCAATGTTCTGCCACCTTCGGCCGCGGCGTAGTGATAACATAGCGCAATTCAGGGTGTTTTGCTGAAAGTTCCAGCACCGTTTGCAGCATGGGTTTGAGCAAACGGCTGATTTCTCCTGATCGGCTGCCGGGCAGCAGCGCCAGCAGATTTTTATCGCGCACAATACTTTGATCCCGACGGGCATCGACCATATCCAGCAGCGGATGCCCCACAAACTCGGTATCCAGCCCGCTGCCTGCGTAAACTTCGGTTTCAAAAGGAAAGATCACCAGCATCTTGCAGCAGAGCCGCGCCAGTTTGGGTATCCGCCGTTTGCCCCACACCCAGACATGAGGGCTGACGTACCATATTACCGGGATCCCCAGTTTTTTTGCCCGCTTGCCCACCAGCATATTGAAAGTGGGGTAGTCGATCAATACCAGCGCATCGGGCCGTTGGGTCTTCAGCGCCTTGAGCAATTTTCTGTAAACCCCGATAAAGGTAAAAATATGCTTGAGTATTTCCAGAAAGCCGATTACACCCAACTCCGACGAGTCAACCGTCCGTTTGACTCCCGCAGCTGCCATGGCAGGCCCGCCCATACCGCCGACTTCAAGTTCAACACCTTCGGCGGCGGAGCGCTTCTGCAAATCCTGTGCCAACGCCGCACCGTAAATATCCCCGGAGGCTTCTCCTGCCATGATCCAGATGTTACGCATACAGCTCCTTCCTGATTATTTTTCAGCGCAGACCCAGCACATCCTGCATATCGTAGATCCGTCCGGCGGAAGCATCCTTCAAAAAACGCACCGCCCGCAGCGCACCTTTGGCAAAGTTGTCGCGGCTGGAGGCTTTGTGAGCAAGTTCCACCCGTTCGCCGCCGGTGGCAAAGATCACCGTATGATCGCCGACCACATCGCCGCCGCGCAATGCGTGCATACCGATTTCGCCGGCAGTACGCGCTCCGACCACGCCTTCGCGGCCGTGACGCACCGCTTCGTTATAATCCCAGTTGCGGGCGGCAGCCACCACCTCGCCCAACCGTTCGGCGGTACCGCTGGGAGCATCCTTTTTCTGATTATGGTGCATTTCCACAATTTCAATATCGTAATCCGCAAGCAGCTTGCTGGCGATTCCCGACAGATAGAAAAGCAAATTCACCCCTACGCTGTAATTGGGGGCAAAGACCATCGGCGTATTTTCGGCGATTTTTGCCAATTCCTGACGGTCGCTTTCCGGCAGCGCGGTGGTACCGATGACCAGCGAGCAGCCGGCAGCAGAGCTCATGCGGGCAGCTTCCACCACGCCTGCGGTGCTGAAGTTGATTACCGAATCAGAATTTTTCAGCGCTTCCGCCAGATCATCGCTGATCCTGATCCCCGACTCGCCTGCGCCTGCTACTGAACCGGCATCGCTGCCCAGCAGCGGATTGTTGGGCGCTTCGATCGCGCCTGAAAGTTCCAGATCTTCACTTGCCATGATCAAAGCCACCAGCCGACGCCCCATGCGTCCTGCCGCCCCGACTACACATACTCTTATTTTTGACATATTATTTTTACTTTCCTGTAATAATTACCCTGTAAAACAGGTTATTTCTTCTTGAGTTTCTTAAACAAGCCTTCCACGCCCTTTACCGCATCCTTGACGGTGCTGTCAGCTGCGTCGCCGACAGAATCCAACCCGCTGATGATGCCGTCGCTCAAGCCCGAAAACGCTTTGTTGAGATCCTGCGTATTGATAAGTTTGGTGATTTCCAGCAGCAATCTGCTCAACACTTCGGTAACAGTTTCGCCGATATTTTTGCCTTCGCCCACATTTTCCATTTCCACCGGCGGCAGATAAAGCGGTACGCTGGTCTTCAACAGCGACGAAGAAAGCGTAACTTTGCAATCTTTGATCACCAGTTTGCGGATGATCACCTTTTTCTGAGCGGCTTCTTCGGCTTCCGCTTCGGCAGGAGCTTCGGTCTGCGGTTTTTCCGCGGCTTTTGCCTTGGCTTTATCCGCCCCGGTGGCGTGTTCAACGTTCTCTATCAACTTCTGAATATTGCTGCCCTTACCGAGATTGTATTCAAAGTCAACAGCCATACCCGATATTTCCAGATAAGCAATTTCCAGCGTGTCCGAAAAAAGCGTATCCATGTTCAGATCCACGTGGAAGTTCCCCACCGTGATCGCCGTCGGATTTTGGAATCCCGCCGGATTGCCCACTTCAAAACCGCCGATCTTGACCGCCCCGGCAAAGGGTTTGATCGACACGCTCATTACATCCACTTTGGTTCCCGTCAGCTGACTGCCCACGGTACGGGTGCCTGTCGCCACAATGCGGTCGATCTGCCAGAGCGCAATTATTATCAACGCAGCCAGCAATACCAGTACAACAGCAACAATACGGGCGATTTTTTTGCCTAACGAACTCTTTTTCTTTTCGGCCACACTCTCATTTGCTTCTTTGCTCATAAATCCTGTCCTTCTTTTACGTTTTACTCTATATAAAAATTTGTATCAAATTTTCCCGCCGATCTTACGGAGCGATAAATTCAGGCAATACGCCTTTTTTCCGGCTCCTGAAACGGCAGCAGATCCCCCAGCCCAAACCCGAGTTGGAAGAAAATACACAGATAAACTCATGCTCGCCCGTGCTTAAATGACACGGATAAGCAAATTCATCCAGCACGATCGGATTGCCTGCCTGCTGACGGCAGAACTCCTGCCCGTCGCAATAAAGCACAAACGGTGCATCGGCCCCCATCAGAAGATCCGTATCCATATCCTCAGCAGCCTTGACTTTGAACTTATAGCAATAGACCTTGGCAGCATGATCCAGTTCGCCCGCCTCGCGGAAACAGGGCAGGTAAAACAAATTGAACACCGCCGGGTGCCATTTCAGATTTTCCGGGATACGCAGCGCCTCGAGCCGCTCGTCGGTGTAGACCGCTTCGCTGCGCAGCGCTTCGTGCAGCACAACCGACAGATCGCTCTTCCGACGGATCGCCCCCTGCATAAAACAAGGCAGCGATCGACCCGCAGCGTCGGTTATATTGGCAGCCGGATAAGTTCCCGCGCCGAAAGCGATGCGGTAAAAATCGCTGAAAATCAGATAAGGAGCCGAAGTCAGCACCTCCACCGCGTTGCCGTCGATTCTGGCGTTGATCGCTTTGGCAAGCTCCCGCCCGTGTTTATCCACCAGCGAAAATCCCTGCGGCAGCGAACCGTTGGAACTCAAAGCGCCCTGCACATTGCCGAATTCCACGCGCACTTTGGCGGTATTCAGCAGCTTTTCGTTGCGGTAAGTGATCTTTTTGACATATATCTGATCGCTGACCCCCTTTTCCCGCAGCGCCAGCGCCGCATCTGCCAGACGCGACCCCAGCACCGTTACCGCGCGGTTGGAAAGGTGGATCGTATCGTCCAGTTCCAGGTCGATCGCCGGTACGCAGACGGCATTTTTAAGCGTTCTGCCGATCCGGTACTGAGCATCGCGCACCTGCATCCAGCGGTGCTGCTCCAGCGCATCGCCGTATTTGTAGATAAACGGTCCCAGCTGAACAAAGATTATCGGCAGCTCAGGGTTGCGGCAGTCCCGTCGGAAAGCGGCAAAGAGCCGGCGGGTAAGGCGCTCGTAAGCTGCGGCATTTTCGTCGGTAACAAGGTCGTTGCAGCCCTGATACCAGAGCAACCCGGCAACTTTGCCCCCCAGCCATTGCAGCCGTTCATAAAATGCTCCGTAAAGACTTCTGCCTTTAAGTTTTTTCTTCGCCGGATCCCATTGTGCCAGCGAAGTACCGCCGTGAGCCAGCGCGATCACCCCCTGGGGAATCCCGGTGGTGCGGTACATCTTTAATGCAAACGGCAATCCCGGCCCCGTACCGCGCAGCCGTTTGACCGGCGGATTATCCGGACTGCCGCCGTGAACCGGAGCAACTGCGTGGAACGTATCGTGCAGCGGATCGGCAGCGATATCCCATTTATCGGTCATATAAAATGCGTGAACCATGGGGTCAGGCTTGGAATAAGAGGGCATAAAGCCGCTGTCCGCCATATTGCTCTGACCTGCCAGCAGCCAGAGATCGCCGACTAAAATATCTTTGAAGATCTTTTTTTCTCTGCCGTCACCGATGGCAAGCTCCACCTTGTAAGGTCCGCCCGTCGGGATCCCTGCCAGAGTACCCTGCAATTTACCATTGGCTGCCGAACCGATTTCCCGTCTGCAGAAACCGTCCTGAATCTCCCCGGTGGAGTTATAAACTGTAGCAAACAGTTTGCCCGCGGTGCGGCAGACTCCTGCAACCGGGTGGTCGGATATATTGTTTGCGGTACGCTGTAAAACCGCGTGATCCATTAAAAATGCTTTACAATCCATAATAACTCAACTCATCAATGCAATTTGATAAATTCAGGCACGCTCTTGCCCTGCTTGTTCATAAAACGGCAGCAGATACCCCAGCCGTTGCCGCTGTTGGAAGAAAATACACAGTAAAATTCATGTGTTCCGCGTTTGAGTTTCAGCGGAATAACATATTCATCCTGAATCACAGGATTGGTGCTGCATTGACGGAAAAGCTCCTTATTACCCTGATAAATCACAAACGAAGCATCCGCCCCGAACAGCATATCCACTTGCATATCTTCTGACGCATTGACCGCAAATTTGTAGCAATACTGCTTGGGCTCAGTCTTCAATTCTCCCGCTTCCCGCGGACAGGGCAGGAAAAAGCCGCTGAAGGCTGCGGGCTTGAAATCCAGCGCAGTCAGATCTCCGGGCAAAGCCAGCGACAGATAATCGTCCGCCCCGTAAATCGCCTGACTGACCAGCGCATTGTCAAGCGTGGCAGAAACACGGCATCTGCTCCTGGGCAGTTCGTGCATAAAACAGGGCAGCGAGCGGCCCGCTTCGTCAGTAATATTGGCGTGAGGCTGGAGCATACCGCCGTAAGCGATGCAGTAATTTTCGGCAAACAGCAAATAGGGCTGGGCGGTCTGAACTACTGCCGTATCGCCATCCAGCCGCACGTTGATCGCTTCGCCGACAAGCTGACCGTTTTTATCGACCACCGAAAAGCCGCTGGCAAGTCCGGGCGCAGTAAGTTTGCCCTGCACATTTTTGAATTTGACGTGTACCTTGGCACAATGGGTATCTTTTTCCATGGTGCAGCGCGCCGAAGCAAAGGCGATCTCCGGCGGTACCGCACCGGGATTCATCAAGCCGAAAGCCGCCCGGGCAAAGCGTCCGCCCAGCTGCTTTACCCCCTGCGCCGACATATGCAGCGGGTCATCCATTTCCAAATCGATCGTCGGCACACAAACCGTATTGCGCAAGGTCTGACCGACGCGGTACTGTGCATCGCGCACCTTCAGCCAGCGCTGATCGGTGTAAGCTATATGGGGCTGTTTTATGCAGGCAGCCAACTGACCGAAAACGATCGGCAGCTCCGGGTCGCGGCAGTCACGGCGAAACGCGGCAAAGAGCCGGCGCAGCGCCTTTTCGTATCTTTCCACATTTTCGTCGGAACCGGTTTCGTTGCAGCCCTGATACCATACGACGCCCCGAACTTTGCCGCCCAGCATCTGCAAACGCTCATAAAGGGCACCGTAAAGACTTCTGCCTTTAAGTTTTTTCTTCTCCGGATCCCATTGACTCATGGAAGTACCGCCGTGCGCACAGGCGATCAACCCCTGCGGTACACCGGTGAGTTTTTCCATTTCAATACCGAAGGAGACTCCCGGACCTGCGCCGCGATAGCGCACCATTTTCGGGTTGGAGGGTCTGCCGCCGTGAACGGGGGCGGCAGCGTGCATTATATCGTGGAGCGGATCGCGGGCGGTATCCCAGTGATTATCCATATAAAAACCTTTGACGCGGCTGCAAACATCCGCCTGCGAAGGCAGCAGACCGCTGTCTGCCATATTGCTCTGACCTGCCAGCAGCCAGAGGTCGCCGACAAAAATATCTTTGAGCAGCAGCTTTTCCCTGCCGCTGCCGATGGAAATTTTCAGCTTATAAGGTCCGCCGACCGGCAGCCCTGCAATCACGCCCTGAAACTTTTTGCCATCCGCCGAGCCAGCTTCGAGTTTTTCAAAGCCCTTTATAACCCCTTGAGCATCCTCCGCTGTAAGCCATACTGTCCCCTGACTTGAGCAGCTGCCGCTGAAACGGTGTTCAGAAACATTATTTTTATTCCGCTGCAGCACGGAGTGATCAGTCAGGCAAAGCTTCAGTTCCATGATTTAATCCTTTCATCCATCTGAATTATTGCAGTTGTAAAGCTTTTGCATAATACCTTAACAGATAATTTACATTATCAGAGCGATAAATCAAGATTTTATCTTGAAAAAGAAGAAAAAAGAGCGTCAGGGCTGATTTTCCCTGAGCGCTTTATGAGCGCGTCAAAAAGTTGTATGCAGAATGATTTTGCTGTCCGGAAGGCGCTGTACGACTGATTGAACATGAAAAGCATGGATTTTTTTCAATTTTTTTTAATTTCGGATTTGCTTTTTTCAAAAAAAGATGTAACTTATAGCCAAGACAAGAAATTGTTTACCTCGCGTCCCTATCGTCTAGAGGCCTAGGACACCGGGTTTTCATCCCGGCAACCAGGGTTCGAATCCCTGTGGGGATGCCATTTTTTTTGATGTTCCGGCATAGCTCAGCGGTAGAGTAGGTGGCTGTTAACCACTTGGTCCCTGGTTCGAATCCAGGTGCCGGAGCCATTTTTTTTTGCTGCATATCGTGGCACATCTCGTGCCTTGCTGTCGTCACTCATTCGGTCGAGTACAGTCGTACACTCCCTCATTTGCTCCTCGGCAAAACACGACCTGTGCGCACGCTATTTTGCAAAATTGTATTCCCGCATTTTTTGTGTCAACAAAAAACGAACCGAACCCGAAGGGTGGTTCGACCCCGAAGGGGAGAAGCGAGCATTTCAGCCCAGCTGAAAGCGCAAGGCTGCGGTGAGTAAACCGCTGATAAACCAAACAATAGTCCGTTAAAAGTCCGTACCCATCCGTACCTATCCGTACCTATCCGTACAAAGTCCGTACTCATCCGTACAAAGTCCGTATCAGGTCCGTTAAAAACGCTTTTCTGCCGCCAACTGTCGCTGAACTTATAATTTTGATAAATTTTTCTTTTTATGCCTTGTTAAACCAATTTGCGGTGTTATATTACCCCCAACGGCAAAACAGGTTCAAGCAAGGCAATAAAATACCATGACTGCATCGGGTAAAAAAACGGTGATAATTTCGCAAAACACCATACGGCGGATCCGTATAAGTGTAGTTGCCTGTCACTTTATGGTCATATTGCTGGTGCTGACTTTTTCGGTAATATCCGATTGGCTTTATGCGGAAGAAGAAACGATCACCGTGGCGTTTTACGATCCTGAACTGGACAACATTGTGGAGAACCCCTCGCCTGATCCCGATCCCGACAATCCTGTTCCGCCCAGCGGCGAACAGGACGGCGCCGAACAATCTCCGCAACCAAATGAGCAGGATGTTCCGCCGCCTGTGCTGCCCGATCTTACTGCGGTGAAACAAGTCGTTCAGCCCGATGTAAAACCCCGGGCGCTGCCACTTCCGGAAAAAGTTGCCCCTGCCAAGGTCATTACTCCGCAGCAAGCGGCGGCGATCAAGCAGCCCAAGGTCAAATCGCGGGCGCTGCCCAAGTCGGCAAAAACATCCCAAGCCAGTAAATCCGATAAAAACAAATCTGCCAACACCCAATCTGCCAGAGCGGGCAGACGCGGTCCCCGCGGCTCCAATTCACAGAGCGGTCATACTGCTCCCGGCGGTCAGCGCGGCAACAGCGGATACGATATTCAAGTGGCAATGATGATCAAAAGAATGTGGGTAACGCCCGATTTGCAGCGGCTGGGCGGCAGAGAACCGCGGGTGCTGATCGAAGTCAGGATCGCTCCGTCGGGTCAGGTGCTGGAAAAACGCATCCGCACCCGCAGCGGGGTGCTGGCAATGGATGAATCTGTTTCGGCGCTGCTGAACAATCTTTATCGGGTAAAACCGCCCTTTGACGGCAAAGAGCACACTCTCGTATTCTGGCTCAAAGCAGAAGATGATTGAGTTGCTTATCCGGCAGTGACAAATTCGGGCAAATCCTTTGGCAGTTTCAGATTTTTTTCCTGCGCTTCGAGTTGCCACTTTTGCATAAGCCAAGTATAATCGACCCGGTTTTCAGGCACGGCAAGCAAGGTATTTTCCATCTTGCGGGGGGTGGAGTGCAGCAGTACAAAGGGGTTTTCCTGCCGTGAATCGATCCGCCAGCAGCTGGAGTTTTCCGGCAAGAGAGACGGATTGATTCCGTAAAAAACCGGAGTGTTGGCTGCAATCGTTTTCCACACGGACAGTTCAAAATCAAACTGTTCAGGCGGAACTGTCAGAATTTCCGCCGCAGTATTGAACGCCTGGCTCAACGCTTTTTTGATTGCAGGATTCAAGTGTTTATCGAGCTGAACAGCGTTTATTTTGTCTTGGATGAATCTCCCTGAAGCTGCATCGTTGAGCAGTTCAAGTTCCCGCTGAAAGCTGAAAAGCATCTGCTGCCACGTTGTATCAGGCAGAGTGCCGTTTTGCAGCTGCCGCACCAGTTTGCCGCTGATAACGCCAGTATCGGGTAGCGCAACTTCCACCCGGTCAGGCAAAAATCTTACTTTGATCCGCCGCTTGCTCAAATCATTGAAAATCATCTCTTCCGCGCCTGATCGTTGATTTTTTTGCAGCAGGGGTTTTTCGTAAGTTTCAAAAAAATGGATCTTCCCGGTCTGATCCTGCACGATCAATTCGCTGGTCAAGCCGTTCAAATTCAGTTTGGCAACAGCGGTAAGCGCCTGCGTCAGACTCTGACGCGCTGCCGCCGCCAGTTTCTGCATCCGTTCAACCCGCGCTGCCGCCGCAGCCTTGTAAGGTCTTTGGAGAATATTTGCATCGGCAAGCAGCTTTTGAACTTCCGAGGCACGGGGAGTATTTTTGTATTGTTCAAGCAACTTTCGCGCTGCCGATTGAAACTCTTTCAAATCCCCGACGGGCAGTTCCGCAAAGGCTTTTTCGGCTTGCAGCGACTCCTCTTGAACTGTTCGCGCCTTATCCAGTAAAATGCTCAGCTTTTTTTCCTGCTGTTCAGCGGCGTCGGCAACGGCAGGAAATTTCTGAAATCCCCGACGGATCAGCGCCAGCTGCTGCCGGCAGAACTCCAATCGTTCCCCAGCCTGCTGCCACTTGCCCGCTTGCAGCATAGAGTCGATCTCTTCCAGCCAACGGGCGGTTTTTTTCAACGCTTCCACTCCCGACTGCGCCGTTGCCAGCTCGCGGGTACGGTTCAAAGATTCGCAATAGAGCTGCAGTTGCCGCAAATCAGCAAGTTCTTCTTCGTTTGAAGCGTAGCGGGCAGCTTCGGCAAGCTCCAATTCCAAGGTCACTTTACCCGGAGCATCGGAATCGGCAAGTGTTTTCAGTGCCGCCAATTTCTGTTTGAAAACTTCTTTGCGGTGCATTTGCCGCTCCCTGAGCGTCAGCAAATGCTGCTGCCAAATAGCAAATTCAACGCGGCGCACCATTTCGGGCATCGCCTTGCGGCAGCTCTGCAGCAGCGCCGCCAGCGTTTCGGCATCGCCCTGTCTGACCGCTGCGTTGATTGCCCGCGACCAGCGCAAACTCTGAAAATGCCCTGCGATTCCGCAGGCTGCCAGATAAAACAGCAGCGCCAGCAGCAGCACTCCGCCCCAGATCAGGGCGGAACGGATCCCCGCGTGGCGGCGCCGTTCGCTGCGGTCGGCTGCATTTTCCTGAATCATATTGCAATCAGAAAGATCCGGAATCAAACATTTACCGAATCAACACTCGTGCCGGTAAGTTCGTATTCGTACATGGCAAGGATCGGCGAAATGTGTTCGCGGATAAACTCTTCGGTCTGCTGAGGCGCGCGGCCCACAAACTTTTTGGGATCGACCAGACTGTCGATCTTATCCGCCACTCTGGCAAAGGCTTTATCCGCCTTGAGCCGTTCCAGCAGATCGTTGTCGCGGCCTTCGGTTTTGATCATGCGGGCAGCTTCCATACTGTTCACGCGAATGGCTTCGTGCAGTTCCTGACGGTCGCCGCCGGCTTTGACAGCTTCCATCATAATATTTTCGGTTGCCATAAAGGGCAGTTCTGCCGCCACGCGCTTGGCGATAACTGCGGGCCAAACCTGCAAGCCGTCGGTAATATTGATCAGCAGCGAAAGGATGACGTCGATGCCCAAAAACGCTTCGGGCAGCACCAGACGGCGGTTGGCGGAGTCATCGAGGGTGCGTTCAAACCATTGAGTTGCGTGGGTATGAGCAGCGTTGACCGGCAGATCCATAACGTAACGCGCCAGCGAGCAGACCCGTTCGCTGCGCATGGGGTTGCGCTTGTAAGCCATGGCGCTGGAACCGATCTGTTTTTTGCCGAAAGGTTCTTCGATCTCCCGCAGATTGGCAAGCAGTCTTATATCGCCCGCCATCTTGTAAGCGCTCTGGGCGATCCCTGCCAGCAGAGTCAGGATGTAGTAATCGACTTTGCGGGTGTAGGTCTGTCCCGAAACGGGAATGATTTTGTTGAAGCCCATTTTTTCGGCAACGCGTTTTTCCAAGGCGCGCACTTTTTCGTGGTCGCCGTCAAAGAGTTCCAGAAAACTTGCCTGCGTACCAGTGGTACCTTTGACGCTGCGGAAAGGCAGATTGGCAAGTTCATTTTCCAGTCGTTCAAAGTCCAGCATAAAATCCTGCAAATAGAGGCAGAAGCGTTTACCGACGGTGGTCAGCTGGGCGGGCTGATAGTGGGTAAAGCCCAGCGTGGGCATATCTTTGTACTCCATGGCGAATCCGGCAAGATTGTCGAAAAGTTTCAGCATCTTGCCGCGGATGAGTTTAAGTCCGTCGCGCATCTGGATAAGTTCGGTGTTATCAGTAACGTAGCAGCTGGTGGCGCCCAGATGGATTATGGGCATGGCGCTGGGGCATTGGGTACCGAAAACGTGGATATGGCTCATCACGTCGTGACGGCGTTCGGCTTCTTCGCGGGCGACGGCTTCAAAGTCGATATCGTCCAGATGGCTGCGCATTTCGTTGATCTGCTGATCGGTGATCGCCAGTCCGAATTCCTGCTCGGCTTCCGCCAGCGCGACCCACAAACGGCGCCAGGTGGAGTGTTTTTTCTGGGGCGACCAGTTATAGCTCATTTCGGCGCTGGCGTAGCGGTCGGTCAGGGGATTGAGATAAACGTTATAATTTTCAGCCATGATACAACTCCTGTAAATTATGTAATTAAATTAATACGTACTGAATCAGTAATAATATAACATACGGATAATTTTTTGCCAGTTGCAAGGCTAAAATCATTGCTATTATCCGATCTTTTGCCCCCGAAATGGCTTTCTTCTTGAAAAAAACTTGAAAAAAACTTGAAAAAAATAAAATCCGGTGTACATTAAGGAATGTTGTCACCATTAAGTGACGCACATTCAGTGTGCACCCATAGCTCAATTGGATAGAGCGTCTGGCTACGGACCAGAAGGCTTGGGGTTCAAATCCCTATGGGTGTACCATTTTTTTGCTGATAAAGCCAACTCAAAACGGGTTGGCTTTTTGTTTTCCGGGGAAAAAAATACTTCTGGAACCCTTTGAAGCCCAGCAAGCGGACATGATCAAAAAACCGCTCAAGTACCATTGAGTACCACTTGAAATATCTTTAATATATCTTGACAGCTCTCTTTGGCTCTCTTCGATACTCAATACATTTACCGGAACAAGTTTCTATTTATTTTATGTCATGAAAACCAATTTTTGAAGGTGTTTTTATGGCTGTAAAATCTGTTCGTTTGAGTGTTGGCTCAATCTTTCCCAAAGGTCCGGGAAAAATTTATTTTTACCGTTATCAAGTTGACGGACACCGCAAAACCGTCAGTTTGCAAACAACTAACCGTGCCGAGGCTTTACGCAAGGCGGAAGAGTTTATTCCGATCATCAAGGCGACTTCCACAGAAGTCATCGCCGCCCACGTTCAGCAAGCCAAAGGTTTTGCCACCGCTAAACGGGATTTGCCGTTGAGCGGCGTCTGGGATTATTATTCCATGCATCCAGATCGTGCCAATCCGGCAACTGTCCATGAACAACTGCAGTACAAGGATTTCAGAAGGTATTTATTGCAGATATAATAATCCCGTGGTTGTATTTTTCAAATTATGTGATACTATATTAACAATGTGTATTTCAATAAACTGTTACACGGTAAAACTGCAGAATGACACAGCATAATGAAATAAAAATATTTGGCGAACAGCAGGTGCGATCTGTTTGGGATGATACTGCGGAAGAGTG
>SUWJ01000048.1 GCA_015061545.1 Lentisphaerota bacterium | reverse complement strand
GCTCAACTCCGTTCGGCTTCGCGGAACTTTTCCGCTCGGTTTGCCGGAATATATCCGGCAAACTACCCTCTCATACGTTCGCGGCCCTGACCGGGCTTTGCGGCGTTCCGCCGCATGAGCTGTTGGCAAGCTTCATTGTGTTGCAAAACTCTGAATAGTTTTGCAACAGCTCCATTTTTTTATAATAGATCCGGCAAAAAAATCAGGCGTTTGCTTTACAACTGCATTCGCAGCAGCATCAGCAAACGCCTGCATTGAATATCGGAAAATCAACCGCAGCTTACCACTCGGCGGATTCTTCGTTGGAGCGCATTTTTTCGATGGTTCCCGTGGTGGAATAGCCATCGACAAAAGAAATAAACATTATTTCCGCGCCAGCTTCCTGCAAAACCTGCCGTTCTTCAGGATTCAGCGTTTCCACCGTATAATCGCCGCCCTTGATATAAACATCGGGCTGCAATGCCGAAAGTTCCGCCGTGCAGCGCTCGGCATCAAAGATCACCGCCGCATCCACCGACGCCAAACCGGAAAGCACAAATGCTCTTGCGTATTCATCGTTCAGCGGTCGGGTGGGCCCTTTGAGCGCGCGCACCGAATTATCGGAGTTGACCAGCACCAGCAAAGCATCCGCAGCCCGTCTGGCGCTGTCAAGATACTCAACATGACCGCGGTGCAGCAAATCAAAACAGCCGTTGGTAACAGCCAGTTTGATTCCCTGACGGCGCAGACTTTCCCGCCAGTCCAGTGCGTCAGAAAGACTCATTACTTTATCACCGGGATAAACCATTTCCTGCTTGTTTTTCATAAAAAATCGCTCCCGGATCAATGCTGCAATGTCAGCAGAAATTCAATATTACTGCGGATTTTCTTGAGCTTGCCCACCAGCAGTTCCATAGCTTCCGCCGCCGGAACCCCATTCATGGCACGACGCAATATCCACAATTTGGAAAGTTCATCGGGGTGCAGCAAAAGTTCTTCCTTACGGGTTCCCGACAGCTCGATATTGATTGCAGGATAGATCCGCTTATCCGCCAGCGAACGATCCAGATGCAGTTCCATGTTCCCTGTACCTTTGAATTCCTCAAAGATAACATCATCCATACGGCTGCCCGTATCGATCAACGCCGTGGCAATGATCGTAAGACTGCCTTTGCCTTCGATGTTACGCGCGGCACCGAAGAAGCGCTTGGGCTTGTGCAGTGCATTGGCATCCACCCCGCCGGTAAGAATCTTGCCGCTGTGAGGCTGCAGAGTATTGTAAGCGCGGGCAAGTCGGGTGATACTGTCCAGCAGAATAACCACGTGTTCGCCGTATTCGACCATACGTTTGGCTTTTTCGATCACCATTTCCGCTACCTGAACGTGACGTTCGGGGGGTTCGTCGAAGGTACTGCTGACCACTTCGGCATCCACGCAGCGTTCCATATCGGTAACTTCTTCAGGGCGCTCATCGATCAGCAGCACGATAAGTTTTACATCGTCATTGTTTTTGCGGATACTGTTGGCGACCTTCTGCATCAGCACCGTTTTCCCTGTTCTGGGGGGAGCCACGATCAAACCGCGCTGACCGCGTCCGATAGGCGTTACCAGATCCACCACACGGGTGGAGAGTTCCGCCGGATCATTTTCCAGCACCAACCGCTGGGTCGGGAAATAAGGAGTCAAACTGTTGAATGGGATAATATGCTTTTTGCGTTCAGGAGCATCGTTATTGATCGTTTCCACCTTGAGCATGGCAAAAAAGCGTTCTTTTTCCCGCGGAGTACGGATCTGCCCCGCTACAAAGTCGCCTGTTTTAAGTGCAAAACGTTTGATCTGGGAAGGACTCAGGTAGATATCTTCCGAGCAAGGCAGATAGTTGTAGTTCGCCGAGCGCAGAAAACCGAATCCTTCGGGCAAAACTTCCAGATAACCGCAGCCGTACATCTGACCGCTTTTTTCGGCGTTGGCTTTCAGAATGGCAAAGACCAGCTCGTGCTTTTCCAAAGCGCCGACCCCTTCAATACCCAGATCTTCCGCCATCTTGGAGAGTTCGAACATATCTTTTGCCTGCAATTCGGCAATATTGATCGAAGGTGCTATATAATCGCGCTGGAACTGCGGACCGCTGCCCTGCACAGGTGCGCCGGGAGCATCGGGATTGCGCATTTCGCTGTTGAATCCGCCGTTACCGCCGTTGTTATAACGATTTTTGTTGTCGCGGCGGTTGCCATTGTTATTATTGTTGTTATAATTATTGTAGCGGCGGTTTTCGCGGTCAGAGTTGCCGTTGTAATTGCTGTAGGAATTTTCGTAATCATCGTAATCGGCAAATTCGCGTTCCCGCTCGCGATTCAGCGCCATTTCGTATTCATCGGCTTCGCTGCGGAAGTGGCGTTCTTCATTATTGGCTCGTTCGCGCCGGTAGTTGCCGTTGCGCTGATTGTTATTGTTGTACATACGGCGGTTATTATTATTGTTGTTGCGCCGCATATTGTTTTCCTGCCGCGGAGCAAATTCGCCTTCGGGAGCTTTATTTTCCATTACCTGAGCAGGAGCTGCCTGTTCTGCAACCGGAACATGGGCCTCAGTCGGAACAGTTGCTGCAGGAGCTTCCATAACGGGAACTTCGGCAGCGGGAGCAACTTCTGCACTTTTTACCGCTTCGGTATTTTCAACAGCCTTTTTGGCAGGACGGCCGCGGGTTGCCTTTTTAACCGGAGCTTCTGCAACAGGTACTTCGGCAATGGGAGCAGCTGCTTCGGCTGCCGCCGCAGTTTCTTCGGGCCGCTTCTTGGGCGGACGACCGCGCCGTTTGGGAGCAGCAGGAACAACAGCATCTGCTGCAATCGGGGTTGGGTTGGTTACCGGATCAAGTTCGTTTTTGTCATTGACCATGGATTTTTTACCTTTTCTTGTAGCTTGGTAATTTATTAAATTGTATGTAATGCTTGATTATACAAAAGACTCAGCCAGCTGCTGACATTGCCCGCGCAAAAACTCCAGACTTCCGCTGTTGATTATGCCGTAGTCAGCTGCTGCCAGTTTTTTTTCCGGACTCCATTGCAAACGCTCCCGGCGACTGCACTCGGCATGATCCCAATTCCGGGTCGCCAACCGTTCCCGCCGCAGCTCAAATGGACTCCATACTGCCACAGTTTTATCGAATAAATCGGCTAAATTTTTTTCAAAAAGCAACGGAACTTCCACGATCACCGTCGAAGCAGCTGCTTTAAATTCCTGCAAACGCTTCATTAAATAAGGGGTGACCAGCTCTTCCAGAAAGTGCAGATCATCTTCGCTGCGAAAGACGATATTGCCCAGCTTTTTCCGATCTATAGCGCCATTTTGACCAACTGCTTGCGGCCACCGGGCGGCGACAGCAGCAATACCGTCGGTAGTCTGATAAAATTCGTGACAAATCCGGTCAGAATCAGCAGTTTGCAGTCCGCACTCGGCAAATATCTGCAATGCGGCACTTTTCCCGCACCCGATCCCCCCGGTCAAAGCAATGAACATAAAGATTTTTCCATAAATGAGTTAGTGAATATCTTCCGGAATATGACAACAACATCGGCAACAGGTTTAATGAATAAAACCCTCATTAAAGCGATTACAGGGTCAACTGAATCAGACTTACCGGAAGAGTATATCGATAAAAACACACATTTCTAAGACAACAGACTTGCGTCAAAAGTTGCCATATGTTATATTATACAACAAAAACATCAATATTGCAAATATTTCGGTACTTTTTTATTATGAAACAACCTTCTGAACCGATTGCCGGCAGCAGTTTTGTCATCGGCGAACAAACTCTTTTCGACGGAAGATTTCTGGCATTGCATCTGATTCAATATCAGGATCAGGATGGAATCAAACGCTCCTGGGAATCCGCTGTCCGCGTAGCCTCCACCCCGGCAGTAATGATTTTGCCGATCATCAAGCCCGATAACGAAGTGGTGGTGATCCGTCAATTCCGCCCGCCGACCGGCAAATATATCTGGGAAACGCCCGCGGGGTTGATCGATCCCGGGGAAGATGCAGGAGCCGCTGCGTTACGGGAACTGGCCGAAGAAACAGGTTTTTCGGGTAAGTTGCAGAAAGTGCTGCCGCCGAGTTTCAGTTCATCAGGCTTATCCGGCGAGTCGGTTTACCTGGCATTTGTGGAGATCGACGGCAACGAATATCCGCCGGATCGCGTCTTGCAGACCGACTTCGATGAGTCCGAAAATATAGCTGCCTTCCGGGTAAAAGCTGCCGAACTGAACAAATTTTTACTGTCGGCAATAGAACGCGGCGATGGGGTTGATTCCAAATTGCTTTTGATAAGCGAATTTTACGCAGGAGATTTTCCCGGCAGTCGTTAAATTGCCACCGGGTACGTTTTTGAGGATAAATTTTTGATTTTTTTGCAAAAAACCGCTCAAATAAACTTGCAAGATGCAAAAATTGCAGTATATTAAGGAATGTAGTCGGGATATAGCGCAGCTTGGTTTAGCGCGTTTGACTGGGGGTCAAAAGGTCGAGAGTTCGAATCTCTCTATCCCGACCATTTTTTTTGCCCAAATTCTTGGGCAAAAAACATGAAGCCGTCAGGTTTCACTTCATGCACCGCAGGTGCGCTTCATATATTTTTATGCTTGACGAGCAAAGCTCGCAAGCACAAAATGTGCTTCATACGGCGAAGTCGTGCTTCATAAAACGCCTTTTCAGACTTGGCACGGCGTAGCAAAGCGAAGACGGCTGAAGCATTGTTTCCGTCTTCATTTCATTACGCCGCGACAAGCCGCTAAAGCTCCACAATATGAAGCAGCTTCATTTCATTCAGCTATGAAGCACTCCGCTTACGCTCCGTGTGACCTGTCATCCATAGCACTTTGTGCGACGGATGATGAGAAAATGAAAAATGCGAGTTTTTCTGTTTGCAATACAACGCTATCCGCACTATATTATGACCTGCAATCCAGTCCTTTATGGCTGGATTTTTTTATGTCTTGATTTTACCCAATGCTTGACAGGTACTTATAGCGTAAATGCTCCCAAACAGAGAACAAATAGAGAACGCCAAATTCTCTCTAAATCGGTGTGTTTTTGAGGAAATTCCTTTGCCGAATCTGCCGGAAAGTATTAGTGATCAAAACAAAACGGCACCATCCTGACTGCCCGTCGCTGCAACACGTCTCAAAAAACGCAAAAAAGGCGGCAGGATAACTCCAGCCGCCAAACGGATATCCCGTTATTCTATATCAAACATCTTTTTCAGTTGAAAAGTTGAGAATATATGCTATTGTAATGCATCGTTTTGGAATTTCGTGTTAAATATTAAGGATTTAGGCGTTTTCATCCGATTTTTTCAATCAAGTTTGGAAATTTTGACCGGACAGTACCTTATTTGAAGAAAGGATTTTATTTTATGAAACTGCGCGTAATGACCTACAACACCCAGTCAGGTTTTGCTCTGGGCAGAGAAGTTCACGATTTCCGTCCGCAGGCGGATCACATTGCCTCCTATGATCCGGATGTGGTCGCTCTGCAAGAGGTGTCCATCCGTCACCCGAAAGGCGAACAGATCGACTACCCCGCCGAGGTTGCCAAACGTATCGGTATGAATTACCTTTTTGGCAAAGCCATGGATCTGCCGCCCAACGGCATTTACGGTGTGGCTGTCCTTTCCAAATACCCTTTGGAACCAGTTGACTCAATCATTCTGCCGGTTCCGGAAGGTATTGAACCGCGTCCGGCACTGATCGTCAAAGTTTGTGCACCAACACCGTTCTACATGGTCAGCACTCATCTTTCCTATCAGGGAGAAATGGAAAATGACGATGCCTTCCGCGTGGAACAGCTCAAATATCTCACCAGTGTTCTGGCGGAAAAACAGCTTTCACCGGTCATCCTTGCCGGTGACCTCAACTCTGCCCCTGAAGATGATTCCATCAACTTTCTTCGCAAAAGTTTTGATGTTTTCAGCGACAACAGCGGTCTGGGGCCAACCTGTACGAACAACAAATTCGGCTGGCAGCAGATCGACTTCATCACCGGATTTCCACAAGGGAAATTTGCCTGTAAACAGATTTTCCGCGGAAATGACCGCACCGTCAGTGATCATTATGCGGTAATTGCTGATCTGGAGCTTTGATAAAATGACAAATAAAACCATTCTGTGCTGATCCCGGTTCCGACACAACTTGTTCCATCGCCGGAATATCGGCAATTATATCTTTTTGTGTTTTTATATATTTCTGGAATTTGACCAAAAATGCTTTTTAAGCAGTTCCAGACAAAAAACTGAAAAAGTCGCAAGTTGGTATCTTTTTTCGGGGCATTTTGCAGTTGTTTCGGAAAGATGCTCTTTTCAGTTGAGCAGAAAAGTATTCTCTGCTGCATAAAAAGGCAAAAACAGAGATATTTTCGCGAGTTAACGAAGCGATGACCATGATTGATTAACTTGCAACCGTTTGAGTTTGAGAGAATATTTTGAATCAAGCGAAAATGGTCGACTATTTTTATTTTAAATTCTTCTGTTTTAATTGCTGGCTTTCCAGGCTTACTGTTTTTCTCTTGAAGTATGCAACAAATAAAAAATTTCTTATGAATTTATGAAAATCTGCGGCTTTCCTCTGGATTTGAGTTTGCTTTTTCCAAAAAAGTCGTTATATTATTGTTTATAGAACATCTTTTGATGCTCCGGCATAGCTCAGCGGTAGAGTAGGTGGCTGTTAACCACTTGGTCCCTGGTTCGAATCCAGGTGCCGGAGCCATTTTTGTCTTTTTAAAATATCTTGCCTTTTCGACTTTTTTGAGTGTAAGATCACCCTTTTGTATATTTCAGTATGTTTTGTTTTCTGTTATTTCTCGACTGTTTAACCCCAAATAAGTACATTAAATGTACACCTGTTTTCAGTCCCCCGGTAACGGTAATGCAAGGAAAAAAGGAAGAGCCGTACAACCACACGGATCAATAGTTAAGATTTAAACGGATACAGTAATATATTTTAACAGACATTGGAAGATTTATATCAGAGTAAATCTCAGAGGATGGTAAAAAAATGGAGCCAATGATCGGAATCGAACCGATGACCTGCTCATTACGAGTGAGCTGCTCTACCGACTGAGCTACATTGGCACTATGCTTGCTGCTTAATACTATACTGCAAACTTGTGATATTGCAAATCTGTAAACGAGGAAATTTGTTTTTTTGTGATAATAAAATGAGTCCAACGAGTCAAAAATAGCCGAATCATACGTTTTGCGGGGTATACGGTACAGAATTTTGCATAAAATTTGCTAAAAGTGATAATTTTTAGTTGCAATATTAAAAAAAACGGTTATATTAAGTTTCATACCCAATAGGGCGGTTAGCTCAGCTGGCTAGAGCGCTGCTTTCACACGGCAGAGGTCGAGGGTTCGAGTCCCCCACCGCCCACCATTTTTTACCTAAAAATCCCCTGTTTCATTACCATTTATTACCATCTCGGGTTTTCAATCCTCAATTTTTGTGTTATATTAAGCCCAATCAGTCAGTAAACTGGCTTCCAACTTTCCGTGCCAGCCGGAGTCGGGACAAGAGCAACTTCATCCCGGCTGACAAACTTTCCATCGCACATCATAAGTCCCATAGTTACCTCCACTTTTTGCAACGGTCACGGTACGGACATTCAGCACAGCCGAAGCTGCCTTCATTGGGATAGAAGTTTCCGCAGTTGACGCTCTTTTCGATCTGGTTTGCCAGAGAGACAAAGCGATCAAGTTCATTATCCGTCCGCAAGGTGTAATAGTTGTTGACGGTGGGCGACTTGGCTTTGGTTATGACATCGAACCGGAACAACGGCTTTTCTCCGTACTTCTGCTTAAAGGCATAGCAAAACGCAGTTGCTTGTAAGTCCTTGTCTGCTTTACCGACCGGCCATTTTGCCGAAGCACTTTTCCAGTCCACAATGCAGTTGTCGTGTCCGTCAGTTACCACGCAGTCGAACTCACCGATCAGCGGCTTTGAAAGCCCTGGAACTGTTACCGAAAAGCTTTCTGCAACCCGTTGGACTGAATAATCATCCAGCCAATTTTCGCAAGCAGCTTCTACCATTTTAAAGCCAGTTTGCAGAAGCGAATCGTAAGTTT
>SUWJ01000015.1 GCA_015061545.1 Lentisphaerota bacterium | reverse complement strand
TCGACATCTGCGGAGATCCATTGAGTGAACTTTTCAAACATTTTACGGATGATCGAGGGGGTGTTTAAACGGTCACATGCGATAAACAAGCCGTCCCGGAAATCTTTTGAAATCGTGTCCAAGAATTCAATGACTTTAGCTTCATATTTTTTGTCGCAGCCCAAATATGCAAATAAGAATAGGTAGTTGCTGTAATCAAATTCGGTGTGGAAAATAATCTTTTCCAATTTATCGCTGACCAGACAGCCTTTTTCTGGCAGCATCTTGCAAATTTCTCCAATAATATCAAAATCAAGATACTTGCGTTCAATCACGGCATTGAACAGCTGCACAAGTTCTGCATCCGTGCAATCTGAAAAAATACATTTTTCATCCAACAGGCGCGGAAAATGTTCAAAGTCATTACACAGAACGATTTCACAGGATTCTTCCGGATCAAAAAAGCAGTCATATTCTAAATTATTCAGCTTGAGCTGCCGAATGATAATTTCATTGATTTCATTTACTGATGTCATTTTTATTCCTCCGAATGGGTGTCATCGACTTCCCAAGAGTAATAGATGAGCGAAATACCATCCTGCCGGGCGATTTCCATAGCGGTTCTTCTGGCTTTGAGAACTTTGCTGAAAATAGAGCGAAACCAACAGGGCGGCTTCTCCCAGAACGGGGCTTCAAGCAGTTCTTTGACGATCCATCCGCATCGGGCGAGAAAATCTCTTGCATCCATTTCTGCTTCAGACAACTCATGATTGTTTTTTATATCCCGATCCAGAAAACAATGTACTTCTGCACCGATATATTTTTCTTCAAACCATACTTTTTTGTCAGGTATACACTCATAACTGAATACCTGCAAAGCATTACGCGGTCTTGTTGGTATGATATAATTTTCTTTCATCACAAACCTTTGAGTAAACTTCAAATTTAAACAGCATCAATGTAATATAGCATTGGCGGAATTAATTGCAATTGGGTAAAAGGTATTTATGTATATAAAAGGCTTGCTGCTGTTGCCTGCTTATCTGGGGGGGCAGGGGGGAGTCAGTAGTTGCCCGGGCAGTCGCCGCAGATTTGTCCCTGTTCGCTGCAAGTATAGTTTTTTCCGCAATGCAGAGTCCGGTTGCGAAACGCGGCGGCGGCATCCTGCCAGCCACCTGATACTCCGGGGATAACCTCGATATTCTTTTGCCGCAGTACTTCAAGCAGACAGTTGCCGATATTGCCGCAAATCAACGTTTTTATATTGTGTTTTTCTAAAAATAACGCGATTCCGCACTCTCTGGGTACAAGCCGTTGAGCATTGCCGGACAAAAAGATAAACGATTCGGCGGAGCCAACTGTGGGGGCGATTTTTTCGCCGCATATTGCTATAGCGGTTGCATTTTCTGCCATTGCAAGATTACCTTTACAGAATTTGTTCATAGATAATCAATTTGCCGGGGATTCCGCAGGCTATCCACAGCGCACTCAGCGGAAGCAACATAAAATGAGGGTATTCATAGAGCAAACTGAGGATTTTTAAATCATCCGGAATGGTCATTGTTTACCTCTTTATTCCACAGTTTTTGAACCCGGCGGAAGAGTAAATAAATCAACCCAATCGGAATCATAGTGAACCAGATATACGCCCAGCCGAAAAGGTAAGCGCAGGCAACTGAAAATCCATTGTCCGGATAATTGCCGAACTGCGTTTCAAGAAACATTCCCAGTGCCACGATTCCCCAGCAGATCAAGAAAAATATTCCCCACGGTACAATGGAGTAGTGTCCGCTTTTTCGATGTCGGAAAAATTGCGGAAAGTAATAATGAAGCAAACACATCCCGATGGGAAAATCAATAAGAAATATGGTTCCGAAAATATCTCCCAGAAAATTCCGGAGCGAAAGAGTACTTGCCGGATCCAAAATAAGCACAAGCACGATCGGCACAATCAGCAACAGCGTGATCCCGGCGAACTTGATTCTCATACTTACTTTTCCTTACTCAAAATAGTTGCTTTGATCTTCTTCCAATCGGCTTTGCGGAGAAGTTCCGGAATATTGGTGTAAATTTGTTTGTGATGACCGTATTCAGGTTGCATCAATTCGGAAATGGCATCTTCCACGCTCCAATTTTCAAACACGATGCGGTATGCGGCAACGGCACAGCCGGTGCGGTCGCTGCCGTGCCAGCAATGTATCAATAAGGGTTGGGGAGCATCCCGGATGACGGTCAGGATTTTATAGAGATCCGCTTCGGTGATCTCTCCGGTATCAAGGGGGATTTCGTACAGAGTAACGGCATTGTTCCAATTGCGGTTGATTGCATCGATCTCATCTTTGTCGCTGTTGTTTTCCCGCAGATTCAGCACGCTGCGGATTTCGTTGAACGTATAGAGAGATTCAAATTCATCCTCATCCGGCTGTCCGGAACGGTAAAGATTCTCATTGACCTTATGAAAGTTTTTCGGAAATTGGGGATAAGGCGATTCTCCGGCATGACCTCTGACCCAATAGTAATTTCTCAAATTGCGTTGCTCAATAACCCGTCCATCTTTGAATTTAAGATTTACGCAATACCATTTGGCAAAAATTCCGTTCCATCCCAGAAGCCAATGTCTTTGCGGAAAGAAATCACAATTCCATTGATCCGCAGACATTACGGATTGATTTTTCGCTACTTCCTGAGCATTACGGAAAGGATGAGAGAAAATTTTGCTTCGCGGCACTGCAATGTCAAACCGGTTTCTGCTCCAGCGGCTGCGGAACGCGTTTTTTTCCAGATATTCTGCGACCTCGGCTTTGGTCATGCCGATATAATTCCGTTCCGGAGGTATCCCGTAACACCCGGTAAGCAAAAGGATCATAAGACCGCACAGCAAACTGCAAATCCAAAATTTTTTCATCGTCTTGCCCTCAGTAGCTGGATTGATTGTATTCGCCAAGTTTAATATAATCTTATCCGCAGATATTTACAAATGGCTGAGGGGATGTTTTAATTCAAAATGTCGGATCGCATGGCAATTTTGTCGGATAAAAATCGGTTTGGCAGTAGAAAACTTACGCTTTCAGTAATATAGTATAAAGTATTTGTTTTTGGGAGATGAGTCTGCTATATGGAATATTCAAATGCCGATAAACGCCGTCTGGTCTTTTTGACGGTCAACAGTTCGTTTTCGCACTCTTCGCTGGCATTGCCGCTGCTGCACAGCGCCTGCAAGACGCTCGAACAATGGCAATGGCTGCGTTACGATATGACCAACGAGAGCGATATAATGTCGGCGGTGCAGGAAATTTGTTCTTATCAGGCGGATTTGCTGGTGAGCGATCTTTATTTGTTCAACCGTCGAACGGCGCTGGAAGTTCTGCACAGATATCATACGCTGGATCCCGATTGCCGAATTGCCGTGGGCGGGCCGGAGTGTCTGGGCAGCGGCGCAGATGATTTGCTGAAACAATATCCGTGGATCGATTGTGTGTTCCGGGGGGAGGGGGAGAGTATTTTCCGTCAGTATCTGGAGCAATTCGATGCTGAAAGCTCATGTTTGAACCGGATAATCCCCGCAGCGGGCAATGCGGTTTTTCAGGAATGGAGCGATTCCGATTACCCGGTAAACGATGAATTTTTTGTTACCGATAAACCGTTTGTGCAAATCGAAACTTCCCGCGGCTGCCCGATGCGCTGTCTTTACTGCACCAGCGGCAATACTCAAACCCGATACCGTTCGCCGGAGCAGGTCAGAACGGAACTGAATCTCTTGAAAGAGCGAAATATCCAAGAGATACGGGTACTCGACCGTACTTTTAATCTGCCGCAGGAACGGGGAGCAGCTTTGCTGCGTATGTTCCGGGAAGAGTTTCCGCAGATGCGTTTTCATCTGGAACTGCATCCGCAGTTTTTGAATGAAACTTTGCAGGAGGAGTTGCAAAAGGCTTTGCCCGGTCAGCTGCATATTGAAGTGGGGATCCAATGTCTGGCAAGTCAGGTTCAGCAGTACGCCGGCAGAAACAGCAATACCGCTGCGGTGCTGAAAGGCTTGGATTTTCTCTGTCAGCAAACTGCGTTTGAAACTCATGCCGATTTGCTGGCGGGGTTGCCCGGTCAGAAATGGGAGCATATTATCAGCGATACAACAACGCTTATGCAGTTTAATACCGGCGAGATCCAGCTGGAAATATTAAAAGTATTACCGGGTACACCGCTGCGGGAAATTACTGCTGAACACGACATACGCTACAGCCGCTCCACCCCTTACGATGTAATGCAAAGCCGCACGATGAGTGTGGGAGATATTCAGAATGTGCGGGATCTCTCGCGGTTGCTGGATCTTACTTATAACCACCGTTATTTGCATTTGCCGCTTCTGGCAATGAGTCGGGAATGTCCTGACTTTGTAACCCGTTTGCTGGCATTTTTTCATCAATTTGGCGGCAATGCGTCGGTGCTGTGGAATTTGAAAAAACGTTTTCTCTTTCTGCTGGATTTCTGTCGGGAATACAATTTGCCGCAAGGTCAGTTGGCTTTGGCGTACCAATGGCTGCTGGCTGGATTCCAGCCGGGGCAGGGGCCCGATGAATATACATTTAAAACAGCACATATTCCACCCGAAGCTGTATTGGAATTGGGTTCGGCGGAGTGTCTGAACGCCCGTGAAACCCGTTACTGGATCTTCCCCATGCCCGATAAAATTTATTATTTGGCATACAATCGTAATTTTGTGCTGAATCAGCCCGCCGCGGTATGGAGTACTTCCGACCGGACGAACCTTGCCTGAGGGACGAGAAGCAATAGTAACGGACTTGTACGGACTTGTACGGACATTGTCAGTCAAATCATTTTTACTGAGCGTGGAACTGGCTTGTCAAGCTGTAAAAAAAAGCCGTCAGAAAATCTGACAGCTTTTAAGGCATTCTTCACACGCTTCGTTTCACTCCGCTTATTTTTTGCAAGCAAAAAAAATCTACGGATAGCAAGACTGGCTTGCCATCCGTAGCTTCAGCGAAGGATGGTGGATCCAGACGGACTTGAACCGCCGACCCGGAGATTATGAGTCACCTGCTCTAACCGACTGAGCTATGGATCCGATTATTATTCAGTTAATATAGTGTTAATCTTGATTTTTGCAATTTTTTTTATAAGATTTTTTATATGTTTTTGACCTTGTGGCGGGAAAATCGTTCAAAATAGAAGAAATTTAAGTTGCCACAGCGCTTTCTTGGCATCTTTATCGCCCTGAGCAGCTGACTTTCTGTACCACTGCTTGGCTTTTTTCAGATCCAGCGGAACACCTTTGCCCCATTCGCAGAGCCAGCCCATGAAATATTGCGCTTCGGCGTGTCCTGCGGTTGCCGCCTGTAAAAAATATTTGGCGGCTTGAGTGTAATCTTTTCTGATTGCCCCCTCCTGATACATATAGCCCAGTTTGTATGCTGCATCAATATCACCGGCATCGGCAGCACGCTTGTACCAGAAAAATGCCCGGACGTCGTTTTTGGGGAGTACATCACCGAAATAATAATATTCGGCAGCATTATACATACCCACCACTTCACCGAGTTGTGCCGAACGCAAATAAAAATCAAAGGCTTTCTTTTTATCTTTTTTGACTCCTCTCCCGGCAGCATACATATTGCCCAGATTGTTCAATGCGGCGGCGTGACCGAGATTGGCGGCTTTTTCAAAATATTTTACCGCCTGAACGTAATCCTGTTTGATATTGCCGCGACCATCGCGGTAAAACAAACCCAGCGCAAAAAGACCGTCATCGTTATTCTGTTCGGCGGATTTGCGGTAATACTCCGCAGCTTTTATCTTATCTTCGGTTACGCCGCAGCCCTCCTCATAGCACCAGCCGACTTCAAATTGAGCATCGGGGTCATTGTGTTCATCGGCAGATTTCAGGAAATACTGAAATGCCTTTACCTCGTCTTTCGGCAGGCCGCGTCCGTTTTGCAGCATTGTGCCCATAAAATATTGGGCTGTCCCGTGATCCCGGTCGGCTGCCATTTGGAAAAATCTGGCGGCTTGGACGTAATCCTGCTGTTCGTAAAAAGTGTAGCCTGCATTGTACTGGCAGGCGCGATCTCCCAATTCGGCTCCTTTAAGAAATGCCTGCAGCGCTTTGGCTTCGGATTTTTCCACGCCTTCGCCTTCAATATAGCTCATGCCGATATTGGCCCAGGCTCTGGCTGAGCCTGCGGCGGCAGCTTTTTGCATATATTCAAAGGCTTTGACCGGATTTTTTCCCACGCCTTCGCCTTTCAGCAGGCACAGCGCCATATTCATCAAGCCATCGGCGCTGCCGGCTTGCGCTGCAATTTCAAAGCATTTGCAGGCTTCAGCATAATTATTGGCGATAACCTCCGGATTATGATAATAGAGTTCGCCAAGCTCGTTGGCAGCTTCAGCATAACCTGCCTTGGCTGATTTCTTATACCAGTCGATTGCCTTGGGCAGATCCCGGTCAACGCCCAGCGGCAGATAATAACAATCGCCCAGATTGCACATGGCTACGGCATCGCCCAGTGCGGCTGCCTGAAGATAATATTTGATTGCCTGGCTGTAATCCTGTTTTACCCCGAAGCCCTGCCGGTAGCAGTTGCCCAGATGGCAGAGTGCTTCGGCAGAACCTTCCGCCGCAGCTTTTTTATACCATTCAACGGCAAGGAGCGGATCAATTTTTACGCCCCGGCCGTTTTCGTAGATCCTGCCCAGCGAAAATTGCGCATCCCGATCGCCCTGTCGGGCTGCCAGAGTAAAATAGTGCAATGCTTTGGCATCATCGCGTTCAACGCCCATTCCGTAACTGTAGCAGTTGCCGGTGTTGTACATACCTGTAACGCTGCCGTTTTCAGCTGCCTTGAGGTAGTATCGGAAGGCAACAGCAAGATCTTTCTTTACTCCCAAACCATTTTCATAACACCAACCCAGCTGCAGCATGGCGTCGTAATTACCCAGCTCTGCCGAGCGGCGGAAAAGTTCTGCAGCGCGGGTGTAATCCTGTTTTACCCCTTCGCCTTTGTAGCAGGATTCCCCCTGCATAAAGTATTCGGCAGCCTGAATGATCCGATCATTGTTATCCTGAGCTGCCAGCTGAAAAGTTATCAACAGCATTGTGCAGAACAAATAAAGTGATATTTTTTTAAGCATAAAACCTCCGTAAAATCAAACATCAGTCCATAATATACTCTATGTTTGTCATTTTGCAATCCGCAGGCATTGAGCCAACTTGGATTTATGCCGTCGGCAGCAGGTCGGGAAAATAAAAAATCCGCATTGGAAATTTTTCCGATGCGGATTTACAAGTTACTCTGTGATTTATTTCTTTTTAGGTTTTTTGACTGCTTCACGCGCTTTCTGGAACAACGCGTATAACGGAGGAATTACGGCTATACCCAGTACCGTGGCGGTCAACATCCCCCAGAAGGTCGTTGTGCCGATAACCCGACGGCTTTCCGCTCCCGCTCCCGAAGCAAACAGCAGCGGCAGCACGCCAAAGATAAAACTCCACGCCGTCATCAGCACCGCCCGGTAACGGTAGTTGGCGCCGTTGAGTGCAGCCTGGGCGATCGACCTGCCAGCCGTGCGCTCCTGCATGGAAAATTCCACCATCAGAATCGTACTCTTGGCGCAGAGTCCGATCAGCATTATCAACCCCAGTTGAGCGTAGATATCCAGCAGCATATCGCTTATCCACAGCGCGCATATACCACCGGCGGTGGCAAACGAGCAGGAGAGGATCACTGGCAGCGGAACGGTCCACGATTCGTACTGCGCTACTAAAAAGAGATAGGCAAAGACTACTGCCAGACTCATTAAAATCAGGATCTTGCCATCGTTGTTGCGTTCCTGATAACTCATATCGGTCCAGCCGATCGTGTATTCGGGGGGAAACTCGTCGTTCACCAGTTTTTCGAGCTTGTCCATAATTGCAGCGCTGGAGGCACCGGGTACGGGAATTACTGTTATTGCCGCAGACATATTCAAATTGAAGCGTTCGATCTTGCGCGCCCCAAGTATGATGACCGGATCGGTAAATGCCGACAGCGGAACCATATCTCCGTAATTATTCTGCACGTTGAGCTCTTCCAATGCACTCAGCGAGGAGCGTTCATCGCCTTCCAGCTGGATCTTGACTTTAAAGGAGTAGCCTTTCAAATTGAAGTCGTTGACATACAAGCTGGCAAAACTGCTTTGCAGGTAGTTGATGATACGGTCGGTGGGAACGCCCAATGCTTCGGCTTTATCCCGATCGGTGTTCAGGAATATCTGCGGCGTGTGAGCGTTGAATCCGCTGAAGGCAAACGCCACTTCCGGCATCTGATTCTTGTTGTTGAGCATACCCAGAAGTTTGCCGGTTTGCTGTTCAAACTGCTGAGGAGTGTCGCCGCCTGAGGTTCGGAAGGCAAAGGTTACGCCGCCGGTTACTCCCAGTCCCATGATCGCCGGCGGCTGAAAGGCGCGGACATCGGCCTGGGGAATCGTTGCGCCGCAAGCCATGATCTTATTGCGTATGGCGGAAATGCTCTGCTCAGGATCAGTACGTTCATCCCAGTCATCCAGTGATACGATGGCAAAGCCGAGGTTTTCGCTGGCGCCCGACATGATCGAATATCCTGCTACGGCAATGATTTCGCGCACGCCTTCGATTTTTTCGATTTTGGCGCTGAACTCTTTCATGGCATTGATCGTTCTGGGCAGGGCGGCACCGGGCGGCAGTTCGATTTCGCACATCAAACAGCCCTTGTCTTCGTCGGGCAGAAATCCGCCTTTGAGATCTTTGCCCAGAAAATAGTTGATTGCCAGCACACCCGCCATCAACGCGATTGCCAGGATCATACGGCGGAGCATTATTCTGGAAAATGCCAAAAAACCGAATTTAGTGCTGTTAAGCGAGATATCAAACCAGCGGAAAAGGATGAATTTGCGCTTCTTTACCGCATCGGCAGGTTTCAGGAGCAATGCGCACAATGCGGGACTCAGAGTCAGCGCGTTGAAGGCAGAAATACACAATGCCACACACATTGTAACTGCAAACTGCATATAAATCGTCCCGACGATCCCGCCGTAAAAACCGATGGGCGCATAAATCGCCGCCGATACCAGCGTTGCTGCGATTACCGGTCCGGAGATCTGCCGCATACTTTTGGCGGTAGCGTCATGGGCATTGAGCTTTTCTTCTTCGATGATACGCGTGGTATTTTCCACCACCACGATGGCGTTATCGACCAGTGACCCGATTACCAGAATCAGCCCGAACATAGTCAGAACATTGATCGAATAGCCCAATATTGCCATTACAAAAAACGTTCCCAGCAGCGATACGGGAATTGCCAGCGCCGGTACCAGCGTTGCCCGCCAATCCTGCAGAAAGAGGTAGGTGATCGCCACCACCAGCAGCAAGGTCATAATCAGAGTCATGGCGATTTCTTTTACATTGACCATGATATAGTGAGTCGGGTCATAGGAGAGGTGGGCTTCGACACCTTCGGGAAAGCGTTTTTTCAAATCTTCAAGCAGTTTGTTGGCGTTTTTGACCAGCTCCACAGCGTTGGCGCCGTCCTGTCGGTAGATGGCCATGGCTACACAGCTTTGACCGTTAAAGAAGCCTTCGTCGGTATAACGTTCTGCGCCCAGTTCCAGACGGGCGATATCGCTGAGTTTGATCTGTTCGCCCTGTTCTCCGGTGGCAATGACAATGGAGCCGAATTCTTCTGGAGTGCGCAAACGGCCGGTAATATCCAGTTTCAGCTGCAGGTAATCGTTGGCTTTTTCGCTGCCCAGACTGCCTGCTGCGGCAGGAATATTCTGGGAGGCAAGTTTGCCGATGATCATATCGGGCGTAAGTTTGAGCGCCGACATCTTCAGCGGATCAAGCCAGATACGCATACTGTAATTGCGCTCGCCGAGGATTTCCACATAACCCATGCCCGGCAGGCGGGCAAAGTTATCTTTCACGTTCATACGCACATAGTTGGCAAGATCCAGCAGATCCATGCTCTTACCGTTGGTACGGAACACATAAACCCCGATCATATCCGTGGACTGTTTTTTGGTCGTAACCCCGATCTGACGGACTGTTTCCGGCAGCGATGCTTCGGCGGTCTGGACGGCGTTCTGAACGTTTACGCGGGCGATGTCGGAATCAATGCCCGGTTCAAAGGTCAAAGTTAGATTGTAGTTGCCGTTATTGTCGCTTTCGCTTTTGAAATAGAGCAGGTCTTCAATGCCGTTGACCTGTTCTTCTATAACTCCTGCTACCGTATCGGCAATCACCTGCGAGGTTGCACCGGGGTACATGGCGGTAACCTTGATGGTCGGCGGGGCGATTTCAGGATATTCTGCAATCGGCAGCTTGAAGAGACAGATCACACCGACCAGCACGGTGACGATCGAAATAACAAAGGCAAATTTAGGCCGGTCAATAAAAAACGATGCTAACATTATCACTTATCCTTTGCCGCAAAGACTTTATCGGCTGCTACCGGAGTAACGGGAGTGGCATTGCGGATCTTATGCGTACCGTCCACTACCACCATTTCGCCGTTTTTGACTCCTTCAAGAATGATCTGACGGCCGTTGACCGTATCGCCCGGCTTGACTTTGCGCCGCACGGGAATATTTTTGCCGTCAGCGGGCAGTACCCAGATGTAGCATTGATCGTTTTCCATAATCAATGCCGACGGCAGGACGCCGGGATGAGTTTGGGAACTGTTGCTGCTTTCCAGCAAGACAGTTACAAAGCTGCCGGGCAGCAGTTCACAATTGCGGTTCTGAAAAGTTGCCCACATAGTGACCGTATTGCTTTTGGCATTGATCTTGTTGTCGGTCAGCGTGATCGAAGCAGTTTCGGCGGCAATGGAGCCATCCGCCAGCATGACTTGCACTTTGGCTTGCTCTTTGAGGCGGTCGATATTGCCGAATTCCCGCCGCAGAACTTTTTCGCTGATACTGAATTTTACATAAATCGGTGCCAGCTGCTGAATGTTGACCATGGCTCCGCTCTGGGGGGTAATCAAATTGCCGACGGTAAAACGGCTTTTACCGATCATGCCCGATATGGGAGTATGGATTTTTGTATAAGAAAGAGTGTTGCGTGCATCAGTTAATGATGCGTGCAGCCTTTTCAGGTTGGCTTGCGCTATTTTTATCTCCATAAGTGCCTGTTCGTGAGTAGCAGTAGATACTACGTTGCTTTGCAGGAGCTTATATTTACGGTTATATTCTGACGTGGCAAAATTCAGCGATGCCTGTTGGGCTTCGATCTGCGCTTCCAGCGCTTGAACTCCCGCGGCGAAAGTCGTATCTTCCAATTCATAAAGCAAGTCACCTGCTTTGACGGCTGCCCCTTCGGTAAAGTTGATTTTGAGCAGCGTACCGGTAATACGCGGCATGATATCAACTGTGTTTACTGCTTCCACCATCCCCACATAGCGGCGGGCGGGCAGCTTTTCAACTGGGGTTGCTTTTTCCACCACAACCGTTGGAAATGACGGTTGGTTTTTTTCGGAAGCACTTGAAATTTCAATACTTTGGGCAAAAAACAAACCGCTTATTGCCAGTGTTATAAATTTATTCACAATACCCTCCTGTTTGATTTATTTTGTGATAAATGAGTTTATAATATAGCATTAAATCAATGATTTTCAAGCTGTTGTATATAGTGCTTGAGGTTGTGAAAAGTTGTAACTGTCACAAAAACGAGTATAGTTACAACTTAAAAAAAATTAAAAAAAATTTCATGGAGTTGTATAGATCGCAGCGGCAAAAATGCCTGAAACGCTTCGGAGGCAATAGCGATTTATGAGTATAAAAGAGGGGGGCAACCGGCAAAATCGGCGTGGAGGATCCCGTTTAAAAAGCAACACTCTGCGACAGAAAAATTGCCGCAGAGTGTTCCGGATATTGTATGTTGCCGCAGCGGTGAACTGCGTTGAACGGGTATTTTATTCAGCTTGCTGTTTACTTTTGCCGAGTACCACACCCTTTTCCTGACAATACGCCTTCAATTCCCGCTTGCCCATGTCGCGCAGCTTGGCGATATTGATTTTCTGCTTTTCACGGGGCGTGGAGCTGCCGTTTTCCCAATGAGTAACCGACAGCGGCGATACACCCAGCAATTTAGCGTACTGTGCGCGTTTAAGCCCCAGCTGGGTACGCCATTTGGTGATCCGTTCCGGCGTTACCCGAACCGTTTTGGCGGCTGCGTCGTCAACGACTTCTGCACATTCTTCTGCGGCAGCTTCTTCGGCGGCTGCGGATTTTGCAGCTTGTTTTTCCAGCATTTTTACCTTTTTGGTAAGTTCGCTTACACTTTTACGCAGTTCCACCAGCTGGGCTTTGAATTCCTTTTCAATCAGGATAACTTCTTTGCGGGCAAGGCGGCGGATTTCATCGTTGAGCAGTTGTTGAATGTTTGCCATAACAATTTTCCTTAAATTGATTGTGGAGATATTTTTTAATTTAATTAAATCATCATCTTGTTGTAAATATACAACTCAATTTGGTAAAAATCAAGTGTAAAACATTGTTAAACAAGATAAAATAAAAAAAATCAATATAATTAACTGTATATTTATCTTATTTTTTTAATATGTTCCTGACAGTTACAGATAAATTAAAGGGCGGTATTGATTATTTGAATCATCAATCCCGCCCCTTTAAATTATTGCTTGCTACTGTTCAGTAAATAAGCTGATTATTCCACTTTTATTGAGAAAAAGCGTTTCAATTTGCTCAGGTCGACTGTGGCAGTACCATTGCTGACGCTGCATTCAGCGCAGTCGGGTGAGTCCGCCGCGTAAAGCGTTGCCCGGCTGATATTACCGCTGATCTTGACCGATCCGGAAAGCCCTTCGTAAACTAATTCTTTAACGATCGGCTCGGAACCGTGCAGTTTAATGCTGTCGTGCAGCAGACCGGTCATATTTACCGGCATAAAGTGAATTACATAGCTGTTGGATCTATCTTTGTAAATACGGTAACGCACCGTGTCGGGCACTTCCAGCTTCAACGGTTCGCTGATCATATTTTTAAGCATGGCTGCCGTCCGTCGGGCATTTTCTTCGCCGTGACAGCGGTTGGGACTCCACAATACATTTTCGCTTAACGTGTAGAACCCGAATTCATTGGCGTCGCCAAGCGGTCTGGCGGCTTTGTACTCTACTTGAGTCGGAACTGCCCCGTTAAGCTCCCAGAAGGTATAACAAAAGAAGGTGTCGCGTACCTCTTGAGAGAGTGTGCGGTCGATTGCCGGCGCAATCGGTTCGACCCCGAATCCGGCAAGGTAGCTGCCCTCGGCAAACGCTTTGCCGGTGTCATCCTTGCCTCCGCAAAGCCCGGTGATGATCAGTTTACCGCCGGCGGCACAATATTTATCCAGCGCGGCGCGTTCGGCAACGGAGAGGCAGTCGGCATCGCTCAACACCAGATATTTGATCTTATCGGCATTTTCCGGTATCCATGCCGTTACTGTGCAGGTAACATTGGCGCGGTAGAGTTCGCGCAGCACATCGCGGAAGCCGTAGGCGTAATCTTCGGCAAAGCCGCCGTTGTAGTTGCGGGAATTGCCGCTTAAAAGCACGGCGACTTCGGCAATATCATCCAATTCGGAAAGTTCAGGATGCGCTGCGTCAAAGTTATATGCTTCGTGAACGATTTCCGGCTCGTCCGGCAAGGCGCACTGCTGTTCAAAAGTCAATCCGCACCGCGCCTTATGCGTGGAGATCCAACTGTCGCTGTTGAAGAATTTATTCAAGCTCCAGGTGCGGAACCCTTCATCGGGGAAGAACGCGTAACCGAGACCCAGGCAGGGCGTGTTGCGTCTTTCGGCAATGCCGCAATTCAAAAGCATATCAGGTATGCGGTTTTCGATGGAGTTTTTATCCCCTGAAATATTGCCGCACATTTCCAGCATGACCGTATTGAGCGGCTCCTGCCAGATGGAGAGATCCAACCCGGAGGCATCGTTGAGTTTCCACGTTGAGCAGCTGCAGCAACTGGTCAGGATCTTACCGGCAGGAATACTGTCGCGCACCATCTGCAAAAAGTCGCGGCCGTCACGCATATGCTGGTGGATCCAGGCGCGGAAGTCAGGATTATCGTAATTGCCCCAGAAGGTGAAATCGTTGGCAGGCGGCAGCGCTTTGCCGGTCATATCGCGGAATTTTTTACGGCAATGTTCGCAGCCGCAGCTGCCCCAGCGGCCGTAATGGCCCACGTCGTCGCACATAAGTCCGTCCACATTGGTTTCGGCAAACATCCGCTGAATATATGCACGGTAGGCAAAGCGGAAATCGGGATTGTTTACGCAGAACACTTCGCAGTGATAACTGGGCAGAAAGATCGGTGTATTGTCATCGGTGCGCCGCTGGCGGAAACTGTTGAGCACTTTGCCCGCATAGCTGAGCTGGTCGATAAATGCGGGGTCAGGCGTCATCGGCACATGATGGTGATTCATATTAAAGTTGTCGCGCCGATCCTGCCAGTTGCGGGGGCGGTAGGTCAGCACCGCCGAGTGGTGGTCGATAACTTTGATCCCGTATTTGTGATACTCGTTGACCGTAAATTCAATAAGTTTATGCACCAGGTCAAAATTATAAACATAATCCCAGCGGAAATGAAAACCGAAAACCACCGCCAGTTCAACTTTGGCTGCCGCCGCCGCCGCTACTTTTCTGCGGATACGTTCTTCCACTCCCGGATTGGGGAAATCCAGTTCTTCCCAGTTGAACCAATGGCTGATAGTCCGATAGTGATTTGTACGCATAATAAAATCAATCCTTATTCAATACGCCTATATATGGCAAATTACGGTATTCTTCGTTATAATCCAAGCCGTAGCCGACTACAAATTCGTCGGCAATTTCAAAGCCGACCCAGTCCGGATCCACAAAAAGTTTATCTCCAACATTTTTGTTGAGCAATACGCAGCTTTTAATGCTCGCGGTCCCCATGTTGGTAAAGTCGCGGATGATGCACTTTAAGGTGAAACCTGTATCCAGCACGTCATCCACCAGCAGAATATGACGGTCTTTGACCGGCAGCTTGAGTGCGCTGCGCACTTTCAATTCGCCGGTGGAACGGGTGTTGACGTAGCTTGAAACTGCAAAACTGTCGTACCACAGCGGCAGGTCGACCGCCCGCATCAGGTCGGCGGCAAAAGGCATGGCGCCATTCATCAGACAAACTATGGTCAGCGGTTGATCTTTATAATGAGCGGTGATGATCTTGCCCAGCTCTTCCACCCGCTGTTTGATCTGTTCTGCTGAAATAAGTACTTGCATTTTACAACACACCTTCTTTTTCAAGTTCGTAGAGGGCACCGGCGATCCCGGCATAGCTGCCGATCTCCCGTTTAAGCTGGCTGGGAACAACATCGCACGCTGCCAGCGTTTCGGGCCATGCAAAGTCAGGCAGATATTTCTTTACCGGATCCATGAAGAAATCTCCTGCGGCGTAGGCGATCGTTCCCAGTACGATTTTTTCAGGATTGAATATATTCATCAACATTCCGTAGGCTTGCGCGTTGCACAAGCACATTTCATCCCACAATTTTACTGCGTAATCCACTCCGGCGCGGGCGGCCTTTTCCAGGGATAGCAAATCCAGATTCTCCACTTTGCCATCGGTCGCAAAATCCAGCATGGCATGATTTGTCTGCCCCGTTAGTTCTTCCTGCATCCGCTGGGCAAGCGCCCGGCCGCCGGCGTAGGCTTCGTAGCAGCCTTTGAGACCGCAGTTGCAGCGTCTGCCGTTGGGTTTTATCACCGCGTGACCGATTTCGCCTGCCAGAAAAGTTGTTCCCTGCAGCAATCTGCCGTCGGCAATGATCCCGGCGCCGATACCTGTACTCATGGTAAGGTAGATCATATTTTTGCAGCCTTTGCCTGCACCGAAGTACCACTCCGCCAGCGCTGCGCAGTTGGCGTCGTTGTCAAAACAGCCGCGGATGGAGAGCGCTTCTTCCAGATATTTTTTGATCGGCACGTTGCGCCAGTATGGATTATTGGGCGGATTGGTGATTACGCCGTTGGGTATATCCGCAGGGGAGGGCGTGGAAATACCGAACGCCAATATATCGCTGCTGCTCAAATTGGCAGCTGCCATTTCCTGACGGGCGATTTCCGCCAGCTGCGGCAGAACCTTATCTGGGTTGGTATTTTGGTTGTCGATCCTGCGGCTCTGCAGAATCTCGCCTTCAGCAGTTCCCAAACCGATGCCGATCTTGGTACCGCCGATATCGAAGCCCAGTAAATACGCTTTTTTTCTCATTGCTTGATCCCGTTGATGATTATTTTTTATCAGATTTTTTATCTTGATTAAAATTCTTTATATTGCCTGCCACCACTCTGGCGATGGGCGAGGAGCTTAAAATTCTGCTCAATATTTCGTTGCACTCCTGCAAGGTTATGCTGCGGAGCAAACTGCCGCACTTCAAACTGTTCTGCGGGTCATCGCCGTAAAATATTGCCAGCTGGGCGTGCATAAGTTTGGCATCCACGCTTTCCAGCTGTCGTGCCAGCGCGGTGGAAGCTGCCAATCGGGCGGAGGAAAATTCTCCGGCTTCCAGCCCCCGGGTACGCAGCCGTTCGATCTCTTTTTGCAGACACTCCAGCGTTTCATCGGCATTTTCGGGCTTGACTCCTGCGTGCAGTGCTACTACGCCTTGTACCAGTCCGCAGTTGACGGCAATACCCGTGCTGTAAGCCAGCGAGCGTTTTTCCCGTACCTCTTTAAATAGATTGCTTGCCAGACCGTTGAGTGCCGAATCCAATATCAGCAGCGCATAATATTCCCGTTTGTGGGCAAAACCGCCTGCCACCGCGCAGATAACGGTGCTCTGTTCCCGGTCGAGTTCCACGCGGAGCGGTTCACTTTGAGTGTTCTGCTTCAATTCCTCTCCGGTTGCCGGCTGCGGTTTATTCAGCTTTTCCCGACTCCAGGGAATTGCGTTGGCGATTTTTTCCAGCCCCTCGATTGCTTCCTTACGGGCAGTTTCGGAATCGGGGGCAATGGTCGAACCCAGATTCAGCCATTCCTTTGACAGGCGTGAACGGTAAAAATCATCGAGTATTTCAGGTGTTATGCGCTGTAACTCTTCCACGCTTTCCAAGCGGCTGTTGCCTCCGGCGTGGTTGCCGAAGATGAGTTTCTTGGCGTGAAGCATTGCCACAAAGTTAGTTTCGTTCAATTTGCTGGAAAGCTGTTCGATCAGGTTTTTTCTGACCCGATCGAAAATCGTTTTGTCCCGTCGCGGATTGCTCAATATTTCTGTTATCATATCCACGGCTTTACTTCTGGCTTCAGGCGGAAAACTCATCTCCAGCGAAAGGGTATTATTGCCGCAGCTGACATCCAGATCAATGCCGTTGGCATCCAGAAAATCGTAAAACTCTTCTTCGGGCATTGAATCAGGTCCCGTTGATAATATCTTGCACAGCAGCGTGCTTATGCCGTGTGGCCAATCTTCTTCCCAAACGGGAGCTGCCGGCAATACCGCCGCCAGCGATTCCAGCGGTACTTCGCTGCGGGGGATAAGTACATACGCGCAGGAGTTGCTGAGTTTATCAAAGTAAAGCTCGTTGCCGGTGGTGATTTTTTCCGTTACTGCTACAGAACTTGGAACTGTTTCCGGCTCCACGATCGACCAGACAAAACGGCGGCTGTCCAGATAATCTGCGGCAGCGGCGTTGACTTCGTCCAGCGTTACTTTGTCGATCCGCTCAAGGTAGTGCTCCAGACACTCGGCATTGTTGAAGTTTACCTTCAAGCCGTTGATGACTGCTGCGGCCTGAGAACTGTTTTTCAATTGCTGATAAAGGGTCAGACGCTGCTGGAGTTTTTCTTTTTGCAACTCTTCTGCGCTTACTCCGCGTTTGCGGATCAATGCCAGTTCGGCGCGTATGCCCTGTTCCAGCTGTTGAGCATTATCTGGTTCGCAGACCGCACTCAGCGCCAGTACGCTGCCGAAGCTCATGCCGTCAAACTCCGCATCCAATGCCAGCGCCAGCGGATTCTGATAGAGAAATTTCCGTGTCAGGCAGGAGCTGTCGCTGCCGCCGATGATCCCCGCCAGCAAATCCAGCGCCGGGGTTATACTGCTGGAGGCACGGGGCGCCCGGATGCCCAGCGCAATACGGGTCAGCGGATCAGAAAATTTATTGACATGGCGGGTTTCAAACAGTGCTTCCGGTTCTTCCGGCAGTGTCGGTTCATCCAGATTTCCCCGGGGGTAGCCGGAGAGTTTTTCGCTTAAAACAGCTTGCACCATATCTGTATTGAGGTTGCCTGTGACCAGCCAATGGGTGCGCATGGCACCGTAGCGGCGGCGGTAATATTCTGCCATGATATCGCTGGTGACATCGGCGATTTTATCCGGGAAACCCACGATCGGCATACGGGCGGGGTGACTGGAAAACAATCCCTGCCAGAGCTGCTGGATCATCACATAGGCAGGGCGGTCAAAAATCATATCCGCTTCTCTGGCGATTACCTGTTTTTCGGACTGAAATTTTTCCTGCGGGAACAACGGATCGCTGATCATTGAGGTTATAATATCGGCTGCCTGCGCAAATTTTTCCGTCGGCAGTTCCACATAGTATGCGGTGTGGTCAAAGGTGGTATAAGCATTGCAGTCGCCGCCCAGCTGGTGGATCGTATCCGACGCGCTGTCAGCAGGATATTTGCCGCAGCCCTGAAATAGCATATGTTCAAGAAAATGCGACAAGCCGCAGCCGGAATATTCCCCTTCGTGGATACTCCCTGTGCGGACCACCCCTTGAATACGGGTGAGTTCTGATTGATTGCGTATATGGTAAAGAACTGACCCGCAGGGCAATTCCCGTACCGCCAGCGGCAGTAATTTATGTTCAGTCAATTTGAGGAATCTCCAACTTGGCGTTGCTTTTTCTGGTCTGATAAGCGCTCGAAACAGTATGCAGCGGAAAGTCGATATCAAAGTCGCTTCTTTTATCATCTTCGGAGGCGCTGAGAATTTTCAGTTCTATAAGGTCAAAGACGATTTCTCCGATATCGGAAGCTGTTTTTATCTGCCAATACTCCAATATACTCGCAGTAAGAAAACCGAACGCCTCTTCCAGCTGCTGCCCCAGCCCCTGCAATAATTCCTGCGCTGACAGATGGCGGGCGCTGGTCAATGCGTTGACCTGAGCAATTACACAGTTGGTTACAAATTCGTAAGCATCGGGGGCATATTTGCCGCTTTCTGCGCAAAATTTTTCGATCTTGTGCCGGGTTTCGTGAATCTTCTGCATTTATACTTGACCTGCTTATTTTTTACACAAGTATAAATTAACTCAAATGCTGTAAAGTTCAAGTTTACAACCCTAAAAAAAGCACTTTTTCTGTATGATTTTGTACTGATAAAGCCCCGGCTGACTGCTGTATTGTCAAATGTCGGTTTTTTCGGGCGTTATACCGAAGATCTTCAGCCGTTTCAGCAGCAGTTCGCGGCCGCGGGAAAGTCGGGATTTGATCGTTCCCAGCTGGCAATGCTGAATGGCGGCGATCTCTTCGTATGCCAGATTCCGCAAATGACGCAGCCGCATAGTTTCCCGCAGCGATTCAGGCAGCTGGCGGATCTCTTTATCCAGCAGACTGCCCAATTCGATATTTTGCAATTCCCGCGCAGGTGAATAGCGGTTGTCGGGAATATCAAAATCTTCCTGCTGCTGATCGCTGCCCGGCTCCGGCGGACGGCTCAGACTCATGTTCACTTCGCTGCCCCGCCGCCGGTTCCAATGGTATTTGTTATGCGCCTGATTGATGACGATACGGCACAGCCAGGTCAAAAGCAGCGATTCACCTCTGAAGCCGGGCAAGGCGCGATAGGCTTTGATAAATGCGTCCTGAGTCACCTCTTCGGCATCGTGATGCGAACTTAAAATCGCCAGGGCAGTCTGATACAAACGTTGATAATAGCGACTGACGATCTCTTCAAAAGCTGAATTATCGCCACTTTTGGTCATTGATACCAATTCCATGTCGCCAAGCGTCTGCAACGATTGGGCGGGAACGTTTTTCATAAGTTGTAACTTTTCTTTTCAGATAAATAATCAAGCGTGATTCTATTGTTGATTTAGACTTTGTCTGAGCCGGAAAAGTTCCACGATCAGGGTATATTGATGTACAAAAAATGACTGCTGCATACCCATTAAAGGTTTGCAGCAGTCATTGGCAAAACTATATTGCCTTCAGCTGAAGCGTTCCCCGAAAAACTTTACCGTCATCGGAGAGCGCACTCAAGCCGCTCGTCAGCACTTGGCAAGACGGGCTTCCAGCGCATCCAGCTGAGCAACCAGTTCCTGCGGCATCTTGTCGCCGAATTTGGCATAGTGTTCGCGGATGGAAGCAACTTCCTTCTTCCAGCCTTCCACATCGAGGGCGAGAAGTTCTTCCATATCCGCATCGCTGACGCTTTCCAGACCGGTGCGGTCGATGGCATCAGCCGTCGGCATATGACCGATAGCGGTTTCGGTGGCTTTGCCTTCGCCGTCGCAGCGTTCAAAGATCCACTTCAGCACGCGGCTGTTGTCGCCAAAGCCGGGCCACAGCCAACGACCGTCGGCGGTCTTGCGGAACCAGTTCACGCAGAAAATCTTGGGCAGCTGAGCGCCTTCGACCTTGCCGATTTCCAGCCAATGCTTGAAGTAATCAGCCATGTGATAGCCGCAGAAGGGCAGCATGGCGAAGGGGTCGCGGCGGACAGTACCGGCCTTGACGTCCAGAGCAGCGGCGGTGACTTCGGAACCAACGCTGGAACCGATCATCACACCGTGTTCCCAGCTCAAGCTCTGGTAGACCAGCGGCAGAGTGCTGGGGCGGCGACCGCCGAACAGGAACGCGTCGATCGGCACACCGGCAGGATCTTCCCAGTTGGGAGCGATCGCGGGGCAGTTGCGGCCGCGGGCGGAGAAACGGGCGTTGGGGTGAGCAGCCTTGACGGGCTTGCCTTCAGCATCGACCTGACCGGCTTCCCAGACGTTGCCCTTCCAGTCGATGAGCTTTTCGCCGGGTTCCAGATCAATATCGATACCTTCCCACCAGATGTCGCCATTGGGACGCAGCGCGCAGTTGGTGAAAATAGTTTCCTGACGGCAGGAGAGCATGGCGTTCTTGTTGGACTGCATGGAGGTACCGGGAGCCACGCCGAAGAAGCCGTTTTCGGGGTTGATGGCGTAAAGTTTGCCATCTTTGCCGAACTTCATCCAGGCAATATCGTCGCCCACGGTTTCCACCTTCCAGCCGGGGATGGTGGGAATAAGCATGGCCAGATTGGTCTTGCCGCAAGCCGAGGGGAACGCACCCGTGACATACTTGACTTTGCCTTCGGGATTGGTAAGCTTCAGGATCAGCATATGTTCAGCCATCCAGCCTTCATCGCGGGCCTGAACGGTAGCAATACGCAGCGCCAGGCACTTCTTGCCGAGGATGGCGTTCCCGCCGTAACCGGAGCCGTAGGACCAGATTTCGCGGGTTTCGGGGAACTGGGCAATGTATTTCTTGTCCATGGGCGCGCAGGGCCAGATGCCGTTGTCGGATTCGCCGTTTTCCAGCGGTTTGCCGACTGAGTGGATGCAGGGCACAAATTCGCCGTCATCACCGAGGACTTCCAGAACCTTGTTGCCGACGCGGGTCATAACGTGCATATTGATCACAACGTAGGCGGAGTCGGTAAGTTCCACACCGATCTTGGCGATGTTGGAACCGACAGGACCCATGCTGTAGGGGATCACATACATGGTACGGCCGTGCATACAGCCTTTGTAAAGACCGCGCATGGTGGCTTTGAGTTCAGCAGGCGCGATCCAGTTGTTGGTCGGACCGGCATCTTCTTCTTTTTCGCTGGCAATGTAGGTACGGGCTTCCACGCGGGCCACGTCGGACGGGTCGCTGCGGAACAGCACGCAGTCAGGACGCAGTTTGCTGTCCAGACGGGTAGCCAAACCGGACTGCACCATTTCTTCGCACAGAGCATAATACTCGGTGTTGGTACCATCGCACCAGTAAACGCCATTGGGCTCGCAAAGTTCGGCCCATTCTTCCACCCACTTGACCAGCTTGGCGTGCTTGGTCGGGATCGCATTCAGATGTTTGACCATCTTTTAGTTTCCTTTTCGGCAAAGGGTTATTAAATTATCGCCCGCAACGGCTGATTGTTTCAGCTGCCGCGGAACTTGGCTGACTGATAAAAAACTTTATCACAAATAATCTCTTAAATATAACGCGTCAACTTGTATTTTTCAACTTTTTTTCAGCTTTTTTCAGGATTTTTCTGCTGATATTATACCTGCAAATCCCCCGGGCAGCCGCGCTTTGCCGGTTGCAGACCAACGAAGTACAGGGCAATGACGATGAATTACATCTTACGGGTATTCGCAGAGAAACAGATCAAAGTTGTTGCGGCAGGCAAGTTTTCCCTGTTGCAGAGTAATAAAACAATTATCGGGCGTCAGTCCGGCGGGCGGACGCAGTTTTTCAGCTGTTTTGATCTCGCTGCCGTTGGAATCGACCCATTTGCCGTTGCGTTGACAGCCATCCAGCGCAATCGTTTGAGTTTTGAACTCATCAAGTATTGCTGCTGCTGCCGGATCGTTGGCTATTGACGGTGAAGCCAGTTTGACGCCCAGCAGTTCTGCCAGCCGTTTGGCGGTGTACCAATCCACCGGTGCCTGCAGCAGCAGATATTTTCTGTTTTTGATCGAAAACTCTTTTTTTACTGCCGAGAGGTTTTCCAGCGGTGAACTTTTGGCTGAAAAACGGCGGTCGGCGGGATAACTTATCATTATCAGCGGAACTGTATCCTCGATATCAAGTTCGCGCCAGAACCCGTGATCCCAGACCAGAAATTTATTCTGATTGTTCCCGCTGTTATCAGGCAAATTGAACCAGCCGCCGTCGCGGATCGGCTGCTGATTGAGCCAATACCATTTGCCGTTGATCCGGCTGGTCCCCAGCAGCACGGGCAGTTCCCGCATCCGCTGCGAGGATTGGAACAGCTCTTTGCGCAAATTAAAATCCTCCAGCACCGCTTGCTGGCACCCGGTAAGACGGCTCCAGTCCGCCGCTGCTTCGGGTGTCCAGCGGCAGTCAGGGCTGCCCAGCAATTCATAAACTGTACCGTTGCGCAACGCGGTGTAAGTCTGACCGCTGTAATAGTTGTTTTCAAAATAATCCATATCGCCCGGAGCCAGTACCAGGCGCATACCGCTCCAGTTGTTGCGCAGCATATCCAGCTGGACAGGCAGATTCAGATTGCTGCTGAGCCGACGGTCGCGGAAGCTGCCGCCGAAGTTGCCCGCCTGCGGTTTCCCGCCGCGGACAGTCGGCTGCAGAAGTACGCTTTCGGCGGCATTGCCGATAAAATCGTAAACTCCGGGGATGCCTTTCTGCAGATTGCGGACACTGTGCAGTTTATACATTGAATTACCGCCGAACCACGCATAGTTGCCCACGGATTGTTCTTCGTGGAGAAAATTACCGGGGCTTTCCCATGCTCCGTGCATAACAAAATTCCACTCTCCTGCATAGGGCAGGCGGTAAATGTATCCGGGGGGCAGCGTGCGTTTCTGCTGAGCTGATATGGTCAGATTCCGGCAGATCGTCAAACGGTCGTTCCAGCTCAGACCGGTAACGGGCAGAGTGCTGTCGGGCAGATGCTTATAGAGGTCGGGCCGGAGTTTGCGCAGCGAGCGGCAGGTCAATTCATTGACCCCTATCCAGTAAGAATTCGACGGCTCACCGGGCAGCATACCTTTGGGTATGTAGAGCATTTCCAGATCCGGGTCGTGGTTGAGCACCCAGTTTTTTCCCGGCATCGGCCCCTGCCAGCGCGCAGCCAGTTGCCGGGTGATCCTGTCAATGGTTGAATCCAACTGTTGCCGATAAGTGGAAATCAAATATTCCGACAGCGGCAGCAAGTCAAAGTCCCTGTACTGTTTAAGCAGCTCCAGCAGCTCCGCAGTCGTATTGGGCAGTTCCTCGGCAGGGTACTTTTGCTGCAGCGTCCGGAATTCTGATTTACTCCACATTTTAAGCATATTATCCGCTGAACGGCAGTATTGCTCGGTGCTGTGCCAATCGCCGGCGGCACGGGCATCGGCTGCCATTTCGGCGATGGCCTGCAGATGCCACGGCAGCGCAGTATTGCCGGAATTGGCGGCAATGCGCTGCAAATGCAGCTGATGGTCATTTATAACATCAATCGTCCGGTAGATAAAATTGAGCCGCTCGTTGCGCTGCCTTTCCAGTTCTTTTTTCTGCAGTATGGATAAATATCCGCTTATGAGCATGGCAGCGGTCATCAATGTAATGGATATTATGCTCAGACGCAGCGCTTTGGGGTGTTCTTTGCAATAAGAACGCATATGTTCGACAGCTTCATCGACCCAGGTGGTCGCCTTGATCGAAGTGGGCAACGCGGCGCGGAACTCTTCCGGAGTGAAAAATCTTGCCCGCGGATCGGGTACGCACGCTTTCAGGATCGCTCCCTTGAACTGGCTCCACGCCCGCAGCGGTACCGTAAGCGGTACTTCGGGATAGTTTTCCGGCAGCAGTCCGGTCAAGGCGCAATACAGCACTTTGCCCAGCGAATAAAGGTCGTGGCCGTAGCCTACCGGATCGTCATCGGCAATTTCGGGGGGCAGAAATTCCAGAGTTCCCACCACCTTTGAGCGCACACCGGTGGAGGAGATCAACCCAATATCGCTCAACTTGGCCTGCCCATTGATAAACACAATGTTGGCTGGCTTTATATCCCGATGCGCCAGATTGTGTTCGGCAAGATGCTCCAACGCATCCAGCAGGGCATTGGCAAGCTCCAGCACTTTTTCCGGTTCCAGCCGCCCGCCGCGTTCCAGCCGGTGTGCCAGCGTATCGGCAATATAGTCATCGGTATCGCCGTGGAGCATATTGTCCGCAGCTTCCATAGTATAATAGAAAAAGTTGTCCGTCTCGCCGACATGGAGGATTTCGATCAGCGAATCATAATTTTCGATGGACTGCCGATAATGCCGCAAGCCGATAAGTTCCATCCGCCAGACTTCGCTGCCGCCGGAAACCGGAATGATCTTGAGTGCCACCGTTTTGTGGGTGATATCTTCTGCCAGATAGACTTCTCCGTACGCCCCCCGTCCGCAGAAGTGCTTTATGGTATAATTGGCAAAAGTGTCGTCCACTTCAAAAAAATGTTGTGTTTTTCCACTTTTTGTCATCAGTAAAAATTCCCCGCCGAAATGGTTTATTACGGTAAATTTACTGCTTTATAGCAGCTTTTGCAAGTTGCGTGAGCGAAAAAATACGATTTTTTTATATTATCGTTACCTTGTCCAGTACCCCCTGACAATAGGATATGGCCATGCCGTAATTGGTTATGGCTATATTATTTTTACGGGCGCAGCTTATCCGGTAGAGTGTTTCCTGCCGATTGAGCATACAGCTGCCGCAATGTACGATCAATTTATAGCTGCTTATATCTTCAGGGAAATCCCGCCCCGGAGCAAAGTCAAACTGCAAATCTTTCCCCGTAGCTTTTTTGAGCAGTCTTGGCAGTTTTACTCTGCCGATATCTTCGCAAGTCGGGTGATGGGTACAGGCTTCAGCAATCAATACGCGGTCGTTATCCTGCAATTCAGGGATCTTGCTGCAGCCATCCAGAAAGGTCTTCACATCGCCCTTCAAACGGGAGAAGAGGATGGAAAAAGTGGTGCATGGCACTCCTGCTGGCGCGTGTTCCACCACCATTTTTACTACTTGTGAATCGCAAATTATCAGCTTGGGCTGCGGGGTGATCCCGGCAATGTGTTCCTTATATTGATCCTCTTTCATCACCAGAGTCATGGCGTTGCGGTCAAGGTTGTCGCGGATCGTCTGCACCTGCGGCAGGATCAAACGGCCTTTGGGAGCTTGCAAGTCGATGGGGACGACCATAACTGCCAGATCCCCCGGTTGCAGCATATCACCGGTCAGCGGAGGTGGTTCCAGATAGTCTGCAGGCAGATTTTTTAATAACTCCGACCTGAAATCATCGATCAGTTGTCTGCGGCGTTCCGGTCTGGAGCAGTCGCAGCAGATAATGCTTGAAGAGTATGCGCGCAGCTTTTCCGCAGCAGCTTGACCTGATTCAGATAAATCGCATTTGTTTACAATTATGATGAGTTTGTTTTTGCCTTCGGCAGCCCGTTGTACGACCGACTCTTCCACTTCGCCCCAGATGCCTGGAGTGGTCACCAGTACAGCTATATCGGCACGCTCGAAGGCTTTCCAGGTTCGCCTGATACGCTGCAGACCCAGTTCGCTGGAATCGTCCAGCCCGGCGGTGTCGATAAACACTACAGGTCCGACGGGGGCAAACTCCATAGCTTTTTCCACTATGTCGGTGGTGGTGCCTGCCACCGGGCTGGTTATGGAGATATCCTGACCTGTAATAAAATTTATCAACGAGGATTTACCTGTATTGGTGCGGCCGAAAAACGCTATTTGCAGCCGCATTGATTTTGCTGTCGAGATCATGTTATACGCCTTTCCGGACAAAAAAATGCTCCTTATATATAAAAAATAGCATTTCAAAAGCGAAAAGTAAACTTTTATAGTTGCAATTTTGTCAAAATGGCAATAATTTATGAAAATGCAACAGTTTTCCGGCGTTCTGATAAGGCAGGGCCGGATGTTTCTTTGATGATTAAAACAGAAAAGAGGTTTCTTTATGACTTTGACCCGTTATGGTATCCGTGAGTGGGGCGCTGGTGGTTTGCTGGCATTGATTTTGTTGGCGGGATGCTGGTTTTTAATGCACAAAGTGAATTTCTATCTGGGATTGATTCCCGGAATACTGATTGTGCTGGCATACGCCTTTCTGGCGTTCTTTTTCCGCAATCCCAGGCGGACTCTGCCCCAGAATCCGGATTTTATTTTAAGCCCTGCCGACGGGGTGATAAAAGATATTGAGATCGTGGAAGACTTCGATCAGGCGCCGTTCAACGGTCGGGCGCTCAGGATCGGGATCTTTCTTTCAGTGCTCAACGTTCATGTGAACCGCGCTCCCGCAGCGTTGCAGGTGGTCAGCAAGCATTACCGTGAAGGCCGTTATCTGGATGCCCGCCACCCCGATTGCGGTAAACTGAACGAAGCGATGACCATTGCCGGGAATGCCGAGGCTGCGGGAGTGAAGTTCCCGATGGCAGTACGGCAGATTTCAGGTGCGATTGCCCGAAGGATCGTCTGCCCCGTTGAGCCGGGCGACAATTTGGGCAGGGGAAAGGTGTACGGTATGATCAAATTCGGGTCGCGTACCGAGCTTTATCTGCCTGCGGATGAACGTTTTGAAGTAATGGTGAAAATCGGCGACAAGGTCAAAAGCGGTCTGACCGTTTTTGCCCGGGTCAAGGCGGAAACTGCCGCAGCAACGGAGGCAACTGCAAATGAATAATCACTCCCCGGCATCCAAGCTGCGCAGCAAACAGCGCCGCAGTAAGGGCATAATTACCAGCGCGGCCAAGCGGAAATTGCGCTGGCTGCCCAATACTTTGACCTTGTGCAATTCGTGGTGCGGATTTGCTTCCATACTCTGGACGCTGTCGGTTTACGAACGGGCTGCCATTACCGGGGTGAATCAGAGTCAGACTTATGACATATTGGCAGTCAGCGCCCTGATCATCCTCGGAGCTATGATCTTTGATGTGCTGGATGGTTTTGCCGCCCGTATGCTCAACGCTACAAGTATGCACGGCTTGCAGATGGATTCACTTTCGGATATGGTCACTTTCGGGGTGGCACCGGCGGTGTTGATGGCAGTGATGACCCATTGGCTGCAGGGCAAGCAGACCACGGTGCAGCTGCTGGTAACATATTTGCTCTGTTCGATCTATGTGGGCTGCACAGCGTTGCGGCTGGCAACTTATAACGTTAAAGCTATGGAAGAAAGCGGCGGAGATAATGTTTTTCACGGCTTGCCTTCACCCGGAGCGGCGGCGGCGATCGTCAGTTTGGTGTTGGCAATGCGGGTTTTTGACCGTGATCTGAGCAATCTGGCGCTGGTGCTGCCGATCTATGCGGCATTTCTGGGCTTTCTGATGGTCAGCGCATTGCCCTATCGGCATATCGGCAAGTGGCTGTTGAGCAAGCAGGGAAATCAGCCGTTGAAAATAATGATCCTTATCATTATGCTGTTTCTGGTGGGGATTTTCCGTGAATATGCCATTTTCGGTATAATAACGCTCTACATTTTGAGCGGTCCTGCCGAGGCGTTGAAAAAACTTCTGCTGCAGCAGGGAAATCGGCGCTGAATCATTCAGAAGAGAGAATACGGGAGTTGACTATGAATTTTCTGATTACCGGCGGGTCCGGTTTTATTGGCGGGCATCTGACCGAAAAACTTTTAGCTGCCGGTCACCGCGTAACTGTTATCGACAATTACTCCACCGGGTCGCCGCGCAACCTTGCCGCCGTGCGGGATAATGAGCGCCTGACGGTGGTTGAAGAGGATATACTGCACGCTGCGGGGCTGGAAAAACTTATTGAAAATTCCGATGTTATTTACCACCTGGCGGCAGCGGTCGGCGTTGAGCTGGTGGTGCATGATCCGGTGCGCACTATCCGCACCAACGTGGATGGTTCTGCGCGGGTGCTGGAGTATGCTGCCAAATATCACCGTCGGGTGATCCTTGCCTCCACCAGCGAAGTCTACGGCAAATCCACGCATCCTGAATTCAACGAAAACGACGATCTTCTGATCGGCTGCCCCGTGCGGTCGCGCTGGTCATATGCCTGCAGTAAACTGCTGGATGAATTTTATCTGATGGCTTATCACCGCAATATGGCGCTGCCCGGGACGGTGGTGCGCTTTTTCAATACTGTAGGCCCCCGCCAGACGGGACAATACGGTATGGTGGTGCCCCGTTTTGTCAAAGCAGCGTTGAGCGGTCAGGCGCTTAAAGTTTACGGCAGCGGTGAACAGAGCCGCTGTTTCTGCCACGTTTACGATACGGTGCGGGCGTTGGTTGCGCTGGCAGACTGCCCCGAATCCATCGGCAATATCTACAATATCGGTTCTACGGAATCGGTAACGATCATGCAGTTGGCTCAGGCGGTGGTAAAGCAGCTCGGCAGCAGTTCAAAAATCGAAGTGATCCCTTACGAACAAGCCTATGAACACGGTTTTGAAGATATGCTCCGCCGCAAACCTGATACGGCGGCGATCCGTTCGCTGCTGAACTGGAAAACCGAAAATACGCTGGAAGATATCATTGCCGATGTTGCTGCGGAAATGCAAATGCAGCTTTAAGCGGTATAAAAGCGGTTATGAACAGTAATACTTTACTGGTATTGGTGCACGGTTTCTGCTGTCGGAACTACCATATGTACAAATGGCGCGACGGCTTGAAGGCGGATTTTCCCTGTATTGCCATTGCCGATATGCCCGCCAGAAGCGGTTCTTTTGCCGATTGCCTTGCAAGTTTGACTGCAACGATGAATTCAGCCAACTACCGCCGGTACGAGCAAATTTATATGGTCGGTCACAGTATGGGCGGATTGCTGGCGCGGGAATTTCTGGCGCAGAATAAACCGGCAAATGCCGCTAAGCTGATTTGTGTCGGTACGCCGCATCAGGGGTCGTTGCTGGCAGATATTGCTTTGAAAATACCTTTGGCGGGAGTTTTTGCTCCGCCGTTGAAAGCGCTGACTGCTGCGGCAAGAGAGAAACTTACTACGCCGGATATAGCCAATCTTGAAATCGGTGCGATTATCGGCAACAATAATGCTCATTGGCAGGGCAAGCTGTTTTTAAGTAAAGATTCCGATGGGCTGGTGGAGAGTTTTTCGGCAAATCCTGCGGATGCCTGCGACACGGTTACGATGAATATTGCGCACGTTCCCATGATGTACGACGATCTGGTTATTGCTCAGATCCGCCATTTTCTGCTGCATGGATCTTTTGTTAAATAAGCAATAAATATTCAAAAGACAAATCGAGTTGCTGCAAAATTCAACTTTTACAGCAACTCGAAACATTCCGGCAGCAGCTGCAAATAACAGTTTCCGGTTTAATTGCAGCTGCTGTACGGTATTGGCTTACTTACTGATTGGCAAGATAATAGTCGCAATAGCGTTTTACCAGAGCGTATTTTTCGCCGGGGGCTTTTTCAATATATGTTCCTCCCAGACAGAAACAGGCAAAGCCGCCTGAAGCATCGGCCCAGGCTGCAGCTGTACGCATATCAAGTTCGCCCGCAGTTTTGCCTTCCGAAAGCTGCATGATCAGCGATGCCAGCAAGCCGCCGGCAAAGTTATCGCCGCAGCCGGTGGTGTCGCCGCGCCGTTCCGGGTATTGCGCCAAATCCTGATTGACCAGTTCGTTGACCGCCCACGAAGAGAGTTCGGTCCGGTTGAAAAGTCTGCCGTCGGAATAGACGTGGAAGTTTTTGGCGCCGTGAGTGATAAGCATACTGCTGACTCCGCGGGAGGCAAAGAAATCGACGATTTTTTCCAATTCTTCTTCCCCGGAAAGCCGCCGTGCTTCATCCCAGTCAACCGCCATGATGTCGATATATTTATAGGATTCATCGCTTTCGCCCAGCGGCCAGCGGCCGACGGGGTCGCGCATTTCGTTGCGGAAGTCAAACACCGTTGCCACCATGTTGATCTTACCGGCAGCTTTGCCGCGTTTGAGCAACGCGGTCAGATTGTCATGCACCGGGGGCATCAACGCGGTGGCGCTGAACACCAGTACATCGGATTCAAAAAACTCATCGCCGAGCTGTTGGGGCGTGTAGTCATTGGCAGCACCGATCACATTGATAAAGGTGCGTTCGCCTTTGCCGTTGTGATAGGTCGGATCGCTTAAAACCTGCGTGGATGGTGTGGGCGCATCGGCAACCTGATAGTTGGTTATATCCAGCGGAGTTTGTTTCAGGATCTTTTCGATCAGTTCCGCCCCTTCATCTTTACCGCGGGCACCGTAAAATTTTACCTTGACCGGGTAGTCGCTGCAAAGCTGGGCCGCATTGATCGCCGCCACCACCGCCGGACCGCCGACGTTGCGTGCCGAAGGAGCCGCATTACCGGTGAGCTCCGCCAGCATTTGATCTGCTGCAACCCCGGAAAATTTTTCCAGCGATTCCATAAATACCAGCTGCCCCGGCACCAGACCGCCGTCGCCATTTTGCAAACTGGAATATTTTTTGAATGCTGCCGAGTTGAAATCAACTTTGGCATAAACACAATCGACCAGCGAACAGCCGACAACCGATACATTGACCGCTTTTTTGCTCATAATAAAAACCTTTCAGCTTTTTATCTGTTATGGTTATACACTATATATTTATACTGTTTTCATCTGATTTATTCCACGGCTGCACCGCCATAAATATCAAACAGGGCAGCGCAGGAAGCAGGTAGCGCGGACTTATTACCGGTCCCGGCGCCCAGATATAATAAAATGCCAGCACCGCAAAAATCAACAACATTCGCCAGTTGCCCCGGCAAAAATATCCGACCAGTTGCCGCAATGCCGACAGCAATATGAAAAGATGCACCATCAACAGCGGGATCAACAGCAGCAGTATATAACTTTTGCCGTTAAAATAGTGATTTACCGCAGCAAAAAATCCATCTTTGCGCAACACCGCCATCGTTCCGCGTCCGCTTTGGGTAACAAGGTTGTTTTCCAGCAGGCTGGGTACATCGGGCAAGAGATTGTAGATATTGGGCAAATGAGTGATGACGCTATCGTATGGATACTTCTTTATCATAGCACGGAACTGCTGTTTTTTGTAGCGGTTCTGCTCCCGCAGAGTCGGATATTTACGGGGATTCCGGGCAAATTCATATTCTGCTGAATCCAGCAGGCGCTGACGCCAGACTTCGGAACTTTCGCCCGTGGCGTGCGCCATTATTGCCGAACCGTTGTGAAAGTAAAGATTGGCGGAATTGCCGTCAATATCTCCGCACAACTGCCAGTTGCGCACCCAGTAGGGCAGCAGTATGGCGGAAAAAAGAACTGCCCAGAGCAGCAATCCTTTGCCGAACTCTTTGAGCGAAGCCGCCCCCAGACACAGGATAAGCGGCAACCCGCCCAGCACAATAAGCAGATTTACCGGTTTGACCAACATCCCCAGCATGACCATAAGCACCAGCAGAGCAAAAAAATGCAGCCGGCGCTGTCTTATAAATTTTATTGCCGCATAAAATTGCCAGGCACAGGTAAAACCCAACAAGGTATCCGACAATATCATCGGCGCAGCAGCAATGGCTGTTATGTTAAGCGCATAAAGCCATCCTGCCAGCAAGCCCGCCCGTCGGCTGACCGCACACGCTGTTGTCAGGATTATCGGCAATACCGTCAGTACACTTGCGGCAATCCCCAGCAGCGCCGCAATGCGGAAGGAGTTGCCCGCAAGGAGTATACCCAATGCCAGATAAGCCGGGTAGCCAACCGGACGCACCACTTCCGGAACTGTTGAGCCAGGAGCCGTGACCAGTCCATCGCCCGCCGCCAGCGCTGCCGCAGGATTCCAGTAGCCCAAACTGTCAGGGCGCAGCAGCGCAGAGGGTTCCTGCAAAGCTGGCAGCGCCAGAACAATGCGCAAAAGTAATGCCACAGCAAAAATCAGGATACAATGCCGCCGGAACTGCCGATCGGAAAGCGGTTCAAAGTAAAAATCAAGGAAAAGTTTTTTCAGACGATCAAAATTCATCGTCCAGCACGCTCATTTCGTCTTCGATAAAATCCAGCGCTTTTTTCAGCGCTTTAGCCCGATGACTGATGCGGTTTTTTTCTTCCTGACTCATTTCCGCAAAAGTTCTGTTTTCGCCCTGCGGAACAAAAATCGGATCGTAACCGAAGCCGTTTTCGCCGCGGGGGGCTTCGATGATCGTACCTTCCATGACGCCTTCAAAAGTTTCGATGATCTCTCCGTTGATGGCAATGGCGATCACGCAGACAAAACGTGCGCTGCGGTCGCTTTTGCCTTCCAGCTCCCGCAGGACCCGTCCGATACGGTCGGCATCGTCTTTGCCGTAACGGGCGGAGTAGATCCCGGGGGCGTTGTTCAGCGCAGTGATTTCCAAACCTGAATCATCGGCAAAGGTGGGGCGGTCACAATAACGACAGGCTTCCAGCGCCTTCTGACTGGCGTTTTCTTTAAAAGTATTTCCCGTTTCGGGGGAGGGCTTGAAGCCGGGATAATCCAGCAAACTGTGCAGTTCCACATCTTCTGTACCCAAAAGAGCGCGATATTCTTCAAATTTATGCGAATTGGCGGTTGCGGCAACGATAACTGTCATATATATTATCTCCTGTTGTTGTTCATATACCTTAAATAAGATAGAGCCGTTTGGCGATTTTGGCAAATTTGAAGATGAAGAATCCTGAACAAATTCCGCAGTTTATGCGGCAATTTCTGAACAAAAAGCTGCGGGTCGGGTTTTCCGGCGGAGCCGACAGCAGTGCTTTGCTGCTGCTTTTGCTGCGCTGGGGATTTGTTCCTGACCGGTTGGAAGCGGTGCATTTTGATCACGGTTTGCGTGGCGAAGCCAGTCGGAGCGATGCCATTTGGTGTCGGGAATTTTGCACTAAGCTTAAGGTTGGCTTTACGCTGGTGGAGCTGGATTTGCAAGCAGAATTGCAGCGGGGCGGTTCGGTGGAGGATATTGCCAGAAATGCCCGTTTGGAGTGGTATGTCAAACACGATGACTCATCCCCGATTGTGCTGGCTCATCACCGCGGCGATTGCCGGGAGGATCTTTTACTGAAACTGGCACGGGGCGGCAATGCCAGCGCGCTGAGTGCGTTGCGCGAGCAGCGGTCATTGCGCAAACTTACCATTCTCCGTCCGCTGCTGGATTGGCAGAAAGAGGAGCTGGAGGCATTTCTGCTGGATTGCAATATAAATGATTGGCGGCTGGATGAAAGCAATAAAGATATACTGTATCATCGGAATTTTCTGCGGAATGTGCTGCTGAAACAATGGGCAGAGTATCACCCGGCAGTGATTTCGGGGCTGGAACGCTCCCGTCAGGCTTTGCAGCTGGATGCAGATTTTATTGAGCAATGCGCGGCGGAGCGTTTGCAGGAACTGGGCCCGGTAGTGCCATTGGAAACTCAGGCGGAGTTCTGGCGGCAGCTGCATCCGGCGTTGCTGGTCAGAGTGCTGCGCAGCTATCTGGCGGCGCTGGAAGATAAGGATTATTTTTTGCTCAACCGACAGATGTTGAGTAACTTTCAATCGGCGTTGCAGCTTGTTCCTTCGCCGGAAAAACGCTGTATAGAATTGGGGCAGGGCAGGTACTTTATTTTGCAGAATGACCGGTTGAGTTTGAAATATTCCACGGTTGATAATCTGCCTGAAACACTTGAGTGGCAATGGCAGAAGGCAGATTCCATTCAATGGGGCGATTGGCAGCTGCACGCCGTTTTGAGTGATCCATCTGCAGAGGATAATATTAAATCCGATGCGGGCGGCAGATTTTATTTTGATGCTGATTCCGTGCCGGAAAAACTTTATATTTCGCCGCGGCGCGGAGGAGAAAAAATGAGCGTATGGGGCAGCAGCGGAATGCGGCGGGTCAAACATCTGCTTTCGGCTGTTGCCGATAAAGAAAATATACCCATCCTGCACGATGCCGCGGGCAATATCTATTTGCTGGGCGCATGGCGGCGCAGTCAACTTGCCCCGATAACGGCGGATTGCCGCAGAATTTTATGTGTAGAGTTCTTCCGCAAGGGGGAATAAACAGTTTTTTTAGACAAAACAGTTGCAAAATAAACTATTGTGATATAAATTAGTCAAAGCGTAATATCGGTAATGGTTGAATATTGAGTGAATATCTATGGCAAAAGAGAGTAAACGCGAACAAATATTGAATGCGCTGGACAGGTTGCTGCCCGGACGCCGTTTTCATGAAATAACGCTTGACGAAGTGGCACACGAAGCTCAGGTCGGCAAAGGGACGATCTATTTGTATTTTCACGATAAAGACGCTTTGTTTGCCGAGCTTATATGCTATCGGATGGAGCGGCTGCAAACTGCATTGCAGAAACTGGAAAATTGCTCCAGCGCGGAGCTGCCCGATCGGGTGCTGGCGCTGGTCGATGAGTTTATCCGCGAACACCGTACCGGTTTCGGGGCGGTTGGAGATCTGGCAGCTCATGTGGCGCGGCTGAGTCCTGAACAGCACGAACAGCTTAAACAGCACGGCTGCAATCTGGTCGATACGCTGACTGCGGTGATGCACAAAGCTGAACCGGCGCGGGATGCAGCTGAGGTGCGCTCCTACGCCCAGATCCTTTTGTGGCTCATAGATGGTTATTCCCGTGCCAGGAGCGGTTTGGCTGGCATGGAGGTGTTCCCCGAAGCAGAATTCCTGACTGCATTTTTCCGCCGCGGGGCAATGATTGAAGATTGAATATTGAGAGCTTTTTACTTTTAATTTTGTGTTTAAGATAAGGATATTGTTATGCCGGATAAAAGTGCATTGAAGTTTTTTGAGTCGCTGCTTTCAACCGTGGCCCCTTCGGGGTACGAGGAGGAAGCGGCAGCGGTTTTCCGCAACTACCTGAGCAAATTCTGCGATAAGGTGGATGTGGACGTGATGGGTAATACTATCGGGGTGTTGAATCCTGATGCGCCTTTCCGCGTGATGCTGTCGGGGCATTATGACGAAATCGGTTTTCAGGTGGTGCATATTGGCGAAGATGGTTTGATCTACTTCCGTCCCAACGGGGGGATCGACAAACTCAACGTGCCTGCCTCGGAAGTCGAAATCAAAACCGCCGGTGGAATCGTGCCCGGGGTGATCGGCAAAAAACCGATCCACTTGCTCAAACCTGCCGAACGGGAAAAAGTCGTATCGCTGGAAGATATGTGGATCGATATCGGCGCAGCTGACCGCAAGGAAGCGGAAAGTATGGTGGCAGTCGGCGATCCTGTGGCGCTGCGGCGCAATGTGCGTTTTATGGGCAAAAACCGCGTTATGTCCAAAGGTTTGGATGACCGCGTCGGGGCTTTTGTGGTGGCCGAAACTATGCGTGCTTTGTCCAAACGCAAACTCAATGTGGCAGTTTACGGAGTCGGTTCGGTGCAGGAAGAGCTGGGGCTGCGCGGAGTTACCACCAGCTGCTTTGCCATCGACCCGGCGGTGGGGTTTGCCATCGACGTCGGTTTTGCTACTGATTTGCCGGATATCCCCAGCAAACTGCTGGGCGATGTCAAACTCGGCGGCGGCCCGGTGCTGACCCGCAGTGCCGATAACAACGTGGTGCTGGGCAGACTTATGCGGCAGACGGCGGAAAAACACAAGTTGGTCTATCAGGAAAGTGCTGCGCACCGCGCTTCGGGCGGAACCGATGCGGCAGCAATGCAGCTTACCCGCGGTGGCGTGGCGACTGCTTTGATAAGTATTCCCAACCGCTATATGCACAGTCCGGTGGAGATTTGCGACCTGCGCGACGTGGATGGAGCCGTGAAAATCCTGACCGAAACGATTGCTGCTATGACCGGAAATGAGAGTTTCAGACCCGGAATAGATTGAAAAAATTAAAAATAGTTGAAAAGTTGGCTAAACGGCATTTGCAATAACACAAAGTCGGATATATATTTGTGTATGTATAGTTTTGGTAAGGCGTGATTTTTGGCACGGGGCCGGGAATTGTGCAGCAGCTGGTACGGAGGTTTAGTACGATGGCGGATTATCCCAGACTGATGGTATTGTCAGAAAAGTTTCGTGGTCTTGTATTCGAGTTGAAACAAGATTCCATGAGCGTGGGTCGTAATGATCAGCGTGATATTTGCATCAAAGATCCCAGTTTGAGTTCCTATCACTGTGATTTTATTCATACCGAGGAAGGTTACTTTGTCTGCGACCGCGACAGTACCAACGGTACCCGGTTGAACAATGTTCCGGTGGAAGCGGATATGATGATGCCGCTCAAGAATTCGGATTTGCTGCAGCTCGGCAGCGTGGAAGTGATGTTTGAATTTGATGATGGTTCAGCGCCTTCGGTGTCGCGTACCGAAACGGGTATTGATTTGACCAGTACTCAGACGGGTATGTCCACGGTCAAGGATTTCGGCAATCTGTCGCCCTTTGCCTCCAACGACACCAAAAACGAGGCACGCAACCGCAAGCTGGTGGTTGGTGCGCTCATTGCGTCCGGTTTGCTGATCGCCGGGTTGCTGGTTTGGGTGCTTATCAGCATGGTAAAGAATCTGTTGTAAGATTTTATTTCCGGTCTTGCGGCAGGATGGGCCTGCGGCATGAGCGGTTGAATACGGCGGCTGCGCCGTGAGCGACACCGACAAAAGTCCGAGGGGCAGGCACATAAAGTGTAAGTGCGGCGTGGATTTTTGTCGGTGCCGTTTTAGTATAAAAAGGATCCGCAGTTTGCGGATTTTCAAGGATAATCTTTCGGAGTGATCCGATAACATTGGCAGGAGAAGAGTTTTTTTTATGAGCGAGGACAAGAAAGAGCGCCGTACTCCCGAAAATAATCGGGGCAACGGGCATTTTCCTGAAGGTACTAAAATCAAAGTATTGCGGATTCCCGGGGCTGTGATCTTCTGGATCGTGGTTGCGGTGGTGATGGCAGGCTTTTATTTCTGGAAAGGCGCCGGTGCCAGCGAAATTGCTCAATGGGATCAAAGTCGGTTTGAACAGCGTATCGGCGATGTGATAAAAGCGGATATCCGTCCCGAAGATGATGATATGCTCTACATCAAGGGCGAATATAAACTCAATGAGTCGGAGCTGAAAGCCGCCCGTTTGAAGAACCCCAAAGCTCCCGCGACCGGCAAGTTTGTCTGTCGGGTGATAAAAAGCGAACGGCTGACCAATGATCTTGCTCAGATCAACGTAAAAGTACAGCCGCGGGATAACTGGCTGACCAATTTGCTGGGCATGGTGCTGCCGGTACTGATCATCGGGATAATAATTTACATACTCTTTTCGCGGCAGATCAAGATGGCAAACCGCAACGCAGTACAGTTCGGTAAATCCCGTGCGCGGATGATCATGCCTGATGAACTGAATATAAAATTCGACGATGTAGCAGGGGCGGATGAAGCCAAGGAAGAAATTCAGGAAATCGTTGAGTTCCTGAAAGATCCGATCAAATTCAAACTGCTGGGCGGCAAGATTCCCCGCGGGTGTTTGCTGGTGGGGCCTCCCGGAACGGGTAAAACATTGCTGGCAAAAGCGGTGGCTTGCGAAGCCAAAGTACCCTTCTTTTCGATCAGCGGATCGGACTTTGTGGAAATGTTTGTCGGGGTAGGAGCAAGTCGGGTGCGCGATATGTTTGACCACGCCCGCCACAATACGCCCTGTCTGATATTTATTGACGAAATCGATGCCGTGGGCCGTTCCCGTTTTTCCGGAATGGGCGGCGGGCATGACGAACGCGAACAGACTTTGAACGCTATGCTGGTGGAAATGGATGGTTTGGAAAACCGTTCCGACGTGATCGTGCTGGCGGCAACCAACCGCCCCGATGTGTTGGATCCTGCATTGCTGCGGCCGGGACGTTTTGACCGTCAGGTGGTGTTGGATCTGCCCGATATAAAAGGGCGGCGCCAGATATTGGATGTTCACGCCAAAAATATCCGTTTGAATGAAGCGGTGGATCTGGATGTTATTGCCCAATCCACGCCCGGATTCAGCGGTGCGGATCTGGCGAATCTGTGCAACGAAGCAGCATTGCTGGCAGCGCGTTACAACCGCGAAAGCGTTACGCAGGAAGATATGGAAGAAGCCCGCGATAAAGTCTGCTTCGGCCGCGAGCGCCGCAGCCGCAAGATCAGCGAACGGGAGCGTAGGCTGACGGCATATCACGAATCAGGTCACGCGCTGGTGGGGCTGCATTGTGAACATACTGACCCGCTGCATAAGATCACGATCATTCCCCGTGGTCAATCCTATCTGGGCGCAACCTTCTCGATCCCCAAAGAAGATGTTTACACCAAGAGCAAACTTGAGCTGCTGGATCAAATGGCGATGACGCTGGGGGGCAGAGCTGCTGAAGAGATCATCTTCGGCGACATCACTACCGGGGCAGGGCAGGATATCGAAGTTGTCAGCCGTCTGGCACGGATGATGGTCTGCGCTTACGGTATGAACGAAAAGATCGGGCCGATCAAATACGGCGATTTCCGCAGCCATGTGCATATACGTTTTGATGCGCCGCCGGTTCACGAATCCAGCGAAGAAACGGCACGGGAAATTGATGTGGAAGTCAAAAAGCTGATCGACGATGCTCATGCCAGAGCCGTTCAGATCCTGACCGAACATCGGGATGAACTGGAAAAACTGGCGCAGACATTGTTGGAAAAAGAAACGATTTCCGCTGCGGAAGTGGATGTTTTGCTGGGGCGTAAGGCTGCTGTGGACGCGCCTGAAACAACCGGAAATCCCGCCGAATGTGCGGCGGAAGAGGAAGCTGCGGCAAAGGTTGAAGAAACTGCTCAGCTCCCGCAGGCGGAATAATTATGAGCAATATCCCCGAAGGCGCCATATGCGATTGTCCGGGCGGATGCAGGATAAATTGTCTTGCTACTCCGCGGGCATCGCGCAATGCGCTGAGTGCGTGGCACGACAACAGACTTAAAGTGGCATTGGCTGCGCCGCCGGTGGATGGCGAAGCTAATAAGACTCTGGTCAAATTTATGGCTGAGGTCTTGAAAGTACCCAAAAGCGCCGTCAGTATGGCGGGAGGCGAGAGCAGCCGCCGCAAGGTGCTGGCAGTCAGTGGGATTTCGGCGGCAAAGGTTGCGGAAATACTTTCGGAGCTGGTAAAATAACTATTTATACGTTCAGTTTGGTGCTGACGGAAAAAGCAGGAGAAGATATGAGCGAAACAAAAAATTACACGTTTTCGGTACGGGTCGAAAATAAATTCGGTGTGTTGTCGCGTATTGCCGGTTTGTTCAGCGGGCGTGGATACAATATTGCCTCGCTGACGGTCAATTCAACCAGCGATCCTGATGTGTCGCGCATGATTATTGTCACTCGCGGCGACGATGCAGTCATTGAACAGATCGAAAAGCAGTTGAACAAGCTCGTGGAAGTGATCCGGGTGGATCGCTTGAGCGGTGAAGATTTTATCGAACGGGAACTGGCGCTGTTCAAGCTGGCGGCTGATACTCCCGAAAAGAAGGCTCAGGTCATTCAGCTGGTGGAAATCTTCAATGGTAAATTTGTTACCGTGGGACCGGCGGAACTGGGGGTGGAGATTTCAGGACGGGCTTCCCAAATCGACAACTTTATGAATATGGTCAGCGATATCGGTATAATTGATATGGCGCGCTCAGGCCGGGTGGCGATTGCCCGCGCCAAGGCGGTAGAGTCCTGATAAATATTCTGTAAAACAGATACAAAAATACGGCTGTTGCTGAAAAATGTTAACGTTTCAGCAACAGCCGTTGATTTTATGAGCAAAAAGTTGTTATTTCAGTTTTTTTCTGAAAAATCATTTTTGCTTGCACCGCAGTCGGGGCAGACCCAACTGGCGGGAACATCTTCCCAGGCGGTATTGGGTTTTACACCGCTGTCGGGATCACCTGCGACGGGATCATAGATGTAACCGCAAACATCGCAAACGTACTTTTTCATTTTTATATCCTTTCAGTTATTAATTTTTTCCAGCAGTTTTTCTGCCAGATTTTTACCCCATATACGGCAATTTTCCAACGCTGCATCATCGGGAACATACTTGTTCACCATCGGCGGCAGCGGTTGTTCGATCTGCATGGCAGTCAGCGCTTCGGCAATCTGTTTGGCGCCTTCGCCGCTCCAGCCGAAAGAGCCGAACGCTCCGCCGACGGCGATTTTGGGCTTGAGTCCGCGCATATACACCAGCATATCCCCCAGCGAGGGATACATATTGTTGTTGATCGTAGGCGTGCCGATTGCCAGCACCCCTGCTGACATGATGCGGGTGATCGCTTCGCTGCGTTCGCAGCTGTGCAGCGAAATCACTTCGGTCGGCAAACCTGCTTCGATCAAGCCTTCGGCAATTGCTCCAGCCATAGCTTCGGTACTGTGCCACATGGTATCAAAGAGTACCACCGCACGTTTTTCCGGCTTTTGAGCTGCAAATTCGCTGTAGAGGCTGAGTATCTTGTTATGGTCGCCGTTGCGCCATATGGGTCCATGGTCGGGCGCAACAAAGTCGATATCCAGATTCAGCGTCGGCAGCGTGTTCAAAAGATCGGTAATTTTTGCGGACTGCAGCAGCAGAATGTTGGCAAAGTATTTGCGGGCTTCTTCATAAAGCAGCGCATCGCAGTATTCATCGGCAAAACGTCCGCTGCCCGCCAGGTGCATACCGAAGGCATCTTGCGAGAAGAGAACTTTTTCGCCGCTGAGATAACTTATCATGCTGTCGGGCCAATGGAGCATCTTGGTTTCCACAAACGTAAGGCTGTTTTTGCCAAGCTCAATGGAATCGGCGGTTTTGACCACCGTCAGTTCGGGCAGCGCATCGTGAAAATGCGCCCGCAGCGCCTTTTCGCCCTGCATGGAGCAGAAAAGTTTTTCCGCTTTGAATTCCTGCATGGCGCGGACCAATGATCCCGAATGATCCATTTCGGCATGGTTGGAAACGATGTAATCAATTTTTTCAGGATCGATCACCGAAGCAATGCGGCTGCGCATTTCTTCAAAGAAAGGCGCTTTGACCGTGTCGATCAGCGTGATTTTTTCGTCGATAACCAGAAACGCATTATAGGTGGAGCCGCGGCTGGTACGGTAGCCGTGAAACTCCCGCAAATGCCAATCCACCGCTCCGACCCACCAGACGTTGCCGGTTACTTTTACTGCTTTATAATCTGCCATTGGATAAACTCCCGTTGTTGTTGTCATGTTATTCAAAATTGAGGGTAATATACACCAATTATTTTAAAACAACAACAAATTTTTTCAAAATTTTTACAGCTCGCTCTGCCACAAGCCGTGCAAATTGCAGTATTCGCGGACAATGATCTTGTCGCCGCAGTCCATTGTGCAGCTGCAAAGCTGGAATTCGGCTTCGGGTTTGTCGCCGGGATTGAGATATTTACGCATGACTTTATCGCCTGCGATCAACTCTATCCACATAATATGATGGGCGTTGAGCATGGGGTGTTCAATACTGCCGACCTTTACGTGGATGGAATTATCATTGCGGGTGATTACAGGCAGATGTTTTTCTTTGTCGGCATCCACCGTTCCGGCAATGACCGGCTGCATTTTTTCGCCGCAGCAGCGCAGGCAGGGTTCTTCGCATCCGCAAGGTGAGGCGATTTCGATTACCAGCGAGCATTTGGGGCAACGGTAGAGTTCCCGGGCTTGATTTTTCATCTTTTTTTCTCCTTTTAACTTTTACGGCAGCGGTGAATCCGCCCGCCTGAGCTATTGACTGGTATCAGGCGGGAATAGTTTGCAGTTAAAAGGATTTTTTTCGCAGATGATTAAATTTATTCAGATCGGCAAATCGCCATTGCAGAATTATTTTGAACGCTTTCAAACCATCCTGCCAACGGATTTTTTTGCCTTCCGCCACATGACGCGGGGTGTAAGATACCGGCACTTCGGCAATTTTATACCCCAGCCGCAGCAGCTTGCAGGTTACTTCCGGCTCCCAGCCGAAATCGTCGTTTTCAAATTCCAGAGCTTTGATCAGCCGACTGCGGAACACTTTATAGCAGGTCGGTTCATCAGTCAGCAGCGTAAAGTAGAGCAAATTGACCATCCATGTCACCGCCAGGCCGCCCAGATAAAAACGCAGCTGCGAATAACCATTGCCCCTTTTGCGCTCGCGGGAGCCGTAAACGATTTGACTAGCGTCCGCCAGGATCGGGGCTATGCAGCGGCTGTACTCCGAGGGTTCATACTCCAGATCGCCATCCTGAATAATAATTATGCTGCCGCTTGATGCCGCAATACCGTCGCGCACCGCTGCGCCTTTGCCGCCGTTGGTGCGCTGCAGGTATTTGACTTCAAAATCATGGTCCATTGCCATAAAATTTTTGATTATCCGATCGCTGCTGTCGATGGAGCCGTCGTTGACGATCACCACTTCGCGGGGGATATCCAGCGGCGCAGCTGCCACTTTTTCCAGCAGCAGCCCCAGCGTGCGTTCTTCGTTGTAAACAGGAATAACGATCGAAAGTTTTTCCGTTGTCGCTGTATTTTCAGAATACATTGTTTGCAAGACACCAATCCAGCGAAAGTTCAAGCCCCGCTTCCGGAGTGTAATCAGGTTTATAATTCAGCAGTTTTTCTGCTTTGGCAATGGAAAAACTCATATGTTCGCGCAAGAACGGCAGCCCTGAGTGTTCGGGATGCGCCTGCTGGAACTCATCGGCATCGACCCATTTGATTTCGGATTTACTGTTGAGGCGCTTTTTGATAAGCTCCAGATAGTCCCCCAGACGGATCGAGTACGGTCCCGACAGAATTATGATTTCTCCCCGGATATCCTGTTGCGCAGTCAGCGCCAGAGTCATAGCTTTGGCAATATCCCAGTTGCAGATCGGCTGCAGCAGGATCTGACGGCAATCCGGCAGTTCTACCGGTTCGCTGTTTTTCAACGCTTTGAAAAAGTTCACATCGCGTCCGCCGTAAAGATCCAGCGGTATCTGCCCGTTGCCGATAATATTGGTGGGGCGGAAGATCGTGACCGGCAGTTTATTTTGGCTGAAAAGTTCCAGCGAGAGTTTGTCGTTGGCGATCTTGCCGTGGAAATTGACGTGATTTTCTTCCCGCCACGGATGTTCTTCGTTCGCCGGTAAATACCTGAGTGGTACAAATGTACCGGTGGAGCTGACTGTAAAAACATTTTTCACGTTCGGGAAAAAATCAGCAATATTCTGCAGACTTGCCAGGGTAGGTTTGGTATCGACCACCACATCCACGGGCAGCTGACTGCAAGTTTTGCAGAGAAAATCGCGGTCAAGTTTGTCGCCGGTAATCATTTCCACACCGCTTAAATCGCCGCCGGTATGCTTGTGAGTGCCGCGGCTGACGCCATAAACTTTGTGACCATTGGCGATTGCCAGATTTGCCATACGGCTGCCCAGCTCACCCGTGATGCCGAAAATCAGAATTGACCGCTGCATGGATTATTACTCCTGATTGTCGAGTTTGAATTTGTTCATAAGTTTTTCCGCCAGATCGGCTGCTTCGTTATCCGCATACTGCAGCTGCCGCCAGTTCCAGCGGAAATCATCGTCCACCCCCCGCGGCACCACGTGCAAATGTGCGTGCATTACCACCTGACCGGCGGCCTTGCCGTCTGCCAGATGCAGGTTGTACGCATCGTAATCCAGCGCCCGTTTGAGCGCGATCCCCAGCCGGGTGCCGATCTTCATCATTCTGCCTGCCGTAGCTTCGGGGATGGTGCTGGCGCTTTCGTGATGCTCTTTGGGGATCACCAGAACGTGCCCTTTGTTGATGGGGGCAATGTCAAGAAAAGCGTAGACCAGATCGTCTTCGTAAAGTTTTACCGAGGGGATTTCTCCGGCAATGATCTTGCAGAAAATACAGTTGCTCATAAAATTACTCCTTGCATAAATAAAGAAAAAAAGTTCTATTTGGTTGTTAATATAATCCTGCGGCGCAGCTTTGCCACTCCAATATTTGAAAAAGTTGGATTTTTCGCAGAATAAAGTTTGCAGTAAAGCATCTGCAATGCTAAATTACATCCGGTTGCGAATGTATGAATATGTTTTTATTGTATAATAACGGCGGCGCTGTTTCGCCTAATATTGCAAAAATGAAGGATAGAATAAGATTATGGATAAATCAGGATCAAACGCTTTGAAGGGCAGTCAAATCACCATCAAATGCCTGGAAAAACAGGGCGTTGATGTGATTTTTGCCTATCCCGGGGGGCAGGCGATTGAATTGCATCAGGCGTTGCAGGATTCTACCATGCGGGTAATCCTGCCCCGCCATGAACAGGGCGGCGCTTTTGCCGCCAACGGTTACGCCCGCGCTACCGGTAAGGTCGGGGTGGCAATGGCTACCAGCGGCCCCGGGGCAACCAATCTGCTGACCGGGATCGCCGATGCTTATATGGACTCGGTGCCGACAGTTTTCATAACCGGGCAGGTGCCGCTGGCGAACATCGGTAAAAATGCTTTTCAGGAAACGGATATTATCGGTATGACCCGTCCTATTGTCAAGCACAGCTATCTGGTGCTTGATGCACGGGATCTGCCGCGGATCATTAAAGAAGCATTTTATCTGGCCGGCTCGGGACGTCCGGGGCCGGTGGTGGTGGATATACCCAAAAACGTTCAGCAGCAATATGTTGCCGATCTGGATTTTGACTGCGATATGGAAATTCAGGCATATAATCCGGATCCTGCGGCTTCGGAAGATGAGATTCTGGCACTGCGTTCGCTGATTGCAGCATCCAGCAAGCCGTGTGTTTATATCGGCGGGGGGATCGTGTCGGCGGGGGCGGCAGAGGAGTTGATCAAATTTGCCGAAAGCTACAATATGCCGGTTACCAGTACCATGATGGCGCTGGGGGCATTTCCGCTGCATCACCCGCTGAGTCTGCATTGGCCGGGTATGCACGGAACTGTTTACGCCAACTATGCGATCAACGAGTGCGATCTGCTGCTGGCATTCGGTGCGCGCTTTGATGACCGCGTTATCGGTAATCCCAACAGTTTTGCCGCCGGGGCCAGAATCGTACACGTGGATATCGACCGTTCCGAAATCAATAAGAACAAGGCCGTAACCTTGGGAATCAACGCCAATATCAAAACGGTTTTGCAGGAACTCAATGCCGATCCGATCCGCAAAGAATATAAAGAGTGGTTTGCGCAGATCGATGAGTGGAAGAAAAACAACCCCATGAGTTACGAACCCAAACTTGACCGCATCCAACCGCAGTATGTGGTGGAAACGCTCAGCCGTATAACCCAAGGCGAAGCGGTGATCGTTCCCGGGGTGGGGCAGCATCAGATGTGGGCAACCCAGTTCTACGCCTATCGTCATCCGCGGCAGCTGCTCAGTTCGGGCGGGCTGGGGTCGATGGGGTTCGGTCTGCCCGCCGCCATGGGGGCAAAGGTTGCGCGCCCGGAAGCTACGGTCATTAATATTGACGGCGATGGCAGCTTCCAGATGAATATTCAGGAATTGGGGACGCTGTATGTCGAGGATATTGATGTGAAAATGATCATTCTCAACAATCAGCATTTGGGTATGGTTGCTCAATGGGAAGACCGCTTCTACAACAGCCGCCGCGGCAATACGATTCTGGGCAGCCCCAAAGATAAGGGTTACTATCCGGATTTTGTCACCATTGCCAAGGGCTACGGCGTGCCGGGCCGCACCGTTACGCGGCGCGAAGATGTGGCAGCGGCGATCGAAGAGATGCTGGCAACGCCGGGGCCGTTCCTGCTGGATGTGCACACGGGTTACGATGAACACGTTCTGCCGATGATTCCGCCCGGCAAGACTTACAAAGATATCATCACTTCGGTCTGGCACCAGACTACTCCATGCGAGCAATGCAAGCTGCCGCACCGTTTCTGCGCGTTGGGCGATGCGTCCGGCGCTGAAAAAGAGTGATAAAATAAAATAACTGATAAACAGCATTCTGACTTGGCGGTCGGAATGCTGTTTTGATTATACAGAGTTTGAAAATAAGAATTGATGAAAAATGATCTACCCTGAACCACTCAATCGGGAACAGCGGAAAAAGACCCAGAAAAATTATTGCTGTTTTGCGGCGCTGAACGGCGTTTCTTATATGTGTTTGGGCGAAACGATCATCGTTTTGTTTGCCATCAAACTTAATGCGCCCAACAGTATGGTCGCTTCGCTGGGGGCGATCATTTATCTGGCATTTTTTATGCTGCCGATAGGTAAGATCGTTGCTGCCAGAGTCGGTGCCGCCCGCAGTCAGGCCGTTTTCTGGACATTGCGGAATTTTATGGCGCTGCTGGTGGCGCTGAGTGCTGTAACATCCCAAATGGGGTGGCATACTCTGGCGTTGGCTCAGATAATGGTTGGCGCGTGTATGTTTTACGGTATGCGGGCGGCAGGGGTGGTTATGTCGCAGCCGTACATCGGGGATATGGCGACAGAAAAAGAACGACCGCAGCTGGTGGGGGTGAGCAATTCACTTTTTTACATTGGCTGTATGCTGGCGCTGCTGGTGATATGGTGGATTTTAAGTATCAGCGAATCGGTCTGGGTGCTTACTGCGATCATTATTTTCGGTGCGGTGGTGGGTGTTTGTTCAACATTTTTTATCCGCCGTATGGATGAATCGGTGGCGATGATCGAAGCGGCGCGGCGCAAAGTGATGCCCGAAATCCGTGAGTCGCTGAAACTTAATGGGATGCGCAAGCTGATCTGCGCTATGTTTACATCGAACATAACCGTTATTATGCTGGCAGCATCAAGTATGCTCTGTATAAAGCGCGGATATGGAGTAAGCGATACGGCGGCGTTGTTCTTTTCGCTGATGCAGTTTTCATCGGCGGCGCTGTTTTCTTTTCTTTCGGGCAAACTTACTGCCCGATTCGGTTCCCGGCGGATGGTGCATTGCAGCTTTTTGCTGCTTTTGACGGTGCCGTTTTTGTGGGAGATTGCGCCTGAAAAATTGAATATGCCCTTTGCGGTACTGATTTTCGGGCTCATCGGCGGAGCATTTATTATGTGTAACAACAGTATTCTGACCTATTATCTGCAAATTACGCCCGAACGGTTGTGGGTGGCAAGCTCCATGCTTACCTCGGTAGTTACCAGCGTCGGCGCCGGGGTGATCGGCATGGTGCTTTCTTCCGGTATATTCAGAATTATTGACAGAGTGGGAAGTGCCTGGGAACCGTTGAGCCGTTTCAAAGTCTATTTCGGAGTGGCAGTAGTGATATTGCTGATGCTTTCGTACTTTATCTGGAGTTTACCCAAGACGGGAAAAAATCAGTAAAAATATGGTTGCAAACACCCCGCAGCGGGATAAAAGGGAGTCTGAAAAGAAAAAAATCGTTTTTTTTGAAATAAAAATCGTTTTTTGACTTTACAAATGGCAAAAAAGAGTTAACTTATATATAAGTTATATTTTAAACATTGCAATAATAATACAAAATAAAATTCCGGAGGTTTACCGTGCAGAAGAAGGTTGTTGGAATATTAGCAAGTGTAGCGGCGGCGCACGCTGTTTTGTTGGTCGGTATGATGTCGGGCGGCGGCTGCCGTCAGCCTGAGATCCTCGGTCCGCATACGTTCAATAACGGTCCTGAATTTGCCGAGATCCCTGCCAGTACGGAAGCTCCCGGAGTGCGGGGAGCGGACGTTGCCACCGTTCCGACTGTAGGATGTGAGGGCGAACTTGCTCCGCTGCCGCCTCCGCCCAAGGCTGAAATCAACCCGATTGAGCCGATTGCCACGCCGCCGGTTGCTCCGGTTAAGAGCGGCTCCAGCACCTACAAAGTCAAGAAGGGTGATACGCTTTCGGTGATCGCTTTCAAACACGGTGTAAGTGTCCGCGAACTGGCGGCTTGCAACAATCTTTCAGGCAAGGCGATCAACCGCCTGCGGATCGGTCAGGAACTGGTGATCCCCGATGGTGCGGTTTACAACCCTGACCGTAAGATGAAGGCGCGTACTGCCGTTAAGCGTACTACCAAAAAAGCGGTCAAAAATAGTGCCAAAACTGTTGCTGCTGCGTTGCCGGCAGATGGTGTTTACGTTGTCAAATCCGGCGATTCGCTGGATCGTATCGGCCGCCGTTATGGTGTGACCGCAGCCGCGATTGCCAAAGAAAACAATATCGCTTTGAACAAGATTCTGCAGATCGGCGACAAGCTGCGTATTCCCGGCAAGGCTTCGGCGGCTGCTGCCAATACTGCTCCGGTTCAGGCGGATAAAGCTGACACAACTCCTGCACAGCAGCCTATTACGCTGGGCGATGATCTCAATACCGACTTGGGTACTGATCTCGATAAGACGGATTCATCGGCAACTGCCAATGGTGCCGACAGCAGCACTTCGGCGGCTCCTGTGACTCAGCCGGGCAGCAGTGCAGCCAGCGTGACCGATTCGATCGAAGTACCGAACGATACGACGGTGGAAGAATACAGCAAGCAGATCATGGTGAGCGTTGAAGAACTGCGCCGTTTGAATCCGAACATTCCCGCCGATGGCAAGCTCAAAGGCGGCTCCTATGTGGTGATTCCCCGTCTGTAATCAGGCAAGATGATTTTACTCCGGAATTGAAATGTTCCGGAGTTTTTTTTATGCAATGGGGTGTCGTTCGGGCAAAAAATATTGTTTGCTGAACTAACGGTTTATTTTAACATATAGGGATAAGTGTAATGAATGCGATTTTCTGGGCGTTGGCGTGCATGAGTTTTGCTGCCGGGAACGATCTTTTATTCAAGTTTTTTGCCAGTAAAAACCGTGGAAATGGTTTTTTTGTTTCGATCGTCGGGGTGGTTTGGCTGGCGGTGACATTGACTTTTGCGCTGTTTGCTCCGCTGCCCGAATCGTGGGGCGCTACGATTTTATGGGGGATGATTTCGGGGTTCTTTTCCGTAGGCGGCAATTTGCTGATGCTGGATGCCATGCGGTCGCTGGATGCAGGAGTGTGCGCAACGATTTACCGGCTTAATCTGGTGCCGGTTACTGTAGGTGCGGCGCTGCTGTTGAACGAAGATATATCTATGCTGCAATATGCAGGGATTTTATGTGCTTGCGGAGCGGTGTGTGCCTTTATTCCCCGCAGCCGCGGCGAAAACAAGGTGCGTAAGACTTTGAGTGCGGCATTTATAATTATGATCGTGGCATCGTTGATGCGGGCGGCAATGGGGTTGAGTTACCGTTACGGATTTCTCCATGGCGCCAGCGAAAAATATGTGGTGGTCATCAACAGTTTGTTCTGGATTTTCGGCGGGGTGATTTATGCGTACTGGCGGGAACGGTCGCTTATGCCCTACAGTCGTCAGGATTGGAAAAATCTTTTCTTTCTGGGCGGCTTTTCGGGGGCGCTGGTCACAGGTATCGTTATAACTATGGCATTAGCTACCAAATTGGGCAATGCTTCGGTGGTGCTGCCGATTTCGCAAATGAGCTTTTTGCTGACAGGGGCGCTGGGAATCTGGCTGCTGAAGGAGAAGCTGACCTGGTCAAAAGCGTTGGCGTTTGCTTTGGGAGTAGTGGCAATTTTGCTGCTGAGCTGCAAATTTTAAAATCGGGAGGATAGCAAGATGATTTTTAAGGGGAGAGATTTACCCGTATTCAAAGCGGCTTTGCATACTCATACAACGGTTTCGGATGGAAAGTTTGCTCCTGCGGAATTGTTGAAAATGTATGCCCGGGAGGGGTTTGATGTTTTTGCTTATACCGATCACAAGAAGACCAATCCGATTTCAAGCTACGCCAATGAAGGTTTGACGCTGATTTCCGGAATCGAACTGCACCCCGAAGGACCTCACGGAACCCAATGGCACTTGCTGGCGCTGGGCGTGCCGGAGGATTTTCCCGGCGAGTGGGAAAGCGCGCAGGCGGCGATCAATTCCGTCAACGCATCCGGCGGGGTGATCTTTTGCGCTCACCCGGAATGGTGCGGCATAACCTCGGCAGATATTGCCGAATTGACCGGTTTGGCGGGGCTGGAAGTTTATAACCGCAGCTGTATCAATTGCGGTAAAGCTGATAACGAAACGGTTTGGAACGAGCTTACCGACCGCGGTATTTACTATCCTGCTTTGGCGGTGGACGATACACACTCGTGGAGTCATTTTGCATTTGCCTGGACGATGATCGCCGCTGCTGAGCGCTCGGTGCCCGCGTTGATCGACGCGCTTAAAAATGGATATTTTTATGCTACGCAGGGGCCTGAGTTTACCCGTTTGGAAATTGTCGATGGCTTGTTTACCGCTGAATTTACCGAAGCGGAGGAGGCGGTTTTGATCGGCATCGGTCCATCGGGACATTTGGAAGCCGCCCCCGATTATCCGCGGCACGGCAATTACAAGCTGGTGACAAAACTGGTGCAGCCGATTGAAAAAACGTGGCTGGAAGGACCCTTCCGTTGCCGTATCCGGGATAAACATGGGCATTATGCCTGGAGCCCCGTGCTGACGGCATAAATCTTTATTGCAAATGCAGCTTGCTCAAGCGTAACGGCAAGGATTTTTTACTGTTCAGCAGTTTGCTGCGTGGTGTTGAATTCAACGGTGTAGGGTTTGATATCCCATTCGAGTTCACCATCATTGCCATCTGAATCTTCTGCCTTGACTGAGTCCTTCGGAGCAGGGCGCTTGGTTACCGGTTTGAGGAATACGGAAAAGTCCATTCTGCCGGGGTAAGACTCATGGATGAGTTCGTGTTTGTAACTGCGCAGAGCAAAATAAAGGGCAAAACCCTGCGCTGACAAGGCATCTTCGTCGGCGTTGCTGCTGAGGTTCAGATCTCCGGTGATATAACGCATTGCATCGCCGTAGATATTTTTCTTTTCAGGAATATTTACTTGGGCAAGGTCTTGGGGCAATCTGCCGTGCCGCCGGTAAAAACGCATGATTTCAACTGCTGCTGAAAGCATATCGCGTTGGCAGGTCATGTCATTGCCGCGCATATAAGCTGAATCCAATGCCGGCAGCAACATCGCAGAAAACATATACATTTTATTTTGCCAGACCTTTTTGGAATCATTCTCTAAATTTCTCAAGGCGGCAGTATCATCGGGCGTGTTTTGAATAATTTTTATCGCATCGCGCATAGTAAGCAAAGAGTGGCGGTTATCCCGCAGAAAATGTCCGAAAACCGCTGCGGTAAACAACCTTTTCAGCGGGGTGTTGTATTCAGGAAGAAAGCCTTCCATGTCTAATAATACGATAGCTTCGCAGGATAATTTATTGCTTGCTATTATCGACATAATTTCCGTTATGTAAAGCGTTTCATCTGCCATATAATCACAACTTATCTGCTGCCAATCGGGGAGCGGACCAAGCAGTTCCGACCATTGTTCATCGGTCAGATCGTGGCAGGGAACAACGTAACTCAGGGCATCAATTCTTATACCTTCCACCGCTAAACCGACCATTCGGCTGATCAGAAGACTGCCTGAATCATGCAGCAGCAGATCCCGTAATTTGATCAGGCGACGGTTGTAGATTTTTACCTGTTCAAGATCATCGGCGCTAACCTTGATGACCGCCGCCATATAACGCGCCATGGCGCGGGCGCTGGATAAGTGGGGCATCATGGCAGCTGCCAGCTTGAACGGCTGCTCATTTTCGTCCCATTCTATTTGGATATCAAATGGTTCAACGGAGTCCAGATTTTTCACCGCCTGCATCAACTCGCGGTTTTCTCCGGCAAGTTTTACGGCGGCAACATAATTTTCCTGCAGTGGCTCATTTACATAAAAAGTTTTCAGCGTCAGCATACCTTTCAAGGGGGAATCGGTAATTTTCTGCGCTTTAGCGTTAGCCGCATAAAAGTCTTCTATTTCAACTGATCTGCCGACAAGTTGGCTGATTTCCCGCCGGATGGAATAGTTCTGACTCTTCAAAAAAGCATTATATTGAGTTGCTGCCAGTTGAATCAACACTACTCCGGCTATTGGATAGAGAAAACTCCAACTTATTTTTTGACCGTCACGGGTCAAAAATATTGCAACAAAGAGCAATAATACGGCTGCGGAAGAGAAACTTTCAAAGATGATCCAGCCAATGTCGCCTGCCGCTGCCGCCGGGAATATTTTTGCAAGGAGAAATCTGTCATAAAAGGGCAATATTGCACCCATCAGCTCCAGCAGCAGCGCTGCACTCAGCAGCACAATATTAACTTTGCTGCGTTGTTTTATATTGTACACCAGCAGAGCAATCGGCAGCAGCGGTATAAAAATTACCGACAGTACTGTAAAAAATTTTCTCCGGCAAGGGCAAGTCTGTTGCATAAGATTATAAACTGCCAGAATATAGACAATATACCAATGCACCATTATTGCCAGATAAGCAGCTGCTACCCATAAAGTCCCACTCAATCCAGCCAATTCCAAACTGACGAAGCTCAAATGCACAGCCAGCATTGTGGAAAAAAATCCACCTGTTATGCACCACAGCAGCGCATTGCGGAAACTTGCCTTAAAATAGAACTTGTGAACAATATAATTCAGCAAGTCGGACCAGTTTGACTCAACATTGGATCTCATGGTAATTTTCTCCCGATTAAAAAAACTCTGTATCGGCTTGAACTTATCGTTGCTGCCCAACACAGAGTTTTGATTTTTCAGCAGTTGTAAGTCAGCTTTTTACGCGCCGATCACGGCCTTGATGCGGCGGACACCGCGGCTGGAACTTTCCTCTTTCTGGATCTTGAAACTTTTGAGTTCGGCGGTGTTGGCGGCATGAGGTCCGCCGCAAATTTCTTTGCTGACATCGCCGATAGTGTAAACCTTGACCCGTTCGCCGTAACGGTCGCCGAAAAGACCGATCGCGCCTGATTCGCGGGCGGCTTCCACATCCATTTCTTCCATCACTACCGGCAATTCGCGCTTGATGGCATCGTTGACCAGCGCTTCCACTTCGGCAAGCTGTTCAGGAGTCATCTTTTCATCGTGCGAAAAGTCAAAGCGCAACCGTTCCGCAGTGATGTTGGAACCCTTCTGACCAACATGATCGCCCAGCACTTTGCGCAACGCAGCGTGGAGCAAATGGGTTGCCGTATGCAGTCTGGCAGTAGCTTCGGAGTGATCGGCAAGACCACCCTTGAATTTCTGTTCCGCACCCTGACGGGAGAGTTCCTGATGTTTGGCATAGGCTTCGGCAAAACCTTTTTCATCGACTTCAAAGTTCTTTTCCCGTGCCATTTCCACTGTCAGTTCCAGCGGGAAGCCGTAGGTTTCATAAAGATAGAACGCATTTTTGCCGCTGATGACCTTTTTCTGAATATGCTCAGGCACGCGGGCGATGAGTTTTTCAAACTCTCTGGTGCCTTTTTCCAGCGTGGCGGCAAACTGCTTTTCTTCGATATCCAGCGCTTCAAGGATCTTGTCGGCATTTTCGGCAAGTTCGCTGTAAACGCTGCCGAATTCAGCGATGACCACTTTGGCAATGCGGCCCGTAAATTCGCCCTGGATCGCCAGCTTGCGGCCTTCGCGGATAGCGCGGCGGATCAGACGGCGCAGCACATAGCCCTGATCGACATTGCCGGGGGTGATCCCGTCACCAATGATAAACGTTGCCGCCCGCAGATGGTCGGCAATGATCCGTTCCGAAGCCGAGCGATCCGCCGCAGGAACTGCTTCCACACCGCGGATAGCGTCTATTTCCGCAAAGACAGCGGCAAAAAGTTCCGTTTCGTAGCAGCTTTTTTTGCCCTGCAAAACAGCGGTGATGCGTTCCAGCCCCATGCCGGTATCCACATTCTGCTGGGCGAGGGGTTCAAAACTGCCGTCAGCTTTTTTGTTGTACTGCATAAAAACGTTGTTCCAGATTTCGACCCAGCGTTTATCTTTGGGGTCAAAGACTTCAGGTGCAGCGCCGTCACCTGTCCAGTAAAACATTTCAGTATCAGGACCGCAAGGACCGGTCACGCCTGCAGGTCCCCACCAGTTATCCGCCTTGGGCAGCTTGGCAATGCGTTCGGCAGGTACGCCGTGATCGCGCCACATCTGGAATGCTTCGGCATCAAAGGGGGCGTCTTCATCGCCGGCAAAAACGGTGAACGCCAGATTTTCCAGCGGAATATTGAGATTATCTTTCCCCGTGAGGAAATCAAAACTCATATCAATGGCTTCTTTCTTGAAATAGTCGCCCAGACTCCAGTTGCCGAGCATTTCAAAAAAGGTCAGATGCACGGGATCGCCCACATCGTCGATATCGCCGGTACGCACACACTTCTGCACGTCAGTCAATCTGGTTCCGGCAGGATGCTTGGCGCCCTGGAGGAATGGCACCAGCGGATGCATACCTGCGGTGGTGAAAAGGCAGGTGGGGTCGTTATCCGGTACGAGTGGCGCGCTTTTAATAACGCTGTGACCGTGTTTGACAAAAAAGTCCAAATATTTTTGACGAATAGCTTTAGCTTCCATAATCAGTTCCTTGAATTGGTGTTTGAATATTATGATTATATATAATATGCCACGTCAAACAGTTTTTTACAAGTTTCAATAGCCATTGTTGAAGAAAAATCGTCTTTTTGGGGCTATAAAACTTGACAAATGGTCAAAGTAATGGCATTTTATATAGATATGACGCGGAAGAATGGTCGAGTGGTTTAAGGCAGCGGTCTTGAAAACCGCCGTGGCGCAAGCCACCCTGGGTTCGAATCCCAGTTCTTCCGCCATTTTTTTGCCTTGATTTCAAGGCAAAAAACATGAAGCCTGAAAAGGCTTTGCTTCATACCGCATCAGCGGTGCTTCATATTTTGCGGCAATGCCGCAAAATGCTTCATACGCCGACTGGCGTGCTTCATAAAAATGAATCCTTTTCAGATGAAGCAACTTCGTTATGAAGCATTTTCCGTTTCACTCCAAATATGAAGCATTCGTTTCGCTCATATGATGTAAAAATGAAAAATGAGAGTTCCGGTTTGCAATACTTCATCACAGATATTATATTAACCAACGGATATTAAACAACAGTTGCACTCAAATCCGGGTCATGCTGATAAAATCCATCAATACGGCAAAAGGGGAGGAAAAATGAAAAGGGGATTTAAGTTTCTTTTTATCAATATTTTGCTGTTGTTTATCTCATTATTCCTGTCAGGTTGTCTATTTATTCCTCACACAACCGAAGTTGCTCCGGCGATCAAAGGACAAATAGTAGATGAATGTTCCGGTAAGGGTATATGTGGTGCTGAAATTACCTACACAATCAAGGCAGAAAATCAATATTCTGAATTTGCCATAAGTGATAAAAACGGATACTTTCAAACAAAAGTTCCCACGCAATGGCATTATATAGTTTATATCGGCTCTCCTGGTCATTATCCTGCTCCGGATTGGATTTGTGTTACCGAAAGAAAACTCCATATATGTAAAGATGGATATCTTCCCAAGCACATTGTTTTGCAAGAAGGTCCAACAGATGTGTTGAAAAAATCAGATTTCGGAGTGATAAAACTTTCCCCAAAAGCTCCATAAGTTCCAAGTATTCTGAGTTTGTCTAAATCAAAGTGAAGTGATTTTCAGAATTTCATTTCACAGCGAAATTCTGAGTTTTTAAGCTAAAAATGCCGTTCAGAATGGCGGGGGAGGATAAAAGATCCCGCCGCCATTTTTTTTGTGCTTAAATCATTTGTTTTTTTTGTTTTTATACCGAAAAATATACCAGGTAAAAACAAAATTTGATCCGGCTTTACCCCTGATTTTGTCAAATATTTTGAGGGGAGAATTAAAAAAAGCGCTGCCAGCAGCTTTGCGGGCAGCGCTTATTTTTATATTGCTTTAGCGTAAAAAAAACTACCGGCTGAGCCGGTATGTAGCCGAAATAGCTTTAGCTTAAAGATGACAAAGTCATTAATCAAATGCGAGCATTTGATGACATTGAATAATGTTAGTTGCAACTATGAGTTTGTTATGTATTACTGCATTTGCAGTTGTAGGACAGTAGTTGCAAGTGGTAAATAATTCAAAGCCCGTGTCGGGCTGCCGGTACCATCGCCTTGAAGGCGTGGTGCATACCACCGGCTAAGCCGGTGGTTTTGATTTGCAATTTTCAGTCTTTTTTTAGATATTTTTCAAGCTGATCAAATGTTGCACCGGCTTTAATCGCGTCCACAAAATAGTCGGTCACCTGGCTGCCGATCTTCACCTTGACGCTGCCGTCTGCGGCGGCGTTGGCAACGGTTGATTTATCGCCGCTGCTGCCGTTTCCTGCGCCGACCATTTCGACTTCCGTATTCTCCCGCGCGGCCACCGAAAGAATTTTGCCATAGCGAAACAATACGCCAAAATTCCCCGTATCGGGGCGCAGAGTCGTTTCAAAACCGACCCCGTCTGAATATGTGATTGAATTGTGACTGCAGCCCGCGCCAAAAAGCGCTGCGGCCAGCGAGAAAAAGCAAATAAATTGTTTCATTTTTGCACTTCCTTCCCCCATATACATGGATGGTTGTTGTGGTAATCGGCAATGAGTTCCCGAACCTCCTGCCGCGTGATCCGCGCGGCGTCGATCTTTTCGACCGCAACGCGGACGACGTTCAACTCTTTTTCAACCGTCTTTATACTCTCAACGGTTTGAATTAAAAAATATCCGCAAATCGCCAGCAAGACCGCTATTATCAACTCGAGGATTCTGTCGCTTCTCTGCTTCACGATTTGCACGACTTCGTTGTTACTCGTTGTCACTCCTCCCAAGCCTCCCGACTAAAGGCAGTAAGCGCCCGGTAGCACAGATAAAGCCTTGCACGCTCGGCGATCGCGGCAGGTCTGACCCACCGCTGCCAACCCCAGCGCACTCGCCATATCCTGAGCGCATTGTCGTAAAATTCACGGTCGGCCACTTCTCTGCCGCCCAATTTTAACTCATAGCGCACATCGTGGGGAACGTGGAGCACAGCATAAGCGCCACATCTACCAGGCGGTCACCTACGAAATGGCGTGGCAGACCAAAGACGCCCGTGACCGCATCAAATACCCCGAAGAATACCGTCTGCTCTGTTCAAACGGAGCAAGAGTCCATAATATCAAAAACAACTTCACCAAGAAAAGAAAGGCACAAAATGAAAACTGTTAAACTCATCGTATACGGAACTCTGATGTCCGGAGAACGCAATCACCGCTTCTGCCGGAACGCTGTCAGCATCAACCCTTGCACCATCACCGGCACACTCTACGATACCGGCTATGGTTTCCCGGCGTTCGTGCCGGAGGGCGAAAATACGGTCGCAGCCGAGCTGATCGAGATTCCCTTTGAAGATTGGGAAGCGGTGGATCGGCTGGAAGGTTATCCCCGGCTCTATGACCGGCTGATGTTCCCTGCAAAGCTCGCCGATGGTATGGATACCACCGGTTGGGTGTATGTCATGCACAATCTGCCGGAGAGGGCCCAAGTCATCGAAAGCGGCAGTTGGAAGGAGTACCGCCATGGATAAAACTGTTCTAATCGAGCAGACATCCAAACGACTGAAGCGTTGGGAACTCATCGTCACGGCAATACTGTTCCTGACGCTTTTTGCCGGTTTCGGGCTGCTCTATGTGGCAATCCCGGCAGCAGTGGTAGCTTGGTTGCGTTCCAAAATGACAGTTGCATTCCTCGGACTCTGGGAACAGTTGCACAATCCTGATTTTAAACTGGTCGAATTCGACCAGTTTAAAAATGAAGCGGGGCTGAATTCATTTGTTTTGCCGCCACAAACATGGATAGAAAAGACAAATGCAATCGGGTTGATTTCCAAATCCGGTCGCTATGGTGGCACTTATGCTCATATTGATATTGCATTTGAATTTGCCTCTTGGGTATCGGTGGAGTTTAAACTGTACCTTGTTTCTGAATTCAAGCGTTTGAAGGCAGAAGAACAAAAACTCCTCGGCTGGTCAGTAAAGAGAGAATTGGCAAAGCTTAATTATCAAATCCATACGGATGCAATCAAGCAAAATTTGATTCCGCCGGAAATTGATCGTAAAAAAGCCTCCATTATTTATGCTTCTGAAGCGGATGTTTTGAATGTTGCCATGTTCGGCATGACAGCCCAGGAGTGGCGTAATGCGAACCCTGATAAAAAGGGAAATATACGGGATTATGCAACGATTACAGAATTGATTTGCCTTGCCAATATGGAAGCCATAAATTCCGAATTTATCAATGATCAAATTCCACAAGCTGAACGCTTAATGAAACTGAATCGGATTGCAATTTCCCAGATGCGGATACTTTCCGAAGTTTCCGGCAGAAAATTGTTGGCAGACTCCGAAGCACAAGAAAAATAATTTTCCAAACATCAAATCATTAACTGTTTACAACCCGGCAATTGAA
>SUWJ01000014.1 GCA_015061545.1 Lentisphaerota bacterium | reverse complement strand
ATATTAAAACGTTTTACAAATGCCAAAGCATGGGAGGACTATTGGCAAAACAAAATGAATTGTGTAGGCAATGTTGTCGTCAACATTGGCAATTATAAATGTTTTTCACAAAATTTAGGACAATAACAAAAAATCATTTGCAAAGTTCTGTTGTTGAGATATATTAACCGGAACAACAATATTTTATCTATAAATTTCAAAGTAGGGTCTGCAATGAAAAAAATTCAATTTATTCTCTTCTCCGCTGTATTGCTGCTGGCTTTGCAGCTGGCGGCGGATACGGTAAAAGCCAAGTACGTTTTTCTCTTTATCGGCGACGGCATGGGCGAAAATATCCGCACCTACTACCAGAATCAATACCCGGAAAACAATCTGGATGATTTCCCCGTTACCGTAAAAACCAACACCAACAATGCGTTGAACAAAACCACCGACAGCGCCGCAGCGGGTACCGCCATTGCCTGCGGAGTAAAAACCTACAACGGCGCGATGGGGGTCAATCAGGATAAAAACCCAGTTACCAGCCTTGCCAAAATCATGCGCGACAACAACTTCCGTATCGGCATCATCACCAGCGTCGGCTTGAACGACGCCACTCCCGGTGCCCATTACGCCAATCGGCTCAGCCGCAAAGATTATGCCGGGGTGCTGGGCGATCTTTTTGCCAGCGATTTCGACTTCTTCGCCGGGGGATGGATCTTCTACCCCGAAGGTTATACTCAGAAAAATTATGCCAAACTGCTCAAGCAGGCCAAATATGAATTCCGCGATACGCTCACTTTTGACGAAAAAGCGCCGTTCAGACGCGCGGTTTATGTTGCCAAAATGGATCCGGCATGGCCCCAGCAGCCGCAAACCCGCCATCTGCTGGCAGAAACTACCGCTTTTGCTGCCGAAAAACTCAGCCGCAAAGATAAAGGTTTCTTTATCATGGTCGAAGGCGGCGCCATTGACCACCGCGCCCACGGCAACGATCTGGCAGGCACCATGCGCGAAATGCACGAATTTGATCAGGCAATCAAAGTGGCGTTTGATTTTATGAAAAAACACCCCGCAGAAACCTTGATCGTTGTCACCAGCGACCACGACACCGGGGGGCTGAATATTGATAAAGAAATCAAAGGCTCCCTCTGGCAGCAGCAGCCCTACGGCTCCGGCACCATCGAAAGTGAATTCCGTAAACTTTTTCCCACTGCTTCCGATGAAGAATTGATGAATTTTTTGTGCAAGACCCTGGGCTTGAATGAATTTACCAACGAAGAAAAAGCGATTATGCAGGAGGCGCTGACCGCCCAGCGCGACCCTGAACTCAGAAAAAGCAAAAAACACCATTACCGCAGTATGTACGGCAGTTACAACCCCGTGGTGATCCAGGCCATGCGCATCCGCGACAAACGCTGCGGCTTGAGCTGGACGGGATTCAATCATACTGACCGCCAAGTGCTGACCAATGCGATCGGAGCGGGGGCGGATCACTTCAAAAATATTAAAGAAAATACCGATATATCCAGCGCCATCAGCATGGCGGTATTCGGCAAAGATGTAATGCCCGAAGCGCGGAAAACGACTCCCCATCTGGTGGTCAGGCGCGCCGAAGATTATTACAACTTTATTTCGGCAAGCTGCGACAAGCTGATCTTCCGTTATGCGCGGCACAACAACCGCCCGCTGGAGTTTACTCTGGAAGGCAATGGCAGCTCGCAGAAATTCAGCAGCAGCGAACGGGTGGGCAGAATCGGGATCAAAGATCTCCAACCCGGCAAAGAATACACCATGACGGTTAAAGATAATGATAAAGTCATCGCCCAAGTCAAAGCCAGTACCACCGTCAAACCGACGGGTAAACTCATCACCCGCTTCGGGCTGGTTTCCGACCCGCACGTTTCGTTGGAGCCGGATGTGCGCTACGGCAGAATGCACACGCAAAGTTATCCCCGTCTGCAGGTTGCCTTCAAAAAGCTGCAAGACTCCAAGGTGGATTTTATCGCCATGCCCGGCGACGTGACCGATGCCAGCAAGATGCCCGAACTTAAAGAAGTGGCAAAGGCAATGAAAAAATTCCCAAAAATGACTTTCTACGCCGTCCCGGGCAATCACGACTATATGAACAAAAAAGATTTCAAAGCCGAATGGGTGAAAGTATTCGGACCTACCGCCCGCTTGGAAAAACGCGACGGCGTGCAGATCCTGCTGCTGGATACCTACAACGGCAAGCTGGCGGATAAACCCGAAAATCTTAAAGCTATTGAAGAGTTGGATCCGGCACTTCCCGTGCTGGTGCTGACTCACTCGCAGCTGGTTGCCGACACCTATCTGACCGATCCTGACCGCGCCATCCACGATGGCGACAAAGACCAAAAAGGGCAGCTCAAGACACCCGAACTTGCCAAAACCGCCGTCGCTGCGCTGGAAAAACTTGCCCAAATGCGGGGCGCGATCCTGGTGGGTCACAAAAACGTTGCCACCGTTGCCAAACTGGGCAAACTCTGGCAATTGAATCTGCCCCAGCTGACCCAGTATCCTGCGGGGTTCCTTTATGCCGAACTCTACAGCGACGGGCTTTATGTGGAATACCGCACAGGCTTGAATGTATTTTACGAAGAGTACAGCCGGCTGCGGGGCGCGTTCTACGGCTTCACCACCGCCATGCGCGATACTCACAGCCTGAAATACTGGAACACGTTCTATAAGTTTGACTGAACTCATTGCACGGTCAGAAGTGCAAATTTTATCAGACAACTTAGGGTCTGTTGCAAAACTGTTTTGTGGGGAAGAAACCTTTTTGAAAAAAGGTTCTCTTCCCCACACCCCATTTTCCAAAAACTTTCACCGGAATTGCTTTTATTACCTGTAATAAAAGCAATTCCAATTTTTTTTATATAAAAGAGATACAATGTTTTACCTGCAATAATTTTTTTGTTGTTGTATAAATTCAAGATTGCTGATTTTTTCGACAGCAAACAAAAATTTGTACAAAAAAACAGGGGATTTGCAACCTTTTATGAGATTTTGCAACAGCCCCCCCTTTTTTGCATAGCCCCGCGAGCAGTTATTGTTTTACCCGGTGAAGATTTTACAGGTTATTTAGTGTAACACAAGTAATTAAATGTTGCATTTTAGTTTTGCGGGTGTAAATTAACAGACAAACCAAGCAAGGAGTTTGTTTGTTATGAATAAGTACGACTATCTTATCAACACCCACGATTTGAAAAGCCTTACCGATTGGGGTCCGTTTGCCCGTGACATTTACGCATTGAGCCATATTGCCGACCGCAAACGCGGCGTCAAATTCGATTTTGTTCTGATCCCGGGGATCCTGCGCCGCAGCTTTTTCCCGCCCGAAACGTTGCGGGAATGTAACTGCTCGCCCTACGAAGCTGCCCCCGATCTGAGCTATTTTATGGTGCGGCAGCAGATGGAAGGACAGGACGTATTTTATGCCGATTCCTCCTACTCCAACATCGGCAAAGATCTTTGGCTGGGCCGCTGCGAATTTGTCAATAATACCGATGAATTGCGCGCGTCCACATTGCTGGCGATCACCCGCCTTGCCCCCCGCCCTGATGTAACGCCGTTTGTGCCTGCCGGAGCCAGATTTATCGACGCATTGGACTATAAAGATCTGGTTTATTCCTACAAACGCCACGACCACAATCTGACGTTCTGCGGTGGCCGCCGCGGTGAACAGAATTATCCCGGCACGGTCAACAACCGCTGTATCGGTCAGCCGTTCTATGATAAAACCGCGCCCTGCTTTGCCGCTAAAAAAGGCGACAGAGTATACTATGAGTTTGAAGCCGCGCCCACCGATGGAGCCATTTATCTGCGGATGAGAGTGGATAAAGATCAAATCGTAAAGCTGAATGTAATACTCAATGGCTGTTCCAGCGAACTGGAAATCAGTGGAACCGATAATTTTGAGCTGGTGGAAATCAGCCGTACTCCGCTTTCCGGCAAAGTCACGCTGGAAATCATCAGTGCCGCCGATGGCTGCGGAGTACGCATGGATGGTTTTGTCGTCGGCAAAGCCGATCTGAAAGCCGATGAGATCCGTTTTGCCCCGCTGGGGCGCGCGGTAGAACCCAAATTTGCCGATGGTCCGATCGAAAATTGCGATATTATTTCGGGTGAAGGTCTGGATTACAGCTACGCAGTATGGTGGAGTCAGAAAGAATCTGCCAGACGCAACTATTCGGTGCCTTATCTCTCCACTTTTGTCAACTACACCTACGGGTTGCGGCAGCCTTATTACAATCAATGGTATGATTTCGGCGATGAGATCTGCCACGATTCTTATATACTGCCGATCGAAATTGCCCCCCACAGCTCCAGCGTGGTCTACACTCTTTACAGCAGCGCAGCCGACACCGCAGCTGCCGCCGAAGCCATTGCAAAACTGGATAAAAGCGAAGAAAATCTGGAAAAACTCTTCCAGCAGGCAAGAAAACGCGCCACCATTCCGGACGGCACCGCAGCGGGCAAAAAGTATGAATTCAGCCAGCAGTTGATGCGCGCAACCTCGCTGACCAACATCAACTTTCCCATCAGCAAACAGGGTACCAACATCCGCCATCATGTGCCGGATAAATATTACAACAGCCTTTACAGCTGGGATTCGGGCTTTATCGGGCTGGGTTTTCTGGAACTGGACAAGACCCGCGCCATTGAAAATCTGAATGTTTATGTAACCGATCCGGGCGATAACAACGCATTTTTGCTCTATGGTACGCCGCTGCCGGTGCAGATGTATTTGTATGCGGAAATCTGGAACCGTTATCAGGATAAGGAGATGCTGGAATTCTTCTATCCCCGGCTGCTGCAATTCTACAACTTTATAGCCGGACATATTCCGACTTCCACCTACCGTTCGCTTAACAGCGATATTCTGAACATGTGGGATTACTTCTACAACTCCGGCGGCTGGGACGATTACCCGCCGCAGTGGCATGTCTACAAAACCAAGAGCTACCAGTGTGCTCCGGCAGTGACCACGGCTCACGCCATCCGCAGTGCCAAGATATTGCGTCACGCCGCGCAAATTCTGGGCAAAACCGGCGATATTGATACTTTCAACAGCGATATTGAAGCTTTCAGCAACGCCTTGCAGAAGTACTCCTGGAGCGAAAAAGATGCCATTTTCAGCTATGTGGAACACGACAGTCAGGGCAATGCAGTCGGACACTGGATGGCTCCGGATTCCGATGGCAAAGAGAACTTCAACTTCGGCATGGACGGAACCAGTCCGCTGGTTTCGGGCATTTGCTCCAAAGATCAGCGCGACAAACTCTTCGGCCGCATGGAAGATCCTGAAGGTATGTGGACGGAAATCGGTATTTCCACCGTGGATAAACGCGCCAGCTACTACCGCACCGACGGCTACTGGAACGGCTGCGTCTGGATGCCGCACCAGTGGTTCTACTGGAAGGCGGCGCTGGACGACAACCGCAGCGAGTTTGCCCGCAAGATCGCCATTACCGCACTCGATGTATGGAAAAACGAAGTCGATCAATCCCGCTACTGCTTTGAACATTTTTCGGTCAGCAGTCACCGCGGCGCGGGGTGCTGTCACTTCGGCGGCCTCTCCTCGCCGGTGATGAACTGGTACGGGGCGTACTTTGATCTGCACCGCTTCACCACCGGGTACGATTGCTGGATAACTGCTCAGAAAGCCGATGAAAACGGTGCCGAAGCCGAACTTTCCATCGAAGGCAACATCGGTGATAAGACCACCGTACTCTATGTGGCAGGAGCAGGCTCCTGGTGTGCCGAATACAACGGTGCGGCGGTGGATTGTCAGGTCGGCGTGGAGGGCTGTCTGGAAATCACGCTGCCGAAAAACTCCAGCGGCAAACTGGTGATCAAACGCAAATAAAATCAAACTGCAATCAATAAATCTGCCGGTGTACTGATTGCATCGGCAGATTTTTTTCCATTATTTACCCGATATTATGAGAGCCAAACGCAACACTATTGATATGAGTCAGGGTCCGCTGCTGGGCAAGCTGCTGCTTTTTGCCGCACCGCTGGCTTTGACCTACCTTTTACAGCTGGCATTTGTGGCAGCAGATATGGTGGTCATCGGCCGCTGGGGTTCGCCGACCTCGCTGGCAGCGATCGGAGCAACCACGCCGCTGCTGGGACTGCTGATAAATGTGGTGGTTGGCATCTCAACCGGGTCCAATATTCTTGCTGCCCAGTATTACGGCGCCAAAGAGAGCAAGAAGCTGACCCGGCTGGTGCATACCACGGTGGCTATTGCCATTATCAGCGGTATTGCCGTTGCCATACTGGGGTGGTGTTTGCTGGAATTTCTGGTCAAAGTTACCGATGTACCCGCTGAATCGCAAAAACTCAGTATGCTTTATCTGGCGATCCTCTTTGCTGGAGTGCCTTTTCAGATAATCTACAATTTTGTCTGTGCCATATTGCGGGCGGTGGGCGACACACGGGCGCCATTGTATTTTCTCTGTCTGGCAGGAACGCTGAATGTGGTGCTGAATCTGATATTGGTGATCTGCTTTAAGATGGATGTGGCGGGAGTGGCGCTGGCAACGATCGCGTCGCACCTGCTTTCGGCATATCTGGCGCTGCGCAGACTTTATAAAAGCCGCGGCGCCACCCGTCTGCTGCCGCGCAATATCCGCGTGGATATGTCATCGCTGGGGGGAATAATCAAACTGGGTCTGCCCGCCGGATTGCAGTCGGGGTGTTTTTCGATTTCCAATATTGTGGTCCAAAGCGGGATCAACAGCTTCGGCGTGGCAGCGGTGGCGGGCATGACTGCCGGATTCAATGTGGAAATGCTGCTTTATGCGCTGGTTTTTGCGCTGCATCACACGGCAATCGCCTCGGTGGGGCAGAACTACGGTGCGGGCAAATACAAGCGGCTGATAAAGTGTATAAATATCTGCATGGCGCTGTCGCTGGCGATCAATTTGATTTTCGGGTTGCTGATGAGTTACTTCTCGCCGGCATTGATAAGCATATTTTCCACCGATAAAGAGGTGATCCGCTACGGCGTTATGCGGGCGCATTTGATGTTTACGGTCTATTTTCTGATCGCTTTTATGGATACTTCCAGCGGAGCGCTGCGGGGGCTGGGCAATTCGCTGCTGCCCGCGATCTCCACGCTGGTCGGCACCTGCATCCTGCGCATAGCCTGGATGAAGGTGATCTTTCCGCTTTACAACACGATGGAATCGCTGCTGATAGTCTACCCCATATCGTGGGCACTGGTGGCAGCACTCAATATGCTGGTACTCTTTCTGGCGTGCAGGAAACTCTCCGGACAACCTCAAAACAGCATTACCCGCCTTTAAGGTTGAAACAAAGCGGCTTTTTTATGCTAAAAATTGATAAAAAAGCGCTTTCAAATTTGTTTTAAGTGCTTTGCGGTGGTAAATTATCTTTTGATATATATTTGCAGTTTTTTTTATAAACCTAAAAAGGAGATAAATTCATGCATACGCTCGTAATCGTCAATCCGGGGCATTTCCATGCGGGGTTGATTCTGCGCCGCCGTCACGAAGAGATCAGCCGCGATGTCTACATCTTTTCGGAAGCCGGTCCCGATCTGGATAATTACATGAAGCTGGTAAATGCGTTCAACGAACGCGCCGAAGAACCCACCGACTGGATCTACCATGTCCACACCGGCAGCGATTTTCTGGAAAAGGCAGTTGCCGCCGCCGAAGCCAAAGTGGTGGATATCGCCGTCTTTGCCGGACGCAACGACCAGAAGATCTACTACCTCGAAGCCATGCACAAGGCAGGCTGCGCGATTCTGACCGATAAACCTGTTACCATCAACAGCGAAGGCGCTGCCGTGCTGGAACGCACTCTTGCTGCGGGCGGCAATCCCATTGTGGATATTATGACGGGCCGTCAGGAACCGCCGGCAAGACTGCTCAAGGATCTGATGCTGACCAAAGAGATTTTCGGGGAATTCCGTCAGGGCGATGAACCTATGATCGAAAACGGCACCGTTCACCACCTTTACAAAACCGTCAACGGCGCGCCGCTGGTTCGTCCCGCCTGGTACTTTGATGTCAACAAACAGGGCAGCGGTCTGTGCGACGTGACCACCCACTTGCTGGATAACGCCCAGTGGATGCTCTACGGCGACAAAGCCATTGACTACGATAAAGATGTCAAACTCATCGATGCCACGCTGACCAGTACCGATGTACCCGCCGATAAGTTTGAACTTATCACCAAGACTCCCGCCTTCCCGGCGGATCTTGCCGATTGTGTGGAAAATAATGTACTTAAAGTTGCCTGCAACGGCGTGCTGGATGTAGCTTACAACGGCGTGACTGTGCGCGTTCACACCCAATGGAATCTGGAAGCTCCTGCAGGCGGCGGCGATATGCACCATCAGGTTGCCCGCGGTACGCTGGCGGATCTTTTTGTGGAACAAGGTCCCGATACGGCGTTCAAGGCGCTGGTGCTGGTCAAGCCGTTGACCATGAGCGCCGAAACCATGAAGAGCGTTATCGAAAAGCGTCTGGCGGAACTCGGTTACAGCGATTCGACCGTGACGCTGCAAGCCGACGGCCGTCTGCTGGTAACGCCTCCCTCCAGCATGGTCGATGGCCACGAATTCCATTTTGCCATCGTCCGCGATGAATTTCTCAATATGCTTGCCACCGGCAAAGAACCTGCCGGTCAGCGTTCGCAGCTGGCGGCAAAATATAAACTTATGGCGGCGGCGCGGGATATGGCGCTTGCCAAGTAACAGAAACAACAATATTTTATTCAAGGTGTAAATAATTACTATGGAACAGTTTCGTACACATACTTGCGGAGCGCTCCGCAAAAGCGAAGTCGGCCAGACCGTTAAAATCGCGGGCTGGGTTCACAGCGTCCGCGACCACGGCGGGGTGATTTTTATTGACCTGCGCGACCACTACGGTCTGACTCAGGTGGTGATCGATCCCGACAAGGCATTTTATCAGGAATTGGAACGCTGGCGCGTGGAAAGCGTGATCGCCTTTACCGGTACGGTAGTGGCGCGTACTCCCGAAACCGTCAACAGCAAACTTGCCACCGGCGAAATCGAAGTGGTTGCCGAAGCAATGGAAGTTCTCGGCGAATGCGAAGTGCTGCCGTTCCAGGTGGCAAAAGATGACAGCGCACCCGAATCGCTGCGTTTGAAGTACCGTTTCCTGGATTTGCGCCGCGAAAAACTGCACAAAAACATCATTCTGCGCAGCGAAGTCATTGCCGCCATGCGCGAATATATGCACGCGCAGGGTTTCCACGAATTCCAGACCCCGATCCTGACCGCCAGCAGCCCCGAAGGCGCCCGTGACTATCTGGTGCCGTCGCGTCTGCATCCCGGCGAATTTTACGCGCTGCCGCAGGCTCCGCAGCAGTTCAAGCAGCTGCTGATGGTTTCCGGTTTTGACCGTTACTTCCAGATTGCGCCCTGCTTCCGCGACGAAGATGCCCGTGCCGACCGCAGTCCCGGTGAGTTTTATCAGCTGGATGTGGAAATGAGCTTTGTCAATCAGGAAGATATCTTTGCGGTCATCGAAGGTATGTTCGATGCGGTCTTCAGCAAATTTTCCACCAAAGATTACTCCAAGCCGCCCTTTGTGCGGATTCCTTACCGCGAATCCATGAAGCGCTTCGGCTCGGACAAGCCCGACTTGCGCAACCCGATCGAAATGATCGACGTGACCGAACTTTTCCGCGATTGCGAATTCAAGGCGTTTGCCTCCACGGTTGCCAACGGCGGCGTGGTGCGGGCCATGAAAGCGCCGCAGGTGGCGGGCAAGCCCCGTAAATTCTTTGATGATATGATCGGCTTTGCGCAGGAAAACGGCGCCAAAGGTATGGCATATATCATCTGGACCGCCGAAGGCGAAAAGAGCCCCATCGTCAAATTCCTCAATCCTGAAATTCTGGCGGGACTTAAAGCGGCGGGCAATATTGCCGAAGGCGATGCGTTGTTCTTCCTTGCCGACAGCGAAAAGAATGTTATCAAGACCGGCGGCGCGGTGATCCCTGAACTGGGCAAGCGGCTGGATCTGATCGATCCCAACGTCTTCAAGTTCTGCTGGATCGTGGACTTCCCCATGTTCGAGCTGGACGAAGAGACCAATCAGGTGATCTTCAGCCACAACCCCTTCTCCATGCCCCAGGGCGGTATGGATGCATTGGAAAACAAAGATCCGCTGGATATTCTGGCGTATCAGTACGATATTGTCTGCAACGGCATCGAACTCTCCAGCGGAGCGATCCGTAACCATCGTCCCGAAATCATGTACAAGGCGTTTGAAATCGCCGGACATGACCGCAGCGTGGTCGATGATAAATTCGGCGGCATGATCAACGCCTTCAAACACGGCGCCCCGCCCCACGGCGGTATTGCTCCCGGGGTTGACCGCACGGTCATGCTGCTGGCGGACGAGCCGAACATCCGCGAGATCATCGCGTTCCCGTTCAACCAGCAGGCGCAGGATTTGATGATGAACGCGCCCGCGCCGGTAACGCCCAAGCAGCTGCGTGAACTGCATCTGCAAGTGGTGCTGCCCAAGCGCGAACAGGAAAAGCTGGCGGCTGAAAACAAGCAGTAATCTGCCATAATCGGGGGGTGCTTGAGAACTCAAGCGCCCCTTGGTCGATAATAAACTGAATGTAGAAGGAGAATGTAAATTGAAAAAAATCCCGCTGTTTTTTATTCTGAGTGTGCTGTTTGTCAACTTGCTTTCTGCGGCTGAACCTGAAAATTTTATTCCGAGTCAGTCCACGGCGATCTTCCGCTTTAACGCCAAGATGCTTATAAACAACTTTCTGACGCAGGACCCGACGGGTCTGGCAAGTCAGGCGGAAGAAATCCGCAGCAATATTGACAAGTTCAAAGAAGTTACCAATATTGATCCGATGAAACTGCTGACCGGACAGGTTTGGGGTGCAACAGTTGGTTCCGATGCGCTCATTTATGCCAAGACCGGTATTTCCGAAGCAGAATTCGCCAATTTGTTCAATGTTGCCGCCAACAGCAATAAAAACGCGGAATACAAACTCTCCACCACTACCGTTGGCAACAAAAAAGCCTTTGTTGCCACCAAGATACAAGGCGGCAAAGAACGTCCTGTCATGATAAGTTATCTGGCAGAAGATGTGGTATTTATCGCGCCGCTGCAGAATAATACTCCGCTGTATGTGGCAGCCTCGCTGCAGGGCGGCAAAAATCCGCTGGCAGCTAAAATCGACCGGCAGGCGCTGGCAGCGATGGCAGCAGACCTGACCAAAGATGGCGGCAACGCCAATCTGCCGCAGATGGATATGATTTTTGCCAAGCTCAATTTCAGCAAAAAGCAGGATATTCACCTGTTGGCGGATATGATTTGCAAAAACGAAAAAATCGCCAATCAGCTGTCATTCCAAATCCAGATGATGCTGCCGGGCTTGATCGGCATGATGTTCGGTCAGGAACCTGAACTGGCGGAAGCGCTGGTCAAAGGCTTGAGTGTTGCTCAGCAGGATAAAACCGTTCACGCCGAATACAAGATCAGCGGCGAAAATCTGCAAAAAGCCGCGATTTATATGGCGAAACATTCCAGCCAAAACGCCATGCCCGAAAATGAGGGTATCGGGCCGAAAAAAAGTTCTTCGGCTCCGAAAAAATAATCTGTCATATTCTGATGTGCCTTAAAGGAGCATAATTTGAGCGGAGCCAAACGGAAAAAACATTTTTCACTCCGGCAGATACTGTTATTTGCCGCCTGGCTTACCATGCTGGGATCAGGGATGTTTTACCTTTTCTGCTTTCGGGAGTTTGCAGTTGACGACACCCGTTTTGCCGAAGAGATCCGCGAAGCCTCCGCCAAATACGGCATCGACAGCCGTCTGGTGCGGGCGGTGATCTGCGAAGAGAGCCGTTTCCGACCGGGAGCGATCGGCAAAGCCGGCGAGATCGGGTTGATGCAGATCATGCCCAAACAATCGGCAGTGGACTGGGCAAAGGCGCATAATGTGCCGGTTCCGGAAAAGAGTATGCTCTTTTCGCCGCGGATAAATCTGGAGATCGGCTGTTGGTTTTTAAGCGACGGATTGCGCCGTTTCCGCAATTACGATCACGCAACAGAACTGGCGCTGGCGCGTTACAATGCGGGGTTGAGTCGCGCCAACAGTTGGAAACCCGCGGAAAAGTCAGGCACGGTAATAGATCGCATAACGATCAAAAGCACCCGCAAATATGTTCGTAATATCATGAAGCGTTATCAGCGGTATTGCCGCGAGGACAACCGCTGAATCAGTTATTTTTATCAGGAAAAAAGATGGAAAACCGGGTAATTAAACTCAGGAATATTTTTATATTGGCGATCTTTTCGCTCTTGCCGTATCCGGCGGCATTGACTGACGATGCTGCGGCAAAACTTTCCGCCAACAGTTCGTGGAGCGAGAATTTTGACCATGCTCAGCGTTCGGGCATGCCGGCAAAATGGTCAAAAGAGGGCGCCAAGCTGGGCGTGCCGATGACGGTCTGCAAAGTAAAAGATTCGGTCGTGCAGGTACTGTGCAGCAAATCCACCGGCGGTATAGCAATTGCCCCGAAAGTCGATCTTAAAAAGACTCCGGTCATGCGTTGGCGCTGGCGGGTAAAACAGTATCCGCCCGAAGCGGACGGGCGCAATCCGGCTAAAGACGACCAGCCGGTGGCGATCTATATCGGGATCAATAACGGGATGTTGAAAAAGCAGTCCATCGCCTACCGCTGGGAAACGCTTACTCCCATCGGGGTTGAAGGCGGCACGACCTACGCAAAGATCCTTTCGGTACACTACATAGTCATGCGCAATGTTTCCAGCGGCACGGGCGAATGGATCACCGAAAAGCGCAACATCCTCAAGGATTTCCAGCGTGTTTACGGCAAGACTCCCGATAAATTTGCCATCAGCATCAACGGCAACAGTCAATATACCAGAAGCAATACCGTTGCGGAAATAGACTTCATCGAGTTCATCCCCGAAGGCGAATGATATTATGGAGGAGAAGATTGCCCGCTTGAGCAAAGCAGCCAGATGCCGTATGCTGTTTTGGGGATTTTTCAAGATCGCAGCCGTAGTGGTCGGCGGCGGTTACGCCATTGTGCCGGCAGCAGAAGATGAGTTTATCCGCCGCAAACAATTGCTGACGGAAGAAGAGATGCTGGATATGATGGCGATAATCCAGTCCATGCCCGGAATCATTGCGGGCAATGCGGCACTTTATATCGGCTACCGCGCCGCCGGTATCTGGGGAGCGTTAGCCGGGTTGCTGGGCGTGGCAACCCCTTCCACGCTGATAATATTGCTCATTGCAATTTTTATTAAAGATGTAAATTTGCAAACGCCTGCGATTCAGGGAGCATTTACCGGAGCGCAAGCCGCCATTACCGGGTTGATTGCCCTGACTGCCGTCAAGATGATCCGCAAGACGGTCAAAAACAGTTTTTCGCTGATATTGGCAATGCTTTCGGCAGCAGCGGCGATAATCTTCAGCGTTTCGCCGGTGTGGATAATTCTTTCCGGGGCAATACTGGGGATCGTATACCAGTTTACTGCTGCGGAAAAACATTCTTCGGCAACTGCAGCAGAGCGAGAACAGAAATAATGAATATTTTTTACATATATTTGCTGTTTGTCAAGTATGGACTTTTAAGTTTCGGCGGCGGTTATGTGCTGGTAACGCTCTTTATTCACGATCTGGTGGAAAAGTATCAACTGTTGACCGCAGGCGAATTTGCCAATCTGCTGGCGATAGCCCAGATGACGCCGGGACCGATCGGGATCAATACGGCTACTTTTGTCGGATATAAAACCTTCGGAATACTCGGCGGAGTTGTGGCAACCGCAGGCTTGCTGACTCCGGCAATATTCCTCATTATCACCGCAGTCTATTACTTCCGCAAATGGGAAAAAAGCCCGATAGTGCAAGGTATGCTCTCAGGAATGCGCCCGGCAGCGCTGGGTTTGATATTGTCGGCGGTATTGATTTTTGCCAACATTGCAATCTTTACGGCACCGCTGACCGCAAGCAATGTCAAAGCGTGGATAGCGCAAGCACCGGATACAGGGAGTTTCGGGATCCGCATTATTCCGCTGCTGCTGGCAGTATTGTCCGCCGCAGTACTGGGTAAATACAAAGTCAAAATCATCTACATAATCGCTGCGTCGGCGCTGATCGGCGGCTTTTTTATCCGCTGAAGCGGAAGATCGTTTCAAGCCTTATCCTGCGGCAGCAGCGTATTCAAATAAAGCGAAAGTTTGCCCCAGTAACCAAGATCGCAAGACGGCAGCGCCGAGCCTTCCAGCCCCGCTTCGATGACCGAATCAAAAAACGCGCTGATGTCTGGATTTTCAAATTCAGGCAGCAAACCGTTTTCCTGCAGACAGGCAAGTTTTATAACTGCGCCGCACGCCTCAGGCGTCCACAGCGCATTTCCCTGCGAAGCGTTCAGCGCCAGATTGCCCAGCACATGACGCAAGGTGTCATAAACGATCGCCATCGGCAATTCGGGGGCGGAGTTTTTCAGTACAAAATTCCCGATCTTGCCCGCCAGACGGAATATTTCCAAACGATCCGCCACCGGTGCAAAGGAGGTCAGCAGCTCGGCTTCCACGAGTTTGGCAGGCTGCTGATCGGCAAATTCGAACCCGATTTCCAACTCGTTGAAACAATCCAATACAGGAAACTTTTTGCCTGAAAAACTCTGGGCATGATAGCACACCAGCTCCATTCTGCCCCAATCGGGACTGACGGCGGAAACCATCACATCCGACTCCCGGAAAAGAGTTTTGCGCAAAATGATTACAGTTGTGCGTTCCTGCATAAAAAATCCACCCTCTTCTGCGCCTTACTGCTGCGTCGGCGCCTCCTGATTCAACACCGCCAGCGCCTGATTATAGAGCGTGCGGAATCGTTCAAAAACTGCCTTTCTGGCATCAGGCGGCACCTGACCAACAGCAACAAAGCGCCGCAGGAATTCATCCAGCTCCGCCACCGTCAGGCGATAGGCATCGCCGCCGAAATTACCGCTGATCGCCGCCGTAAGTTCCTTCGCCAGATCAACATCTCCCGAAATAATGCTGCATTGCCGCAGCCGCTCTTCCAGTTCGGCACACACTTTCAAACGGCGTCCCAGATGGTCGATAAGTTTATCGTTGTCCAACTGGGAATCAATTACGCTTTCCAGCTGCTCGGCCTCTTCCAGACGATGCATGGAATCTTTGTGATGCAATTCGCAAATAACCTGACGCAGTTCGGTCAATAACGCTTCGCGGCACTTTGCCACATCGGAATTCTGCCGATAATCCAATTCATCCCAACGGGTTTGATTTTCCAGCAGATGATTTTCGATTTCACGGAGCGGCAAAGTATTGCTGCGGGCATCGTTGAGTATATCGCGCAAATTGGTGCAGTTGATTTCCGCCTGACGGCGGGCCTCATCGCCTGCTTCGCGGTGAGCAGCAAAAATGCTTTCGATAATGCGGTTGAACTCCATATACAGCAAACGTTCATCGCGTCCGGCCGACGGCAGCTGCCGCCACGCCTCCCGCAAGGCAGCGATCTCATTTTTAGCCTGATTAAAGGGCAACGACTTCAGCGCCTCCGCAGCATTGCACAGGTCGCGTTTGCGTTTGGCAACCAGCATATATTGCTGTTTTTGAGCTTCCCATACCGCGTTGCGCCGCACAAAGAAACTGTCGCACACATCGTGAAACTCCTTGAATAATTCCCGATCCAGCGTACCGCCCGCCGAAGGAGTATTTTTCCATTGATTCTGCAAATCTTTGAGCTTGGCAGAAGTGGCGTTCCAATCCTCCGAATCCGCCAGCGCGCGCGCTTCCTCCAAAAGCTGCTGCTTGCTCGCTGCCGCGGCGGCGCGCTCGGCATCGCGTCGGGCAAAAAATGCCTCCAAACGTTGATGCAGTTCGCTGCAAATCTTCTGATAGCGCTCTTTCAATTCATCGAACTTTTCATTCGGCACCGCGCCGATATTGTTCCAGCGTTCCCGCAGCTGCCGGAAAGTGCGGGCAGCTTCAGGCAGATAGGCTTCATCCACGGCTGACAATTTTTCCAACTCGGCACAAATATCCAATTTAAGCGTATAATGCTCCCACCGCGCCAGATCGCGCTGCTGCGATTCCAATCTTGCCCGTCGCCGCAGTTCACGCTCCATATCAAAAACCTGCCCCTGCAGCGCCAGCAATCCCGACGGCACTTCCGGCAGCGCTTTTATAACATTTTCCAGCTCGCCCAACAGCACCTGCCGCACTTCCAGCTCAGGAACCGCATCTGCCTGTATAAACTCTTTATACGCTTCAAGCACTTTTCTGCCCACGGCAACCGCATTTTCGCAAACCTTTTGCAGCTCAGCAGAGCGCTCGGCAAGTTTGGCAGCAAGCTCGTTGAAACGGGCCGCGTATTCAGCAGCGCCGCGGGAATTGTTCAGATTACAGCGATTCCAATTTTCGATCGCCTGACGGATGGCACGCCAGTTATCCGAAGATTCCAACGCTTCCAGCTGGGCGGTCAAATCTGCGGCAAGTTTATTTTCCCGCAAAAAAGTTTCCCGCTGCGCCAACAGCTCTTCCTGTGCCCTGAACAAACGGTAACGGGCAGCCAGAAAGCGATTTTTCAAATCCTCGTGATGCACGGTAAGCTCACGCCATTGAGCGCTGATATCCTCAAAAGCCGATGTATCCACCCGCTCAACCGCAGCCTCGGCAGCTTCCACCAACGCTTTTTCAGCGGCGTAAGCCTCGGCGATCTGCCGCCGTTTGGCGCGTTCCTCGGCAATCGCGTTCCGCAGAGCATGACTGCGGGCCGCCGACATCAGATGCAGCGCCAAAGCTGATTCACAATCGGGCATTTTCCGCTGATAAAGCTCCATCGCCAGCCGGTCGTCCGCCAACTGTTCCAGCAACTGCAGCCAAGCCTCCTGCCGCTGCGCCAGCCGCGCCCCTGCCGCCAACACCAGATTGGGTGAATTGGAGCGCAAGGCCACCGACACCAGCATCTTGGGATCGACGATACGGTCAAAGGCATCGCTCCCGCGTTCTTCGGCACAATATTGCAGCGCCATTTCGCCGTAGAGCTCATCCGAGCGCTCAGTCAAAAGCGCCAATACCTGCGGATTCTGTTCATTTTTCTGCAAACGGCCCAGCACTTCAGGGTCGCCGCAGCGCGAGATAGCCGCCAGGCGCACCCGCACATCGCTGTCACCGCCGGCCAACTGCAGCAGCAAAGCGTTATCCAGCTCCAAATCAAGCGCTTCAACCGCCTGCAGCCTTACTGCAGCATCGCTGCTGGACAATTTGCGCTTCAGGATCATGCGTTCAAAAAACATAAAAAAACGACTCCATAATTGAATACCGGGCCCCAGTTGCCACTTTGACCTGTGCCCGTACTTTCACTACCCAAAATCTCTTTTCCCGATATTATCCTGACCAATCAATATCGTCAACGATCAATGCTCACTGTCGGCAATTTTATTTTCCGCCACCGTCCGCAGCCCCGTAGAAGAGATACCGTCGGTATAAGGCAGAAAAACCACATCTTTACCCAATTCAGCCAGCGCCTCAGCCGTAGCTTTCCAACGGGGAGACCCCTGCCAATCCGACCCGATAAAAATTGCGTCAAAATTCACCTGTTTAAGAATCTTGATCTTGTCAAGCGTATCCACAATCACAGCAGAATCCACCGCTTTAATATTCTGCACGATCAGTGCCCGGCAATCCTGCGGTATAACCGCCTGCTTATTTTTATACTGCCAAACCAGCTGATCGCTGTTCACCCCCACAACCAGTATATCGCACCGCTTTTTTGCTTCATTGAGCAAATTGAGGTGGCCGACATGAAACATATCAAATACCCCCTGGGTATAACCGATATGATACTTTTTTCCGCTCATACTGTTCTGCCTTGCCTTTTGCCGAAAACAAATTCTTCAATAACATCCCCCACCCGCGCTGAAGCTTTGCCATCGTCAACACATCCGTGAAACTCAAGAAATTTGTCCAAATTTTTCTGATACACCCCGTCGTCAAACGCCAGAATATTCTCAACTAATGCATCGTTATTTTCGGCGATCATAAACGGCGTTTCGGTCAGCGGATAGCGCAATCCGCGTACCGTGTTGTAATCCTGCAGATCCGAGGCAAAAATAAAACCTGCCCGACGCGATAGAATAAAGTCATAAATACATGACGAGTAATCCGTGCACAATATATCCGACACTATCTGCAATTCCTGCGAATCCGGATGCGAAGAAACATCCACCACCCCTGCTATTCCCCGGAAAGCATCAGCCGCCTTTCCAGCCAAAGCCGGATGCAGCCGCATAAAGATCACCCATTTGCCGCCAAAGCGCCGGCTCAACGCCTCCAGCACCCGTTCAAAATCCAGCGTGTAAGCTGCCAAATCGCGTTTCTTGCGGAAAGTCGGCATATAGGTAAAGATCCTGCAATCTTCCGTCAAGCCGTACTGCTGTTTGATCTTGCAGCTCAGCAACGAGTTGTCCTGAAAAAATATATCGTTTCTCGGATGCCCCAGTTTCAGTATCCCCGGTTGGATCTTATCCGTAGAAAAACACTCCCGGAATTTGATATCTTCGTATATACTGTTGGAAATAAGATGATCGACCGAGCGGATATCTGCCAACATCGGATAATAAAGACTGGGCGCCAACTCCTCGACAGTTGGAATATTTTTGATTCCCAGCGAACCGTGCCAGGTCTGTAAATAAAGCTGACCACGCCGCTTGAACAGACCTTTTTTGAAGATATGCCTTTTAAAGTGAGTATCCACCCATACTCCGGCAGTCATCAGGTGATAAAGCTCCGAAAACCAGCTGTTATCGACCCGTCTGATTTCAGGCGGCAAATCGGATTGTTCTTCCTTCTTCATCAACCAGACCAACTCCAGCTGAGAGTTCCGCCGGATCAGCTCCAAAGCAATATATTTGGAGTTATCGCCAAACCCCTTGCCATCGAAGGTGGAAAAAACGACTTTGTTACGGCGGATACGGAAAAACGGACTCAAAACCGCCGCTGCCGCACGCCAGAGGATCATTGATCCCCACGCCCAACGCCGCTTCAAGATTTTCTTTAATGGTATGCTCATACTCAATAGTTCAATTTTTTGACCGGTTTGGCAGGAATTCCGGCATAGACCCAGCCGCCTTCCAAATCTTTTGTAACCACCGCCCCTGCCGCTACAATCGTATTATCGCCTATCGTTACTCCGCTCAAAACGATCGCCCCGGCGCAAATCCACACATTGTTGCCGAGTTTGACAGGTGCGCCGACGTGCTTATCCAGCAGCTTGCCGTCCTCAATCATCAAAGTTGTTGTCAGAATACTTGCCAGACTGGAAATGGTAACATCATCTCCGACCGTCAACCCGCCCAAAGCCCGGATGATCACCTTATCCTTGATCTTGAAATTTTTCCCGGCATGTATGCAATGCGCCCCGGTAACGATAACATCTCTGCCGACGCGCAATTTACGACCGCAGGAACCGAATATTCCGCGATAATACAACCGGCGCCACCGGTTGCCCAACCGGCATTTCTCTTGCTGCAAACGCTGCAGAAACTTGAAGAAAAAACGCATGAAACATCCTTGATTGTCTGATTGTTCCGGATACGATACAACTACGGTTTATAAGATAGCACTATTCTGTTTTTTTTCAAGTTCAGGAGGTATTTTTATTGGGTTCCCGGCGTCAATATTCTGCAGCCCGGAGTTTCTGCTGTTCTCCCGGCAGCGGAACGGAGCGGAAAAGCAGCGCTGCAATGGCAAAATTGTGCGGAATTAGAAGTTATTTGCTTGCAATATGACAAAAAAGAGTTATCTTTTGACGGTGACAAAAATCAAAGATCAGGAGTCTGTTTATTCAGAGTCCGCCAACACAGGAGAAGATTATGGCAGAAACCATGCAATTCAAAGCCGAAGTCAAACAACTGCTGGATCTGGTGATCCATTCACTTTACAGCAATCCGGATATATTTTTGCGCGAACTTATCGCCAACGCCGCCGATGCTGTGGATAAAGCGCGTTTTGCCGCGTTGACCGATGACAAACTCACCCGGGACTGGAAGATCGATTTGACAATCGACAAAGAAAAACGGCTGCTCTCTATTACCGATAACGGGATCGGGATGACTGCCGAAGAAGTCAAAGAAAATATCGGCACCATCGCCAAATCAGGCACCAAAGCCTTTCTGGAAAATCTTAAAGACGCTCAAAATGCAGGCGCGCCGGAACTGATCGGTCAATTCGGGGTCGGCTTTTACTCCGCCTTTATGGTTGCCGATGAAGTGGTGATCGAAACCCGCCGCAGCGGCAGCGATGCTCCCGCCGTCCGCTGGAGTTCCAACGGCACGGGCGAGTACACTATCGAAGAGATCAAGCGCGATGAAGTCGGCACCACGATCACCTTGCACATCAAGGGCGATAAAGATATCTATCTGGAAAACTGGAAGATCTCCGAAATCGTGCGTAAATATTCGGATTTTATCGAATACCCCATTACATTGCCCTTTACCAAAACCAATGAAGACAAGACCACAACCGTGGAAGTTCGCACCCTGAACAGTCAGAAAGCCATCTGGCTGCGCAACTCTTCGGAAGTTACTGCCGAAGAACACGAAGCCTTTTTCGGACACCTTGCCCACGGCGGCAAACCGCTCAGCACCATCAATATCAATGCCGAAGGCACCAACGAGTTCAAGGCGCTCATCTATATACCCGAAGAGATGCCGTTCAATCTGTTTATGCCCGATTTGCAGAAGAAAGGTCTTCAGCTTTACGTCAAACGGGTATTTATCACCGACAACTGCGAAGCTCTGGTACCGGATTATTTGCGTTTTCTGCGGGGCGTGGTGGATTCCAGCGATCTGCCGCTGAACGTATCGCGGGAAATTCTGCAGGAAAATCCGCTGCTGGCACAAATCAAACGCTCCATTACCGGCAAGGTGTTGGGCGAACTTAAAAAGATGCTGGAACGCGATCCGGATAAATACAAAAAATTCTTCAAAGAATTCGGCAAGATCCTCAAAGAAGGGATCCATCTGGATATAACCAATCAGGAAAAGATCAAAGATCTGGTGATGTTCGAAAGCATGAACGGGCAACCGGGTGAACTTATCACGCTTAAAGAATACATCAACGCCATGCCGTCGGAACAGGAACATATTTACTACATCATCGCCGAAAGCCGTCAGCTGGCACTGGCAAGTCCTGCCCTGGAAATCTTCCGCAGCAAAGGCTACGATGTATTGCTGATGACCGATCCGGTGGATGAGTTCATCATGCAGAATATGATGCAGTACGACAAAAAGTACCTGAAAAGCGCCAATAAAGGCGAACTGGAAATCGAAAAAGATCCTGATGCGGAAGAAAAGGCGCTGGAAGAAGCAACCAAACAGCATCAAGCGCTGCTGGATTATATTTTTGAGAAATTGCAGGATAAACTTTCCGCGGTGCGCCTGACCCGCCGCCTGACCGACAGCGCCTGCTGTCTGGTGGGCGAAAGCAACAGCATCAGTCCGCAGCTGGAACGTCTGCTTAAAGCGATGAACCAGCCCGCGCCGGAAAGCAAACGGGTATTGGAGCTTAATCCGAATCATCCGGTGGTGGAAGTAATGCAGAAACTTATTGCCGAAGATCCTGCCTCGGAAAAGCTGGCGCAGTACACCGAACTACTGTACGGCGAAGCGTTGCTGACGGAAGGCAGTCCCCTGCCCGATCCGCTGGCATTTGTCAAAAATGTGTCGGCATTGATGAAGTAAGCCGAACCTCTTTTTATTTCAGGAATAACCGACCGCTGAGAATACCGTTCCCCATGGTATTCTCAGCGCAACTGCGGACTTGTAAAGTTTCCTCACTAATGATTTGCTATGAATACTGGGAATACTATGAATACTGATTTACAGTCTTCTCAGTCTTCTCAGTCTTCTCAGTTGTTTTTGTTCCGCTCTTTTAATCTTGCAGAAAACATTTGTTCTTTGAACCCGCCTTGAGCAAGAAATTTTTTCTCAAAAGCGTTCAATTGAGCTTGCAGTAAATAATCTTCCTGATGCAGAAAACATATAACCATATTGGCAACAGTTTCAGCAGGTCGGCTTTTCCCTAACTCAACGAACCACTAATCCGGCACACTGGGATCAACCGATTTTTTACGCATAAAATCAACCTCAACAGAATTCTTTTTCCATTGGCGCAAGTTGCGAACCCGCAAGAAATCTTCATAATCCAGAAGCAGTTCCTGAAAACTTGCTTTTGCAACATTGGTCAATTTTATTGCTGTTTCCATGGATGTCACTCCGGCGGCACTGCCTTCGGCAATATTCTGCTTGCCGCTGCGGGCGGCTTGGATCATCTGATCGATAGTGCGGTCAGTTCTATTCAAAAAAGTATGCGCAAAGTAAAATGTCAAATCATAAATTATCTGAGCTTTACGGAAAGTCAGCAAAGTTTTGAAATCTCCATTGGGTGATGTTAAATATTTCTGTTCATTGTTCATATTTTTTTCATTTCCAACTTTTTCAAAACTTTCCGGGCTTTTTCGTGATCGACTTCCACACTAAATTTAACCGCCATCCTGTAACTTTGTTATAAGGTAGCAATAAAAACCGATTATTCAAATATTTTGTAGATTTTTCCCCTTCATCCCCCGAAAAATCCTTTTTCCATTTGACAAATCAACGTTGCCATAGTAAATTTATTACGCATTGGGTCTGACTTTTATTTTTTCGTGGTTACTGAAAAATAAAAGATTGGATGCACTTCAGTCAAACAACTCGTCTTATCACAAGGTACGGGATATTAACTTACAATGAAAATCAATAAAAAAAAGTGTTTGATTCATGGCGCGCTGCTGGCGGCAATGATCATTGCCTGCTGTATTGATTTTCAGTTGATTATCTTTTGGAATTTGGGGTATGCTATATATTTTATGGGGCGCATAGTTATCAAAGTTTCCCAAGATCTGCATCCGCCAATTTTGAAAATATTGACGATTGCCGTAATGCTTGCGGGATCGGCTCCGTGTATCGGTTTGATGTGTATCCCCGGTTGGCTTATCTGCGTTGCCCACAGTATACACAATCCTGAAACAGGTGAAAATCTGCCAACGTACAATGGGCGCGGAATCTTGTTGCAAAATGCTGCATTTTACCGCGATTACAACAATTATTTCTTTGAAGGTGATATAAAAGAGTCCGCATTAAAGCAAGTTGCAGTATTGCAGAATTGGCAGCTGGAAGAAATCACCACCCCCGCGACCTTGCAAACGGCAAAAACGCTTATTGCTGCTCATTATAACCAATCAGCGCCTGATTTTATAAAAGTTGAAAACGGCTTGATGTTCAGCAGTTATAACGGCAGTGACTGCGGAGAAACTGTTATTTATGACCGTCAGGCGGAACGGCTTTATTTTTCAGCAACTTTGCGTTGAATTTATTATGGGATATCTATGATCGTAAGATGATAAAAAAGCAACTGATAATCATAACCATTTTACTGGTTTGGTCGATATTTCTTCTGGCGCTGCCATTGCCGGGGAGAATATTTGTCGGCACACTATTCATAATTGCATTATCCAAGCGTATTTATGAATTGGTTATGGGGATAATATTCAAGGACAGCATATTATGAGCAGTTTTAACGAAACATTATTTGCCGGAGCTTTGATTTATTTGCTTTGCCTGCTGGGATTTCTGATTCCTTTGAAATGGATACCCCGGTGGGGGCGATTGGTTGGTTATGTGTTTTTCTGCATCATAAATATCGGTTTGGCATTTATTTACCGTGGTTTGGATTTCATCTCTTTCAATATCCAATCCGGTAAACGGGCGTTGAATTTCTTTACGGAATTATCTGAAACGCTTGCCAGTAACACCATGCACATTGAATATCTGCCAATGCCAAGTTATACTGCAAGTATCATTTGGGGGAGCATCTCGCTATTAATGGTGATCGCCGGATTTGTGGTGCTGAATTTGAAAATCCGCTGGTACAGTTATGTGTCAACCATTGCGGCGCTGCTTTGTGCATTTAGCATACTGGATATACAAACGCCTCATTCAGAAAAGCGGTATATAAGCGATTCAAACGCTTTGCGGGAAAAAACCTACTCTCTTATTGAACAGAAGCGCAAAGAAAATGTAAGTGATAAACAAATATCCGAAGCGATCAGGGCAAATTTGAAAGATTTCCGCTATACTTACGAAAACCGCGAGGATGAAAGAGAATCTTCCGAAAAAATCCTGATTGCCATAAAAAATTTGCAGCCGGAAACAGAAAAGGAAAAGTGAATTATGGGTATCTTAATAGCAATAATTGTATATCTGGTGATTTTCGGCATTCCCTTTCTGGCGGGGTGGTGGATCTTGCGCCGGAAAAAATCCTGCCATTTTTTTATTTTTGCGGGGGCGGTATTCCTCTCTTTTATTTATTTCAGCGGTGCATCGGCTCTGCAAATGATCCATAACGATGATATGCCGGACTATATTCATATAAATGAGGCTTTTATGTTTATCGCCGAAAAGAACTTCGGCTTGAAAAAATTATATGATGGGTGTCAGGAGCAGCGTGCAGATGGGAAAAAGCTGCCTTTCAAATATTGCCGTGTTTGGCAGAGGCTGGAGGAAGAGATTACACAACTGGGATTCTTTATAACTCGCGGCAATTACGGAGCTTTGACCATTAATCTGAAAGCGCCTGACAAAAACTTTCAACAGTCTGCATTGGATGATGTTTTTGAACGGTATTGCCTCAGCGTTTGGAATGAGAATTGTCGCGTTGTTTCAGATAAATATATCTGGAAGCGGCGGTTTGATTCAACTTTGCCGTTTTACAAGAGTTTTTTCAGATTTACTATACTTTTGATGTGTTCGTTGACGTGGTTGTTTCCGCTGGCGGCCGTGGCGTGTAAAGTGCAGCGTCGCTGGCTTTTCGGGATAATGTGGGGTGTGGTGTTGGCTCTTTATTTGATGAATTTTTTTAATTGGAGTAAGCAGACGCCATCTTTGCAGTATGAACGCTGCGATGTGCAAACGGCACTTGCCGAAATCAGCAAAGCGGAAAATCAGACAACCTTATCGGCGTTGCTGGCACACGATACAGCATTGCTGGAAAATGACAAATCAAAAACCATTATTGATGCACCAATGTTGTGCAGCGGAAAATTTTTCACCGCCAAATTTCTCTGCTGGGATTTGGGCAAATCCACTTATTTATACTATTCGCCGGTAGATTTGATCAAGCTTAAATTGCTCACCGGCAACGCGCAGATTTATCAGCCGCAAGAGAACTTTTATCTGGTAAGTTATCCAGATTTCACCCGCAGAAGCAATAATATCTACTGGCAGTTTGTCATAATTCAAACCCTCGCCGGATCACTCTGGCTTGCGATGTTTATTATGGCTCTGAAAAAACGCCGTCAAGATAAAAATCCGTAATCACCGGTTGGGTGTCGGTTAAAGTCTGCCATAAATAACAGAAGTATATCCACCTGCGTTGAAGAAACGAAAAAAACTGTTACATTGTTTGCAAAAATCAATAGATGTGTTACATTGTTCCAATACATTTGCAGCACGCTGCTGTTGATAACAATTTAACGCATTAACGCAGGGGGAAAACCATGGCGAATGAACTTAACGAATTGACCGACTACACCAATAATGCCGGAAGAGATATCAATGTAATCGAAAAGCAGCTGCCCGTTAAAATCGGATTCGGATCGGTTTTGTTTGAAATTCTGCTCTGGTGTTGCGGAATTATCCCCGGAGTGGTATTTCTCTTTATGAAGATCAATGCAGCTAACTACTTCCGTCAGTTGCAGCAGAAAATTCAGGCGGATGCCTCGCAAATTGATAATTTTCTGGAACAGCGGGTGGTTATTCTGCAAAATCTTGCCAAATTGCTCGAAAAAGCCATTGATCTGGATAAAGATGTTATGACCGCCGTTGCCGCATATCGCAGCGGAATCAATCCGGATGCCGACCGTAATGCCATTTCGCAAGAGCTGGATACCGCCTTCGGCAGGTTGTTTCCGCAAGTGGAAGCGTATCCTGACCTGAAAGCTCACGCCGCCATCGCCGATGCCATTCAGCAGAACAGTTATCTGCAAAAAGAGATCACCGCCGCCAGAGTTTTGTACAATGACACCGTCACCCAGTGGAACACCGATATTTACGCATGGCCCACCAGGATGATCGTTGCCGCCCGCGCCGGTTACACCACCAGAATACCTTTTACCGCTTCTGCTGAAATCAAAAGCAAAGCCCGCGAGGTATTCTTTTGACAGAAGATATTTATGAACCGTTACCCCGCTATCGGGATGAGTTCCGCGCCAAATTTGCCGATTTGACCCGCGATAAATTTCAGCAGCTGCTGGAACGATCCCAAGTGGATTGGGCGGCAAACCGTCGGCTCAACGGCGAGATCCAGCGCGTCCGCGACGAACTGGACAGCTGCAAAAGCAAAGATTCCAACTTCGGCTGTCTTTTGTCAGTATTGATTGTAGTTGCTGTGTTGAGTGCTTCTGCAATACTCTACGGCATTGCAGAAGAAAATCCCGATCACATAAGAATTGCGCTCATTGCAGGCGGAGCTTTGGGAATCATTGTGCCGTTGATCCTGATCTTTCAAGTGATCCTGCCCAAACGCAAACTGCTGGCGGAAAAGATCAGCGTTCTCAAAGCATCTTTGCAGGATCTTACCCGCAGAGCCTGGGAACAGATGGAGCCTCTGAATAAACTTTTTGACTGGAACATTACTGCCGAACTGATCAAAGCCACGGTGCCGCGATTGGAATTCGACCCCTATTTCAGCGAAAACAGATTGCTGGATCTGTACCATTCTTTCGGCTGGAACGATAAATTCAACCACGGCAAATCGGTAATCAATTCCCACAGCGGCGTAATCAACGATAACCCGTTTGTCTTCGGCGAATTAAAGACTATGCAGTGGCAGGAGGAAACCTACAGCGGCAGCAAACATATCCATTGGACCACCCGCGAACGGGGCTCGGACGGAAAAATGCGCACGGTGCATCACTCGCAGCTGCTGGTGGCAACTTATACTGCGCCCAAACCGTTTTACTACCGCGAAAAGGTGCTGCTCTACGGCAACGATGCGGCGCCTGAACTGCATTTTTCCCGCGAACCATCGGATCTGTCTGCCGATGATGACGGATTTTTTGCTTCGCTCAAAAAGCACAGCGAATTGCGGAAGCTGAAAAAACTCTCCCGCAACCTGGAGGACGATCTGCCTTATACTTTGATGAGCAATCACGATTTTGAACTGCTGTTTCATGCCACTGACCGCAACGATGATGTGGCGTTCCGACTGCTTTTCACTCCGCTTGCCCAGCAGCAGATGGTCAGATTGCTGAACGACCGGCAAGTGGGCTGCGGTGATGATTTTTATTTCCGCAAAATGGGCAGGATCAATATGCTCGTTTCCCGCCATCTGAACCAAACCAATTTGAACACAGACCCGCAGCAATTCAGATTCTGCAATGTTGATGAGGCCCGGGAATTTTTCCAGCGTTTCAACGAGGAGTTTTTCCATTCTGTCTACTTTGCGCTGGCTCCGCTTTTAACGATCCCCCTTTATCAGCAGACCCGCACCACCCAATCTCTGTACAATAAGCAAACGCATTTCAAAAGCTGTTTCTGGGAACATGAGGCAATCGCCAATTTCTATGGCGATAAACACTTTAAGCACCCCGACTGCGCTACGGAAAATATCCTTAAAACCAGCTGCACTCATCAATCGGACGGCACTTCCTGTATTCAGGTTACCGCCCACGGGTACAGAAAGAAAGATCGTGTTGCCGGTGTAAAAGTCTGGGGTCAGGACGGAAATCTGCACATTGTTGAAGTGCCGTGGATCGAATATCTGCCTGTTGAGCATACGTCGGAATTCCACGTCCTCGAAAATGATTCCGCCTGCGATATGAAAGTGCAGGAGAAGAATAACAATCTGATTTTCCGCCGCTCGGTCTATGCCTTCTTCCGGAACTGAAGCGCCGCATAAGGGAATTTAAAATAAAAATGGAGCGAGTGAACGGATTCGAACCGTCGACAGTCACGTTGGCAACGTGATACTCTACCAGCTGAGTTACACTCGCACCTTAAAAGATCATAAAAAATGGAGCGAGTGAACGGATTCGAACCGTCGACAGTCACGTTGGCAACGTGATACTCTACCAGCTGAGTTACACTCGCACCTTAAAAGATTACAAAAAATGGAGCGAGTGAACGGATTCGAACCGTCGACAGTCACGTTGGCAACGTGATACTCTACCAGCTGAGTTACACTCGCACGATTTCCTTGTGCATTTAAAATAACACTTTTTAGAAAAAAAGCAAATATAAAATCAATCTTTTTGGCAAAACTTTATTGATATTGCCGTTTACGGCGGCAGCAAACGGCTCTTTTCCCCGGCAATTCAGCTGAAAATCGGCGGCGGAAAAGTCAGATAAAGCAAATACGCTTGATACATTGGTCAAAGTTTTCCTGACCGCTTAAAATATCTATTTCCACGCGCAGAAAGTAAAACTTGATATCTTCGCGCAGCAGACGGGGAATACGCACAGCATCTTTTTCGGTAGTAACGATCATTTCCGCCCCCGCCTGCTTGGCCTCTTTTACAAAGTCCAGAATCTGCTGCTCGCTGTAACGGTGATGATCGGCATAACGGGCAGTGTGTACGATCTCCGCGCCGAATTCCATAAGAAAGGCTTCAAAGCTCTCAGGCTTGGCAATCGCCGAAATCGCCGCCACCCGCGCGTTTTTCAAATCCGTCAACGGCTGCTGCGATCCGCGCATAAAGACCCGCTCAAGATACAAGGGTTTATGACAGCACTCGATGATCTCCGCGCGGCGGTTGTGGCGGCGGATGAAAGTTTTAAGATGCCGCAAATGATTCCCACCGTTGGATTTGGTCAGGAATACATAATCGGCACGGCGGATGTTTTTGATCGGCTCCCGCAACAAACCGCGGGGCAGCACATGGTGATTGCCGAAAGGGGATGTCGAATCCACCAGCACAATATTGACGTGTGCCTTGAGTCCGAGATACTGAAAACCGTCGTCAAGGATCAAAGTATCAGTAGCATATTCGTCGATCGCATAAAGCCCTGAGTTGACGCGATCCTTATCCACCAGCACCGCCACGTCGCGCAAGTTGGAGGCAAGCATATAAGGCTCGTCCCCCGCCGTATCGCTCTGCAACAGCAGATCACGCCCGTCGGAAACGACCCGCGGCGGCATGACTTCCCGTTTGCGCGAACTGAAAAAGCCCTGCACTTTCTGGTAAAACTTGCGCTGCTCCTTGCTGCGGTAGCCGCGGGAGAGGATCGCCACTTTACGGCCCTGTTTGGTCAGGCTTTTGGCAAAAACTTCCACCACCGGAGTTTTACCCGTACCGCCGCAGGTAAGATTGCCGATACTTACCACCTGACAGCCCACCGCGTGGTTGCGGAAAAAACGTTTGTCATAAAGCCAGAGTCTGAACTGCACCGCAGCGCGGTAAAAGCGGGAGGCAACAAAGAGAAAACCCAGCACAAAACGGTCGCCGCGGCGGTGACGTCTGCCCTCGATCAATTCCAGGAAATAGCGTTCCCGATGTTCCCAAAAATATTTCAGCTTTTTCAATACCTGCTCCATGAACTCCGAAAGTGGTCATTTTGGTTAATATACACGCATATAGCGTTTAATTCAAACGCTCAAATCAAAAATAGCTGATTTGTACTCTTGTAATTTTGCAAAAGTGGGGTTACATTAATAGCGTGTATATTTGTATATGTGGCAATTAGGAGTTTTTCGGATGAAATATCGTGGATTCAAAACCTTGCTGGCAATATTTCTGCTGGGCGCGGCAGCGGCAACGGTGCGGGCAGATGCCAAAGAAAGCGCGGAAGCCTTTGCTTCCGGGATAAAAGCATTTGAAGCAAAAGATTATATGACTGCGGCGGAATATTTTGCCAAAGCTGAACTGCTGACCGACGACGAAGCGCGTAAATTCGACGCCGCCAAACGGGAGGCGGAAAGCTACAAAAAAGCAGGTCATAAAGGCAAAGAATTCGATTCTCTGCAGAAGATCGTGAAAAACTATCCCTCCAAAATCAATTTTTCCGAAGTTATTGACCGCCAGTTTGCCATTGGCGATGCTTACTACCACGGCTACAAAGATCCCGCCTTCTGGAGCTTGCGCTTTATACCTTTCCTGACCGGTAAAAACCGTATGCAGGAAATTTACGAAGCGGCAATCAAACACGCGCCTTACGCCCCGTCAGGCGCTATGGCGCGGCTGCGGCTGGCGGTGCATTACCTGAAAAGCAGCGACAACGAAAAAGCGCTGGAAATGCTGCGCGAGATCATCCGCTGTTTTCCCGATACCGAAGCCGCCCGTTTTGCCATGCTGGAACTGGGCAACGCCCTGAGCGAAATGTCTTTGACCGGTGACGGCGACGAAAAGTATTATAACGAAGCGATCAGCGTCTTGCAGGAATTCCGCAAAAAGTATCCCGATCTCAGCGAAAACGAGTGGGTCACGCAATGCGAAAACAACGTCCGCAGCGCCTGCGCCCAACGGCTTTATCAGGTGGCTGAGTTCTATCATAAAGAAGGGCAGGACAACTCGGCAACGGTCTATCTGCTGGATGTAATGCGCCGTTTCCCTGATACCCAAGCGGCAGATGCCAGCGAAAGATTGTTGACCAAGCTGGATAAAACCTACTTTCCTGAACAGATCCGCCCTGAGATCCCGCCGAATTACCCCAAGTACGAAATGCTGAAATTTCCGCAGGAAAACCGCACTCTGCTGGTGGCGCCTTCCGCCAGCAACGGCAAATTCCTGCTGCCGGTTTACGATTTGAATTTGAATAAGGAGAAAAAGTGATGTCTGCGCTTAAAAAATATACATTTTCAGCCTTGCTGGCGGCGGCGGCTCTGAGTTTGAGCGGCTGCGGTTATCATATCGGCTTTATCCGCCATCCTCAGCTGGAATCGCTGGCGGTGGCACCGGCGGTCAACGAAACGGCGATCTACAACGTGGCATCCGATATGCGCATGATGATGAGCGAAGTAATTATGCAGGACGGCACGTTCAAACTCTCCGACCAGCATCGTGCCGATGCGGTGCTTTACCTGACGGTCAAAAACGCCGCCTTCGCCGATACCGGCGACGCCTCCATGGAAGATGAAGACACCTACGCCCCCGCTGAATGGCAGGTCAGCGTGCAGGTGGAATATAAACTGTTGATTCCCGGTCAGGGCAAAGCGCTGCGGTCCGGTTCAGCTTCGGGCAGCGCCCGTTTTCAGGCGCCGCAGGATGTGGAAGGCTCGCGGTTGCGGGCAACCCGGCAGGCTTGCTATGTAGCAGCGCAGAATATTATTTACGCGCTGGCTGAAGGCTGGTGATCCTGCTCTACTGCCCGACGGGTTCGGGCGGCAGCTGGCGGAGATGATTTGCCGCATCGCTGTGGCCGAGTTTTTCCGCCATGCTGTAGCACTCTCTTGCCCGCTTGAAGTCAGCTTTAAAGCCATGGCCCAGTTCCGCCATGATCCCCAGATTGATCCAGCTGGCAGCATTGCCCTGAACGGCAGCACGCTCAAAGTATTTTCTTGCCAGAACATAATCAGGATTGCTCTGCGAAAAATAAAACAGTCCGGCCCGATGCTGCGCGGGATGAAAGTTGTGCTCGTTGGCGGCCTTCAAATAGAGATCAAGCGCATCGGCGGTCTGCCCGCGACGCTTCAGATAATCGCCGTAATTGACCATTCCTTCGGGGTCATTAAGCTCGGCAGCTTGCCGGTAATACTCGGCAGCCTGCGCCTGATAGACCATATCGTTGCTCTGTTCGCAGATAAATCCCAGCGCAGTAAATGCCCGCGGATAATCCATGGCGGCGGCGCTCAGCAGCGCTTTGCGTGCGGCGGACAAATCAACTTCGCCCAGCTCGCCCGAAGCGTAAAGCAGTCCGAGTTCTGCGGCTCCTGCCGCGCAGCCGGAACGGGCGGCATTCCCGTAAAACTCCTTTGCCAATTCCGCGCTTTTATTTACCCCCAGACCTTTTTCGTGCAGTTTGCCCAGCGCCACCATCGCTTCGGGCAAACCGGCCAGCGCGGCGCTGCGGTAATACATAGCAGCTTGCTTGTAATCGGGCTCAGCATTTGACTCCGCCAGCTTGCCCAATTCGTATTCTGCCTGCGCAGAACCGTTGAGTGCCGCCAGCAGAAAATTAGCTTCGGTCAATTCACGGGCATTTTCAACCTTGACCACTCCCGATTGATAAATCAGCGCCAGATTGCAGGCGCTTTCGGCATGACCAAGCTCGCCTGCGCGGGCAAAATCGGCACAAGCAGCGGCATAATCGCCCCGTTTGGCAGCATCCAGCGCCCGCAAATATAGTTGTTCGGCGCGATCCCCGCGAATCACCAGAAAAGTTATCACCAGCGCGGGGATCACGATCACCGGCAGCAGCATTGCTTTAAGCAAAAAGTATTTGGGAACAGCAGTGTCAGGTTTTGTTTCGCTCATAGTTTGATATTCCTGAGTTCTTCAAAACTGTTAATGGTAAAATCGGGTTTTTCGCCGTCGGCAACGCCGTAACCGCCGGTGATAAATACGCTTTTGATCCCTGCACGGCGGGCGGCACCCAAATCGGTGTGATTATCGCCCACCATCAAAGTATCTTCCACGCAACAGCCCATTTTTTTCACCGCGTGCAGCAGCAGATCAGGTGCGGGTTTGAGCGGAATATTTTCGCCGTCACCCACCACCAGGTCAAAATATTTATCCAGCTTGACCGCAGTTAATATTTTCCGCGCCGCGCTGGAGTGTTTGTTGGTAACAACTGCCATTTTCACCTGCCGCGCCCGGAGTTCTTCCAAAACCTCCACCACTCCGGGATAGGGGCAAGTCAAATCAGCCAGATGTGCTTGATAATACTCCATATTGATCTTGAATGCCTGATCCACCAGTTCTTCGGTAACAGGCAGTTCGCCCGAATCGATAAAACTCTGGCGGATCAAATCGCGGATACCGTTGCCCAGCAATTTGATAACTTTTTCCAGCGCCAGCGGCGGCAAGTTGAAACTTTTGCGCATAAAATTCAATGCCGCCATCAAATCTTCGGCAGTTTTAAGCAAAGTTCCGTCCAAATCAAATAAATAACATTTTATACTGTTCATTGCTCTTCCGTTTCCGATTAAATTATCACGTCCGGCAATTTTTCCATGGAGTCCACGGTAATATCGGCCTTTTCCTCTTGCAGCGAACCATAGCCATTGCTGAAAAATATACTGCGGACACCGGCACGGCGCGCGGCTTCCATATCGGTAAAATTATCGCCGATCATCACCGTCTTTTCAGGCGGGAAGCCCAACGTGGTCATTGCCTTCAAAAGCAGATCGGGAGCCGGTTTGATCGGGATATTTTCGTCATCGCCTGCCACCAGATCGAAATAATGACGCAAATTCTTCAATTTCAGCAATTTTTCCGATGCTGCCGCATTTTTATTGCTGACCACCGCCAGCACTTTGCCCCGCGCTTTCAGCTCAGTCAGCGCCGTTTCCACCCCGGGGTAAAAACGGGTGTGATCGGCTATATGCGCCATGTAATACTCCACATTCAGCTTATACGCTTCTTCCAGCAGCTCTTCTGACGGTGCCTGTCCGTGGTTGAATCTGAACAGCTCTTCGATCACCGCCCGCAATCCGGCTGATGCCAGACGCATACTGACTTCCAGCGGCAGCGGCTCAAGGTTGTAGACGCTGCGCATATAGCGATCGGTCGCCAGATAATCCGCCTGAGTATCCAGCAAAGTTCCGTCCAGATCAAACAAACAAAGCTCCATTGCCATAGCTTTTTACCCCTGAGTACGCCCCGCAAATCTTATGGCGGTGATTTCCGGCAGACGGGCAAACGCATCAAAGCCCACGCCGTCGCCCTGCTGCGGATCGGCAAGATAATGGTAATAGCCCAACCCGCCGATCATCGCGGCATTGTCGGTGCAATATGCAGGTTTTGCCAGCAGCAGATTAACATTTCCGGGCACCAGCGAAGTCAGCCGTTCCCGCAGCGCAGCGTTGCACGCCACCCCGCCGGCGGCGATCAGCGTGCGGGCGTTGAAATCTTTCAGCGCTTTCATTGCCTTGCGGCTGAGGACATCCACCACCGCTTCCTGAAACGATGCGGCTAAATCCGCCAGCAGCTGCGGCTCGATCGGCTTGCCATTGCGCAGATCAAGTTTTTCCAGCGTGTACAATAGCGAAGTTTTAATCCCGCTGAAGCTGAAGTTGTAGCGGTTTTCTTCGCTGAGCGCCTTGCCTGCAGCACCGGTCAGGGGGCGGGGAAAATCGAAGCGGGTTTTATCGCCGTTTTCCGCCGTCTTCTGCATAACCGGACCGCCGGGATACCCCAGATGCAGCAGTTTGGCTGCTTTATCCAGCGCTTCTCCTGCCGCGTCATCAATCGTCCAGCCCAAGTGCCGTGCATGGCCGTCGGCATGGAGCAAAAGCAGACTGCTGTGTCCGCCCGAAACCACCAGCGCCAGCATGGGATAAGCATTTTCATCTTCCAGCAGCTGATGCTGTTCCGTGCCGAGGAACGCCCCGTAAATGTGCCCGGCAAAGTGATTCACCCCGTAAAGCGGCTTGTGGTGGCGCAGTGCCAGACCTTTGGCGAAGTTCACCCCCACCAGCAAAGCGGGGATCAGGCCGGGGCCTTGAGTAACGGCAATACCGTCGATATCACTCATGGCAACTCCCGCTGTATTCAAAGCCTCGTCCAAAACCCGCGGAAATGCGCTCAGGTGTTCCCGCGCCGCCAATTCGGGCACCACTCCGCCGTGGGCGGCATGGCGGGCGATCTGCGAAGCCACCGCGCTGGAAAGAACCTCCACGCCATCGCGCACCACGGCGCAGGCGCTTTCGTCGCAGCTGCTTTCGATACCCAGAATAAGTGTCATTATCTTTTATAACCTTTAAAAATTTTCTGTAAATATTATGTCGATTACACAATATACCATATTTTATCAGAAAAACAACCCGTCAACGCTTTTCAAAAGTTGATTTTATCAAGAATGTGTTGTACCTTTAACGTGTAACAATAATTTTTTGATGGCAAACAATGGATTTTATATGCAGTCAAACTCAGTTTTTACCTTTTCCTACCGCTTCCGTATGCTGGCGTGGGCAGTTTTTGCCCTGCTGCTGGGCGCAGCAATGCTGCTGATACCGTACCGCACTTACGGAATAACGGTAATGCTGCTGCCCTGGGGAATGACCGCCGCAGTGATCTGGCGCCAGCTGCTGATGATGAACAGAAAAAAACGCAGTAAACTCATCTATTTGAATCTGCTGCTGCTGGCAGTGCCGATCACGCTGTGGTTCAAACCCATGTGGTGCGATGCCGCGCTCTGGTATTGCCTGCTGCTCTATCTGGTGCTGTCGGGGTATCACACCTTGCGGCCAACCTGGGCAAAAGCGCTGGAAAAGCAGAGTTTATGGCGCTATCTGGGCGTACTTACAGCATGGGGATTTGCCGTATTGCTGCTGCTGCGCCCCCGTTCAGCTTTGAGCGACGCGCTGACTTTGCTGGGATTTTTTATGATCGGCTGGGGACTCTTCCAACTTCTGCTGCCCCCGCCCCGCGAATAGTCATCTATACAAAAAGGGCGCTGCTGAATTGCCATGGCTGTTCAACAACGCCCTTGCTGGAAAATTACTGTGCCAGCATAATTGCCACTTCGTTCCAGTCGTTGAGTTTTACCTCCACGATCCAGTTACCCGGCGTGCCGCTGACGGCAAAGTTGTTGGGCTGTTCAAAACCTTTTTTGTCAAAGTAGAGAACTTTGGGTTTTTCCTGCCCGTTGACGGGGAATTTGCCCGAAATCGCCGTAATGGTGCGTTCCTTCCCCTTGATCCAGCCGTCGTGCAGTTCTTCGGGCGTAAAGGGGAACATATTGTCACAAATCGCCTGACTGCCTTTAGCGGGACCCTCGTCGGTGATATTTACCGTATAATAGTAGAAGAGCAAACCGTTGCGCAAAGCGGTGATGATCCCTTTGGTCTGCATCTGAGCAAACTGTTCGGGCTTGGCACCGTTTTTGACATAGCGCGCAGGACGGATCCCCAAGGCAATAGGACTGCCCAGATGCGAAATCGTCTGCCACGAACATTCCGGCGGCTTGACATCGAGAAAGTTCAGCGGATTGACGGAGTTGTTTTCCATTTCCTGAAACGCGAACACTCCGGTATTCTGCTCTTCGCGGCTCATGGGCTGACCATTGGTGACTACCACGCCGCCGCGGTCACGGACGGTTTTGATAATGTTGCCGCGGGCGGCGGCACCGGTCAGCGCGTAGCTGTAGCGCTTGCGTTTGATGGAGCCGTCCTCAGATAATTCAACGGTGTAGCCATCCCAGCGGTCTTCGGAAAAACCGCCGATGATATAGGGCTGGAACTGGTCGATATAAATACCATTCAGCCCCAGATCGTTCATCATAAAGTCGATCTGCGCCATAAAGGTCTTGTAACGATGATTGCCGATTTCGGGTTGCACCATCAAGTTGACGTGGGGAGCGCTTGCGTAATAATTTTCGTACATGGCGTTGCCGTGTTCATCGCGGATAACGCTGTCGCGGTAGGGTGAATAAGCGTCAAAAAGCCCGGTGGTTTCCTTATCCATAAAGATTCCGTATTTAACACCGGGCTGATTGCGCTCGCCGGTACGGACTTTAAGATTTTTTCCCCAGGGTACCTGGGTGGTATCGAAGGGAACCAGATTGGTTTCGATCATACCGATAAATTTGGTATCGGGATTGATCTTGCGCAAGGCTGCCATCTGCTTTTTGATTACAGCGCCGTACTGCTCCTGCGTCAGATTTTTCCCGGAATCGTAATTGTGCCACGGAGTAAGCGGTTTGATCATGCAACTTTTGACCGTAGAACCGCCGAAATAGAAGGGGCCGTCAATAGTATAGTTGACCTTCCAATCGCGCCGTACCTGATTGATAAGTGCGTAATAGTCAGATTCCGCCAGCGGGTAGATCGCCCATTCCAGCGTGTAGGTTTTGCCTGCCGGGATCCCCATGCCGATCGACCCCATGCTCTGAGTATTGCCCATGCTGCGCAGCTCCAGCTGGGCGCGGCTGACGGTATCTTCCGCCACCAGCCCCAGACCGCTTTTATTGCCTGCGGCGTAAAGCGTGGCGTTGGCAGAACCGAAGAAGCGGACGAGCTTGACCAGAGTCTGCCCCGCCAGTCGGCTGGTCGGATTGAGCAGAGCGTTGCGGCCGACAACGTGATTCCAAAGTATCCCGATATCTCTGGCGGAGGTATTGGTGTAGCTGTCTTTGACGTCGATACGGTGATTGTTCAGCGTCAGGATACGCTCAACGGTGTAATCCCTGAAAGAGCCTTTGACACTGATGACTTTATCGGATACCTGGCGGACTTTGACGCGCCAATCGCCGGCGCCCTCTTTTTTGCTGCTTACATTAAAGCGGTTGTTCTTGTAGCGGGGTTTGGCTTCGTAACTGAAATTTGATTCCACAAAGAACTTTTCGCCGTTGATCGTCACGCTCATGCCGCCGTTGGGCATAACTGCCACGTCCGCACCGTTGCACTTGAGAGCAGCGACCTTGGCGGCGGGAGTGAATTTGGTCATCTTCATACCGCTGGCCTTGATGATATCGGATCTCTTAACGAAGAAAAGCTGGATATTCTTAAAGCTCATAGGCGCATTGACCACCGTGCTGGGCAGCAGATCTTTGAATACAAACTTATTCGGTTCGCCGCCTTCAATGCGGTCATCGGCGCCGATTTCGTTGTAATTGAGCATATCAGACACATCCAGCAAATAGCGGTATCTCTGATCGCGGGCAGAAAGGGCGCGCTTATCCAGCTCGAGTTCATTTTCCGCCGCATAAAACGCCAGAAGTTTGCTGCCTTCCCACCAGTCAATTTCGGGACGGCTGGTGCTGCTTTTGAGCGTTTCGCCGCGCAGCAGCAGACGGGGTGAACCTTCACCGGTGATCTTGCTGATATTTTTGCCGTTGATATCCACGCTCATATTATGGGTCCAACCGCCGCAGCCTTTGGGGATCACGATCCGGCAATCAAAACTCAGCACCACGCCGTATTTGTCTTTGGGGGTAACAGCGGGAAATTCCACTTCCGCCGTGCCGCCGTTTACGGAGGGCTTGATCAACAGCGATTTCTTTTCGGGGAACACCGGCTGCATCGCCAGTTTGGGCGCAGCAAACGACAACTGCACCGCGGCACACAATCCCAGCACCAACAGAATCTTTTTCATTCCACACTTCCTTTGTTTTATGGATTAATGTTGTAACTCTTCCAGACTTAACGGTTCAAAAGTATCTGAAAGTTGTTTTTTCAAACTCTTGTTCACGCTCCAGTATTTCCAGCGGTTGCAGGCAAAATCATGGGGATAATAATTCTCCAGCCAGGCGTGTTTAAGCTGAAAACTTATCGGCTGACTTTCAAATATCCACGGTGCGCGCTCCACAATATATTCTGCCATTGCCTGATAGCGGCGGGTGCGTTCCGGCGAATCGTCCATGCTCTGGATCGCTTCATACATGGCATCAAATTCGGGATCATTGTAGGCTGCCCGATTGGCGCCGCCGCTGTTGGGACCGTAAAAAAGCTGTAAAAAATTTTCCGCATCGGGGTAATCGCCGATCCACGACAAGCGGAAGGTCTGCATTTCGCCATTGCGCAATTTCTGATAAAAACGGGGGGCATTGTTCAGATTGATCGTAACTTTTATCCCCAGCTTGCTCCAGTCCGAGGCGGTCATTTCGGCGATTTGACGGTGGCGGATACTGTTCCCCGACTGGTCAAAACTTATCTCCAGCGCCTTGCCGGTTGCCGGATCAATGCCGTTGGGATAGCCCGCTTCGGCAAGCAGCTTGCGGGCAAGTTCAAGATCGTAAGGAATCATCTTTTTCTGCAATTCTGCATCGTGCCCCGCCACGCCCGGCGGAATCGGCCCGATGGCAGGTATGGCAAGATCGTTGGCGTGTTTGATACGCTGGGGCAGATTGTAAGCCGCAGTCAGCGCCTGCCGCAGTTTCAGATTGTTTTTCAGCCGTTCATCGGTAAAACTGAATCCGACGTATTGAATTTCAAACTCAGTATTTTTGACCAGTTCGATCTGCCGCTCCTGCAAACACGCCGCCAGTACGCCGCCGCCTGAGACCAGATCGGAATTATCTTTGTTCAGCGCGCTTATATCCAGTTCGCCCTGCAAAAACAGCAGCCATGCCGCAAAACTCTGCCGTATATTTGAGCAGATGATCCGATCTGCCAGCGGCAGTTTACGCTGACGGTCAGCTGCATCGGCAGCATCAGCAAAATATTCGGTGCGGTATTCAGCATTGCGCAGCAGACTTATCCGGTAATCGCGCTGGTAGCTCTCCAGCTTGAACGGGCCTGACCCCACAGGATGCTCCGCCATTGCCGCCTGACCGTAAAACTCCGCAGCTTTCTGCGATACGATCCCTGTATAAGGGATCGCCAGCGCATAAAGAAATCGCGGATCGGGCGAGTTCAGAATGATCTCAAAAGTATAATCATCTATAACTTTAAGCCCTTCGATGCCTTGCGAGTAGAGTTTTTCAAGTTCTCCCGCTCCCGTGGCGGCGGCGCTGGCCTGATAAAATTTATCTATGCCCTTTACTCTGCCCCGCAGCAGCCAGAAGACCGGGCTGTGCAGCTGACCATCGGCAATCCGCAGCAGCGAAAATACCACATCGCTGCTGCGCACCCGTCTGCCTTCGGGCGATCCGCCGTCAGGACCGAAACATTTATCGGGTACAAAGTAAAGATCTTTGCGCAAAGTAAAACGGTAGCTGCATTTATCAGCTGACAACTGCGGCATCGTTTCCAGCATGGAAGGTTTGAGCTGATAGGGCCGCTTGAGATAGTCGTATTCCAGCAGCGTATCAAATAATGCGCCCGCCATATTGCGGCTGGCAAGATCGTCCGCCAGCGCCGGGTCCAGCGTTTTGACCAGCGCGGCGGTGGCAATGTGGATAACTTCGCCCGGAGATTCCGCTTTGCGACAGCCGGCAAACATGACCGCCGCTGCCAGCAAAACGGTCAAATACTTTATCTTGAGTTTTCCGCAGCGCACCAGAATCATTGCTCCCCTTCTGCAATCTGAGCAGATTTTTCAGCACGGACGGCGGGGAAATTCCCCCGCCAAAGCATTTTTGATGACTTTTTTAACATCTTCGGAAAAGTCGCTGCGCAGCATCCAGCGCAAAAATCCGGGATCTTCTGCCACCAGATCGCGCAAACGCCGCCCCGAGTTCTTGCCGAAGTTTATCACCACTTCGTCGCCCGAAAATTTCAATCTGCCTTCAGAATCTACAAAGTCCGCATCTCTGGCGGCGGAAAACTCTGCCAGCTGCGCCATTTCCCGCGGCAATTCGGGGTGCTTTGCCAACTGCCCCAGCAGCACCGCTACTGTAGCATCGGTATCGGCAAGGGCGCTGTGGGCATCTTCCAGATCGCCGCCGCAGAAAAATTTATACGCCGCAGAAAGGTTCCGCGGATACAAGCGGCAGAAGATATTGAATACATCTATCAGCTTGCGGTTGCGCATATCAAGTTCCAGATTGCAGCGTTTGAACTCCTCCTGCAGCATGGGAACATCGAACTTTACAATATTGTAGCCCGCCAGATCACAATTTTCCAGATATTTGAAAAGATTGTGGGCAATCACATCAAAAGTCGGTGCCTCGGCAACATCCGCATCGTAAATACCGTGTACTGCGCTTGCGCCTGCAGGAATCGGTATGGTGGGGTTGATGCGCCGCACAATTTCCTGCCGCGACCCGTCGGGCATCACCTTGATAACGGCGATTTCCACGATCCGGTCGCGGTAGGGATTGGTGCCCGTGCTTTCGATGTCAAAAAAGACCAGCGGTCTTTCCAGTACCAAATCCATAGTTCTGTCAGATCCCCAGCAGAAGTTTGACCAGCTGATCCCCTGCCAGTTTACCCAAAGCTCCATCGGGAGCAACGCTTTCGCCGTAGAACTCCACCGCGTCAGGTGCAATTCCGCAGCCGCAAACCGCCAGCGGTACAGGGGTTGTTGTATGTTTGCGCAGACTCAGCGGCACCGGGTGATCGGGCAAGATGGCAAAACGCACATCGCTGCGATTTGCCAGCGCTTCCATTACCGGCACAACTACTTTGCTGTCAAAATCTTCGATCGCCTGCAGTTTCAGCTTCATATCGCCCATATGCGAACACTCGTCGATCGCTTCCACGTGGATATAGACCAGATCGTGATCTTCCAGCGCCTTCAATGCCGCGGCTACTTTGCCGGCGTAATTGGTGTCGATAAAACCGGTGGCTCCGGCTACTTCGATCACATCCATACCTGAGCATTTGCCGATACCTTTGACCACATCCACCGCGCTGACAATAGCGCCCCGGGCGCCGTTATAGCGTTCGGAAAAACCGGCAATAGCCGGTTTCCGTCCCGGACTCCAGGGCCAGATGGCATTGGCAGGGCTTTCGCAATTCTGATTCAGCGGGTGATTGCGCAAAAACTCATCGGTCCTGACCGCCAGATCTTCCAGAAATTTTTTGGTATAAGCGGTTTCCGGCGAATCATCCAGCGCGGTCAATTTCAGTTCGTCAACGTGGATGCCCTGCGATGAATCCGGTTTGTGATAATCCAGATTGGGCGAAAACTCACTGCCGTGCAGCACCAGCAAATTGCGGTAGCTCACCCCGGGATAAAAGGATACTTTATCCGACCCGAAGTTCTTCTGCAGATCTTCCATAAGAATCCGCGCCTTGGTTTCGTCCAGATGACCCGCCGAATAATCCAGCAGCACCCCGTCGGGCGAAACTGTCACCAGATTGCAGCGCCATGCAATATCATCGCTTTGCAGATCCACCCCCTGACTGACCGCTTCGATCGGACCGCGCCCGGGGTAATTCTTTTCGGGATAAAACCCCAGCACCGACATATTGGCCACATCCGAAGAAGTCGGCAAGCCGTCGGGCAGCGTAAAAAATGTACCGTTGATCCCGCTGCGGGCTATGGAATCCATACCCGGAGTACGGGCATATTCCACCGGCGTTTTATCATTCAGTTCAGCTATCGGCAAATCTGCCATGCCGTCTGCCAGAAATATAACTGCTTTATTCATAGAAACAACTTATTTTTTCATGTTCATAACTGCTTTATCATAGCCTTCGGGAGCAATGTAACCCATCAGCTCCAGGCAGGTCGCCGCCAGCGAGCTGATCCCCAGATCGCTGTTCAGCTCCAGATCATACTCGCCCTTGTATTCCGGGTCGTAAATAATGCAGGGCACCGGGTTCAGCGAGTGGCTGGTCTTGCGGGCAGGTGCGTTGGTCTTTTTATCCAGCTTCACATTGCCCTTCTTGTCGTGTTCGAGCATATCATCGGCATTGCCGTGGTCGGCAGAAAATACCAGCACGCCGCCGGCTTCTTTGACCGCCTTGACCACTCTGCCCAGCGCAATATCCAGTGCGCCCATGCTTACCAGCACCGCCTGAAAATCGCCGGTGTGGCCCACCATGTCGCCGTTGGGGTAGTTCAAACGGATAAAGGGGTATTTGCCGGATTTGATCGCTTCGACCACCACATCGGTAACTTCGGCAGACTTCATCCAGGGGCGTTCTTCAAAGGGAACCACATCGGAGGGCACTTCCACATAATCTTCCAATGTTTCATCAAATTTGCCCGAACGGTTGCCGTTGAAGAAATAAGTCACATGGCCGTACTTCTGCGTTTCGCTGACCGCCAGCTGTCTGACCTTGCTGACTGCCAGATATTCACCCAGCGTGCGGTCGATTTCGGGCGGACTTACCAGATAGAGTTTGGGCGCGTGCAAATCGCCGTCGTATTCCATCATACCTGCGTACATGACTTTGGGACGCGCGCCGCGGTCGAACTGGGTGAAATCATCCTGTTCAAATGCCGCCGTGATCTCCAGCGAACGGTCGCCGCGGAAGTTGTAGAAAATCACCGAATCGTTGTCTTTCATGGCACCCACGGGCGTCTTGCCGTCTTCGGAAATAACAAAAGGCGGCAGATCCTGGTCGATGGCACCCGTGGCTTTGCGCAGTTCCGTGATCGCTTCGCGGGCAGAAGTATACATATCGCCCTGACCGTGGACGTGAACGTTCCAACCGGCTTCCACCATTGCCCAGTTGGCGTTGTAGCGGTCCATGGTGATCTTCATACGGCCGCCGCCGGAAGCGATTTTAGCATCGCAGCCCTTTTCGCGGATAGTGCCGAGAAATTCTTCAAAAGGATCAACATAATCCAGCGCGCTGGTTTCGGGCACATCGCGGCCGTCCAGCAGCGCATGGATGCGGATAACTTTGACCCCTTCTTCGGCAGCCTTTGCCACCATCGCCTTCAGGTGATTGATGTTGCTGTGGACATTGCCGTCGGAGAAAAGTCCCAGAAAATGCAGCGTGGAGTTGTTTTCCAACACATTGGCAATAACCTTTTTCCAGGTTTCGCCTTCAAAAAGTTTACCCGTTTCCACCGCTTCGGCAACCAGCTTGGCGCCCTGGGAGAAAACTCTGCCGCAGCCGATCGCGTTATGACCGACTTCGCTGTTGCCCATATCGTCATCCGAAGGCATCCCGACGGCAGTACCGTGTGCCTTGAGCGCAGTATTCGGGCAGCTGGCAAGCAGCTCGTCCAGCACCGGCGTACTGGCAGCTTTAACCGCATCGCCATCGGCATATTTACCGATGCCCACACCGTCAGCAATACACAACACTACAGGTCCGCGGCGGCCCTGCCACAAAGGATTTTTTTTCAAAGCATCCAACATATTCCAAATTCCTTATAATCTTGAGATTTTCATTCAACTTTCATCAATAACTTATTCGCAGTCGTGGCGCAGGCTCGCAGGTGAACCGCAGACCACACCGCGCTGACTGCTTTCGCAGAATTCAATAAACGCCTGCACCGGCATACAGGGCATAACTTCGGCTTTGATCTTGGCCAGAGCATTGGGTACGCTCAAACCTTCGCGGGTGAAGATCTTGAGTACGTCGCACATGGCGTTGATCTCCTCGCGGGAGAAACCGTTGCGGCGCATCCCCACGCGGTTGACCGCCTTGGGCGAACCGTTGCGGCTTTCGCAGATCATAAAAGGCGGCACATCTTTGGAGAAGACCGATCCGCCCGAAACCATGGCAAATTTACCGACGCGGCAGAACTGATGGATCGCCACCAATCCCGACAGGATCGCGTTGTCGTGCACTTCGCCGTAGCCGCCGACCACCGAACCGTTGACCATAATAACGTTGTTGCCGATCTTGCAGTTATGGGCAACGTGGCTGCAGTTCATAAACATACAATGGTTGCCGATAACCGTTTTGGTATCGGGCATGGTGCCGGTATGAATGGCAACGTGTTCGCGGAAGATGTTGTCATCGCCAACTTCCAGATAGCGTTTGGTGTTGAAATCCACCGCGTGATCCTGCGCATCGCAGCCCAGCGCGGCGAAAGGATAAAGCACATTATTTTTACCCAGCACGGTGTAACCCGACACGTGACATTGTGCCATAAGTCTGGTGCCTTCGCCGATTTTCACGTTGCTGCCAACGTAACAGAACGGTCCGATTTCGCAATTTTCCGCCAATATCGCGCCGTCTTCAACAATCGCTGTAGGATGAATTTTTGCCATAATACTGAATCTCCATAGTTGTACAGTTATATGATATTACTTCTATAATATAGTACCTGATTGGATAAATTCAATATTTTTAACCTCTTAATAGCGGTCAAACTGCTTGATTTTTTGCTCTGAAACGTTATATTAACAGCCTGAAGCACGAAATGTGTTTAAAAAATTTCAAGAAAGAGAGTTTCAGCATGAGCAATCCTACTGTCAACATTGAAAAACTCGATCAATATATGGCTCTGAAACCGGTCAACGAAGATGGCCTGACCTACTATTCTCCTTTTGAAAAACCATTCCGACTGGCGGGGTCGCTCTTTCAGGCACAGCACGGAACGATTTTCCGCCGTATTCCAGCTGAACCCGAAATCAACCCCAGAGTCAGCGAACTTGCCAACTACACCGCAGGTTTTCAGGTGCAGTTCAAAAGCACCAGCTGCCGCGTAAGCATCAAAGTCAAGCTCCGCCACGGCGAAATCATGCAGCATATGCCCCAGACGGGCAGTTCAAGTTTTGACCTCTATGTGGGCGGCCCCGGTGCGTGGCGGGCGGTACGCAGCGCGGCATTTCCGCTGCACGCCAAAGAATTTTCTGCCGAACTATACAATCGCCCGGAAAAGAATTGGCGCGAATATCTGCTCAACTTCCCCCTTTACAACGGTGTGGAAGAGTTGTGGATCGGTCTGGAAGAAAATTCCGGACTTGAAGCACCTTCTGAATTCAGCGGCAGAGATCTGGTGATCTACGGCACCAGCATCACTCAGGGCGGATGCGCCTCGCGCCCCGGCATGGCGTGGAGCAATATTCTTTCCCGACGGCTGAACCGCCAGATATTCAACTTCGGTTTTTCAGGCAACGGCAGAGGCGAAGTGCAAATGGCAGAGTTTATCGCCCAGGTGCAGAATCCGGGGGCTTTTGTCTTGGATTACGAAGCCAATGCCCAATACGAAGGGATCAAAAATACGCTGGAAGATTTTATTGCCGTCCTGCGCAAACATCATCCGCAGGTGCCGATAACAGTCATCAGCCGCGCTCCCGACGGGAACTTAATGGCTGCATTCGGCGCCAACGACGATCTGGATAAAACTCATCCTGAAAGTGCCGAAAGCTGCGAGTTTCAGCTGGCGCTGGTCAACCGACTGCGGGCGGCAGGGGACCGCAACATTTACTTTATCGACGGCAGAAAACTGCTGGGGTTGGATTGGGATGAGTGTCTGGTTGACGGCTGTCACTTTACCGATCTGGGCTTCTACCGCATGGCGGAAAATCTGAGCAAATATTTAGTGTTTAACTGATAGAAATTTCTGCAATAAGCAAGCAAGTATATTGTTTTTTAATTGAACGAACATTTTAACTACCAAAAAAGGAAAATGAAAAATGATTTTTGACAATCTGTGTGACTGGCGGCGTTATATTCCGCGCAACAAAACTTCGGAATTCTGTCAGGCTATTGAATTTCTGCGCAAATTCACCCCTGATATCGAAGACGGCAAACACGTGCTTATTGAAAACCTTATCTACGCCAATGTTCAGAGCTACAATCCCAAGCCGCTGGCGGAAGGTCTGGTGGAGTATCATCAGGAGTTTGTGGATCTGCAAACGCTGCTTTCGGGCGTGGAAACTATCTACTACTGCCCCACGGCAATGCTGACCGAACATACCCCCTACAATGCCGACGGCGATTACGGACTCTATAACTTTGATGCCGACAGCGCCACCGCCTGCAAGATGGAACCGGGCAACTTTGCCATCTTCTTCCCCGGCGAAGGTCATATGCCGTGCATTGCCTGTTCCGACCATCCTGCGCCGGTCAAAAAAGTGGTGCTCAAGCTGCATAAATCGCTTTTTGAATAACACAATTATCCGGGGAGAGAGGGCAAATGAACAGAAAGTTTTTCGCCGCCGCGCTTGCCTGTTGCTTTATCACAGTTGCCTGCGGAGCGGATTTCCGTCCTGCCAACGGGGTAAAAGCGTGGAGCGACCGCCAATACATCATCAGCGGTATGCCGCAGGATTTCAGCATTAAAAATGCCGTTCCCATTCAGAACTGCGGCAGCTTCAGGATCAAACTCCCGACGGGAACGCAGAAAGCATACGTTGCCCTTTGCGCCAACGACGGAGCTTTGCTGGTGGCAGAAAAATACGGCATGAAGCAGACTCCCGCTACTTTGTATATCGGAACTGCTGCCAAGCCGCAAATGCTGCGCTATCAGTTTTATGTGGTGGAAAATCCGCCCGCTGAAATCGACTGCCGCCCCACCAAAGCGGGAGCCATACTGCTGGCGCTTAACGACGATGTTCCTGCAATTGCCGAAAGTGCTTCCGTGCAGAAAAGCGTTGCCCTATCTTCCCTGCCCGCCGGTTTGGACGGCATGATCACCGTAGCCGGACAGGAATACCGTTTCCGCCCCGGCGCCAGAGAGTTTGAAGTTTATGTGCGCGCTCCCCGCAGCGGTGTCAACAGCAATACCGGCTTGATGCTGCTTTCCCACAACTGGGGAGGGACGTGGAAACTGACCGCCGGATGGTGCGATCTGCTCAGCGACCGATACAATTTGATCTGCTTGAGTGTAAACTATTTGCAAAGCGGCGAAACCGATCACAGCCAAGTACCCTACGACCACGGTGTTTTGCAGGCCATGGATTGTCTGCGGGCGCTTTACACGGTGCAGAAAACTCTGGATGAAGCCAAAATCGAATTCAACCGCCGCCGCATCTACGCTGCGGGAGCTTCCGGCGGCGGCAACGTAAGTTTAATGGTCAACAAGCTGGCACCCGCCACCTTTGCCTGTACGGTCGATATGTGCGGAATGCCGGGGCTGACCAACGATATTGCGTTCGGAATCGGCAAGCTCAATGCGGGCTACAGCAAAGATCCTGCCTCGGATAAATATCTGACACCCGCCATGCAGGAGATCCGCGATCCGGGGAATATGCGTCACCTTGCTATTCAGAAAAAATACAATCCTGAAAATCTGCTGGTGATCGTCCACGGCTTGAACGATAATTACTGCAATCCTGCCGATAAGATGCTCATTGCCGCCAATATGGTTCGCAGCGGATTCCGCCCCGATACCCATTTCCTGACCCGCAACGATGTGGACGGCATTGCAGTTACCGATACGGGTCACGGCATCGGCAACCGCGCCGAAGTCATCACCAAATACGCCAATAATTATCTGGCGGAAAACGGCAGATTTGCGGCGCTGCTCCCCGCCAAAAGCAATCTTGATGCTCAAGACGAAGTGATTTATCCGGTCAGCGGCGGCAAATATGTCATCTCCTTTGCCGGGTTGCCGACGATCCGCTTTGAAAAAGAATAAGCAGGGTCTTGACGTAATATGATACTCAATCGGACATTGGATGCCGCCGAACGGCTCGCCTCCCAAAAGACGCTGCGCAATTACTGGGCGGCTTTTGCGCTGGGGCAGGCCTGCTGCGGAGAAGCTACTATCCAGCTTATGGCGCTGGCGATCAATATCCCTGACCGGGTGGTGGCGGCAATGGGGGCAATGAACTACGCGGGATTTCTGGCGCTGCCGCTGGGTTTTGTGCTGGGCGGCAAGCTGGGCGCAGGCAAAAGTATGCAGCTGGAAAATTATCTGGCAGCGCTGGCGGCGCTGCTGCTGGCAACTTCGCCGTGGACGCACCCGATACTGTTCTGGGGGGCATTGCTGCTCTTTCTGGTTGCCCGTGCCGCCAATAACGCCATGCGTTTTCCGCTGCAAAGTCATATTGCCATACCATCCGAAGTACCGTCAATGCTTTCCCGCAACTATGTAAGTTTCTGGGGGTGTACGCTGTTGGGCTGTCTGGCGGTATCGTTGACCATGCAAATATTCCCCGGCAACGGGACTCTGGCGGCGGTGTTTGCCGCAGGAAGTATCTTCTTTATCTGCAGCGGCGGTTTTATCAACCGCGTAAAAGAGCCGCAGGAAGTAAAAAAGCTGGCGGAGCAAAAGTTGTCAAGTCAGCTCAAAGCCGCCTGGCAGAATCCGCTGGTACGGCATCAGATTTATGCAGGGTGCATGATCAACCTCTTTCTGGCGGCGGTGGTGCCGATGAACATTCTCTGCGCCAAACGGGGCATGGATGCCTCTGACGCGCTGATAATCCTGCTGGCGGCGATACAGGCTATGGCCTCGGTGGCAGGCAGCGTGATGGTCAAACATATCACCAACCGTTGCGGACCGCGCAAGATGATGCTGATCGGGTATCCGCTGGTATGGCTGATTCCGCTGTTCTGGCTGCTGATTCCTGCCGATGCGCCCCGATTTGTTCTGGTGCTGCCCTTTATTATGGGTGGAATGGTGCTTATGGCACTGGGTACATCGCTGGAAAATTACTTTCTGGTCACGGTGCCTGAAAAATTGCAGATCGGCGGTACTTTTCTGGTCTTTGTTGTAACCGGCGGCTGCAGCGGTGCAGCGGGTATGGCGCTGAACTGGCTGCTGTTTTATCTGGCGGAAAACTTCTGCGACAGCTCAAGCGCCATGGCTCCGTTCCGCTTTTACTACGCTATAGTCGGAGCGCTTTTTGCGCTGGGGATCCTGGCGCCGTGGTCGCTGCCGGGCAAGGCCGAAGAATACCGCAACATGATCCGCTCCAAATTTGAATAACGCCAACAATCTTATTTGTGTACAGGAGAAACACTATGTTCAAACAAGGTCCCGTCCGTGCGGCAAGTCATCGGCTTATCTTTGAAAACAGTCCCGAAAACTGGCAGAACGGTTTTCCCGTGGGTAACGGTATGTTCGGCGGTTTGGTCTATCAGCCCGAAGAGACAGTTATGGAAATGGCGTTTACCCGCCACAACCATTGGCGGAACAATCTGAAAAAATGGGATCGGCTGACATTGCAGCAGCTGCGCGAGATCGACAAAAATGCTCCTGATACCATGGAAAAAATGTTATCCGCCGAACGGCGCGGCAAGATCGAACCCTGCTTTAAGCCCGGCGGCAGACTGCGGATCTGGCAGGATGAATTCGGCGGCGCCCCTGCGGGCAACTTTTTTGACCGCCGTCAGGAGCTGGATCTTGCCGCAGGCGAAGTTCAGAGCGGTTATGAACTGGCGGGAAAAGCTATGGAGCGGATCACGCTGGTGGATCCCGCCGGCGATGTAGCAATAACTCATGTGCGCGACACTTATCTGCACGAATTGCAGCTCAACACCTATCTTGCCTATACTCAGCGCATCGAACTTTACCGCCTTTACGATCCCGATGTTATCATCCACAATATCGGTACTGCCGAAGATGGAATAAGCTATATTGAATTTTCTTTCGGTGAAGAGCTGCGCACGATCATAGCCTTCAAGGTTGACGGCGTACCGTGGCACACTCCGGTAGCGCAAGGCTGTTCGGTCAGCGTGGAAATCGACCTTGATTACATCAATGCCGCCGGTCCCTTGAGCTATACGGTATTTCAGACGATGATCGTCAGCGAAGATGGTTCAGGCAATCTGCTTGCTCAAGCCCGCGAAGTGCTGAACCGCGCCGCGGCCGAAGGGTTTGAAAGTATTCAGAAAAGGAACCGCGAGTTCTGGAACAGCTTCTGGCAGCAAAGCGGTATCACCCTCGGCAATCCCGCGCTGGAAGCGCTTTACTACAACAATCTCTATCAATACGGCGCTCAATCCCGCGGCGATGTGGCCCCTGCCTTGTTCGGGTTGTGGAACGCAGAACGCTCCGCGCCGTGGTGCGGCCGCTACACCGGCGATATCAATGTGGCAATGTACTGCTGGCCGCTGGCAGCGCTGAATCACCCGGAAATGCTGGAAGGAATGTTCCGGACTATCGAGCGCTGGATCCCGGTTGTACGGGAAGAAACGCTCCGCACCTACGGAGTGGATGGGTTGCGTTTTCCTGCAGGCTGCGGATTGCGCGGTGAAGAAACAGCTCCTTCGATGTACCGCTTGATGTCCTGCGCCAGCGGTTTTTATATGGATTTCTACCGCAAAGCCGCCGCCTGTTACCCCGATAAGGAAACGCTGCGCAAACGGATCTACCCCGTAATGCTGGCGGCAGCCAAATTCTACATTGCGCTGGCTGACCGCGACAGCAGCGGCAAGCTGCGCTTCGGACCGTCATGGGCGCCAGAACAGGGCGTGATCCCCGCGTGGAACGTCAGCAACGATCTGGGCTTGATCAAACCTTTGTGGCAGGCGGTAGTTGCCATGGATTCGGAATTGCAGCTCAACACGCCGGAAGCGGCACAAATTGCTGAATTGCTGAAAGAATTTCCCGATTATCCGCAAAAAGAGGGCGAATTTATCGACTCTGCCAGCGAACCGGGCCGCACCGAACTCTGCCACCCCGGTTATCTGGCGTGCGTGATCCCCGGCGACGATGTGGATGCCGATTCACCTCTGGCAGCAGTGGCGCAGAAAACTCTGCGCGAACACCTTGACCACACCTGCCGTAAACCTCTGGCGGGCAAGATCGGCTCCGGCTGCGACCTGACCTGGGGCTGGATGCTGGCGGCAGCGATCCGGCTGCGGGACAGCGAGTTTGCCAATATTATGCTGGAACAGGTGGGTTTGGAAGACTTTGTCAAATCCAACGGAATGTTTGCATACATCGGCGGCCGCACTTTTAAAAGCATCAGCGAAAAACGCGCCGGATACGATGTAAAAAATACTCAGCCCCATTCCCTGACCAGTCAATCCGGCTGCGTGCGGGCGCGGGATTACGCGATGACCATGGTGCAGTCAGGCGGCGGATTTATGTTCAGCGTGCAGGAAGCTATGCTCCAGAGTCATAAAAATCAAATCAAACTTTTCCCGTGTATGCTGAATATATTCGGCAACAAGGCGTCCTTCCACAACTTCCGTGCCGAAGGCGGTTTGGTAGTTTCTGCCGCGTGGCAGGATGGCAAAGTGGTCTATTTCAGGATCAGCAGCACCCGACAGGCCTATCACGGTACGCTGCGCTGGTTCGGCAGCAATCATATTTCGGAAGATCTTGCCGTTGCGCCGCAGCGCAGCTTGAAGCAGCTTGCCGCCGATACCTTTGAGCTGGAGCTCGCCCCCAACGAAGTTATCGAATGGGGCAATGCCGACAACGCCTGCGCGGCAGATGAACACCCGCCTGTCATCAAAAGCTACAACGATAAAATCGCTTTCGATTACGGCAGAAAAGGTCCTTACTATCTCTGAATAAGCTCGCAATAAATTTTTCCGCGATCAGCTGCGGTCAGCTGCGCTCTATTATCACGCGGGGCTGCTGGTGCATCACTCTGCCCAGCAGCCGACCGCAGGGCTGATCCAAAGCTGCGTTGATCAAACGGGCAGATTCGTTATACGCTGCTTCCGCCTTGACCATAGCCGAATCAGCCTCTTTGATCGCCTTGACTAATTTCGCATTATCAGGCTCTTTTTCCAGCTGAAGCCTTATGGTGTTCAGATGCTCCGAAAGTTTTTTATCCAGCTCGACTTTGACCGTCAATGCAGCCTGCCGCGAGTAGCTCCCCGCCAGCTCGGTCAAAGCAGCGGATTCATCGGGCATGGTTTCAGCAATATTTTCTGCCAGCTCCTGCGCAGTCACCACCCGCTGTTCCAGCGCACCAAGCACCACCGCCAGATTGTAATCGACCCGGGTCCGTTTAAGCACCATATCGTTGAAAAGAAAGATGAACAGAACCACCGGCACCAGAATTATCAGCCAGACAACAGCCATACGAACTCCTTGTGGAAATTTTATTTGACGGTATATACCCAGTCGTTGATATCGGTGGAAAATTTGCGCTCCACGCTGTACTCGGCGGGATTGGCAACGGCGCGGTTGAGCCAGCCTGCCACCACCGGAACCTTATCGCCCAAACCGGTACAGGCGGCAAGTTCCGCCGCGCTGCCGGTAACCGGACGGTTTTTCAAATTGCCGAAAAGCTGTTCGCGCGCCTGCAGCATACCTTTGGCAGCCAGTTTGTAAGCCTGCACTCCGGGCTGATGGAAGGCGTTGATATTGATAAATTCCGCATAAATCGCCACCGCCCGTTCGTAAAGTGCGATCAGCGCCCCGAGGTTGGCGGGCGAAACGGTCGATATTTCCATAGTTATAACGGGCCGCTTCTTGCTTTCCAGCGCCGCCGCCAAACCGTAAAGGAAGCCGTGCAGATAATCACCCATAGTCAGATCGCCATCCAGTTTAACGGCATCGGCATCCTGCATGACTTCAATAAAGGTGGCAAAAAAGTCGTCGCGTCCGTCGTTGAGCTGCTGGATAAATGCGTGGGCATCGGTACCGCCCTTGTTGCCGAAAACGTTCAAGCCCTGATGCACGGTTTTGCCGTCCAGATCCAGTTCCTTGCCCAGACTTTCCATAACCAACTGCTGCAGATAGCGCGACAGCAGCACCAGACGGTCGCTGTAAGGCACGATCACCATATTGCGGTCGCCCCGACCGGCTCCTGCAATGTACCACATGGCGGCAAGCGTCATAGCGGGGTTGTCGCGGTAACTCTTGTTGCGGGTCCAGATATCCATGCGGCAGGCACCTTCCAGAAACATACGGAAATCGATCCCGCCCAGCGCCGCAGGCACATGACCCACAATGCTGGTTTCGCTGGTACGTCCGCCGATGGATTCCTTCATGGGGAAAACTTTCAGCCAGTTATTGCCTTTGGCGTGCTCATCCAGTTTGCTGCCCGGCATGGTAACGGCGCAGGCGTAAGCGGCAAAGTCAAGATTGCGTGCAGCGTAAACATTTTCCAGCGCGGTAAGATTGTTGAATGTTTCCTGCGTTCCGCCCGACTTGGAAACGCACAGATGCAGCGTATTTTCCAGGTCGATGAGTTCCAGCAGATCCGCCACACCGGCAGGGTCGGTATTATCCAGAAAATATACCCGCAAATAACCGTTGCGTTCGGCGGAAGTTTTTTCGTTCCAATAAGGTCCGTTAATGGCAAACTGCAGCAGCTGCGGTCCCAGCGCCGAACCGCCGATACCGTTGACCACCACGGCGTCAAATTTTTTACCGCTGCCCGCAGTGACCTTGCCCAGCCGCACCGCTTCGGCAAAATCTTCCACTTCGCGGAAAAGCTCCGAAGTGCGGTATTCGATACGGTCGGAAAAGTGCGTTACTTTGCGGTTTTCATCAGGATTCTTGACTGCACCCGCTTCCAGCGCCGCCATTTCAACAGCGGCGCGGTTGAATTTATCCTGCAAAGCATCCAACTGTTCCGCAGTTACATTCATCCGCGAGAAATCAATGGAAAAACCGCTGTAAGCATCAATCATCTTCATAAAAAAATCTCCTCAAATATGTAAATTTATTGTTAAATAAACTTTTTTTCAAATTTCAATGCGCTTTGTCTTACCCCCGGTAAGGCTGCATCAGATAGCGGACAAACTCTTTATCCGACTCCAGCCAATCCAGAGTTTCAAGCTGATTTATCGCCTGCCATTGGAAGTGCTGATTTTCGCAGCTGACAGGCTCGCTGCCCGGTTGTTTGAGCGCCCGGATAAAATGCAGCAGCAGCCGATTGCCGTCGGCTGTATTTACGGTAAGTTGATAGATCTCGTCCAGCACAGTCACCTGCAGCGCCAACTCTTCCTGCAGCTCCCGCTGCAAAGCTCTGCCAAGCGATTCTCCCGGCTCGACTTTTCCGCCCGGGAACTCCCAAAAGCCAGCCAACGGCTTGCCTTGCGGCCGCTGACACGCCAAAATTCTGCCGCCGCAGTCGTAGATGACTGCGGCGACCACATCGATAATCTGTTGTTTCATCCCGTAAAAAATGCTTTTATGCCAAAGCGCTTTCGATAGCCTCTACTAAACGCTTCTGACTCTGAACCCCGATAAGCGTTGCAACGACCTTACCGTTTTTGATTACCTTGAAAGTGGGGATCGTCCTCACTCCATGTTCGGCGGCAAGCTCACGGCATTGATCGATATTGACCTTGCCGACTTTCAGTTGAGCATCGTCAAAGGCTTCGACGGCCTTTTCCAGCACGCTCATCATCATCTTGCAGGGGCCGCACCAAACCGCGTAAAAATCGACCAGCACCACGCCTTCAGCTGCCGCAGCGGCGAAAGCCTGCTGATCCCATTCCTGTACTTTTGCCATATTACACCTCAATGATTGTATGTGATTGTTTAAAATACACCGACAATGATTTTTTTGCAATGTTCAACAGGAAAAAACTTTTATGCAGCACCGGATAAAAACCAATCTGCGGTAAAAATCAAAATCCAACACAAAAGCAAGCTCAAAGTTTCGGGCGCACCAACTCCTGCAAATAGCCTTCGCTGACGGTCAGGCGGTTCAGCATTTTACGGCGGACTTCCCCCGCCCGCTGCGCAAATTCTTCTTCGGCAAGCCAGCGCTTGCATTCAGCAAAAAGTGTATCAAAATCAATACTGCTCTGATTGTTGAATACAGGCAGTCCAAACATATTCAAACAGTTGGCGATCTTGCTGGAGTTGGCCACCCCGATCCCCGGCACATTGGCATTGAGCGCCATGATCGTAAGCTGCAGCCGTCCGCTGATAAGCAGCTGACAGGCGCCGACGATATTCTGAATTTCACCCGGCTCGGTAAAATTGCAAAAGTAATTGCCGCTTTCCTTACCTAACGCCTCTGCCAGCGGCTCCATAAGCAACCGGTCGTTGTCCGTCATCGGAATAAACACCAACCGGACGTTAAGCTCGTTTTGCATACGGCGCAAAAACTCTACAGCTTCAAGAAATTTACGGCGGGAAAGTTTCTCGGCAACGCAAATTGCTACCGAACGGCGACCGAAAGGATCTTTTTCCAGCAACTCACCTGCGGCGGGCTGCTGCAATATAACTGAGTCGGCACCGTAAAATGCAGCCGGGAATTCGCCTGAAATATGCAGTTCGATCAAACTGGGCTGATCCCGCAGCACCACCAGATCGCAGCGCGATACACACGCTTGCAGCCGCCGGCGGATATTCTGTTCCAGCTTATGCTCCCAATACCGGGTTATACCCAGCAGTTCAGCCATGCGGAGCTTGCGGCCGTGCAGCTGGAAGAATTCCGGATTGAGTTCGCGGCTCATCCCCACCTGCCATATAACCGTTTTCAGCTTGAGTTTCTGGGCATTTTCCAGCAGCTCAGCGCCGATATGCGGGTAATCGGACAAACCATTTCCGCCGGCCCAGACAAACATATCAAAGTTTTTGAGTTCGCGCCTGAAATCACGCATAGTGTATGCAGGGTCAAAACCGAAGGCAGGCAGAGTTTCCACCTTGAAGTTACGCGCAACGCTATCTGCGTCTGCCGTTGCCACCGCTAAACCGACATCAGGAAAATTGCGCTTGAATATGCCGACAACGCAATTCAATATTGCTTCATCGCCAATATTTCCGCGCCCGAACGGCACACCTCCAAGCAGAATTCTCATATAAAACAACACTCTTTCGATTAATCAGGCCACGCTGTATGGCAAGTAATTTACCACCGCAACAACTTTTCCGCAAATCTGTATTGAAAAAAAGTGTATATATTGACCGCATTGACGGTATGGCAAGTTCGCAACTTTTAGCAGCAATCAGGCTTGAATAATCTTTACGGGGAGTGTATATTAAAGGAATGTTTATCTGCCGTTCAGCAGAACTGTATTCCCCGGACGGCAGATAATTGATCCATGCTTTCTCAAGCGTAAAATCAGGGAACAAATATGACCTTTACTGCATTTTTTTTGATTGTATTTTCGGCGGTGCTGCACGCATCGTGGAATCTGGTGGCAAAACGTTCGTCCATGTCGCTGTCGTTTTACACCCTTATCGGGGTGGCTGCCTGTACGATCTGGCTGCACGTTCAGTTCTGGACTCCGGTGAATGTGCTGGCATTGCCGACAATGTTTTATGTTTTTCTGTTCTGCTCGATTTGCTTCGACCTTTGTTACTGCCTGGGGCTGGTGCGGGCTTACCGGACGATGGAAATGTCTACCGCATACCCGATGATGCGCTCGCTGCCGATCCTGCTGACGGCGGCAGTAACATCGCTTTCCGGCTGGGGCGAACCGCTGCGGCCGCTGGCGATCTGCGGAATGGCAGTAGTGTTTCTGGGCTGTATGATGATGCCCCTGCAGGATTTTTCGCACTTCAAACTGAAAGATTACTTCAACAGCAAATTGTTTTTCATCTTTCTGGTGGCTTGCGGAACTACCGGCTACACGGTATTTGACAAGCTGGCACAGGACATTTTCTGTTCGGCTTATCCTGAATTAAGCAAACCGGTGCTGTCGCTGACTTTTTACTCTACGCGTTCTATTTCGCTGGTTACGCTGCTGCTGATCGTGGTGATGATTTATCCCGGGGAATTGAAGAATATGAAAAACATTCTCTGCCGCCAGAAACGCATGGCGCTGCTGGCAGGTCTTTTTGCTTCATTTACCTACACAACCGTTCTGCTGGCAATGAACTATGTAAGCAACGTATCTTATGTGCAGGTGTTCCGCCAGCTGGGCTTGATTTTCGGCATGGCAGGCGGCATACTGATCCTGAAGGAACGCTGCTCCGCGCCCAAACTCTGCGGCGTATCGCTGATCCTGAGCGGCCTGGCAATGACCGTATTAAAGTAACACGGGTAAAATCCTGAAGTGATGCTTTTTTACTGAATGAAAACGGCACCTTTCCCGGGGCGGTTATGCCATAAGAAAAGTGCCGTCAACAGCCAAACAGTTTGCCGTTGATTATTTTATTTCAAGGTAATTGTATTTTTCCAGATAGCGCATGAACTTGATCACTTTGCCGATCTCTTCATCGGTAGTGCGGCAGTCCAGCGCCACATCTGCCATTCGCAGCGCTTCCAGCAGCGTGCGTTTGCCATCCAGCAGCGAGTAATACACCTTGTTGATTCTGCCGCCGCAGTAATCGCGCTCGGCGTAAGGCACTTTATTCAAGCTCCAGACGGTGCCCGGCTCAAAGCGGCGGATCACCATATCAGCGGCTGTTTTTTCATTTTCGGTTTCAGCAACCAGTCCGGCATCGGGCAGACGGCAGGGCTGAACGACCGCAGCAGCCGCTTCCGGAGTGATAACCCCCGGCATCCAATCATTGATACTGAGCAGCTGACCTTCGGCAAAGTCGCAGCGTACCTTGCGCTGATATGCTGTATCGTATTGATAAGCGCCTGCCCGTTCGGCTGCCAGCTGACAGAATTCCGGCAGCACTTTACGGTAATCAGCCTCATCCGCCGAAAGCAGAAACGCGCTGAACAGCGCCACCAGAGTACTGGCATTTTTTGCCAGATCCCAATCCACATCGGCAAAAATTGCATTGGATGAGTGATGCATCGGCGACGGAGTATTTTCCACGCAGAGCCAGTTGGTGGGGATCCCGTACATTATATCTCCGCCCATTGTGTCGTCGGAAAGCGTTCCGTAAGTGGGGTCGATCCGCAATTCAGGCATTATTTCGCGGATCAGCTGCATCATCAGCAAATCCCCGAAAAACGGCATTCCCAGCGTACTCAAACGCCAATGCATCGGGAAACTGTAATCCCGATACATCGTTGTAGAAATCATATCCAGATTCATCGCCGCCTTGAGCTTGTGGTGCTTACTGGCAAAGTAGAAGACAAATCCGTAATGCTCAAAGCTGAACACCGCCCGCAATGTCCTTTTCAGTTTGATCCCTGAATCCTTGATCATACGTCCGATTTCGATACCGGCCGCCACACCGCCCGCGTCATCGGAAAGGAACGGCTCGTACATATGAGCCAGCAAACCGTACTCTTCGGCGCTTTCGCCCGGAATGATCCCCGTAACGGTGAAGATCTCGCCATCGTATATGCGGGAGTTCAACACGCCTTTAAGTACAACTTTATGCCCCATTTTCAGCTCATTTTTCAACACCAGAGCGCGGCGGGCGGTTATAATAAAAATCGGGATCCGCTTATCGTCTTTAAGGAAATACCAGCCCCATTTGCCCAAACCGTTCATCCAATGGGTGGAATCAGGGTCGCGCCAACCCTGCTCCAAGTCGGTGGCAACGATCCCCAGCGCACCGGCTTCTGCCAGCGGCTGATTGATTGCGCCATTGGGGATCCCTTCGTAATAGACCCACTTGCCGCGCATACGCTCCATATGCTCAGGATCGTAGGCGATCAATTCGCCGGTACTGCCGCCTGGCGGAGTCGGCCCGCTCCAGGTGGCAGCAGCGTAGGCAATTTCATCGCTGTCGGCAATAATGCGTTCATTTTCGGGCCACGGCGAAACCACTTCCAAAACAGCTCTGCCTTCCAGATCCCACGCTTCAGGCATTACGGAGTCATTTACACAAGTTACGCCGTCGGCGGGGTGGGAAATAATTTCCACATCGCTGAAACCGGCCTTGCGCATCTCTTCGGCAATATAAGCGGTGGACGCAACAAAATCTTTGTGACATATGCGTTTTTCCAAATCCAATATTTTTCTGGTATTACGCTCAAAATCCGTATCGTGGAAGTGCTGATTAAGCTTCTGGTAAATCGCTTTGAAATCCATGTTATCCTGTCCTGTATCTATATTTGTACCGGTGTTATGGCTTATGGGGAATAAATATACACGCTCATTTAATTTTGTCAAACTCTCCTTGAATAAAATTGCCGCTCAACAAATCTTTTATAGCGGCAACTTTTCAACGCAATCAAATAGCGGTCCTGCTGGCGATTTACGGTTATACTGTCAGACTCAACCAAACGATCCAATACCAGGATCTTTACTCCGCAGTCAGCAGCCCGCCGCAAGGCTTCGCCGAACTTGCCATGAATCATATCGTTAGGTTTAAACGTGTGAACTCCCTGCATTTGAATTTGAAGCGCATTTATAATGATGCCAACAGCTGCCCCTCAAAGCAAATTTATGAGAAAATGCAAAAATATAACGCAGAATAACCGGATATGTTACATATTTGAGCTTAATTACTACAAAAAAAGTGTT
>SUWJ01000047.1 GCA_015061545.1 Lentisphaerota bacterium | reverse complement strand
TTTATATTATCGTTAACGGCTGCCCCTCAAAGCAAATTTATGAGAAAATGCAAAAATATAACGCAGAATAACCGGATATGTTACATATTTGAGCTTAATTACTACAAAAAAAGTGTTGCAAAACTATCCAGAGTTTTGCAACACCCTCATTCAAGTTAAAAAAAGTCGCAATACAAAGGTTAATCATATAGCTTTTTATTGACCTACCCGTATTGGGAACAGAGCCAATAAAAAATCCTAACTTGAAACTTTACTCTTCAGCCGGTAAATGAGTATCGTACCGGATCCATTTTTTGCCGTGAATATCCGGATAAAGTCCATTGAGTTTATACTCAGGCTGCAGCGCGACTTTCCCGCCGCCTTCCGGCAGATCTATGGCAAAAGTCGGCACCGCCAGTGAAGAAAGCCGGCTGCGGAACTCGCGCAATATATTCAATCCGCACTCAATACCTGTGGCAAAATGCCTGACGCCGCGCACCGGGTCCACATGAAAAAGATAGTGGGGTTTTATGCGGTTGGCAACCAGTTTACGGAAAAGAGTTTCCAGCACATCGGCATTATCGTTCACACCTTTGAGCAAAACGGTTTGATTGATTACCGGAACTCCGGCGCGGATAAGTTTGCCGCAGGCAGCCAACGCCTCGCAAGTCAGCTCCCGCGGGTGGTTGAAGTGCGTGGCAAACCAGACGCCGGGAAATCCGCCCAGCATATTGGCAATATCATCGGTAATGCGCTGGGGCCAAACTACAGGTATACGGCTGGCAATACGGATTATTTCGATAGATTCAACACTTTTAAGCCGCCGCAGAATATTCTCCAGCCGCGCAATGGGCAGCATCATGGCATCGCCGCCTGAAAGCAGTATTTCGCGCACTTCACGGTGAGCGGCAAGGTAAGAGATAATATCATCCAATTCCTTATCGCTCAAATCGCTCAAATCATTGCCCGCCGCCCACTCCCGCTTACGGAAACAGAAGCGGCAGCGCATGGCGCATTTGCCCGTAACTAAAATCACCACCCGATCGCGGAAGCGGTGAATGAGCTTGGCAACCGGCATCTGTTCTTCTTCGGCCAATGGGTCAAAGCTGGAACTCTTATCTGCCAGCTCAGCTGATCGGGGCAGACATTGCAGTGCAATGGGATCCTGCTGCCAGTTGTTCCAGTCGATCAAATCAAGATAATAACTGTTGAGATAAACGGGATAAAGTTTTTCAACTTCCACCATTTCCGCAGGCATGAGAATATTGGCAAACTCCATGACTTCGGCACAGGATGTAAAAAATTTCATAATCAAACCTTTCTTGCCTATTTAATATACTGCCGGTTGCGGCTTTTTGCCACTCTTCAAACTTAAAAGCCGTTGTTCAGCGCCAAGGCGGCATAGCTCCTGCCTGATTTCTCACTTTCGCAGCTGATGCGGCTGATCCCTTGTTCCACGGTAAAGTATTTTATCGGTTGCTTTATAAAATCGCTATAGCAAAGTTGCATTTGCCTGCAAATAGATTATATTAAAAACAAAGCAGTTTACAATTGGCTGTAAAGCCCCAAAAAAGGATTTTAACAATGAAATATCAGATCAAAAAAACAACGGCAGCGGTCGATCTCGCTGCTGAATGGGATTCGGCGTGCTGGAAAGATGTTGAAGCGCTGCGCATAGTCAATGCCCGTTGCGAAAGCAGCAATCACCGCCCCGAAACTGAGCTTAAAATGCAGTACGACGAAAGCGGTATCTACGGATTGTTTCTGGTCAAAGATTACTATGTCAAAAGCGTTCATACCGATTTTCAGGAATCAGTCTGCCGCGACAGCTGCGTGGAATTTTTCTGGCAGCTGCCCGGAGCCGGATATTTTAATCTGGAAATGAATGCCGGCAAGGGAATGCTCCTCTACTACATCCGCGACAACACGCACACGGAAAACGGCTTCAAGGATTTTACCATCCTGCCCGAAGAAGATATGCTTATGCTTAAAAAATTCCATACCATGCCCGATGTTATCGACCCTGAAATCGTGGGCGATACCACCTACCGGGTAGGCTTTTACATTCCCTTTGAGCTGATGAAAAAGTATGCCACTTTCAAACAGCCGTCGGCGGGAACTTTCTGGCGCATGAATGCTTATAAGTGCGGCGACCGTACCAGCCATCCCCATTGGATCAGCTGGAATCCCGTTCACGCTTTGAATTTCCATTGTCCGGAAGATTTCGGCGTGCTGGAATTCTGCTGACAATTCTGCCTTTTACGGGTGGTCATACCCCAATGACCACCCTTTTTTATCGGAAAATTTACGCCATGAAAACAGCCGATTCAACCGAGTTTTACGTTGTACGCCACGGTCAGACCGCCGCCAATTTACAGGCCAGGATCCAGGGGCAGCAAGATACGCTGCTGGATGAAACAGGCGAACTGCAAGTGAACTGTCTGGCAGAATTTCTCAAAGACGCAAAATTCGATATCGTCTATGTCAGCGATCTTAAACGCACCCGCGCCACCGCCGCAGCAATCATGCAATATCACCCCGATACGCCCGTATTCTTTACGCCTGAACTGCGGGAGTGGCACCTTGGCGCGCTGGAAGGCCGATCCTTCGCGGAGCTGAACGCAGCCTATCCATTGCTTATGCAGCAGATCCGGCAGAGCAGTTTTGATGCCGCCCCGCCCGAAGGGGAATCTATGCTGCAGTTTCAGGAACGGATCAACCGTTTTATGGAAAAAATTGCATCTGAACACCCGAATCAGAAAATATTGCTGGTAACTCACGGCGGAGTTTTACAGCGGATATTCAATCTGGCGGTGGGCGTGGTTGGATCAGGTAATCTCCGACCGCTTTGCCACAATGCGTCATTGTCGGTTTTTCAGCGCCGTAACGCTCAATGGCAGCTGGCAGTCTGGAACAATACTTCTTTCATGCACCTGACCAGCGCCAACGACACCATCACGCTCTGAAAGCAGCCCCAACCTCAAAAACGGGTTCCAAAAACTTTCGCCGGAATTACTTTTATTACGGGCAATAAAAGTAATTCCAACTTTTTTTATAAGAAAGATAGCAACCTTTATCTGTGATAGATTTTACTGCCGTTATATGAATTCAAACTTACAATCCTCTCTTACGCCTGAATTATATCTTCGGCGGGCGGCCAGTCGGTGCGTTCGCGGTCGTTGGGCATAAGCATACCGTCACGCAGCGATTTGATCAGTTCGGGCTTGAAGACTTTTTCCAGCTCCACCAGCGCATCGGCGGTGCCGTTGTGCATGATTTCGTAACCGCGTTCGTTGTTCCACTGCACTTTAACGTGATCGATGGGGAAGGCTTCAAAACCGATTTTGTGGTAAAGATAGATCGCCGTATGGCTCCAGGTCTGAGTATGCAGATAAATATCGGAATTGGGTTCCACGTCTTTAAAAAGCTGCATTGCCCTGATTATCACCGCCTTGCCCAGACCTTTACCCTGTTCGGCCGGATCGGTGGAAATCCATTGCAGCCAGCCGCGATGCCCCAGCGAGGTATCCATGAACCACGCGGTGGTGGTGGCAACGACTTTGCCTTCAGGATTCTTGATAAAGACACAGCGTTTGTAAAGTTCGTTGCGGTAAGGATCGCGGTATTCGCGGTTGAAATATTCCAGCGCTTTTTCCTGACTGGGGAACTCCAGAACCTGCGATTCCAGCCGCGCCCAATCGACTTCGTTGCCGTCTTCGTACATGGCAAAAGTGTAACCTTCAGGCAATTTGGGTTCGGGCATCAGCGCCAGCCGTTCGCGGGGCATTTTCATAATAAAATGGTAAAAGGTCAACGATTTATCCAGCATATTGATAACTCCTTTTTTGAATTGTTTTACTTTCAGAACAAACCCAATTCGGGTAACGTAAAGGGCAGCTGACGATCCAGATTAGCATCCCAGCGCCGCGGATAAAGATTGCCGAAGGGGTTGGTTATTTCCATTTCCAGATAATTGCCTGAACGTTTGAGCAAACCTTCGGGCAGCTGAAAATCGCCGTAATGCCAGAGCTTGCACCCCAGATCGCAGCCGTTGAGCCGCAGTCGCAGCGCCGCTGCAGTTGCCGAACAGACCAGACGGCGGCTGCTCAGCAGATTTTCGGGGCAGTCAAAGAAACTTTGCAAGCACAATTTTCCCGCAAACTGCGCCAGAGATTGTTCACGCAAATCCCCTGCTCGCAGCACAGCGGGAACTTTATCCACTTGCATATTGCCGTTGACACCGAACGAACCAGCCAGCGGCATAAGTTCCAGCAAGCGGATCAGGTTCACAAAGTGGCGGCGGATCCCGTATTTATGACCATACCACTTGGATACCGGCACCGTTACCGTAAAGATATTTTCTCCTCCGCGGCAGTATTCAGCAATATTTACTGATACATTCACCCCGTGGAAAATCACTTCCTGCTGCGGAGGATTTGCCACCTTGCGATCGTTTACGCTCAAATCGCGGAAATCTGCCGAATCAAAACGCAGCCGTAAATCTGCCGGCACCTGCGCAGCAACAGTAAATCTGCCCCGCAGCGTGACATAAGGCTCCTGCTCCGGATCCAGCTGGAAGGGGCAGAAGGCGCTGTCTTCGATGGCAATAAATCCGTTGTCGTGCCAAAGCTCAAGCTGGGGCCGCAGCGTATTGTTCAATGTTCCGGCAATGCTCCATTGCAGCGGCAGCCATGTTACTGCGGAGCTATCGACCTTGCTCCACATGGCTTCGGCGGCGGGGGGCAGATTGGTCCTGTCAAGAGATTTATCCCAAATGCAGATCAGCGATTGCCCCTGATTCAGCGCGATCCTGCCGCTTTGATCGGGGGCAAAATATTTACCGTCGCCGGGGTCGAAAATCGCATCCGCCGTACCCAGCGCGGGGGAATCGAGCTGCAGGAGTTTATCGCCGCCGACAGCGTTATAGATAAAAAGTCCGTGCCGATTTCCGTCGCTGCGCAGCTGGGTTATCACCTCGCGGCAGCCTTCGCCCGAAAGGGTGTAATCGGCGGCGGAAAGTTCTGCCAGCAGTTTTTCCAGCTGATCGGCAAAGTTTACATCGGTAAAATCCAGCCGATGAGTTATTACTTTGCTCAAATCTGCATTGCGGCAAGTTTTATCGTGACGTACCGTCCGTTTGGGCGCAGCGCCGACGGCGATAACTTTGCCGCCGTGGGCTGTAAAATCGGCCAGTTTTTCTGCCACGGCATCGTCTATAACCTGCGCCTGGGGCAGAATTATAACCTTGAAGCTGCTGCGCGGAACGCTCAAAGCGCCTGCCTTGACCTCGCCTTCCAGCAGCACATCTTCAAAGAGCAGTTCAAACTCCCGATGACGGCGGCAAAGCGTATCCAACACCTGCAGCGTGGCTTCGCAACTGTCGGCACCTTCCGCAAAAGGAGTATTTTCTTGGCGCATGGATGTATCAGGAGTGATGACCGACTGGCTGAATTTGGAGGAGAGAGGACTCAGCACCGCCAATTCGGTTTTAAGCCACCCCTGACTGTTGAAATAACTGGCGCGGGCAATGTAGTCCGAAAAATCCCGATAATATTCGTAATAGGGCATGGCCCGTTCGGCGCAGCAGCCGTATTTCCGGAAACCGCGCAGCGAAAAGCCGATGGCGGAGTTGATAATATTTATCCCCATGGAGAACATAAAATCCATCACCCAGCGCTGATCGCACAAAGGCGAGCTGAATCCGCAAATGCCGCTGATTTCCACCAGCGAACGGCTGCCGCCGTTGTAACGCATAGTCGAAGGGGCGTGTTTTGCTGAATATATGTAGTTGCGCGCCCAGCCTTTAACGTTGCCGCCCATGGCGATATTTTCGGAGAAACAATTTTTCAGCTCCAGGTGATCCGTCCCCGGTACCTGCGCGTGACGCTGCTGATAGTGCAGATCGCCGATGGTGTTGATCATCAGCCGCTGGCAGGCGGGTTCTTCGGGCCAGCCGTGACCGGTCAGCGCCAGATTGTTTTCGGCACACCACCTGCCCATCTGCCCGGTAAAAGCATCGGCAAAACGCTTGCCGGTAAAGCGCCAGAAATCATAGCGGAACTGTTCGCTGTCGGGTTCGTCGTTTTCGTAAAGCAGTTTCCAGTAGTTATCGGCACACGACCAGCCGTACTCGCGCCGGAAAGATTCTTCCAGATCCCACGTCCACGGAATACGGTCGGTCCGATCGACGGAAGTCATGGTGGTTTCGTCGTAGAAAAAGCCTTTGACCACGCTGCCGAAATAATTGCTGAAACGCGCTTTGTATTTTTCGTGGATATAACTCATCCAGCAGCGCACCGCAGCGGGATTGAGGGCATCCAGCTGACCGGGCTGGTTCCAGGTGCTTTCGGTACCGATATTGTGAAAAAATACGCTTTCGATCAACTTGACTTCCAGCACCGTAACTTTGACAGCGGCACCGCTGTGGTTGGTATATACCGTACCGGGGATCAATTTTTCCGGCGTCCGGCTGCCGTGGGCAAAAACGCCGCAGTAGCGCACCATATCGCCCGACGGCAGCTGAATGGAGCGATCGGGTTCTACGATATATTCGCTGCGGTCAAGGCAGCGCATCCGGTATTCGGGGTAATCCCGCGGAATGATCCCGCCGGCGGTTCCGCTGGGCCATGAGAGTTCATCGTAGATCCAGCAGGACATATTGCGTTTGGCAAATTCTTCCAGCAAAAACCCGATCAGATCGAACCATTCATCGCTGAGGAAGTCAGGTTTTTTCAAGCCGTAATTGGCGTAGAGGATCAATTCGTAAATATGTTTGGAGCGCATTTCATCCATCTGGCGGATAAGTTCATCGCGCTCAAGATCATCGCTTAAAGTCCACCACGGAGCGGGGCCGTACTGCACACCGTTGTATTGAAATTCCATAGCCGACGATTCTCCTTATTCCGCAGCCTTGAAGCGTATCGGATTGCTCCAGGCAAAGCGTCCACGCTCATCCATGATTTCCAGACGGAAATATTGCCCCGGTGCCAGCCATTTGGCAATATTTATTTCGCAGGATTCCGCCAAAGGAGTTTCTGCCATACCCGGAGCGGCTTCCACGCGGATACATTGTGCCAGACTGCGGTCAGCCATTACCATAGCGCGTACCGCAGGATCGAACTTGGCGCGGAAGATGCCGTTTTCGTATTCCAGAGCATATATCTGCGGACCCTGAGTAGCGTAAAAACAGCCGTCGCGCAAAGCCTGAACAATACTTTCCCGACTTTTGTCAACGGCGCAAATCATTGTCCAGCCGCCGAATTTATCGGTGTCGGAGTGCATATCGTCAACCGCCAAAGCGGTGTAATCGCGTTTGAAATAGAGTAATTCATCCCACACCGCCGCGCTGGATTCCTTGCCCGAAAAGCGCGATGCGGTGTTGTAAACTTCGATCCCCAGCAAATTATCGTATTCCAGCAGATCCGTGCAGGTAAGCCCGCTGAAACGCGGATGTGCCATAAACGCCAGACCGCCGGAGGATTTGATTGAGTCGATCCCCTCCTGCACCGAATCATAATAACCGGGGAAACCGTAAGGCACATCAATTCCCAGAATATGACACTCGATCCTGCGCGGGCCCGAAGGCGCCAGTTCGATCCCCGACAGCAGCGTCATGCCCTGCGGATCGAGCTGCGAAATGTCGTTGGTCTTCCAATGGTCGCTCAAATTCAACACATCATACCCCGCCGCCGCATAAGCATTGACCGTTTCCTGCGGAGTGAACTCGCCGTCAGAAGTTGTAGTATGGGTGTGCAAATTGGCACGGTAAACATTCAGCTCGCGCCCGTAAAAATTCATCTTCATTGATCATATTCCGTTTCTTAAAGGGTGATTGAGCGGCAAGTCTGCCCTGCCTGCCCAATCTTTCAAGACAACACGATCCGGAGCATTGATTTTCCAACACTCCGGATCAAGCTGCTGTTACAGTAAATTATTTCTGGATTTCATCCAGATTGGCGGGCAAACGACCCCAGCCGCCCATCCAGAATTCACCGTCAGCCTTCTTGTAGACGTGACTGGTAACATGGCCGCCCAGATAGAGGGTGTTGACGTTGCTCGGATGGTTGGCGCCTTTGCCGATGCCGCCGACACCGGTGTATTCACCCCAGATCACCGCACCGGGATTGTCGCGGCCAACGATAACACGAGCCTTGCCGTCGCCACCGATTTCATTCTTGGCTTCTTCTTCGGTATAGTTCCAGAAAAGGTAGCTCATGGCGTTATGAGTGTTGGGCGTAACCACATTCACGCAGTTGGCTGAATCGCTGGGGCAGCGATAGTATTTAAGCACCAGACTGTCAAAAGAGGCCTGACTGGTGGGACGGCTGCCCAGATAGCCCAGACGCACCAGCAAGTTGGGCTGATAACCGCCCGCCATAGAGTTCCAGGTACCGAAATAGCTGCCCGCGCGGTTCATATGCGCTGCACCATAGTAGGAGAAGGGCAGATAGCTCTTATTCTTGTTGGCGTACATATGATTGGCAAGACCGATCTGCTTGAGGTTGCTTATGCAGTTGGCAACCCGGGCGCGTTCGCGGGCGGCAGAGAGTGCAGGCAGCAGCATGGCTGCCAGAATGGCGATGATGGCGATCACCACCAACAGTTCAATCAAAGTAAATTGCTTTTTCATAATTTTTATTCCTGATTATAATTTATAATACTGCTCGCTCAGTCTTCAACTTCATCGTACTTATCAGCAATGCCATACCAGCTGTTGGCAGAGAATCTGGGGTCATCCATTACTTCGCTCTTGACATGGCCGCCCAGATAGAGCAAGTTGATGTCGGAAGCGTGGTTGCCTTTCATCGAAGCGATTTCCACCAGGTCAGCCATGTGCACGCAGCCGGGATTGTCGCGGCCGACAAGTACGCGTTTGGGAGTTCTGGTCGAAATTTCTGCACCGGTGGGAGTTTTGGCTCCAAAAGGCCAGTAAATATAACTGGCATACGATACCTCTGTAACCGACTTCTGGAAGTTGGCACTGTCGCTCGGGCACTTGAAATAACGTTCGGCAATGTCGGAAATATCGGTTTCTTCGGAATCGACCTGCACACCCATATAACCGCCGCTCAACAGCTGATTGAAGGCGGATTTATCGGGAAATGATTTGTTGTTAGGAAAATACCAGCAACCAAAATCAGCCCAGCTGCCACCGCCAGTCATAGTGGCAACGGCAATGTAGCTGTTGTTATCGTTGGCGTACATAAACTGTGCCAGACCGATCTGTTTGAGCTGCGACACGCAGTTGGATACACGGGCAGCCTCGCGTGCGGCAGCAAGTGCCGGCAGCAGCATCGCCGCCAAAATGGCGATGATGGCGATGACCACGAGGAGTTCAATCAGGGTGAAACGTACACGTTTCACCCGCCCATGGGCGGAAGTTGACTTTTTCATTTTTCTTTCTCCTTTTGTTAATTGTTAATGTCCCAAATTTTGTGATGGGACGAGTTGTTTGACAAAAGTGCATCTGACCTTTATTTTTTAATAACCACAATAAAAAATAAAGGAAAGATCAGATGCGTAATAAAATTACTATGGAAAT
>SUWJ01000001.1 GCA_015061545.1 Lentisphaerota bacterium | reverse complement strand
TTATTTTTGAATACATTTGAACTCAAAAACAAGGATTTGACAAAAGGGGGTGGCTTTTTTCAAGCGAACCCACGCTCAAACTATGTCCAAAAACACCATTTTTACAAAATTATGGGATTTCTGTGAATTTTTTTTGATAAATTTTATTATTTTTTTAATCCATGAAATTAACAAATAAAAAAGAATAAAAGTAAAAACGGGTGCCCGCCAAGTTGTATCTTGACGGACACCCCCGGAGAAAAAGGAGGTTTTTTCTGATAATTATTTACTGCGGAAAAACCGTTTGTGCGGATACCGCGTTGATTTTTGCTGTCATATTTTTTACGATCATTTGCAGGTCCTGAGAATTGGCGGCGGTGAAATCGTATTCCACAACTGTTTCGCTGGTGCCGAGTAATGTTGAACGGCTGACTGCACGGAACGATCCCGTACTGGGCGTTTTCTGGTCGGCAGGAATCCCGACTTTGCGGGATTTGTAACTCAGATTGCCGATGATAAGTCTGCCTTGGGGTGTGGCGGTCTGTGGATTGGCAGCTTCGGCTTCCGCCAGCATGACATAGCCTGACATATCCAGATTTTTCCCCGTTGTATTGCCTGTGATTTTTTCGCTGAGATTGCTGCACCCCGTCAACACTATTGCCGATGAAAGCGCCGTAACAGCATAAGATTTTTTTAACATATTACACTCCTTGTTTGATGGTGGCAATTTATCCAATCAGAGTGTTTTTGTCAACATTGCCAACAATAAATCCCGTAATGCCGGGCTGCTGAAAGCAATTTCGTGGGAGTAAGTTCAGACGCCGCTGCCGTCAAAGCAGGGGATAAAATCATCGGACGCGCTGGATCCATCCTGCACAAAGCCGTCTTCTATCCCCGAAGTGTAGAGCGCTTCTTCTATAATCTCGTACTCTTCGTCGGTCACGGTGCGATTGATTTCGCTGTATTCGGCAGCTGATACTTTTCCGCAGGGCAGATATTGCCGCATCAAACTGAAAAGTATCTCGCCGGGTTGAAAACGTTCTGCCACTTTTTTTATCACCTGCAAAGTGTTTTCCACGGCATTGGGCAGAATCAAATGGCGGATAATCACACCTTTTTGCATGATTCCGTTGTCATCTATAACATAAGGCCCGGTCTGACGGTACATCTCTTCGATAGCATCCCATGCCTGCTCTGCGTAATCGCCAACGCCGCTGTAGCGCAACCCCAGATTGTTATCGGCATATTTGTAATCGGTCAGATAAATCTGCACTTTGGAATCAAATTTTTTCAGCATTTCCACGCTGTCGTAACCGTTGGTATTGTAAACTACCGGTACGGGCAGCTGCGGTGTAAGACTTTCGCAAATCACCTGACTGTAATGAGTGGGCGTAACCAGATTTATGTTGTGGGCTCCGGAATCAATAAGTTCGCGGTAAATGGCTCGCAGCCGCTCCAGCGAGATGAGTTTGCCTTCCACTTTGCTGCTTATATTGTAATTCTGGCAATAAACGCAATTGAGATTGCAGCCCGAAAAAAAGACCGTTCCCGACCCGCGTTCGCCGCTTATCACTGGTTCTTCCCAATGGTGCAAACCGGCCCGCGCCACCACCGGCAGGGCGGGGGCGTGACAAACTCCGGGCAGTTTGCCGTCAGCAATATATTCAGCGCTGCGGATTATATTGCAGCGCCGCGGGCATTGAGTGCAGGGGTTGTTCATTGATTTTTATTTCTGTCAGCCCATTGCCTGACCATGGGGTCGATGACAAAATCTTCCAATTCAGCATTGTTTTCGATCTTGCCGTTGCAGTAGCAGCAGAGGGCAAATGTTTCCAGATCAGCAGGATAAAGATACTCTCCGCAATGGGGACAGCGCAGACGGCTGCCCAGATTTTCCGGATTGTCTATGTTCAACGTTTTTTTGTTCATTGAGCTTCCCCCAGATAGCGTTCGGCATCGATCGCGGCTCTGCAACCTGCAGCTGCGGCGGTGATCGCCTGCCGATAGCGCGCATCGGCGCAGTCGCCTGCTGCAAACACTCCCGCCAGATTGGTGTGCGATGTATTGTTCTGGAGCCGGATATAGCCGTTGTCATCGGTTTCAAGCTGCGTTTTGAACAATTCCGTTTGCGGCATATGCCCCAGCGCAACAAAAAGCCCCTGACAGGGAATGACTTTTTCGGCGCCGGAGGCGTTATCTTTGACTTTGATCCCTTCGACTTCGCTGCTGCCGAGAACTTCAACGATCTGACTGTTCCACTCAAAGGATATTTTTTCGTGTGCCAGCGCCCGTTCCGCCATGATTTTGGATGCACGCAGTTCGCTGCGGCGATGCACAACAGTAACGTGTTTGGCAAATTTGGTCAGGAACAGCGCTTCTTCCATTGCTGAATCGCCGCCCCCAGCCACGACCACATCCATATCCGCAAAAAATGCTCCGTCGCAGGTAGCACACGCCGATACCCCGCAGTTTTTGAGCCGTTCTTCCGATTCCAGCCCCAGCCAGCGGGGAGTGGCACCCGTGGCAACGATCACCGCGCGGGCGGTAACGGTGCTGCCGTCTTCAAGGGTGATGATCTGTTCGGCTCCGTCGGAAAACTTTACAGATTCAACATTGTTTATTTCGATTCTGGCACCGAATTTTTCGGCTTGATTCTGCATATTCATCATCAGTTCAAAACCGTTGACGCCTTCGGGAAAGCCGGGGAAATTTTCCACTTCGCTGGTTTGGGTCAGCAATCCGCCCGGCAGATTGCCTGCCAGCAACAGCGGATTCAAATTGGCACGGGCTGCATAAATTGCCGCTGTAAGTCCTGCTGGACCGCTGCCGATGATAACAAGTTTTTCCATAACCACACCTCTGTATATAAGTTATTTTTTCTGTTCAGCAATATATTCATCAATGATCCGCCGGGCGATACTGCTTTTGCCCGGCAGCGCAGGCAGTTCGTCGGGACGGTAAAAATCGGCATCTACGATCTCTTCGCCGTCGGGAGTGACTTCTCCTGCGGCATATTCAGCGGTAAAGCCCAGCATCAGCGAGTCGGGGAAGGGCCAGCTTTGACTGTACTTGTATTGAATATTTTTGATCTCAAGACCAACTTCTTCGCGCACTTCGCGCCGCACGGCATCTTCGGCGCTTTCGCCGGCTTCCACAAAACCTGCAATCAGACTGTAGACCTTTTCCCTGAACTTGCAGTTGTGCGCCAGCAGGATCCTGCCGTCTTCGCGTTTGATCAAAACGATCACCGCCGGACTGATTTTCGGGAAAAACAACATTCCGCAATTTGGACAAACGCGCGCTTCTTCTTGTTCGTGATCTTGTAATTTATTGCCGCAGGCGCTGCAGTAAGAACGGTTGTACAGCCACTCCAGAATCGGTTTGCCCCGCAGCAGCAGCGATTTTACAGCAGGGGCAACAGCGGTCAGGGCTTCGCGCACATCCAGCGGAGTGACTCCTGCGGGCGGCACTTGACCGTTTTCCAGACGGCAGCCGAAGCATAATTTGCCGCGAAAATGCCCTAATTGGGGCAGAATCTGATCCTGCAGTTGCGGCATGATCTTTACTTCGGGTATGGTATATTCTTTGTTGTCAAGCTGTTGCAGCAGAACTTTCCCGCTGCGGTCAAGCAACAGTAGTTTATCGTCGCCAGTTGGTTTTGAACGCTGTATTTTATATAATGGTATAAAGCTCATCTTACGCCTCGATCGCAAAGAAACGCAGGGCATTTGCGGTGGTATCGCTTGCCAGTTTTTCCGCAGTTTCGCCTAAAAATCCGGCAGCATAACTCACCACATGGGCGGTCAGCGCAGGATGGTTGGTCTTGCCGCGAAACGGAACAGGTGCCAAATAGGGCGAATCGGTTTCAAACAGCAGCCGTTCGCGGGGGATGAGTCGGAGATTATCCCTGATATTGCTGCTTTTGGGAAAAGTCACCATGCCGGTAACGCCGATATAGCAGCCGATATCGAGAAATTTTTCCAGATAATCCTGATTTCCCGCATAGCAATGCAGCACCGCTTTGCCTTCACCTGCCTGAGAAGCAAAATCTTTAAGCATAGAATAGCATATCTGATAAGCATCTGTGCTGTTTTCTTTGTCGCGGCAATGGATACAAATTGGTTTGCTCTTCTCCAATGCCAGGCGGAGAAATTTTTCAAAGCAGGCGATTTGTTTTTCCCGCGGGGCAAAATCGTAGAAAAAATCCAGACCTATTTCCCCCACCGCCCGATTTTCCGGGGCACTTACAAGGGCTTGGAATTGCTCCATATTGCCGTCGAAATCTTCCGCATCATGAGGGTGGACTCCGCAGGAACACCATACGTTGGGATGGCGGCGGGCAAACTCCAATGCCCGGATACTCCCCGCTGCTGAAGCAGCCATCGCCATCATGCGATAGCTGTGCTCAGGATAAAGCTGCTCCAGATAATTCTCCAGATCTCCTTCCTCCGGGAGATGAAAATGTGTATCAAATAAATCCATAAAAATTTTGGAAACCCGTAAAAAAAATTAAAAACTTCCCGCTGAAACTGCTTCGGGGCAACTTGGATTATAACTTAATACTTTTTTGTTATTTTTCAATTTTTGCAAGACACTTTGTTGATAAAAAAACGTTTTTTTATTGCAAAGTTTCCCGGAAAATGCTATTGTATATATAAATTTTTTTACTTTGCGGTATGTCGCAGTTGAGGATGAAACTGCATACCGCCGAAAACAGGAGCTTTTTATGGATATGAAAAATCAACAGTTTGAGCCTGCCGTACCTCCCGCGGACTTTGCTGAACGGAAGAAGAATTTTAAAATTGATATACCTGAATATTTCAACTTTGCTACCGATGTGGTCGATGTCTGGGCGCAGCGCGACCGCAACAAACAGGCGATGATCTGGGTGAATCAGCATGGTGCGGAAAAACGGTTTACCTTTCACGATTTCAAACGGCTCTCCATTCAGGCAGCCAATCTGCTGCTGAAGCACGGTATCTCCAAGGGCGATCGGGTGGTGATGATGCTGCCGCGTCTGCCTGAATGGTGGATCTTCTCGCTGGCGCTGATCCGTCTGGGGGCGGTGCAGTGCCATGTGCCGACGCTGCTGACTCCGTCAGATCTCAAACAGCGGATCAAGTTCGGCAAGTTCAAGATGATAATTGCTGACTCCAGCAATGCAGATAAGATCGAAGCTATTTGCGACGAATGTCCGTCTTTGAGCGATAAAGTACTGGTTGACGATGTGCGTAAAGGCTGGATCAATTATCAGACGGATATTCTTTATCCGGTAAAACTTTCTTCAACGGCAGTTACTACTCCGCGCAAGATCGCCACCAAAAGTACCGATCCGATGCTGACGGTCTTTACTTCCGGTACCAGCAAGAATCCCAAACTGGTGTCACATAACTGCGCTTATGCTCTGGGGCACCGCATCACCGCCGAACTCTGGCATGGACTCAGCAGCAACGACTTGCATTACACAGCTTCGGATACAGGCTGGGCAAAGAATTTGTGGGGAAATTACTTCGGACAATGGATCGTGGGCGCGTGTGTGTTTATTTTTGATATCCGCGGCAAGTTCGACCCCGATCAGGTGTTGCCGATGCTGGAAAAATACAGCATCACTTCTTTCTGTGCGCCGCCGACGATTTTCCGTATGCTGGTGCTGAACGATTTGCGAAAATTTGATTTGAGCGAACTCAAACAATGTACCTCCGCCGGTGAACCGCTGCATACCGAAACGGTGAAGCTGTGGAAAGAAGGTACCAACATTACTATCCGCGAAGGCTACGGGCAGACGGAAACGGTTTGCATGATCTGCAATCAGGCGGGCGAAGAACCTTGCCCGGGTTCAATGGGTATTGCTTCTCCCGGCTGGGAGATCGAATTGCACGATGATGACGGCAACGTGGTACCCGATGGCGAAGATGGCAGAATTGCGGTAAAGATCAATCCCAACCGTCCGGCGGGATTGTTTCAGGGGTATATGTTTGCCCGTAAAGATAACGAGCAATGCTTTGTGGGAGATTACTATTATACAGGTGACAAGGCGCGACGGGATGAAAACGGTCATTTCTGGTTCCTCGGCCGCAGCGACGATATTATCAAGAGTTCGGGGTATCGGATCGGTCCGCTGGAAGTGGAAGAGGCTATTATGCAGCACGATGCCGTGCATGAAGTAGCAGTAGTCGGCGCTCCCGACCCCATGCGCGGAGCCAAAGTCAAAGCGTATATCGTGCTGCACGAAGGCTGGGAGGCTACTGAATCGCTGGTCAAAGAGCTGCAGCAGCATTGCAAACGCATTACAGCTCCGTACAAATACCCGCGGGAAATCGAGTTTGTGCACAGTTTGCCCAAGACATTTTCGGGCAAGGTCAAGCGCGATATACTGCGTAAGTATGCCGAAACGGGCGAAGGCTTCTGGGAATAAGTTGGATTCGGGAAAACTCTCTGTGCTGAACGGGGAGTTTTCTTTGTTTATAATGAACAGACTTGCGACGGGATCAAAGTCGGGTAAGCCGGGTAAAGGAAAGGTTGGGTAATGAAGTTTTTATGTGGAGCAATTCTGTGTTTGCTGCTGTTGAATGTAAGCGGCGGCGAGGCGTGGTTTGAACTTAAAAAGTCGGGTAAAAATAAAAATTTCACTCTGGCATACAAGCAGCAGCCGTTGATCGTCAGCGAAAATTTTGATCCGGGATTTCAGGAAAGCGGTGCACTGGAAGAAAATATCAATGGCGAAAAAGTGCTGAACGCCTGGGGCTGCAGTCAGAATATTCCGTGGCGGCGGGAAATTGCCACAGTCGGCAGCACGGACAAGGGTTCAGAAGAAATCGAAATAAGTTTTCAAGCCTATATACCTGCCTTCAACAACGATATTTACAATGGAGCGATCAACTATTATTTTGACGTTCCGGTCGCCTTGCTGGACTGCGCTGAATATACCGCGATCGTCGGACGGCACGGCAAACCAGCGCAAATCAAAGGCAGGATCTCGAAGGCAGATAAAAACGGTCTGGTTGCGGGATCGGTGCGGAACATTGCATTTGCCAAAGATGATCTCAACTTGGTTTTTGACTTGAACCCCGCAGGGGTGCAGGATCTTTATTCCAGCTACACTATCGGCAGCATATGCGGTATGTGGCGGTTGGAAAAGGTTGGCGATGTGCTGCGCTTCATAGTCGGGACCAAATCATCCCGCAACGGCGGAGTGCATACGTCCAAGGCAGTCATCTATAACGGGAGTGCGCAGGATTACAATCTGCGGCACGCGCACAATAAATACTCTTATTACTCGGAACTGCCTGCTGAAAGACGTTTTGTGTTCGGTGCGGATAAATTCAGTTCCGGCAGATTCAGAGCCCACAGCCGTTATTACACCCCCCAAGCCACTTGCGGATGGTTGGGCAAGCCCGTTTTCAAGGTGGAAAAATATCACAAACAGGGCGCATTGTACGCCGCAGTAAGCGGGCATGAAAATGCGGAATATCAGGTGGATCTGCCCCGCAAAGGACTTTATATCGTATCTTTCGGCACCAGCACCGATACGCAAAAGGCCGGTGCGATGAATATAAAAGTCAACGGCAAAAGTGTGGTCGAACATATGAATATACCGCCGCGGACGGTGCAGCAGATAAGTGTACCGCTCTGGATCGAATCGGGCAAGGCGGTGGTGGAGTTTTCGGGCGCATGGCGGATTTCCACAATGGATTTTCAGCTGCTGTTGAGTTCTTACGAGGATTTCAGTTTCCGCCGCGGTTTCTGGCGGAGCAGGATCAAACAGAATCCGGCACCGTTTTTTATGAGCGAACATTACGCACAGGAACCTGCTTATAAAACTAAAATATCCAGTTTCCCGCTGCCTGAACCGGGCAAAGAAGCTGTCGGCGCACTGCAGATGCCTGCAATAACCACTCAATATGGCGATTTGAGCAATATGCAGGAGGTTTTTGCCGCCCCGATGATCTCCAGTTGGGGGACCAGCAATGCGGGAACTTTTACTGAATTCAACGAAGAAGCAATGAAGCGCAACGTGCAGGAATTGGAAAAGAACGGCATAAATATAGTAATGTTCAGCGGTATGCTGGCGCGGCATACTTTTGAATCCCACCGCAGCCGTTTGCACGATGTTATCGGCAAGTATGTAAAAGCGGGGCGCGACAGCGGCAGGGATTTTATTTTCATTGACCATATGGACTACTCAATGCTCTGGAACAGCGATTCAGGTTTCCGGGTACTGACGCAATGGACCGACCGTTTACAGGAAACGATCGACGGCAACTTGCCCGGGCGCGCCCGCTGTATGACCAACCCGCGGGCGGTGGAAGATTTCTATGACGTGATTCTTGAACATATCCGCAAAACCGGTATCGACGGAATCATGGTCGATGAATGTTGCTTTATGGGCAAAACCTTCTGCGGATGCGCCGAATGCCGCAAGCTCTTTACCGCCGAAACCAATTGGCAGCTGCCTGCCGATGAGCTTTCGCCGGAGCTTTATAACAACAAATCCACTCTTTGGCGGGCGTGGGAAGAGTGGCGGCGGCGCAAGATCGGGGATTTCTGGGTAAATTTGCGTAAAAAGGTATCGGAGTACAGAAAAGATTTCATCTTTATCGGCTATACGACTCATTACGGACTTACATCCAACTGGGCATCCAACGAATTGGCGGGCGATATTTTCAACTTTGCCCGCGCGTGGGATATTGTCGGTACAGAGATCATGACCAGAAATATTTTTGCCAATTACCGGGCGGTAAATTCGCTGCGCCATGCTTTTTCGCTGTTCGGGCGCAACGGCAGATTTCCCGTCTGCGGTCTGGTTTACGCCAGCGATTGGAAGATCAAATATTTCGGCTGGGCATTAAATAATATGAATGGTCAGCTGACGTGGGAATCGACTTTTGTGCCATGTCCTGAGGGCGAGATCAACTACCGAACCTTCTCCATTGATAAAGGCAATATGGATTTAAGGATCGCCCGGAGTGCAGCTCAGGTGGCGGTGCTTTTCCCCGAAACCAGCCGCAATATGGCAGGCAGCGTACCGGCTGCGGGCGGATACCGTGCCGAAATGCTCGGTACATCGCAGATACTCAGCGCATTGCATATTGATCACACATTTATTTCGGAAGCTGATCTGACTTCCGACGCGCTTAAACGATTCAAGGTGCTTATTCTGGGTAATGCACCTTATTTGAGCGATGAGCAGATAAAAGTGATCCGGAAATTTGCTGCCGATGGCGGCGTGGTAAGTGCCAGCTTTATGACGGCAGTTGCCAATGAACTGGGCGAACTTCGCCAGCAGGATATGATTGCTGAAATCTTTAACGCCGGGAAGACAACCAATGCAGTTGCCGGCAGTAAAGCCTTTTCGGTCAGTCTGAGCGACGATAAGGTTCTGCCGCTGGCTAAAGAACTGCTCTATCGGGCGCTGCCGCAGAGTAAGGCGGCGGCAAACTCCCCCAAAATTTACAGCAAAAACGGCAAAGCTCATGCTGCGGTTTTGGAGAAAAAATTCGGCAAAGGCAAATTTGTCTACTACCCGGGAATGTATGGCGCTGTTAATGCCGCGCCCGAAGTTATGGTGGGCAAAAGTTTTAACTTTGCGCCTGCGGTTGAAATGGAAATGCTGCAGAAAAATCTGCTGAGCGATCTGACGGCCGGATGCGGTATCTGGCAACCGCTGAACAACTGGCCCGACGATGTGTTGAGCAATTCGTTTTATCAGCAGGATAAGTTGTTGATCCATTTGCTCAATGCCACCGGTTCCAAGATCAAAAACGGCGAAAAAATCCGCTTTGATATCGGCAAAAATCCTTTCCCGGTGGTGCAGGATCTTGAATTGCAGGTGAACAGCGGCAAATATGGTCGTGCTTATGCAGTTTCGCCTGATTTTGCCGGCAAGCGGGATTTGAAGGTGGAAAAAAACGGCAATACTCTGAAAATCAAACTGCCTGCTGAATTGCTTAAAGTTTATACCATTATATATGTAGAATAAGGAATGAGTTGTATGTATACAGACGAAAATGCGTCACGCGCACCCGATAATATTGAGGTGATCAAAGCGATCGGTCAGGCAATGGACTACTGGAGCAACGAGCTGTACCGGCGGCGCAACTTTGATGAAAGCAAATGCCCTGCCGTGGAGCTGCCGCCGCTGCCTGATTCGCTGGAAAAGTGGCAGCGCGAACGGAAAAAACTGCTGGCATTATTTGCAGAACATATTTACGGAGAGATTCCTCCCGCACCCGATAAGATCACAACCAGACTGCTGGCAGAACGTTCTGACGCACTCAACAATACTGCCATCCGCCGCGAAATACGCATATACTGCCAGATGAATAACGGTATGAGTCATGATTTTGATATGCTCTTGTATATACCGAAAAATGTTCAAGCTCCGCCGCCTGTGTTTCTGGGACTGAATTTTGACGGCAATCAGGCCAATACTATCGACGAAGATGTAGCGCTTACCCGCGGGCCTTCGCATTATCCCGGCTACTGGTGGCGCAGTGCGGCAACCACCAACGATAAGCGTTTGATCAAACTTGACAGCTGGAACTTTGCCGAAGCCATGCAGCGCGGTTACGCCGTGGCAACGGTCAACTACTGCGAGATTTTTCCCGATAACCCATACGGATACGAAAAGAGTATCTATCGGTTGTTCAGGAGTCCTGAAGAATTGGCGGCATTTCCAGCCCGCAGCTGCGGTTTGCGCAAATTCGGCGCCATCAGCGCGTGGGCGTGGGGACTGAGCCGTATGCTGGATGTGCTGGAAGATATCCCCGAGGTCGATGCCGATCGTGCGGCTGTGCTGGGGCATAGCCGATTGGGTAAGACTGCATTGTGGGCGGGAGCTAATGATGAACGATTTAAAATGGTTATATCCAATAATTCCGGCTGTCTGGGGGCAGCGCTGAGCCGCCGTGATTTCGGCGAAAGGGTTGGGCATCTGGCATACATTCAGCGCTTCTGGTTTACAGAAACGCTGACACAATATGCCGATCGGGAATCGGAGCTGCCTGTAGATCAGCACCAGCTGCTGGCGCTGGTGGCGCCGCGATGTCTTTATGTGGCGAGTTCCTCTGAAGACGGCGGAGCTGACCCCCGCGGGGAATTTCTGTCGGCAAAAGCGGCGGCAAAGGTCTGGCAGCTTTATAATCATGCACCTGTTCTGCCGGACGATATGCCCGCAGCAGGAACCGGCACCGTTGGTTCCAACGGGGTGTTTTATCATTTGAAAAGCGGTGTTCACTCGATAACAGCCGAAGATTGGCAGCATTATTATAATTGTGCCGACGGGCTTTTCAGAGGGTGAATATGATTGAATAAAATGAATAAATGCGGAAAATATCAGGATTTTTGCGAAAAAATCGTGGATTTGCAGTTTTCAAATTTGCAAAAAACTCAATGATATAGTATCTTTCAGCGATTGGTGTTTTTTTGCGGAAAATGATTGCACGTAGGAGGCGTGGTTTTGAGTAGAGATAATGGATATGTGTTGGAGCTGATCCAGCAGGCAGGGCTTGTTACTCCTGCCCAGCTTGAGAGCGCCCGTCAGTTTGTAGAAGATTTTCCGGGCGAAATATCTCTGGTTGATGCAATGATCAGCAAGAAGTTTATCACCGAAAGAGATATCACCATGCTTCTGGCTCAGGAATACGGGCTGGAAATGGTGGATCTGCACAACTACGTTGTTCCGCCCGAAGTGGTGGAAGCGCTGCCCGGGGATTTGGCAGTTACCTACAACGTAGTGCCGGTGATGAAGCACGACGATTTGCTTACCGTGGCGCTGTCGGATCCTTCGGCGATGGATGTGGTGGATGCTTTGCGCTACCGTTTGGGGTGCGATATCGAAGCTGTAGTAGCATCGCAGGATCAGATCGATCAGATCCTTGACACCAACTACCGTACCGCTGCCAAGCAGGTGGAAGGCTTGATGAGCCAGTTGGGCGAAGAAGCCGGTATGATGGAAAAAGTCGATTCCATCGAAGCGGATCAGACGCTGGACGATGATGATGCGCCGATCATCAAGCTGGTATCGGGGATCATTATTGATGCTTACCGCTTCGGCGCCAGCGATATTCACATGGAGCCGATGGAAAAATATTACCGCGTGCGCTACCGTATTGACGGGGTGCTGCGCCAGATGGATTCGCCGCCGAAATTTCTGCAGCCCAATCTTACCAGCCGTTTGAAGATCATGGCGCGTCTGGATATTACCGAAAAACGTATTCCGCAGGACGGTCGTATCAAGATGAGCGTGGGGGAAAAAGATATCGACTTGCGTGTGTCGAGTATTCCCACAACTCACGGCGAAAGTATCGTAATGCGTATTTTGGATAAATCCAGTATTCAGCTCGATGTGCCGAAACTGGGGTTCTATGCCGACGATATGGTGCTTATCAACCGTATTCTTGCCATGCCTGACGGTATCTTTCTGGTAACGGGACCGACCGGGTCGGGTAAGACAACGTCGCTTTACGCATTTTTGAATACGATCAATACCGTGTCGCGTAAGATCATCACCGTTGAAGACCCGGTGGAATATCAGCTGCCCGGTATCAACCAGGTGCAGGTGGACAGATATGTGAATATGACATTTGCCGCTGCGCTGCGTGCAATTCTGCGACAGGCACCGAATATTGTAATGATCGGGGAAATCCGAGACGTGGAAACGGCGGAAATTGCTATCAACGCCGCTCTTACGGGGCACTTGGTGTTCAGTACATTGCATACCAACGACGCACCGGGGGCGATCACCCGTCTGGTGGATATGGGGGTCAAACCGTTTTTGGTGGCTTCGGCGGTGCGTGCGATCATGGCACAGCGGCTGCTGCGCCGTATCTGCAAACATTGCGCTCAGGACTATACGCCGACTGCGACCGAACGGCACTTGCTGGGGCTGTCGGATGAATACCTTGCCAATCACTCGTTCAAGAAGGGCAAAGGCTGTTCCAACTGCGGTAAGACCGGTTATCGCGGACGAATCGGTATTTATGAAATCTGTATGCTGGATAATGATATAACCGAATTGGTTTATCGTAATGAACCGACCCAGGTGATCCGCGAAGCTGCCCGCCGCAACGGTATGCACTCGCTGCGCGAGGACGCCATGCGTAAGGCGGAAGCGGGTATTTCCACGCTGGAAGAAGTTATCCGTGTAACTATGATGGACGAAGATTAACAGTAATTGGGTGAATAGTTATGATAGATCAGGAAACTCAGGCATTATACGATATATTGCTGGATGCGGGGGCTGTAAAAGAGCAGCTTGATGAAGCGCTGGAGGAACGCGAGCGCAGCGGAAAAGATTTCCGTGATGTGGTGTTGGATTTCGGTTTCTGCAACGATGTGGAGCTGATGAATCTGATTGCCGATAATCTGGGCACGGAAGTGGTGGATCTGCTGCAGATAGATATTCCCACGGCAACATTGGATATTGTGGACCCTGAAACGGCGCGCGCTTACGGCGTGGTGGCGATCCGGGTGGAAAACGATCTGCTTTATCTTGCCATGCGCCACCCGCTGGATACTGCGGCGGTGGACGATCTGCGCTTTATTCTGGGCCGCGACTTTCAGGTGGTGGTGGCTCCCGATGAACAGTTTGATGAAGCGATCGAAAAATATTACCCCTTCAATGCGCAGGATATGGCAGCCATGTTCGGCGATCTGGCGCAGCAGCAGGGCGAATACGAAAATGAAGATGATCTGGAATCTGCTGCCAACTCGGCGCCTGTGGTGCGGTTTGTGGACTTTGTGATCCGGCAGGCGATCAAAGACAAGGCGTCAGACATTCACTTTGAACCGTTTGAACACGATTTCCGGGTACGTTACCGCGTGGACGGGGCTTTGTACGAATTGCCGCCGCCGCCGAAAGTTCTGGCGCTGCCGATCACCAGCCGCGTGAAGATTCTCAGCGGATTGAATATTTCGGAACGGCGTGTGCCGCAGGACGGCCGTATCCAGACCAAGCTCAACGGTAATCCTATTGACTTGCGTGTATCCTGTCTGCCGACCAGCTACGGGGAATCGGTGGTGCTTCGTGTGCTTGACCGCACGGTGGTGAATCTGAGTCTGGATTCGCTGGGTATGGATCAGGCGCTGCTGGATAAATTCCGCGAAATCATTCATCTGCCCAACGGTATTCTGCTGGTGACAGGCCCGACGGGTTCGGGTAAGACGACAACGCTTTATTCGGCGATCAACGAAATCAACGTTATCGGCGACAAGATCCTGACCGCAGAGGACCCGGTGGAATACGATATCGACGGTATCGTGCAGGTGCCGATCAACGAAGCGGTGGGGATGACATTTGAAAAAGCGCTGCGAGCGTTTCTGCGTCAGGACCCCGACCGTATTCTGGTGGGGGAAATCCGTGACTTTATTACGGCGCAGATCGCGGTGGAAGCATCGCTGACGGGGCACTTTGTGTTCAGTACGCTGCATACCAACGACTCTGCCAGTACCGTGACCCGTCTGGTGGATATGGGCTTGGAACCGTTCCTGATCTGTTCGAGTTTGGTCGGCGTACTCAGTCAGCGACTGCTGCGCCGTGTATGCTATGCCTGTAAGACGGCATACACCCCCAGCGATGAAGAGCTGGAACGTTTGGAAATCACCCGCGAAGAAGTCGGCAACCGTCCGTTCTATTACGGCAAGGGCTGCCAGATTTGCAAGAACACAGGGTACAAAGGACGTAAAGCGATTTGCGAACTTATGGTTATGAATCCGGAACTTTCGGAGCTGATCTACAACAATGCTCCGACGCTGGAAATTCAGAACAAAGCGATTGCGCAGGGTATGCGTACCATGCGTGAGGACGGTCTTATATCGATCTATAACGGCGAAACTTCGGTGGACGAAGTGCTGCGTTACACATAATAAACAGTTATCGCCGCCGCGGTGTTGATGCCGTTGGCGGCAACAGGAGCGTATTATAAAATGGTTGAAATGGCTGATTTGCTGCAGCTGGTGGTCGATGAAGGCGTCAGCGACTTGCATATTGAAGTCGGGGCGCCGCCGGTGGTGCGTCTGCATGGGAATATGACCCCGTTGGATTTGCCGCCGCTGACGGCAGAAGATACGGAACGTCTGGTTAAATCTTTTGCTTCTGAATTGCATATTCAGAAGATTCAGGAAGTCGGTTCGGTGGACTTCGGTTTTGCGTTTGGCGATCAGGCGCGTTTCCGTGTAAGTGCCTTCAAACAGAAGAACTTTTATGGTACGATCTTGCGCCAGATCCCTAATACGCTGCTTACGTTTGAGCAGCTGGGGTTGCCGGAATCGGTCAAGAATCTGCTCTACCGTCCCCGCGGATTGGTGCTGGTGACGGGGCCGACGGGTTCGGGTAAATCGACGACTCTGGCGAGTATGATCAACGTTATCAATATGGAACGCGCGTGTCATATTATTACGGTTGAGGACCCGATCGAATTTTATCACAACCATAAAAAGAGTCTGGTTATCCAGCGCGAAATCGGGTCGGATACGGTCAGCTTTCAGGATGCACTGCGCCGCGCACTGCGTCAGGACCCCGATATTATTCTGGTGGGGGAAATGCGCGACCTGGAAACGATCGAAGCAGCTGTAACCGCAGCGGAAACCGGGCACTTGGTTTTCGGTACGCTGCATACTACCGGGGCGGCGGAAACGGTTGACCGTATTGTAGACGCATTCCCGACTACGCAGCAGCAGCAGATCCGTACCCAGTTGGCGTCTTCGCTGATTGCGGTGATCTCGCAGGAACTTTTGCCGCGCTGCGATAAGAAGGGACGTATTGCTTCTTTTGAAATCATGATCCAGACGCCGGGGATTCAGGCGCTGATCCGCGATAATAAGACATTCCGTATCACCTCCGAACTTCAAACCGGGGCAAAATACGGTATGAATACGATGGATATGTGGCTGTTCGAGCTTTACAAACAAGGCAAGATCGCATACGAAGATATGGTCAATATGGCGCGCGATCAGGCGGACGTAATCAAGAAAGCCAAAGATTTGCAGGAAGAACTCGAAGCGCTCGAACAAGGTAAGTGATCTGTATTCGGGCATGGGAATTATAAAAGCAGGAGAGATTTATGCCGCAATATAATTATGTTGCTGTAGAAGAAAAAAGCGGTCGGGAGGTAAAAGGCAATATCGAAGCCGCCACCGAGGCGATCGCCGCAGCGGAGTTGCGTAAAGAGGGCCTTTTTGCCACTAAAATCAAGGAAGCATCGGCAGCCAAGAAAAAAGGCGGTGCCATGCAGCTGTCGTTGGATATTCAGTTTGGTCCTTCGGTGATCAAACGCAAGAATCTGATGGTTATTACCCGTCAGCTGGCTACGCTGCTGGAAGCGGGGCTGCCGCTGATCCGTTCGCTGCGCACGCTGCAGCGGCAGAGCAAAGACAAGATGGCGCAAAAGGTTTTGTGCGGGGTGGCAGATGCGGTGGAAACCGGTTCGACTTTTTCGGAAGCGTTGTCACTTTATCCTGCAACTTTTGACCGCCTGTATCTGAACATGGTGCGCGCCGGGGAAGCGGCGGGGGCAATGGAAACGATTCTCAGCCGTTTGGCAGGATTTATGGAAAAGTCGGCGCGGTTGGCAGGGAAGGTAAAGTCGGCGATGATCTACCCGTCGGTGGTTATCTCTATTTCGCTGTTGGTTACGACCGGGTTGATGATCTTCATCGTACCGAGCTTTGCCAAGATCTTTACTGAATTGCTGGAAGGCGAACCGCTGCCGGGTATTACCCAGTTCCTGATTGATACCTCGACCTGGATGAAGACGCGGTGGTACTATTTGCTGGCTGCACCATTTGTGCTGATATTTTTGATCAAGATCACCTATAAGACCAAGTACGGCAAGTTCGGTCTGGACTGGGTTCAGTATTATATGCCGATTCTGGGTCCGATCGTATCCAAGACGGCGATCGCCCGTTTTTCGCGTACTCTCGGTACGTTGATGGCAGCCGGTGTGCCGGTGCTGAACGCGCTGATCATTGTGCGTGATACATCGGGTAATGACCTGGTGGCGCGTGCCGTTATGCGGGTGCATGAATCGGTCAAAGAAGGGGAAGGCATCTCCAAACCGCTGGCTGCCAGCAAGATCTTCCCGCAGATGGTGATTTCTATGATCGAAGTAGGTGAAGAAACAGGTCGTATGCCTGAAATGCTTGAAAAGGTGGCAAATACTTACGACGAAGAAGTCGATAACGCAGTAAACGCTCTTACCTCGCTGTTGGAACCGATCATGATCGTGGTTCTGGCGGTCATTGTAGGTACGATCGTTGTAGGGTTGTTTGCACCGTTGGCAACGATTATCCAGAAGTTGTCGTAAACAAATTTTCCGGAGCAGAAAAGATGACCGACAGGTCAAAAATCTATACCGTAGTTATGGCTGGCGGCCGGGGCGAACGCTTTTGGCCGCAGAGCCGGCAGAATTGCCCCAAGCAGCTGTTGCGGCTGCTGGGGAATCTTACGCTGATTGAACAGACTACCGCCCGGATGCTGAGTATTACTTCGCCCGAAAATTGTCTGGTAGTGACCAACATTGACTATGTGGAGCCGATGCGTTCGCTGCTGCCGATGTTGCCGGCGGAAAATATTATCGGTGAACCGGTCGGACGTGACACAGGCGGATGTCTGGCGCTTGCCAGCGGTGTATTGGAAAGCCGCGGCGTATCTGACGATGCAGTTGTGATCGCCACTCCTGCGGATCACAGTATCGGCAGTTTGCCTGCGCTCAGCCGCACGCTTTTGCAGGCGGTTGAGACTGCAAGTTTTTGCAATGCGCCGGTTTTGATCGGGGTAAAGCCGGAATTTGCCAGTACAGGTTACGGGTATATACGCTGCGGAAACAAGCTGGATTACGGCGATGGCACGATCCGTTTTTATGCGGCAGACGGGTTTAAGGAAAAGCCTTCCACGCAGGAAGCTGACACTATGCTGCAGGAAGATGTCTGGCGCTGGAACAGCGGGATATTTGTCTGGACCCACGGGGTCTTCAAAAAGATTCTCAGTGAGTATGCGCCCGAATTGGCGGTAATCGCCAGAGAGGTCGGCTTGATAAAGGATAACCGGGTGTTGACGGAGTTTTTGCGGGATGAGTTCGCACACGCACCTGATATTTCCATTGACTATGCGGTGATGGAAAAGCTGGATTATCTGGTAGTGGCAGAGTGTGCGTTTGACTGGGCGGATATCGGCAGCTGGACGGCGTTGCGCTCGCAGATAAGAGCCGATAAAAACAACAACGTTGTGCGTGGAACTTTTGCCGGATTGGATGCTGAAAACTGCATTGTTGTCGGCGAAACGTCGCAGCTTATTGCGGCAATAGATGTCAAAGATCTTATTATTGTCAATCAGGGCGATGTAACGCTGGTGTGCAGCGAAAAATCAGCACAGCGGGTCAAGGAGCTGGTGCAGAAGCTGGATGACGAGCCTTCTTTGCGCAAGTTTTTGTGACTGGTGTAGGCAGGATATCAATGGCTGATTACTTACTTTTCAACATCGGCAATACGCATACGCAATGGGTGTTCGCTGATGCTTGCGGAAATTTTTGCAGCGAAGTTGCATCGGTTGACACTTCGGATTGGATGCAGGATTTGTCGCTGTTGCCCGCAGACGGAGATTGTCAGGTGTGGGCTGCGTGCGTGGTGCCTGCGGCAGGAGAATTGCTTACTTCCCGTAAAATCTATTCAAATATAGAATTTATTACAGCAAATAAGGCGACGGCTGTTGGTTTGGATTTTTCGCAAACAGATTCTTCCACGCTGGGGGCAGATCGGATCGCCAATGCCGCGGCGCTGCTGGAAGGTGAACTGCCGGCGGTGTGTTTTGATTGCGGAACGGCAATAACGATGGAAGTTGTACTTGCCAATGGAGTTTTTGCCGGGGGAGCAATTATGCCCGGGCGTAAACTTATGCGGAAAAGTCTGGCTGCAGGAACGGCGCTGCTGCCGGATTTGCCGTTGAGTGAAGTGTTGCCTGAAAAGTTCGGCAAGGCAACATTGCCCGCTATGGCGCTGGGGATCGACCGCGGCGCGGTGGGAATGATAAGAGAGTTGATGAGTTTATCGGCGCAATATAATATCAGACGATATCTTGCCGCGGGCGGTGATGCCGCATTTTTTTGCCGTGCAATCGAAGAACTTGAGTTGGCAGGGGATTTGTTTACGTTGCGCGGAGTATTCGCTATAGCTTGCCATTATGCTAAAAAAGCATAAAAATCCTGCGTGAAATTGGCATAAAACATACTTGAGTGATATATTACACTTTTGAGTGTATGTACGGTATTTGCAGACCGTGGTTTCAGTGAAAGATTTGATTAAATTTTTTATATGGAGAATTTGTAAATATGAAGAAATTTGAAGAGTTGTTTGATGAACTCAAAACTAAGGTGGCCACTGGTAATCCTGAATCGGGAACGGTGCGTGAACTTGCCAAAGGTAAACATTTTGTAGGCAAAAAAATCGTGGAAGAGGCCGCCGAAGTGTGGATCGCTGCCGAATACGAAGGCAAAGAACGCACTGCCGAAGAAATTTCCCAGCTGCTCTATCACTTGCAGGTGATGATGATCGCCAATGATATTGAGCTGGATGATGTTTATAAGTATTTGTAAAATATTGGTTTAGTTAAGGTGTGAATAAGATGCTTCAGTTTGCCATTCCCAATAAAGGCGCGCTTTCCGAAGGAGCGGTGCAGCTGCTTAAAGCCGCCGGGTACAAGTGTTCGCGTTACAGCCGTGAGCTGATCGTAAGTGACAGCGAGAACGGTATTGATTTTGTTTTTTTGCGTCCCCGTGATATTGCCACTTACGTTGGCCGCGGAATTATTGATCTGGGGATCACCGGACGGGATTTGACGGCGGACAGCCGTATGGAAGTGGCGGAAATGCTGCCGCTGAACTTTGGCAAATCCCGTTTCTGCTATGCGGTGCCGAAGAATTCGGATCTTACTCCCGATAAATTCAACGGCTTGCGTATTGCTACAAGCTATCCTGAAATCGTCCGTCAGGATATGGCGCAACGCGGATTTGAAACTCAGATCGTGCGTTTGGACGGTGCGGTGGAAATTTCGGTTCAGCTGGGCGTTGCTGATGCGATTGCCGATGTGGTGGAATCGGGCAGGACGCTGGTGGAAGCCGGGTTGAAAACTGTTGGCGATGTGGTGATGCATTCCGAGGCAATCGTTATCGGTCACGATAAAGAATTGGCGGAAAAACCCGAAGTCAGGAAGATTCTTGCCCGTTTGCGCGGAGTGCTGGTAGCAAGAGATTATGTTTTGATCGAGTACAATGTGCCACGCAATATGCTGGATGATTGCTGTAAGATCACTCCCGGAATCGAATCACCGACGATCTCGCCTTTGAGCAATCCTGACTGGGTAGCGGTCAAGGCAATGATCAAAAGCGGTTCGGTAAATGTTATTATGGATGAGTTGCAGGAAAAGGGTGCTAAAGGGATTTTTGTTACCGCGCTGAATTCGTGCCGTATTTAATGTTATAGTCAAGGCAGATTGGAGTAGTTTATGAGTAAAGAGATTCTGGCAGCTGCCCATCGGGTTTTTGAAATCGAACTTGAAGCGCTCCGGGCGGTGGATCAGCAGCTGGGTGATGAGTTTGTTGAACTGGTCAAGCGTTCGCAAGCTGCACTTGACCGCGGCGGAAAGTTGGTGCTGACCGGGGTCGGCAAAAGCGGTTACATCGGCAAGAAGATTGCTGCAACCTTGTCCAGTATCGGTTCTACTGCGGTGTTTATGCACCCGGTTGAAGCGCTGCATGGCGATTTGGGGATAATGCGCAAGGACGATTTGCTGATTGCAATAAGCTACAGCGGCGAAACGGATGAATTGCTGCGGATGATAACTCCCGCCAAGCGTCTGGGCGTGGAGCTGGTTTCCATCTGCGGCAGCGCAGATTGCCGGCTGGGGGCGTTGAGCGATCTGGTTGTGCCGATGAAAGTGGAGCGCGAAGCGTGTCCTTTTAATCTCGCTCCTACTTCCACTACCACCGCGCTGTTGGCGCTGGGGGATGCCTGGGCGATGGTGATGCTGCAGGAACGCGGATTTACCAAAGAAGATTACGGTCGTTTCCACCCCGGCGGTGCAATCGGCAGAATGGTGACGATGCACGTTAAAGATATTATGCGTTCAGGTGATCGTTTTGCGGTGGTTAAGCCCGATACTCAGGTGCGGGATGCGCTTTGCCAAATGGGACACGCCCGTTGCGGTTCGGCGATCGTTGCCGATGAGGAAAACCGCTTGCTGGGAATTTTTACCGATGGCGATTTCCGCCGTGCGGCTGAAAAAGATATCAATGTACTCACCCGTAAGATGGCAGACGTTATGACTGCCAATCCGATTGCTATCGACAGCGAAGCGCTGGCGGTGGAAGTGGTACGGATGGTGGAAAAATACAAGATCAGCGATGTTATTGTGGTCGATAAAGAACGCAAGGTTGCAGGTTTGATCGACGTACAGGATCTGCCCGGTCTTAAATTGATGTGATTTTTATTCAGAAAGGAGTCATTATAAAAATGAATAACGCAGGCAAAGTCAAAATGCTGGCAGTTTTGGCTGTATTTTCTATTGTTTTGTTCAACGCAGCTGCAGCGGAAAGTAAGGCGGTGGCAGAGCAGGCTCAGGCAACTGAATGCAGCAGCTGCTCTTGTGAAAAGAATTTTTACAATATGGGACGCGGCCTGGTGAATATCTTGACTTGCTGGTTGGAAGTTCCCCGCTGTCTGGTCTATCATAACAGTCAGGTTCCGGTAATGGGCGCGGTGGTTGGCGCTTGCGAAGGGGCAGGGCTGACGGCGATCCGGGCTTTTGCCGGAGTTGCCGATTTCCTCAGCTTCGGGTTTATGACCGATTCGATTTACGAAACCAGCTATGATTTCAGAGAATGGGTGTGGGATTCGCGGTGGATTCCGCAAAACTGATTTGATATTTGCTCCCGAATAAATAATACGGCAGCTGTACAGGATTATTTCCGTGCAGCTGCCGTTTTCTATTGGCTCAATACCGGATCAACACATTGTAAATCGTATTGATCAGTTGAAAAATCGTTGTTTATTTTTTTACGGCTTTGACCGGCTGCGGAGCAGCTTGAGGAGCTGACTGTTTTGTTTCGGCAGCCGGTTTGGTTTTGGAACCCGGTTCCGCTTCGGGCAGATTGTCGGGCAAAAGTTTTTCCACGGTGTAATCAACTCCGGGCTGGGCAGCTTCGCCACCGACGATCCGTACTGAACCTGACGCGGTATCACGGAAGAGAACCGGAACCTGTTTGGCGGAACGGTAGACTTTATTTACTTCGCGTTCGCCATCCCAGTCAAAAACCTGATAATGAAAGATTTTCGGCGATACCGGCAGGAGGATGTGCAGCCGGTTCAGCGAGTCGATTTCGCACTTGGGGACTTCCCGTCCCAGCAGAAATCCCAGCCGTTTCATCGAAAAAATATTTTCTTTATCTTCCACAAATAAGAACAAATGCACATCGCCCTTATCCTGCAATGCCCGCAGATTGTATGAACGCTGCTCGGTTTTTCCATTGGCGGTGTCACCCAATTTAGGTACTCCGAAAGAACGGGTCCAGAATACTCTGCCGCGGGAGATTTGGAACATACCTGTATTGCTTTCATATTCATTCTTGAGCATCGGGTGCGAGATGAAAAGTTTAAGCCGGTAATTGCCGGGAGTGTAAAGCTGAACCCATTTGCTGACATTGATCCTGATGCGCTGGTCAACCCCGGCGCGCAGAATCAACCCCTGCAGATCCACCTTGGTTCCCGAACCTTTGACCGGACGGTTGTGCATATCGGTAAGCGAAATTTCCATATGGCCTTTGAACTGCGGTTCTTTACCGAAAATCAAAACCTGTCCTGAGTTGTTGCGCATGGTCAGATTGACTACGATCGGTTCATATTCCATATATGCTGCCCGCGGTATTTCCATATTCATTACCACATCGGCACGCAGAGTTGATACAAATATCATCGTCAACGGGAAGATGAGCCAAAGACAGTTGCGCATGGTCATGGTATTACTCTCCTGTTAGTTTGCGGCGGATGGCAGAAGCTACTGCCGCCGCATCAATGTTATGACATTCGGTGATCGGGAATTTGCATTTACGGTGCATACATTTTATGCAGCTTATATCCCCGCGCTGGAATATGGTATGAATATCTCCGAAGGGGCCGGTCAGATTCGGATTGGTCGGTCCGTAAAAAGATACCACCGGCACTTGGGCTGCCGCAGCAATATGCACCGGACCGCTGTCATTGGCCAGCAGTACGTCGCAACGGTTGATAAGTTCGACCAATTCGCCTAAACTGGTGGAGCCTGCCAGCGAGTAGACTGGTACGTCGCCGGTCAGTAAGCGGATCTTTTCGGCAGTCTTCTGGTCGGCAGGTGCGCCCATGATAACAAAATTTGCATCAGGAAACATTTCGGCGGTCAGTAAAATCGTTTTAGCAAACAGTTCCGCCGGGAAACATTTGCTTTCCCATCTTGCGCCGGGGGAAATACCGACAGTAAAAGATTTTTCTTTTACGCCAAGCCGATCCAATTTCTTTTGCAGCGACTCGCCATATTGTTGATTCTGCGGCATTTTGCAGGCAGTACGCATAGTTCCCGTATGGAAAAAACGCTCCACCAAAAGCTGATTGCGGCGAACCGCGTGCAGTCGGAGATTGACTTTGCACCAGCGATGATAGAACCACCGCGCAGCCGCTTCCCGCGGACGGGCAAAACCCACCACCTTGCCGCGGGCGATCCGGGCAAACAGCGCGCTGCGGAAAAGCCCCTGGAAGTCAAAAACATAATCGTATGCTTCTTTACGCAGCTCCCGCGCCAGATCCAGAAATTCCGGCAGCATTGTACCGAATTTGCTCAGTTCCCGCCGGCGGAAGATTATCTTGCGTCCGATGGGGCAGGGCGCGTAGTCCAACGCTTCGGCAAAGGCAGGGTTTACCAGCCAGTCAAATACCGCGTTGGGGAAAAGTTCCGAAAGTCTTGCCACCGCAGGAAAAACGTGAAAGATATCTCCCAGACTGCTGGGCTTTACAATCAATATGCGTTTTACCCTGCCATACGCAGCAGTATTTTCGTCGGAATTTTTTCGGGTTGACTTCATCTTGTTTTTGATTGGTTATTCACCCAGCGCCAGACGTCTTGCCAGGCGCTCAGGCAAACCGGCATCCAAAACTTTCTGCTGAGCGCTGGCAATATCGTAAGGCACAGCGTAGCGGGTGATGGTGCGGTTGTTGTCGTCATAGACAGCAAAGGATGCCCGCGGGTCGTGATTACGGGGTTGACCGATACTGCCGATGTTGAAAAGATATTTGCAGCCGGGTTCGATTTGAACAGTATATTCATCAATATCGCTGAAATCCTGCTGAAGTGCGCCGTTTACCAGCACCCATTCCGGAACTTCTTCCACTCCGCGCAGCGGTCCGGAGGCAAAAGGCCGTTTGCAGAACGCCACCGGTACATGGGAGTGTCCGCAGAAACAAAGCTGGGTGAGCTGATAGGAAAAATTGTCGATGGAGTGATAAACATCGAACACATATCCCCAGGTGTTGGGCGAATCCAATGTAGCGTGAACCAGCGTTATGGGCATACCGGGAATCGTCACCCGCAACGGCGGTTCACCCACCCAGCGCCGTTCATCTTCGGTCAGCTGGCTGCGCGTCCACAGGATAGCTTTGCGGGCATTGGGGTTGAAGCCCTCCATTTCCTCATCGTCCATGGCTGTATAATCGTCGTGATTGCCGCGTACCATGGCTATCGGATTCAAAGCTGCAACGGTATGCAAACAGAGCTGCGGCTCTGCGTTATATCCTACAATATCCCCCAGCGACGCGTATTGATCCACCCCTACAGCATCGCACACCGCCAGAATCTGCTGCAAGGCATCTGCGTTGCCGTGAATGTCGCTTAAAATTGCAATTTTACTCATTTTTTAACCCACCTATTCATTTGTTTTAACAGAGGCAGCACTTGAGATAAGCCGGATTCTGTTCCGACAGCATACGCTATCGGCGGCAATCATCTGTCTATGCGACCAGAACCCGGAACTTGTAACGCTGCGAGCAACAGCTCGTTCCCTATTTGGTCTTGCTGCGGAAGGGGTTTGCCTGAGCGACGCTGCTCTCGCATAGCGCCCGGTGGGCTCTTGCCCCACCTTTTCACCCTTACCGGAGCGGACTCCGGCGGTATTTTTTCTGTTGCACTTTCCTTCCTGCGGCTTATGGTCCGCAGCATCCTTCTTTCACACAACCGCAGTCCGCAAGGGGCGGCGGCGCGCTGAAAAGGACTTCCCGCTCTGTGCAGTCCGGACTTTCCTCTCCTGTAAAACAGGAGCGATTGCCTGTCAACTGCTGCCATTCAGTAAATATACAACAATCTCTCCGAATAGTCAAGCTCAAAGTGATGTTTTTTACTCTTTTTCGTGTTTTTTGGTGTCGGCAGGTCTTTATACTCTGGAAAAAAACGGCATATACTATATATTATAGCGGATAAAAATACAGGAGATTTTCAACTGAATATGAAAAAAGAAGACTTCAAACCGCTGGACGGCAGTTGGGCTGACATTTTCCATAAATACGCTGCCCAACGGCTTGCTGATGGCAGCTGCGAGCGGGCGTGGTGCAATTTAAGATTGTATTGCGATACTTATAACTGGCAATGCGCTGAGTGCGACGATCGTTTGTGGATCGCCAGTTTTGAGTCCGGATACATTTTTTTTCCGCTGGGGGAACTGCCCGGGGTTGAGTTGCTGGCGGAGCGCTTGCAGGAATTTGCGGCGATTTGCGGCAAAAATATTATCTGCGGCGATATACCTTGCAATTATCCGGAGCTTTTTCCTGAGGCGGAAAAATGCTTTGAGTTTGAATTTGATGCCGGCGATTGCGATTATATTTACGATCTGGCGCATCTGCACAGTTTCAGCGGCTCCAAGCTGCGCAAGCGTCATAATCAGGTGCGGCAGTTTGAACGCGAATACGAAGGGCGTTTTATAACAGAAAGTATTTCCGCAAATTTGCTGCCCGAAGTTACAGCTATGGCGGCGATTGCCAGCTGCGGCTATTGGCAGAGTGATTCAGGCATGGAAGAAAAATTGGCGATCGCTCAATTGGAAAAGTTGTGGGATTCTGCGGATATGCCGTTGGATGGCGTATTGATCAGAGTGGATGGAAAAGTGGCGGGATTTTCAATTTTCAGCGCCATGAACAACGATATGGCGGATGTGCATTTTGAAAAGGCAGACCGCAGTCTGATCGGCTGCGGTGCCAAGCTGACCGCAGTATTGACAGAATATTTGCTGCAAAAAAATTACCGCTTTATGAACCGCGAGCAGGATTTGAACATCGAAGGCTTGCGTCGTGCAAAACTTGCACTTGATCCTGATCGGATGTGCAAAAGACTTAATACAGAAATTTTCTTGCCATACTGCTGAAAATGTGGTATATTAATAGAATATCCGGAAGAGTAAAGGATATTTTTACTTCGGAACGTCAGCTGTTTTATACATTATTTTCACGTTGGAATGGATTTTATGGAAATGGGAAAAGCTGTTTTACTGGCAAGTATTATCTTGCTTGGAGTCGGCGGTATCGGTGCGCTGGCTTGTCGGCGGAATGACCGTTGGGCAAATATTATCGGGCTTTCGAGCTGTCTGACTGCATTATTTTTGAAATTGACTGTGCTGTTTGCCGGAACGATGCTGTCGGCGTGTTTTCAGCTGCCGATCATATTGCTGGGGGCGGCAGGAGCGATACACAGCATCGGTTATATGGAGCATCACGGCAAATGCCGCATGGGGTTGTATTGGTTCCTTTTCAATATAACTTTGATGGCGATGCTGGCGGTAACGGTTTTGCCGCGGGGATTGTCGTTTGTGGCGGCGTGGGAGATCATGGGGCTGGCGAGTTTTGCGCTGGTAGCGTTTGAATGGAAAAAATCCGAAGTCCGTCAGGCGGCATGGATCTATCTGCTCTCCTGCGAAGGTGGCGGTCTGCTTTTGATCTGGCTTCTGATGAATTTGGAAAGCGCACCTTTCGGAGCAATTGCGGCAGTTACGCTGGCGGCTTTCGGTTTGAAGGCGGGGTTTCCGCTGCTGCACGTCTGGCTGCCGGAGGCGCATCCGGCGGCGCCGGCACCGGTTTCTGCCCTTATGTCGGGCGCTATGATCCCGCTGGGATTTTGCGGCATAATTGCGTGGTGCCCGATGGTGATCGGCAACACAGCTGCTGCGTGGGTGCTCTTTTTTATGGGATTGACGGGTATGCTTATGGGAATCTTATTCGGTGCCGCCCAACGGGATCTGAAACGATTGCTGGCGTATTCCAGCGTAGAGAATATCGGGATAATGACTCTGGCTTTGGCGTTGGGTATGTTGGGATTAAAGTATGGAGCTTTACCGATGACGCTGCTGGCATTCAGCGGTTTTCTGCTGCATTTGATAAATCACGCTTTGCTGAAGGGTACGCTCTTTCTGGGGGCAGGGTCGGTATATAAAGCTGCTCATACGCTGGATATGGATAAGATGGGCGGTTTGATCAAGAAAATGCCCTGGACGGGGGGAGTTTTCTGTATCTCTTCGCTGGGAATATCCGGCTTGCCGCCTTTCTGCGGGTTTGCCGGCGAACTTTTGATTTATGTGGCAGCTTTTTACGGTATTGCCTATGGTACAGGCGCATTGCTGGCGGCCTGTGTAACTGCGGCGGTGCTGCTGGCGGTCACGGGGGGAACGGCAGCGGCGGCATTTGCAAAAACGGTTTCGGCGGTATTTCTGGGTGAACCCCGCAGCGCAGAAGCTGTTGAAGCGGAATCTGAGCAGGAAAATATGGTCGTACCGATGCTGTTTACCGGTGGCGCCGCGCTGATTATGACGCTGATTGCGCCGTGGGTGGTTAATAATATGCTTATGGAAGCCGCAACTGAGTTTTCCGCTCCGTGGCTTATCCCGACATTGATGACGGCGGGCGTGGAGGCGCTGACCGGATGGAAAAAAATAATTTTTTCGGTGCTGGGCTGCAACGGTATTTGTGCTTTGGTTTTGACGTTTTTGACCTTGTTGTTTTTCTATTTACGGAAAAATTTCTGCCGTCGTCCTGACCGGGTCGGTATTACCTGGGATTGCGGTTATGCAGAGCCGACTGCCCGTATGCAATATACTGCAACTGCATTTACCCAGCCGCTGGCAGATCTTTTCAACGGGGTGCTGCGCCAGAAGAAAAAGATTGTAAAACCCGAAAATCTCTTTCCCGATAAGGCAGTTATCGAGGTGACTGCTCCCGATGGCGGAAAACGCTGGTTCTGGAAGCCGCTTTTTCAGATGGCGAGCCGGATTTCGGATCGGGTCAGACATTTGCAGTCGGGATTGCTGCATATATACATTCTGATAATGGTTCTGGCGGTGCTGATCATGCTGGTATGGTGTTTGCTTACCCCGTTAAGCAGCGGCAATGCTCAGGATAAAATCGAAAATACTCAGGAGGTGGTCAGCCATGAATGACGCATTGACAAATTTTCTGCTCTGGTCGGGAAATATGGTGCTGGCATTGGTAATATCGCCATTGCTGATCGGCATAATCAACAAGACCAAAGCCTTTTTTGCGGGACGGCAGGGGCCGCGTCTGCTGCAGCTTTATTACGATCTGGCTAAATTGCTGAAACGTTCTTCGGTCTACAGCCGTTCGACCAGCGCTGTTTTCCGGATCGCTCCCTGCTGCGTGCTGGCGGCAAGTTGTATGATGCTGCTGCTGTTGCCGGCGGCGTGCGTAAAGTCGCCGTTCAACTTTATCGGCGATATGATATTGTTTGTCTATCTGGCGGGGATCGGCAGAATGTTGACGGTACTGGCGGCAATGGAAACTGCTTCGGCATTTGAAGGAATGGGGTCCAGCCGTGAGTGTCAGTTTGCGATTCTGGCGGAAGGTGTGCTGCTGGCGGTGCTGGCGGCTTTGGTGATGCTGACCAGAGAATTTTCTCTGTCGGGCTGTCTGGTAACACTTAAACTCAACGCGTGGCTGTCGGGTGGAACTTCGCTGCTTTTTCTGGCAGTAGCATTTTATCTGGTGATGCTTTGCGAAAATTGCCGTGTGCCGGTGGATGATCCCGAAACTCATCTGGAACTTACCATGATCCATGAGGCAATGATTCTGGATAACAGCGGGCCTGATCTGGCGCTGATTCACTATGCCGCAGCGCTTAAACTGTGGGTGTTTCTCTCGTTTCTGGCTTCGCTGATCCTGCCTGATCTGGGAAATTGGATGGTTTGGGAATTCGTTATATATTACGCGTTGATATTCCTTTTGACGATTTCAATCGGGGTGGTGGAGTCGGTTATGGCTCGCTATCGTTTTCGTAAAGTTCCGCAGTTTCTGGCGGGTGCATTGGCGGTGGCGCTGCTGGCGATCGTGCTGGCAGCTGTATTTGGAGGTAATTGGACAAAATGACAGATATAAGTGAAATCATACTTTCGGCATTGCTGCTGATCGATTTGGCGCTGGTGGTATCCAGCCGTATGCTGCATTGTATCAAGCTGGCGGCAATGCACGGGCTTTTGATCGGGGTGTTTCCGCTGGCAATGTGGGATTTTTCCAATGGCGGAATGCCGCATTTCGGAGTCTGGTTTGTTGCATCGGTCGGCGTGCTGCTGAAAGGTTTGCTGCTGCCCGGATTGCTCCGTCACGCAATGGACCACGCCAAAGTCAAGCGGGAACTTGAACCGCTGGTCGGTTATGTAGAGTCGCTGGGGATCGTGTTGACTTTGTCGGCGCTGGCATTCTATTTCTGGATCCGCGGCGGGGTTACTCCGACCGGATCTCCGCTGCTGGCGGCGCCGGTGGCTTTTACCACCATGATCGCAGGTATATTCATTATTATTGCCCGCCGCAAAGCGCTGACTCAGGTGGTGGGATTCCTGATTTTTGAAAACGGTATAACGGTGTTCGGTTTGGGGATGGCGGTCGAATGCGGATTGCTGGTGGAACTGGGGATCATGCTGGACGTGCTGGTGCTGGTGTTTGTAATGGGTATTGCCATGTTCCATATCAATCGGGAATTTTCGCATATCAATACTGATGAGCTGACTCACCTTAACGAAATAGATGAAAATGACGATTCCGGGGAAAGCGAGGTGCGGATATGATAACCTTATTTTTGATTCTGCTGCCGTTGGCCGGGTTGCTGGCGGTGTGGTGTTCGGGGAACAGCCTGAAGCTGCAGGCGGCATTGCTGAATATTGGCGCGGCGCTGCATTGCATCGGGGTTGCGCTGTTGTGGATAAAACCTGAATGGGATAATACTTTGCCGGCGAATATTACGGTGCTGATCGGTCAGGATGTTTTGAGTCGGACGGTGCTGACCACAATATCGGTACTGTTTTTACTTTCATCGCTGCAAACGGTCAAATATTTCCCCATGGTTCGCAAACATTTTGCCATGCGGGCGGAAAAATTTCTTTCGCCGCAGCTGGTGGTGATCTGTCTGCTGGGATTTCTCAGCAGTATGACGCTGGTGGCTTCCAGCCGCAATTTCGGTTTGCTGTGGGTGGCTATGGAAGCAACTACGCTGGCAAGTGCACCGCTGATAATCTTCAACCGCAACGGCGATTCGCTGGAGGCAATGTGGAAATATATTCTTATCTGTTCGGTCGGGATCGGTTTTGCTTTGTTCGGAACCATGCTGCTGGCAATATCGGGACAGGCTACTCATGCGGGGATGGATATGGCACTTTTGGGCATGAGCAAACTTGATCCGATGTGGTTCAAGGCGGCATTTGTCTTTATGCTGGCAGGATATGGTACCAAGATGGGATTGGCGCCGTTTCACTCGTGGATGCCAGATGCTTACAGCGAAGCGCCGGGCGTGTTGTCGGTGCTGTCGTCGGGGGCTTTGCTGGCGTGTTCATTTCTGGGCGTGGCGCGGGTGTTGGAAGTGGCACCCGCTGAAGCGGCGGCGTTCTGCCGTCAGCTGATGATGGCGCTGGGTTTGCTGTCGCTGGCGCTGGCGGCGTTTTTCATCATCCGCCAGCAGGATTACAAACGGATGCTGGCGTATTCGAGTATGGAGCATATGGGGTTGACGGCGCTGCTCTGGGCGCTGGATCTGCAGACGGTGGCGCTGCTGCATATTATTGTTCACGCATTGCTTAAAGTAGTGCTGTTTATGACTGCCGATAATATCCAGCTGGCTTGCGGAACTCAAAAGATCAATTCGATCAGCGGTCTTCTGGGGGTGATCCGCCGCAACGGGATCATCTATTTGATTGCGGTGCTGATGCTTTGCGGAATGCCGCCGTCGCCGCTGTTTATAACCGAAATGTATCTGGTGGCAAAAGCCGGTCCGATTTTGGGCGCGGTGATATTGCTGCTGTTGTTTGTGGTATTTGCTGGAATGACCTATCACGTTATGCGTATGACTATGGGCAGGAACCACGGATGTGTTATCGACGGTAAAGAAATCGGCGATTTGGAAAAACTCACTGTGATTCCCGGCGGCGTGTTGAGCGTTTGTACGGTGGGCGGAATATTGCTTATTGCAGCTTTGGCGGCTTTTGAATTCGTTTAACGGAGCTTGAAAAATGGAATTTTTACGTTTGAAAAATGGCGGAAGTGCTGCGTTGAAAGATATTCCGCAGTTGAATTTTGACCATTTCCGCGAAGTTCTTAAAGAGCTGGTATTGGAAAAAAATCATCGGGTCAGCGCATTTTTTGTGGAAGAAAATATTCTTTATGCTGTGTTGATCGATAGCCGCGAGCGCTGTTTTGAGGTCTGTTCAACGGTGGTCGGCAGTTCATACCCCGCATTGACTCCCCATATTGCTGCATTACATTGGTTCGAGCGCGAAATTTATGAACAAAGCGGTATTGAACCGGTTGGTCATCCGTGGCTTAAACCGATACGGTTTGAAAAAAGTGCTCTGCCCGGAGTTACCGATTATTTTACCATGCAGGGCGGCGCTGCTCACGAAGTGGCAGTCGGGCCGGTTCATGCAGGAGTTATCGAGCCGGGGCATTTCCGCTTTCAATGCATGGGCGAAGATGTTTATTTTCTTGAAATCGAGTTGGGGTATCAACATCGCGGCGTGGAAAAAATGTTGGTAAATTCGCCTGATACTTTGCGGACTCATCTGGTGGAAACTGCTGCGGGGGACAGCTCCACAGCTTACGCGTGGGCATACGATCTGACGATGAACGCATTGAGTTCAGCGCCCCGTGCAGAGCTGACCGAACGCGCTCAGATCCTCCGCTCGCTGGCGTTGGAGCTGGAGCGTATTGCCAATCATGTAGGCGATATCGGTGCGCTGGCAGGGGATGTGGCTTTTCTTACATCCAGCGCTTATTGCGGGCGTATCCGCGGCGATTTTCTGAATATGACAGCTTTGCTTTGCGGCAACCGTTTCGGACGTAATTATATAACTGCCGATGGAGTAGCTTACGATCTGCCCAATAATAAACTGCCGTTTTTGCGCGATTGGTTTGAGCGCTCGGTGGCAGATTTTAAAAACGCATGGCAGCTTATGGCAGATGATCCCGGCGTACTTGACCGTCTGGAAAATACCGGTGTGGTTCCCCGGGAGCTGGCACAGGTGATCGGGGCGGTCGGTGTAGCGGGCAGGGCATCGAATCTTGATATGGATGTTCGGCGCGATTTGGGCAACTTCGGCGTTTACGACCGATTGGTCTGGCACGTTCCGGTTAAGAAAAGTTGCGATGCCCTGGCAAGAGCCAAAGTGCGGCGGGGGGAACTGCGGGAGTCGATCCGCATGGTGCGGGCGCTTTTTACGCTGCTGGAAAGCTGCGGCGTAAATTCGGTAAAGAGTACGGAATGGAACGGCAGACTGAAACCTGAAACGCTGGCAGTTTCCGCCATTGAAGGTTGGCGGGGCGAAGTTGTCTGCGCGGGGATCAGCCGGAAAGATGGAACACTCCAGCGCATGAAACTAATTGATCCGTCATTCCATAACTGGTTTGCGCTGGCGCTGGCGTTGCGCGGCGAGCAGATATCGAATTTCCCGATCTGCAACAAAAGTTTCAATCTTTCATATTGCGGACACGATCTGTAAGGAGTTGTACAGTTATGTTGAAAGCTATTCAGGCAAGATTATTCCAAAAGTATCGCACCAATAAATTCCCCGATGCTCCGCCGAATCTGCCGGATCATTTTCAGGGTTGGCCTGAGTTTGACAATCCGCCGGAAAATGTTGAGCTGCGGCAGGCGGCGGCAGCAATCTGCCCCGTAAGTGCAATCGATGCAGCGGCAAACACCATAGATGTTGGCAAGTGCATTTTCTGCGGCAAATGCAGCCGTGTTGACCAGTCGATCCGTTTCGGCAGCGAGTACCGTATGGGGGCAATGTCGCGGGAAAATCTTATCGCCCGCGGCGGCGAGCGCAAGTTGGATGAACAGCTGGATGCGGGGATCCGCGCATTGTGCGGCAAATCGCTGCATATACGGCAGATTTCGGCGGGTGGATGCGCTGCCTGCGAGCTGGATTTTAATGTGCTGGCCACTCTGGCTTGGGATATGGGCAGATTCGGGATCAAGGTAACAGCTTCTCCGCGTCATGCCGACGCATTGCTGATAACCGGTCCTGTAACAGAAAATATGCGTATGGCGCTGCAAAAATCTTACGATGCCATGGGGGATCCCAAACTGGTCATCGCCTGCGGAGCGTGTGCCATTTCGGGCGGAATTTATCAGACCAGCGAAAAAGCGCATAATGGCGCAGGGGATCTTCTGAAGGCAGATCTTTATGTGCCCGGCTGTCCGCCTCATCCTGCAACATTGCTGGAAGCATTGGTGCGGTTTATCGGCCGCCGCCAGAAAGATAACAGGGCTTGAACCTGCCGCAGCGGATCTTCAGCGCTGCAAACGCATAAAAAGGTTGTCGGAGGATTTTTTACGTTCTCCGATAATGTTGATGGCGTTTTTTCTGACCGGGGGGCTTCTGTTGCCCCCCTGAACCTTTTTATGGGTTAATTTTGCTGTTCAGCTTGAGTTTAATACCGATACTGTCAAAAAAATTAATAGAAAAGTTTTTTGATGTGGCAATAATTAAGAAAGATGCTATATTAAATTAAGTTTTTTATAAGGAATAGGCTCGACAGATTAATTCAGTTATATATTCAGGAGTAAATCGTGGCAGTTACAGATTTGAAGGCACAGTTTTGCAAGCAGCTTAAAAAGTACATAAAAAATGCAGGAGTCAAACAATGTGAGCTGGCTTCGGCGCTGAAAATGTCGGCATCGGCGGTATCTCAGATGTTGTCGGGGTTGATCGTTCCCAACGTCAAACAGCTGGATATTATTATGGAAAAGATCGCCCTGGACCGGGTGACTTGTGCTGTGTTGCGGGATTATCTCATCAGAATACGTTCAGGCGAAGAAGATCTGCGCTCGCCTTTAAATGACTTTATACGGGATTCACGGATAAAAGCGGGATTGTCCATCGAAGAGTTGTCAGAACAGAGCGGGATCCCGGTGGAAGATTTGAATAATCTTGAAAATATGCTTGCCATGCAGCCCATGCCGTCGGAAGCGGCGCGGCTGGCGGCTGTTTTTAATTGCGATATCAGCGAGTTATGGCAGGATGTTCCTGAGTTGAATATGACCCAGCCTTACCCGAATGGCGGAACTTCGCAATATTCGCAGAATGTTCTGCACGAAAATACCAACCGTTACGCTGCCAACAGTCGTAAAAACCGGGTGCCGATAGTTGATTTTGCCGCGCTTAAATTTTATCGTAATCAGGTTGACCGCTTTGTGGATTTTGCCTGGCGGCACATGAAAGGCTGCGAAAGCAGTACCCGGCAGGGAATGGTAATAGTGAATGCACGGGGCAGCGATTTGGGGATGTCGGACCTTTACACGGTCAATCTGCGGGTGGTGGAAATGAACGGCTGGCTGGCGGGAGCTCTGCTGCTGTGCAAGTCGGAAGATAAGTATGTTCTGGCGGTGGCGGGAGAAGATGAGAATTCGATCACCGCATGGGGCAGTAAAAAAAGGATCAACTGTTCGGTGGCGCTGCTGGTCAGCGAGTTTTCCTTTGATTCAGCGATTTTTGCTGAAATGTTTGGCGAAAGCGATGCTCAGGAGTTTGAGGAAGACAGCCGGGAGAACGATTTTCAGAAGACATATCCTGCATATAATCAGGAGGATAGAGTATGAGTGAAGCTGCGAAAGTCAACGCTGAACAACAGCAGCAGTTTCCCGTTGATCCGCTTCCTGCCAAACCGCGTTGGGGTTGCAGCGGATTTATCGGTTTGATGATCCTGCTGCTGACGATTTTGCTGGTGTTGTTTTTTCTGGTATTCAAACCCAAGCTGGAGGAACGGGGCGTGGATGTGGACAGCCATATGCAGAAGATGCAGGAAAAAGCTGCCGATATTTCTGCCGACTTGCTGGTAAAAACCCGTGAAGGTGCGCAGAAAGCGGTTGCCGGTGCGGAAAAGCTGGCGGAACGTTCTGCTGAAAAAGCTGCCGAAGCTGCTGAAGCCGGCGAAAAACTGGCTGGAGAAGTTAAGGATGAAGCGGTGATTCTTAAAGATAAAGCTGCCGAAAAAGCGTCGGAATTGAAAGAAAAAGCCGAAGAAAAAATAGAGTCGTGGTATTAAACAGAAGGTACCGGAATGGTTGAGTTGTGGAAAGTTGTTGTGCTGGCGATCATGCAGGGGATCGCAGAATTTTTGCCCATAAGTTCGTCGGGACATTTACTGGTGCTGGGCTCCTGGTTCGGATTTGATCCCGAAAGCAATATGACTTTGAATGTAGTTCTGCACGCGGGAACATTGCTGGCAATATTGATTTATTATTTTAAAAAGCTGCTGAGTATCTTGCTGGAAAAAAAGCGCCGCCGTTTGATCGGGTTGGTCATTATCGGATCAATTCCTGCTGCGGCAGTCGGCATTACGCTGAAAGTTTTGAAGCTTGATGCACTTATTTTTTCTTCCCCGTGGGTAGCGGCGGCGGGTTTTCTGATAACCGCATTTTTGCTGATAAAAGTTTTTAACTGGCCGTGGCGCAGCAGCAAAAGCAGTGATGAAGGCATGGTTTTGGAAGATATGAGTATCCGGCAGGCGCTGTTGATCGGCTGTGCTCAGGCGGTGGCTGTAACGCCGGGTATTTCCCGCTCAGGCAGTACGATTGCAGCAGCGGTGTGGAACAAATTGCGCAAAGCCGATGCTGCAGAATTCTCTTTTCTGCTGGCGATTCCTGCCATCGGCGGAGCAGCTTTGCTGGAGTTGCGTGATCTTATCGGCAGTTCCCCGGCAGATATATCGGGTTGGCTCAATGGGTATTTAATTGGTTTTATCGTGTCGGCGGCGGTGGGATACGCGGCTCTGGCCGGGTTGATCGCTATGCTGCGCAGAGGCAAACTCGGCTGGTTCAGTTGCTATCTTTTTTTAGCGTCGGCAGTAGTTTTTGCAGTACAAATAATCAAATTATTCTGAAATAAAAGAGGTATGTGATCATGGTTGAAAATATGAAGATCGGTTTTCTGGGCGCAGGCAAGATGGCTTCGGCGATTGCAGGCGGAATGGTCAAGGGCAGTTTTAATGCGGAAAACATTTTCGCTTATGATACACTTGCTGCCGCAGGTGATCTTTTCCAGGAAACGATCGGGGCAAATATAGCGGCAAATCCTGTGGAGTTGGCGGAAAAGTGCGATGCTCTGCTGTTGGCAGTCAAGCCGCAATATCTGGCAGAAGCGCTCAAGCCGATTGCCGGAATGTTGAAAAACAAGCTGATAATTTCGATCGTTGCCGGCGTTACGCTGGAAAAACTCGGCTCGCTGACCGGTGCTTCGCGCATTGTCCGCGTTATGCCCAACACTCCGGCTCTGGTCGGTTGCGGCTGCGGAGCTTATACCCTGACGGAGTCTGCTACTGCCGACGATCGGGCTTTGGCAAAAAACATATTGGAATCGGCAGGGGAATTTTTTGAGTTGCCTGAAAAGCAGCTGGATGCGGTTACAGCGGTATCCGGTTGCGGTCCTGCGTATGTTTATGAACTTATTCAAGCTATGGCAGATGGCGGTGTTACTTTGGGTTTGCCGCGGGCGCTGGCGCAGCTTTTGGCTGCTGCAACGGTACGGGGGGCTGCTGAAATGGTTTTGCAGAACGATACGCACCCCATTGAATTGCGCGATCAGGTCTGTTCGCCCGGTGGTGCAACGATCTGTGCGGTGAACATTTTGTCTGCTCAAGGGTTCAATAGTGCTGTAGTGGAGGCGGAAATTGCAGCTTACCAGCGCTCAATAGAATTGGGTAAGGCGTAATATTTGCCCCGTAATTACAAATATTCCGAGGCTGATTTGCGGCGGAAATAAAATGTTGAATGTAGATATTTTACTGTTTGTTTGGGATATTTTTCTGCTGGTTGTGCTGCTGGCGGCAGCGTGGCATTTGCGTTTGTCCAGAAAAAAACTTTTGAGCGAAAAGACCCATTACGAAGCTCAACTGGCGGAGTTGGAAGCTCAGAAAAACAGTCTGGCGGATGTCAGTTTGAATTTGCTGGGACTGAAAGAGGCTCTGGAGCTGGAACAGCGCAAATCGGCTGAATTGCTGCGCAATATCCTGCCGGATCGGGTGATTGATGATTTGCGGCAGAAAGGCTTCAGCGCTCCCGAAAGATTCGACAATGTAACGGTGTTCTTTTCGGATATTGTCGGATTTACGGAAATTGCTCCCAAGATCGATCCGGCGCTGCTGATTAAGGAACTCAGCGATATTTTCGGCGAATTCGACCGCATTTTTGCCAGCTACAACTGCCAGCGGATCAAAACGGTGGGCGACGCTTATATGGCGGTTGCAGGAATGCCTGAAAGCGATGAATATCACTATCGGCATATCTTGCTGGCGGCAATGGAAGCCAGAGCATATCTGATCGACCGCAATCGTCAGGAGGGTAAACTTAAATGGCTGATGCGGTTCGGGTTGAACTCCGGCAGCGTGGTGGGCGGAATCGTGGGGCGTGACAAATATATTTATGATATTTTCGGCGATACAGTAAACATTGCTTCACGCATGGAACACGCTTCAGAAACAATGAAAATCAACGTTTCCGAAGCTACTTATCAGCTGGCAAAGGATGATTTTGCTTTTGTTCGCCGCGGCGATGTGCTGGTGAAAGGCAAGGGGGCATTGGCAATGTATTTTCTGGAAGGGTTGAATCGGTAATGAAAATCGGTTATTATCCGCGTTACGATCGCCTGGGGGCATCCAGCAGACATCGTTTTTTCAATTATGTTGAGCGCTGGCTGCACGATGAATCAGCCGGATTGGAAAATGTCATATATCCCGGGTTGAGCGATAAATACCTGCAAAAACTTTACCGTGCGGGCAAGGTCGGCAAACTTGATCTGTTCATTGAAATGGCAAAACTTTTCCGCCGTGCCTGCTTTACAGCTTGCGATGCAATGGTCATTGAATATGAATTAATGCCGGATCTGCCCTATACATGGGAACGCAAGTTGATCGGCAATCGGCCGTATATATTGAACTACGACGATAATGTTTGGGTAAAATATAATCATAAGCCGTTGTTGAAAAATAAGTTCGATGCGTTGTGCCGCTCGGCGGCGGGCGTGATTGTTGCCAATAAGTTTTTGCAGGAAAAAATATCGCAACTCAATCCCAAGGTCTGTATGATTCCCACGGCGGTCGATCTGGCGGCTTATAAGAGAAACAATCTTCCTAAGTTTGAAGATTTTACTCTGGTATGGATCGGTACGCCCGTAACCTATAAATATCTTGAGCAGCACCTTGGAATATTGCAGACCGTAAGCCGTCAGCTGGATTGCACGCTGTTGATCGTAGCCGATAAACGCCTTGAAAAACAGCGCCCGCTGTCCGGTGTAAAAGCGCGTTACGTTGATTGGTCACCCGATTCCGAAGCGGAGTATTTGCTTAAAAGTCATGTCGGGATCATGCCGTTGACTGACGATGAATTTTCCCGTGGAAAATCGGCGTTTAAACTTTTGCAGTATCAGGCGGCGGGATTGCCGTTGATAGCTTCGCCGATCGGGGAGAATAACCAGGTGGTAACCGAAGGCGTGAACGGCTTTTTGGCGCAATCCGGCGAGGAGTGGCTGCAGGCGGTAAAATCTTTGCGGAGCGATTCAGCTTTGTATTGCCGACTGGCAGCAGGAGCGCAGCTTAAAGCACAGGAGTATTCGCTGGAAAAGTATTTGCCTGTATTTCAAAATTTTATATTGGATTCATTTCGGAAAAGCTAATATTATCCACCATTAAACCGGGAGTCGGGTAATGAGAAATTTTGAAGAATTATTTTGTGTTGAAACCGCTCCTATGCCTGCGGTAGTGGTTATCTTTGGCGCGACCGGGGATTTGGCACAGCGGAAACTTTTTCCTGCGCTTAGGAATTTGCACGACCGTCAGCTTTTTAATGAATCATCCATGATCATCGCCTGCGGAAGGCGACCCTTTACCGATGAGAGTTTCCGCGCGGTGCTGGGCGGTGACGGGGATTTTCTCAGGCATATAAAATATTGTTGCGGCGATAATAATGATTCCGGGTTTTATCAAAAGCTCAAGGATATGATAAGTGCAGCGGAGAGTAATTGCTCCGACTACGTTTGCAATATATTGTTTTATCTCTCTTTATCGCCTGACGATATGCTTTCGGTTTGCAGCAATCTGGCGTCAAACGGTATGCTGCAGGAGGAAAACAACGGCAGCTGGAAACATATTGTGCTGGAAAAACCTTTCGGCAGCGATTTGGAATCGGCGCAATTGCTGAATTGTCGGCTGCATGAGCTGATGAACGAAAATCAAATCTACCGCATAGATCATTATCTGGGGAAAGAAACCGTACAGAATATAATGATGCTGCGGTTTGCCAATGTGATCTTTGAACCACTCTGGCGCTCGGAGTATATTCAGCAAGTGGAAATCACCGCTGCGGAAACACTGGGCGTTGAACGGCGGGGCAAGTATTATGATCGGGCAGGGGCGCTGCGGGATATGTTTCAGAATCATATGCTGCAGCTGCTGGCGCTTACGGCAATGGAAGTACCGATAAGTTTTGATGCCGATGCAGTGCGGGACGAAAAGGTCAAACTTTTGCGTTCGATACGTCCGTTTGATTTGGAAAAGCTGGATTCGCAGCTGGTTCGCGGTCAGTATGTTGCCGGCAATGACCTTATCGGTTATCGTCAGGAGGCGGATGTGGCAACTGATTCTGTAACCGAAACGTATGTTGCTGCTGAAATAATGATCGATAACTGGCGTTGGCGCAATGTGCCGTTCTTTTTGCGTTCGGGCAAAAGATTGGCGCATAAAAAGAGCGAAATTGCTATAACTTTTAAAGCCATACCTCATTCGATCTTTCCCGGGATCGCTCCTGAGTATATGCACCATAATGTACTTACGCTGCAAATATTCCCCACCGAAGGTATTACCTTGTCGCTGCAGGCTAAAAAGCCGGGGCCGAAACTTTGTGTCGGCTCAATGCAGTTGAACTTTGATTATGCTTCGCTGGGCAAAAGCGGCGGCGATGATGCCTACGAACGGCTTTTGCTGGATGCTTTGCTGGGCGATCCGACCCTTTTTATCCGCAGCGATTTTATTGAAGAATCGTGGAAGCTGCTTACCCCGGTGTTGAAAAAATGGGCGGAAAATGTTTCTGCACCCGAATTCTATCCTGCGGGCAGCGAAGGTCCTGAAGGGGGACGTAAACTTATAGCCCCTGCAGTCTGGCGTCCGCTGGCAGTCGATTGACCGGTCAGCCGTTCCCGTCAGGCAGGGGCGGTCAAAAGATTTATCCGGCTTACTTTCTGCGTTTGTTGCGGCGGGGCGGTTCGCCGCGGCCCGGCGTGTGGAAGTTGGTTACTTTTTTGGGGCGGTCGCGCAGGTCTATTAAAACGGGTACTCCGATAAAACCGAATGCCTTGCGCATTTCCCCCGCCAGATACGCCTTATAGTTGGGGGCGCAGTTGGCGGCTTTGTTGACGAACAGCAGAAAGTGGGGCGGAACATGATTCGTCATCGTTGCATAGTAAAGTTTCAGCGGCGAAACTCCCACCACCGGCGGCGACAGACGCTCAAACGCATCCAGGATCACCCGGTTTACCAGCGCGGTGGATGGACGCAGTTCCAACTGTTCAGCCACGGTTGAGATCATATCCAGCAGCGTGTTCAAATGCAGACGTTTTACTGCGCTGGTAAATACTACCGGCGCATACGCCAGACCCGGCAGATCATTGCGCAGCATTTTATGCAGTTCTTTGATCTTGGCTTCGCTGGCGCACAAATCGTATTTATTGGCAGTGATGATGCAGGGTTTGTGATTGCGCTCGATCAAACCGGCGATCCGCCGATCTTGAGCGGTGATGCTGTTTTCCCCCGCTTCCACGGTCATAATGACCAGCTCGGCGTGTTCAATGGCGGATTCGGCGCGCATTACGCTGAATTTTTCCACCGCATCATGCACTTTGGCGGTTTTGCGCAATCCGGCGGTATCCACCAGAATCGCGGGGCGCTGTTCGCCGTGGAATTTGATCGAAAAATCAATATCCACCGCATCGCGGGTTGTACCAGCCACATCGCTGGTGATGACCCGTTCTTCCCCCAGCAGCGCATTGACCAGACTGGATTTACCCACATTGGGGCGCCCCACAATAGCGATTCGCAAAGGTTTGATTTCGGGCGTGGAATCTTCGCTGGTCTGTTCAAAAATATCGGTGGACTTTTTCGTCGGCACATTCTGCTTGAGTTCTTGCGGCATCAGGTCGAAGACTTTTTCCAGCAGATTATCTATTCCGTAACGGTGCAGACATGATATCGCTGCCAGGTCGGCAAAACCCCAGCGGGAGAACTCCACGCTTTCTTCGCCCAGCGCAGGATTATCGCTTTTGTTGGCTGCCACGATAACGGGTTTGCCGGTGGAGCGCAGCTCTTCGGCTACAGCTTCATCCAGCGGCACAATACCTTGCTGGACGTTGACGACCATAATCAGAACATCGGCGTTTTCGATAGCCTGAAAAACCTGGGAGGCAATATGTTCATCCCACTTATCTATATTGCGCGATGCCCCCATCGTGCCCAACCCGCCGGTGTCGATAAGCTGAAAATGCTGCCCGTGAAAACTTCCCGTGGCAGCCACACGGTCGCGGGTGACGCCGCTCTGTTCGTGAACGATAGCCATGCGCCGCCCGATAATGGCGTTGAAAAGCGATGATTTCCCCACGTTGGGGCGGCCCACAATGGCAATTACAGGCAAGCGGCCCGATTCATTTTCAATAGTTTGCGGCGGATAGTCATTTCTGGACATAATGGATAGTTCCTTCACAAGTTATATACCCGGATCTTCGGGATGGAGTTTCAAGTTTACGTTCAGTTCCAGCACTCCGCTGAAACCCTCTTCGCCAAGTTCGGCGGGGCGGAACACCTGAGCTGCCCGGCTGCCCTGATAGACAAAGGGGACAGGCCGTTCGGGAGCGCCTTCGGCGGTTATTTTTATCGTTACTTCGCCGGGCTGCATGGCAAAATCGAATGCAGCTTGCGAGCAATACATGGATTTGATTACTGCCAGCGTAAAATCGCGGTAACTGCGATCGGCTGTTTTCAGCATATTTTCATCAGGCGGAGTTATCTTCAGCAAGGCGGATTTTTTGCCCGATGATTTTAACTTTGACGGTTCAAAATATATCTTGTTATTAGTCAGGTCGCAACATATTTGCAGCGAACCGGCTAAAAGCATATCGCTGCTGATATAATCGATTTTAAGCAGTCGGAAGAAGCTGCCGGAATGGAGATCTTTTACTTTGAATCTGAATCGCAGCATTGTTTTGTTTGACGTATTTTCTGCCTCGGTCATAAAGGGTGATTCCAGTTCAAATTTACTTTCCGTAAAACTGCCCTGCCAGCGGTTCAGCTGCAGCTTTTGATCCTGAGTAAGCGCGATTTGCAACTGATTATCGGTCAGCGCCCAGTTCTGCCACAGGATTTTTTCGCTTAGTACATCAGCCGGAGCAAAACTGATTCGACCGTTGTTTAATTGGCCTTTGAATTTCCCTGTGGCACCGTTTACGGTTACAGCACCGATTTGCCAATCGCTGTTGGCACAACTTATTTCCATTGAGCCGTCAGGAGCGTTGCTGCCGTTGAATTTGAACAGCAGATCCAATGCAATATTGCCTTTCAGCAAAGTTGCATCCCACGGCAGCGGCAGATAGTTATTCAACTTTGCCGGCACGGTGAGTTTTGATTCGGGCATCTCCAAACGACATTCTCCGCGGGTGGCTGCAGGCGGCAGCTGGCACGAAACGGAGATATTCACCGGCGCACCGTTGAATTTAACCGCGTTCAGCACCCCGTTGAGCCGCAGCGTGTGGTCGGCAAGCGAGTTCCGGTCTGCAAATTGCAGGAAATGCTCCAATTTACCGCTGAACGCGCCTTCTTCAGCTTTTTTGAACACCACTTTACGGCTGGAAAATCTTCCCGCTTGCAGCAGCGAAGGACGTTTTTTTGCTCCATGCAGCGGCAGTTCAAGATCGGTATCAAAGAGCTGCAGCTGACTGTCCGGAGAAGCAACTGTACCGCCTTTGAATTTTACCATACCCTTGAGCAACTGATCGCCGCAGCTTAAATTTATGCTCATATCAGGAGCTTCCGCAGTAAAGACTGGAGAGATGACGTTGGCTTTTTTTATCTCAATAAGATTGCTGAAGTGTTTGGTATTTCCGTCCGGCTCAACGGCGATTTTCAGACGGGCGGATTCGCCGCCGCATTGCAGTTCGCCCCAACTCCAGCTTGGTGCTTGAACGGCAGCAGCGACTTCTGTTTTTTTCAGAAAACCATATTCATATTGCCAATTCAGCTTTGCGCTGCCGCTGCCGAAAGTGCTGCGCGGATAAGTTTGCTCCGACGGATCAGCCTGCAGTGATGCAAATTTTATCTCGCCGCTCCAGTTATGGTCCCGGCTGCGCGATATATCAAGTCGGCTGTCAAAGAGCCTTAATTCATAAGGTTGCTGCATAACTTCCAGCCGCACGGCGGAAAATCTGAGTGCCTTGGGCTTGGTGTAAAAATCTCCTGTGGAAGTGACAAGTTCAAACGCTTCCGCACTTTTTATTGGAAAATATGGCTTGGCAAACAGGATTTCTCCGCCAAGAAAGGTAAGCGCGAAGCGTTGATCTCTTTCAGCTTCAGGAGAATACTTCAGTCGGAGCTCGCCTTGTTTCAACGTCGCCATCGAGTGTCGGGCAAGGGCGGTTTTTAATTTGATTTCGCCGCGGGTTATATTGCCTTGTTCAACACCGCCTTCGCCGCTTAAAAAGAGTTCTTCCAGCTGCAATTTGCCTTTTTGGGGACAAATGTATTCCAGATACGGGGTTTGGATCACCAGATTATTTACCTTCCACGTCAGGAGTTCTTCGGCTGTTTCAAGCGCCAGATTGCACGACCAGCTGCGGCTGTTTACCGTTTGGCTGCCTTTGATAAATGCTGCTGAATTACCCCGCATAACAATATCCAAATCCCGTCTGTTTGCAGCAAGTTTTCGCATATTGACTGCTCCCGCCAGACCGGGCAGATCAAATTGGCCGATCGGGGTATCGGCGGAAAAATCACCGAAATTGAATTCCAGAATATCGCCGGTGATTGCGGAGCTTTCTCCCGTATGTGCCGTAAGGAAAAAACTTCCTTGATCGGAGCTGAATTTACCATGTTTATTTTGCAGCTGCAAGTCTGTAAAATCAAGCTGCTGAATCACTTTGCCCGTATTGCCGGTGCCGTTGGCGCGGAACTCAAATCTGACCGGTGTAAGCACCAGACTCAGCTCCGGAGTGTTTTGCAGCCGTACAGTATTTTCAGCGGCTGTTGAGTTGGAATCGCCCCGTATGCTCCATTGACCGCTTTGCAGATCCCAGCGCGCTTTTATCTTGTCGGAAGCTGCGCTGATTTTTAATTCCGGGCAATTCATTGCGGCGTAGAAGAAGTTGGCTGCGCTCTGACGCAAATCGCAGTTGGCGCTGGCTTGAACGATGTTTTTGCCGTTGGTGTGGTGCAGATTTATATTGCCCAATTCCAAAGTGAAGGGCTTTTTTATCACCAGTTGCGGAATATTCACTGAAAGGGCGCGGGAATCTTTTTTCAGCTGAAATGCAAGCTCGTCAACCGGCATAAAGGTTTGTTTATACCAGCGCAGCGAACTGTTTTTGATGGTGCCGTCCACTTCCAGTTTGGATATTTTCATGTCGGGCATAATTACGGAGAATTTGCTTTTGCCGCTGACAGTTCCATTATGCAGCAGGGCTGATACCCGGGCGGGAACCGAACTGCGGCGGAGCATTTCCTGATAAAATACCGATGAAAGAAATCCCTCCGTTGCTGCGGTCATAAGGCGGTTTTTCTGATCTATACGGCAGGACCATGAACCTTTTACTGCCTTGTCCTGACCAGATTGCCAGCTGCAGGCAAACTCAAAAGCATCCAGCTGGTCGTCGTAAGTTATTTTTAAGGTGCAATCGCTGGCGGGAGTCTGATTGTTGAGCTTGATTGACCCCCTTATTGTCAGCGGAATAAAGGCGCCTTGAGCGCGGGGAAGATTTTTCAATTCGCTTAAAAATATCTCCAGCGGCATACCGTTGATCGTAGTGCGGTGTTTTTTCTGCACAATATGCAAAACAGCCCGGTCAAGTTCGATTTGCTCCAAGGCAGGAATACGGGTGGAAAAATAATTTTCTTTACTGAATTTGATCCGCCCCGACTTGGCCTTGAACAACGGTTCATGGCTTTTGCCCAGTGTCACGCCGCGCAGCATGATGTCGCCGAATGCTCCCGGCTGCAGCGATTCAACTTCGATAAAGCCGCGGTGCTGCTGCAGGAAGCCGCTCGCCAGATAACGCTGGTGCCGGAGCGGTTGGCTCCAGAGCCACGCCGTCGCCGAAAAGAGCATTATCTGCAGAAATATCACGGCAGATAAAACAATCACGCGTCTGATTTTTTCAGGAGAACGAGCCATCTTGCTTAACAATACCTTAAAAAAAACTTACAATATCCGCGCTCCGTTGGCATCGTATTCATGGAAACGCGCTTCGGTAAACTCCAGCGACGGATCCTGACGGTAGAACAGTTTCCCGCTGTTGTCAAGCGCAAAGCAGCGGCGGGCAAAATCCCGAACCACCAGCGGCAGAATAATGTGGTCGCCGGCACTTTTTAACAGCTCCTGCTGATGCAGCGCAAATTTTTCCAGTTCATCCTGCCAGCCACCCACCGGCTTTTTGCCGCTGCGGAGCGCTGCGATCGAGCGAAACTCTTCCGGCGTGTGACCTTTAAAGTCCATAGCCATACCTTGAGAGATACCCAGCAGCAGACCGTTGTCCATATCTTTACTGGCATCGCTGAATCCACCGGCGATTATCACGCTGCTGCGCAGTTCCTTTTCGCCCGCCAGAATCGCTGCTTCCACGGGACGGCTGTGCAAACCCACATAGCAGCGTTTGCCTTCGGAGTCAACTTTGCTCAAATCCCCCGGGTGGACGTTCAAACAGGGAAAGTCATTGGTTATATTGCAAAGTGGTTCAAAACCTGCCAGAACTCCGAAATCGACGGCATAATTCCGCAGCTGCCGCCGCAATTCAGCGGTCCAAAGTTCCCGCACTTCGCGCCCTTCGGCGGTGGCAAGCGAAATACTCTTCAAGCCGTGATTGCGGTAAAACTCACGGATGCTGCAGCTGATTACGGGCAGACCGAAAGCTGCACCGATTTCAATAGCTCTCGATTTTTCCGGTGCATCGGTAACCAATACGGTTACATTGGCAGCTGCTCTGACTGCGGCATCGGCAAGCAATTTTTCGGCATTGGAACCGCTGCCGGAAAGAAAGATCGCCAGCGACGGTTTGGCGTCGGACGGAATATTTCCAAGAAAAATATTTTTACTGTCAAATTTCACAAAACAATCCTTTCGATATTTGATATCTATATAAAATGGAGTCAAAAGTGCAAATCTGCAAGTCCTGAAAGGTAAAAAATCGCTCATTAATGGTTTTTTTCTGTTAAAAACGCAAAAAAACGTCAAGAATGACGATTTCAAAACTTGCAGAGAAGAGTTCTAATGTTATATTTATAGCAGTTGCATTTTATTTTTTCAAGAATGAACAAAGTGATTTTAAACGATAAAAAAGATAATGAGGTGAATTTATGAAGATTACCCGCGCATTCAGTAAAATCGCCGCGGCATTTGCCGTCGGGCTTGTTGCCATCTCGTCTGCTCAGGCAGGTTTCTGGGATTGGACCCGGCCGTTTCAAGGTCCCGGCCGCAGCGTAACAACGCTGGTCATTACCGGTAACTACAAACGCCCGCTGGCGCTGGCGCAGCTTATGCGTGCCGAGAACCGTCAGCCCTATCTGCTGATTCCTGCTCAGGAATCGGGGCTTAAAGATGTTTATTTCTGCCCTGTCAGCGAACGTACCCCTGCGGTGCGTCTGCGCGCCGAAGACATCACCCGTTTTGTCCGCTTGCTCAATCCCGGCAAAGTGATCATTCTCGGTGACGTGCGCTATGTGCCCGAAAACTACGTTCCCCAGCTGGACGGTCGCATTCCGATTTTCCGTCTGGATGGCGACGATTGGAACCGCAATGCCGAATCTCTCGGCTCCATGCTTAACTTGAACCATTTGGAACGCGATTACAAACGTATCGGTGCCAAGCTGGACAAAGATGAACTTTACCGCCCGCTGCCCACTCCCGAAAAGCCCAAGGCTGCCGCAGCGGAAAAAACGGAAGTAAAGAGCAATGAAGAACCGAAGGCTCCGACCGTGACCGAAGTTCCTCCTGCAGTAAAAGACCCCGATCCCGCCGCCGGTAAGGTCGCCCCCGTGGGTGAAATCAAAACCGACAGCGACGAAAAATAACCATACTTGATTTTCTGCGCTTCCCGCGACAATTCGCTTGCGGGAAGCGTTGTTGTAAATTCTGAATTGTTTTATTCAAGACCGCGAGGATTTTTCATTTATGCTTAATTTTTTCAAGATTGCGGCCAATACATTCAAGGAATCGGTGCGCGAACCGATTTACACACTTTTGCTGATGTGCGCCGTGCTGTTGATCGCCAACTTCCCGTTTGTGGCGATTTTTGTGTTTTACGATCAGGTCAAGATGGTGGTGGACAGCTCCATGGCTACTACCATGCTGTTCGGCTTGTTTGCCGCTGTGCTTTGCTCCAGTAATACAGTTTCCCGCGAAATGCGCGACGGTACGGTGCTGCTGCTTTTCTCCAAGCCTGTTTTCCGCTGGACATTCATCCTCTCCAAAATTGCAGGGGTTATGATGTCATCGCTCTTTTTTGTGCTTATATGCAACGCTGCTTCGGTGGTGGCGCTTTACATTGCCATTGACCCCTTCCGCGTGGATTTTGTACTCTACTACATTCTGCTGGGTTTGCTGGTTTTGGGTGCGGCGGTCGGTATGGTGCTGAACTTTGCCCGCGGCAGTTCGTTCCCGGCGGTAATGACAATATTTATGGCTGTAGCGCTGCCGGTAATGGCGCTGGCGGTTATGATCTTCAAGGAAGTGCCGCCGGAAATAATTCTGCGTGATTTCCTGTTGGCTATATCGCTGCTTTTCTTTGCCGTGGCTGCCATGGCGACGCTGTCGGTGGTGTTTGCCACCCGGCTGGATATGGTGCCTAATTTGTGTGTATCGACGGTGTTGTTTGCGCTGGGGTTGATGGCAAACTACCTCTTCCAGCCCGAAAGCGGGATATGCAGTCCTTTCCATTTGCTGTTTGCCGACGGCAATCTGGTCGCCCAGCTGGATTCGTGGTGCAGAACGCTCTTTTACGCGCTGTTGCCCAACTGGCAGTTCTTCTGGTTGGCCGATGCTCTGGCTACCCGCAAAGCGATTCCGGTAAGCTATCTGGGGTATTCAGCAATCTATGTGGTGCTTTACATTGTGCTTTGCTCGATGTGGGCGGTGCTGGTGTTTCAGGATAAAGAAATCGCTAAAGACAGCCGCTGAGTTTCAAGTTAAATACGCGTAAAAAATCAGGACCTGTTGCAAAACTGTTTTGCAACAGGTCTTTTGTTATTATTAACAATATAGTCTGCCAACAGATGCTATTCAGCAAATATATAACGCTGAGTAAGTGATTTGCAACAACCTTTTTTATACTTGGAATCGGGCGCAACCGTTATCGGGTGCGGCGTGGATTTTTACACCGTTGCAGCGTATTTTTTCAGCTGTGCGATTTCTGAAGCCCATAAATCAGGATCGGGTGTTTCCAGAATTATGGGTATATTATCCAGATTTTTATCCCGGGCAATGCGTTCAAAAACCTCCCAGCCCAAGGTGCCTGCACCCAGCGATTCGTGGCGGTCGAGTTTGCTGCCGCAAGGGGCTTTGGCATCGTTGAGGTGAATACCACCCAGACGGTCGAAGCCGATCAGCGAATCAAATTTCTGCCAGAAAGCAGCATAGCCGGATTCACTTTTCAAATCGTAGCCGGCGGCAAAACTGTGGCAGGTATCTACGCACACTTTGACCAGTTCGCTGCCGTGGCAATAGTCGATTATACGGGCGATTTGCTCCAATTCAAACCCCACATTGCTGCCTTGCCCTGCGGTATTTTCGATAACTGCCATAACGCCGCAACTTTCGGACAACGCCGACATAATACCTTCGGCGATACGCTTGAGGCACTCATCCATTTCCATAAGTTTAAGGTGGCTGCCCGGGTGAAAGTTGAGCCGATGCAGCCCCAATGCTTCGCAGCGCTTCATTTCTTCGGCAAAAGCCTTGTGGGCGGCAGCAGCTTTAGTACTGTCGGGCTGACCGAGGTTGATAAGATAACTGTCATGGGGCAGGATCATGGCAAGATCAAAGTTGTTTTTAAGGCAATTTTCCTTAAAAAGCGCGATGTCTTCTTCTTTCAGGGGCGGCGCGCTCCATTGCCGTTGATTTTTGGTGAACAATGCAAAGGTATCGGCGTTGATCGCGGCAGCATTAAGCGGTGCATTATAGACCCCGCCTGATGCGCTGACATGGGCTCCAAAGTATTTCATAAAGCTAAAAACTCCACTTTTTTGAACTCAAAAATTGGCAAAGAACCGTTTGCGGTGTAGTTTACTATAACCCAACAGAATAAAAAAAGCGAATAGACATACGTTTTTATTGGCAAAAAATTATTGGTTACAGGAGTGGAACTTTGATAGAAACTGTTTTTGATAACGGTACTTTGTTGTGGTCGGGCGGCGAGATGGCGCAGCTGGCGGCAGCTGTACCTGAAAAATTCAAATTTGATGAACGGGTGATGAGTTTCCGCTCCCGCGCCTGCGACTATGCAGCGATTGTTCAGAAACTGCGTTCATTACAGCTGGATTTTACTGATAAAGCGTGTGATTTTACCCCCTTGAACGATTTGAAGCTGCAGGAAACTTTGATTCCGCGCCCTCACCAGAAAACTGCTTTCGAGGCGTGGCGCAATTCAGGATATCGGGCGGTGGCATCTCTGCCGACAGGCAGCGGAAAAACTATTCTGGCAGTTATGGCAATCGCCAGATTGAAACGCTCCACGCTGGTTATGGTGCCGACGATCGATCTTTTGACGCAATGGGCGAATGTGCTGGAGCGTTTTTTCGGACAGGAAATTGGTATGTGGGGCGGCGGATGCAACAAAACTTGCGATATAACGGTAGCTACCTATAATTCGGCGGTTTTGAAAATGGAGTTTTACGGCAATAAATTTGCCTTTATTGTTGCTGATGAGTGTCATCATTTGCCCGGAGCTGCCACCCGCCAGGCGGCGCAATGGGCGATTGCTCCCTATCGGCTGGGATTGAGTGCCACGCCGGAAAGCGATCCTGAGCGGGATGCGGTACTGACCGATTTGATGGGCGATATCTGCTGCCGTATTCAAATCGATGAACTTACTTCCGGGGTACTGGCGGATTATGATGTGGAAACGATTCCGCTGGAACTTACGGCGCAGGAGCAATCGGAATATATGCTCAACCGCAAGATATATACTGACTTTCTGCATCGGCATCATGTAATTATGAATTCGGTACAGGCGTGGCGCAATTTTATTCTGGAAGTGGTGCGCAACGGTGCCGAAGGCCGCCGCGCATTTGAAGCATATCTGACTCAGAAAAATATTGCCCGCGGCGGCGAAAACAAACTGCGGATGGTTTGGGAGCTTTTGCACCGTCATGCCGGTGACCGGATAATCATATTTACTGCCGACAATGCCCGTGCCTATGAAATCGGGCGGCGCTATCTGCTGCCGGTATTGACTCATCATACTAAAAGTGCCGAACGCAAAAGTATGTTGGAAAACTTCCGATCGGGGGATTGCCCGGTGCTGGTTTCCAGCAAGGTACTTAATGAAGGTGTGGATGTGCCGGAAGCCAACGTGGGAATAATCGTTTCAGGCGGGGCAGGGGTGCGCGAACACGTTCAGCGGCTGGGGCGTATTCTGCGTGCCAAACCCGGAAAAAAGGCGATTCTTTACGAATTGGTCAACGCATCCACCAGCGAACTGAATGTATTGGCAAGGCGGCGGGAGCATCGTGCTTACAGCAGTAAAGTCGGAGGCACCAGCGTATGTTGAATCGTGATTTGCTTATGTTCCGCCGACGGGGTAAAAAAATCGTTCCGTTATTTGAAGAAGCTGCTTCGGCATTTCAGGCGGCGTGTTCCACCATGCTGGCAATCTATCAACAGGCATTGCAGAAAAATGCTTCCCGCGCTCAGTTGCAGGATAATCTGGAGCCGTTGTTTAATAGCTCCGGCGATAAAAAATTGGCCGCATTGAATAAATTGTTGATGGATCATTGTATATTTACTTCGGCATCCGAACTGGAAAATGCCCCATTGCAGCGGGAAATGATCTTCAAATATGCAGCAAAAATTCTGCAGCAGCCTCCGGATGCGCCTGAACTTTTCCGGCAGCAAGTTGCCCGGATGCTTGCTGCCGATAGCGTAACGCTGCCGGAGGATATTTACTGCGATCTGCCTGAATTTGACCGTCTGACTTCCATTCCGCCGTGGACCGCGGAAGAGTTGGTCAATATTTACAATATTGCTCAGGTGCAGGGATTGCTGCTTTATGCAGATAATCTGGAAGTGACAGTATCTGATACCGAACCGATGGCTTTGCGTAAATTCATGCGGCGGCTGAAATTCTACCGTTTGCTTGCCGAAGTAAAGCGGGCTTCTGCCAATGAAATCAAACTGACTTTGAGCGGACCAGCTTCGGTCTTTGGCGAAAATCGCAAGTACGGCTTGCAGCTGGCAGCATTTTTTCAGGTTATATTGCTGATGAAAAATTGGAAAATACGAGCTGAATTGCAGTTGGGCAAAACAACTAAGGGAAATGTTCTTGCTTTGGACAGCGCAGATTGTCCGCTGCGGGGAAATATTCGCCGCTGGGCTGCCTGCCTGCCGGATGAAGTGGCGCTTTTCATTAAAACTTTTCGAAAGGAGGCTGGTGAATGGCGCGAAGCTCCGGAGGCGGAATTGCCGCGAATTGCCAATTGCGGCACGTTCTTTCCCGATTTTTCCTTTGAGCGCTCTGATGCGGTGGGGAAGGTGATCCATGTTGAACTTTTTCATCGTTATTATTTCAAAGAGCTGGAAGGCAGATTGGCTTTTCTGGAAAGGGAACCAAATTTCCCGCTGGTCATCGGCGCCGACCGCGTTTTGCTGGATAGCGAACAACAAAAACTCCTGACCGGAAAATATCCGTCAGGAGCAGCACATCTTTTCTTTTACAGCAATTACCCCGGGGTGGAAAAACTGCGCAGGATGCTTAACAAAGTCTGTACCGCAGTTTGGGGTGATCCTGATAAATGAATTACATTCTCTGCCAGGTGGAGGTAATACCTGCGGGCAGCACCCTGCCGGTAGTTTCAGGAATGGTCATTTCCCGACTGTCGATTTTACCCGGACCCAGCACCGATTCCAGCAGCCGTTCCAACCCCAGCGGAGTAAAGCCCGGCGAATGGCAGCTGAGGGTAACAAAAGCGTTGCCATCTTTTTCCAGAAGATCGCGGCACATACTCAAAAGTTCGATGATCTGATCGTCGATCTTCCACAGCTGACCTGCGCTGCCGCGTCCGAAACTGGGCGGATCCAGCGCTATACCGCGATAAAGATTGCCGCGGCGCAGCTCCCGCTTGCAGAATTTATTCACATCGTCAACGATCCAGCGGATCCTGTCGGGCACATCGTCATTCATACTCTGATTGATCCTGCCCCACTCCACCATGCCGCGGGAAGCATCCAGGTGCGATACCAGCGCTCCTGCCCGAGCCATTGCCATTGATCCGATCCCTGAATAGGCAAAAAGATTCAAAGTTTTGACATTTTTACCCAGTGTGGGAATGATCTTTTCAAAAAATTCCCAGTTGGCGTACTGTTCGGCAAAGAATCCCAAATGACCGAAACTGGTGGGCTTGATGTGTAAATTAAAGTTGCCCCAGCGCATCTGCCAGCTTTCGGGCAGGGGGCGGTTCATGATCTTCCACTTGCCGTGGCCTGAACTGTCGCGGAGAAATTCCGCATCGGCACTCTGCCATTGTTTGGCTGCAAGTTTGGGCTGCCAGCAGGCATTCAGCGCCGGGCGGATAAGTTTCCATTCCCCCACCTGTTCGAGTTTGCGGAAATTACCCGTATCCAGCAGCTGATATTCCAATACATTATTGTTTTTCATGGTTCGTCCTCAAGGTATTCAGGAGTTTTGACCGGTTGAATGCCCTCGGCAGAATAGACGATCTCGCCTGATCGGACAGTCATAAGCAGCCGATTGCTGCCTTGCTCGAAAACCGCAAGATCGGCACGGGTGCCGGGGCGGAGAATCCCGCGGTCATCCAGGTTCATGGAAATTGCCGGATTGCAGCTCACGCTGCACGCCGCATAGGTTTCGTTTACATTGGCATAGCTCATCAGGCTGTGCCAGCCGGTATCCAGCAGCGTGGTGGTGCCGGCAAGTTTGCCTTCGGAGGTGTGGGAGAAACCATTTTCCACCACGATCGGTGAATTGCCGATCCAGTAAGCACCGTCGGGCATACCCGATGCCATAGTTGCATCGCTGATCGCCACCAGTTTGGTGCCCGGTTTGCAGCGGCACGCCAGTTCGATCATTCGCGGATGCAGGTGGCGGCCGTCAATAATAAGTTCGGTCGTCACCCGGTCATCGGTCAGCGCTACTGCCGTAACTGATATCTGACGCTGTTCCAATGGCGGCATACCATTGAACAGGTGAGTGCAGCATCTTGCTCCGGCATCAATCGCCCGCAAGGTTTCCGCTTCGTTGGCAACGGTATGCCCCATGGACGGCTGAATGGCATTTTCGCAGAGCAATTCAACCAGTTTATCGGAATTTTCCAATTCGGGAGCAAATGTTACCCGGCGGATCTTGCCTTTACCCGCTGCAATCAGTTCGCGGGCAAACCCCAGATCCACTTTGATTATTGCCCCCTGATCCTGAGCGCCGCGTTTCTGCGGATTGATAAACGGGCCTTCCAGATGGATCCCTACCGGCTCAGCTCCCGGCATTGCTGAATCCATAACCTGAGACAGCGACTGCAACCGCTCCAGCATGGTCTGGTGATCCATGCTTACCACTGTAGGCACAAAGCCGGTGATTCCGCGGGCTGCCAGCAGGCGACTCATATTCTGGATGGAACTTTCCTGACAATCGGCGCGGGAGGCATCGAAGCCCATTCCGCCGTGAATGTGCGTGTCGATAAAACCGGGCATGATATACGCATCGGGCAGGTCATACACTTCCAGTTCCGCATCCATATTGAAAGCGGAGGCGCCGCCCACAGCCAGAATATTGCAATTTTCGCACAGCACGGCGCTGTTATCAATACGCTGCTGCGGAGTCAGACAGTAACCGGTCATAAAAAGCCGCCGCATACGTTTTTTGTTTTTCATCATCTTGACGTGATCCATTTATACAGACAATAGCAAATCTCTTTTTTAAATTAACATGGCAATCTGAAAATTTCAACAACGATTCACCGCTTCGTTGAAATTTTTTTTCTCTATATACCCGATATCGCATTTTGTCAAGTCCCGAAACCATAAAAATTCAAACTTTTTTTCTCGAAAACTTTTGATTTCGGATTTGAAATATTGACAAAAGCGAGTAAATTGATAATTGTTCGCCGCAAGCGAAAGTCAGGCGGGGTTGTTAATAACTTGTTGATAACTTGAGAACAAGTGGGTGAAATTTGTTGTAAGTTGCGATTCCTTTATAGAGATTGACAGCTTTACGCAAATTTTGACTTGCAGAAAACTCTTTCGGGGAAGTTCAGGCGTTTTTTTTGAGCTTATTTGAGCTCAAAATGGCGTGGTTGAGGGCTTTGAGCTCAAGTTGAGCTCAGCTCTGCAGCAGAAACTGCAACGGAAGATGAATGGCGCGTTCGGGTTATGTCCGGTGAAGGGTTTTAATGAGTTGTGAACAACTTTGCAGTTTTGTGATACAAAAACGGATTATAAAAAGAAAAAAAATATTGTTCGGGAAAGGCCGGTGGAATGGCCGGCGCTGAATAGAGATTCAGAAAAAATGATGACATTCAACGAAAAAATGGCAGCTGAAGTTTGGGATATTGCTTTGACCAGACTGCGCGAAGATAAAAGGGTGCATGATAATACCTTTGACCAATGGTTTGTCAATATGACGCCGCTGCGTCTGGAGGATGGCACCTGTCTGGTCGTGGGGATGGAAAGCGAATTTTTGATCGAGTGGGTATCCGACACTCTGCGCCTGACGGAATATATCGGCGAAGCCTTGATCGATATCGAAGGACGCGATTACAGCTGCAGGTTTGAAGCCGGTCATCCGCCGAAAAAAAACGAAACTGCACCCGTCGAAGCTCAGAAAACAGTTGATGATCTGGCAACTGAGAAGGTTGTTGCGGCAGTGAAAAAAACTCCTGTTGTCAGCAGCAACTTGCAGGGTATTCCTGCCAGCTCTTCTTATACGTTTGACAATTTTGTTGTCGGCGAAGAAAACCGCTATGCTTATACCGCTGCCCGGCGGGCGGCGGAAAAACCCGGATTGTTCAATCCTTTGTACATCTACGGCAATACCGGCACGGGTAAAACTCACCTGCTGCACGCAATTGCTCAGGAAACCAGCCGCAACAACCCCGGTATGGTGGTGCGCTATGCCACTTGCGAAGAAATTCTGAACTGCTTTGTGGAATCATTGCAAAGTCATCAGTACGGCTCTTTCCGCTCGCAGTTGCGGGATGTGGATATGCTGCTGGTGGATGATATTCACGTTTTGGGCAGCAAAAGTCAGCTGCAGGAACAGTTCTTCAACGCTTTCAATGCGCTCTATCACGAGAATAAGCAGATCGTTCTGACTTCGGATAAGCGCCCGTCGGAAATTGCCGGATTGGAGGCGCGTCTGATCTCCCGTTTTGAGCAGGGAGTCACCACCGAAATATATGCTCCCGGTTTGGAGATCCGTCTGGCGATCCTGCGGGGGATGCAGCAGGACTTTATGGTGCGTTTTGAAGATGATATCCTTGAATTCATTGCCTCGCGTATTTCCAGCAATGTCCGCCGTTTGCGGGGGGCTTTGATGCAGTTGCTGAGTCGGGTTTCGCTTTACCCTGATATGCCGATAACTCAGGAACAGGTGGAAAATGTTCTCCATTCGGTGTTTGAAGAAGAACTCAGTTCGCAGTTGATCACGGTCGATGATATTCAGAAAAAGGTGGCAGATTACTTTAATTTGCGTATCAGCGATCTGTTGAGCGACAAGCGGCCCAAGAGTATTGCGCAGCCGAGAATGGTAGCAATGTATCTGTCGCGCAAGCTGACGGATAACAGTTTTCCGCAGCTGGGCAGCGCTTTCGGGCGTAATCATGCTACGATCATCAATGCTTGTGAAAAAGTACCTGAACTTTGCGAAAAAGATGAAGATTTGCGCCGTGCGGTAGCGCTGTTGGAACGGCAGTTGAAGAGCTGAAAAGCAGTAATAGAGTCTTGTGCGGGTTTCAGAAAGCTGATCCCCGCATTTTTTTTGCATTTTTTGCAGGTAAAAAATCCGCTTTATACTTGCGAATAGTAAAGAAAAGGTCTATATTATCAAGTTGACTTTTGCCCGATTTTTCAGGGTAAAACAATAGAGTATGTTTGGAAACCGAAAAAAAGTAAACAAGATCGTTTGACAAGGAAGCCATGGCAAACTTGATCCAGCTGAAACGCCCTGCCGGAAGATTGTTCGATCTGGCAATGGAGGCAACCTGTCTTATGCGTAAGGCGGGGATGCAGACTTTCTGGGTGGGCGGAGCGCCGCGGGATATTTTTCTGGGGCGTACACCCGGTGATGTGGATATGGTCACAACGGGGCGGCCGGAGGATATCAAAGTGCTTTTTCCGGATTCGGATATGGTCGGTGCGTGTTTCGGCGTTACGCTGGTAAAATACAAAGGCGTGGTCTTTGAAGTTGCAACCTGTAGGAAAGAACGCAGTTACGGCGATGGCAGACATCCGTCGGAAATAAAGTTTACCGATGATTTTGAAGCTGATTTGCGACGGCGGGATTTTACCTGCAACGCGCTGCTTTACGATCCTGAGTCGGAAATGCTGACCGACTGCGTGAACGGTATTGAAGATCTCCGGAATGGAGTGTTGCGGGTGGTTGGCGATGCCCGGGAACGTTTTGCGGAAGATTATTTGCGGATGTTCCGGGCAGTGAGGTTTGCTGCGGTATTGGATCTGAAGTTGGATAAAGCTTTGTCCGATGCACTTGGCGATATGCACAGCTTAACGCGGGTGCTGGCACCGGAACGGGTGCGCGAGGAGTTGGAAAAAATGCTCTGTTCGGCAGCGCCGGTCAGGGCGTTGAAACTGCTGAAAAGTTCAGGTTTGCTGAAAGTATGGCTGCCTGAAGTTGATGCGCTGGCAGGCGTGGCGCAGCATAAGCTCTATCACCCGGAAGGTGATGTTTGGCAGCATACGCTGTTGATGTTTGAAAAGTTGGAAGCGCCGGCGGATGTTTTTCTGGCATGGAGTATGCTTTTGCACGATATCGGCAAAAAGTCTGCGTTCAGCGTCGGCCAAGACGGTATACCGCACTTTTATTGTCACGAGGCAATGGGGGGCGATATGGTCAGAGCCATCGCGGAACGGCTGCGCTTTTCCAAACGCTTGCAGGATGCGGTGGAACACGCAGTACGCAATCATATGCGTTTTGCTTTTGTGCGGGAGATGCGTCAGTCCAAGCTGAAGCGTTTGCTGGCAGAAGAGTTTTTTGATATGGAATTGGAGCTGCACAGGCTGGATTGCCTTGCTTCCAACGGGCTGATGGGTACATGGGCGTTTTTGCATGATTTGTGTATGCATCAGCCGCAGACAAGTTTGCCGGAAGGGTTGATCAACGGACATGACTTGATGCGTATGGGGTATAAGTCAGGCCCGCAGTTCAAAACCATGCTGGCAGCAGCAATGGACGCTCAGCTGGAAGGCGCTTTTGCAGATAAAGCAGGTGCCGAAAAATGGGTGAAAGAAAATTTTAACCGGGTAACCACGCAGAACGGCAGCAGTTGCCGTAATGCTGAAGAATAAAATAGAACCATAAAATAAAACCATAAAATTATATAACAACAGGATCAAATCATGAGCAATATGATCATCGGTGCGCCGGAAGATTATGTGAATCAATCTGTACTTAAATCTATGCAGCTGGAACGCTTGAAGAAGATCGTCAGGCATACCTACGACAATGTGGAGGTGTTCCGCAACCGTATGCAGGAAAAGAATCTTACTCCTGACTGCATCAATTCGCTGGAAGATTTGAGCAAACTGCCGTTTACCAATAAGACCGATTTGCGCGATTACTACCCCTTCGGGCTTTTTGCCACCCCCATGAGCGAAGTGGTGCGACTGCACGCTTCCAGCGGTACAACGGGCAAACCGATCGTGGTTGGCTATACCAAAAACGACATTGAGTTGTGGGCCGATGTTATGAAGCGGGCTTTCCAGAGCTGCGGGCTCAACCGCAACGATGTTATTCAGGTTTCCTACGGTTACGGTTTGTTCACCGGCGGGTTGGGCGCGCATTACGGGACTGAAGCGCTGGGCGCAACGGTGGTGCCGACTTCCGGCGGCAATACGCAGCGTCAGCTGATGGTGATGCAGGATTTCGGCGTTACGGCGATCTGCTGTACGCCCAGTTACTTCAACTTTCTGGCGGAAAAAGCTCAGGAAGATAATATTGATATGCACAAACTGCCGCTCAAGGTCGGGATTTTCGGGGCTGAACCGTGGACCGATGCCATGCGCCGCCAGATGCAGGCATCCACAGGGATTGAACCCTTTGATATTTACGGCCTCAGCGAAATCATCGGTCCCGGGGTGGCGATCGAGTGCCCTGAACATAACGGGCTGCATATCTTTGAAGATCACTTCTATCCTGAAATCGTTGATCCCGATACGGGGGAAGTGCTGCCCGACGGCGCCTTCGGGGAACTGGTGATAACCACGCTTACCAAAGAAGCGTTCCCCATGATCCGCTACCGTACTCACGACCTGACCCGCATTATTTCGGAGCCGTGCGCCTGCGGACGTACTTTGCGCAGAATCGACCGCATTGCCAGCCGCTGCGATGATATGATGATCATTCGCGGGGTGAATGTCTTCCCGTCGCAGATCGAATCGGCGCTGCTGTCAGTAGACGGCACGCTGCCGCACTATCACATTGTGCTTTATACCGAAAACGGTATGGACAATATCGAAGTGGATGTGGAAGTCAGCGAAAAGTTCTTCTCCGACAAAGTCAGCAGTATGGAAACTTTGCAGAAGAAACTTGCCGGTGCCATTGAACACACCATCGGGCTGCGGGTCAAGCTCAAGCTGGTAGCACCCCATACGATTCAGCGTTCGGAAGGCAAAGCCAAACGGGTGATCGATCAGCGCAACCGTATGTAACAGTTAAATGACAGTTTATTCAGGATTGGGACTGTTTATGAAAAATACATTTTTAGCAGTACAAGTTTTTCTGGCGGCAATATTTTCCGCAGGCAGTTTGCTGCAGGCGGAGCCGATTGAAATCAGCAAATCGGCCCAGCGGACTTTTGTGCAGCCGACTTTACAGATCCGTCAGATCAATGGCGATAAGGAGTTTTGCGATCCCTTTTACCGCTATCTGGTAACTTGCGGATGGTTCCGGGTTGTAAACGGCAACGCCGATTATAATTTGATCGTAAACGGCGGCGACGGCAAAGTCAGTATGCAGCTTTTTTTCGGTGAAAATCCGGTACTGAGTAAAAATATCAGCTACAGCGGCGATGTTCGCCGGGCTGCTGCCAGATCGGTAGACGAGCTTATTTCGGCGCGTTTCAAGCAGAAACTTTGCGACAGTCAGCTGACTTTTACCGTGGAAACCCGTCCCGGAATCAAGGAAGTTTTTGTCTGCGATACCGATGGCGGAAATATCCGCAAGATCACCGATTTTTCCACCAGCTGCGTTGAGCCTTCCTGGATGCCTGACGGCAAGTCGGTGGTATATACCCGTTACACACTGGCGGGAACCGATGTTTGCGAAACTATGATCAATCCGTGGCGCAGCCGCCGTTTGACCCATTTTAAGGGTATGAATGTAGGGGCTGCGGTGCATCCGGGCGGCGAATATCTGGCTATGATCATGAGTATTGACCGTCAGGTGGAGCTTTATGTCAAGGCGCTTAACAGCCGTGACCGTCGCCGTCTGACTCAAAGTAAGGCGGTGGAGGCTTCGCCCTGCTGGCACCCCAATGGCGGAAGTATTTGTTATGTATCTGACCGCAGCGGACGCCCCGGACTCTATCTGATCGGCGCCAATGGCGGTTCGCCCCAGCGGATCCCCACGCTCGGTAGCGAAGCGGTAACGCCCGCTTGGGCTCCGGATGGCAAACTGGCGTATTCCGCCAAGATCGGCGGCAGTTACAAGCTGGCGGTTTACGATCCCAACGGCGGTGAAAGTGGGGTTATTGCCAATCTGCCGGCGGGGGATTGGGAAGGTGCGGCTTGGGCACCTGATTCACGGCATATTGCCGCCAGCCGCCGAGTTGGTAAGCGCAGCGAAATATATATTGTGGACAGCAAAACCGGCAAATCCCGTAAATTATTGAACCTCAAGTATTCGCAAACGTCACCCGACTGGTCGCCCATTCGGAGAGATTGAGTTGAAGATGATAGAATCTTTTGAGCAAGCACTTGCCTGGCTTGCCAAACTGCAGCACTTTGGTATAAAACTTGGACTGGAGCAGACCCGCACACTTTGTGATTTGTGCGGGGCGCCTGATCGCGGTTTGCACTTTATCCATCTGGCGGGTACCAACGGCAAAGGTTCTACGGGCGCGATGCTGGAACGGGCGTTGCGGGCGCAGAATCTGACCACGGGATTTTATTCGTCGCCCCATTTGATTTCGGCTTGCGAAAGGTTCAGGATCAACGGCAGGGGAGTCTGCTGCGAAGAGTTTACCCGCGCTGCTGATGTGGTTGCCAAAGCCGTTGAAACTATGCAGCAGCAAGGTGCCAGTCCCACCTATTTTGAAGCAACGACTGCAATGGCATTGCTTATTTTCAGCTGGCACCAATGCGATTATGTGGTGTGGGAAACTGGTATGGGCGGACGATTGGATTCCACCAATATAGTTACCCCCGAAGTGAGCATAATAACCAATATAGCGCTGGATCACGAAAAATATCTGGGATCAACGCTGGCGGAGATAGCCGCAGAAAAAGCCGGGATCATCAAACCCGCCGTCCCCGTGGTCTGCGGTTCGATGGCATCGGAGGCATTGGAGGTAATAAAAGCGCGGGCAATGCAGCTGAATGCACCTGTGATTGAAGCGGAAAAATTTTCGCCTTTGCATGAAAGAATCCAACCGCAAACGGTTTTGGGTTTCCAGCAATTCAGCTGCGGCGGGGATATAGTTGAACTGCAGTTGAACGGAGTAATGCAGCAGCGGAATACTCAGATCGCTGTTTCGGCGTTGAAAGTATTGCAAAAATGGAATTCCGTTGCGCTTGAGGCGTTGAAACAAGTCCGCTGGCCGGGGCGCATGGCGCTGATCGGCAATGGGCGTTTTCTGTTGGATGGCGGACATAATCCCGATGGATTGTCGGCGTTGTGCGAAACGCTGCGGACACTCTATCCCGGACGTAAATTCAAGTGGGTATTCGGGGCGTTTGCCGATAAAGATTACGCCGGCGGCTTGAAATTGATTGCCCCGCTGGCGGAAAGTCTGGATGCAGCAGCTTTTGCCGAAGGCTCCAGATTGTCGGCTGCTCCTGAAGATATTTGCTGTAAGGCAAAAGAGTTGAATATAAAAAATACAGCCTGCATAAAAGATTTGGCAGCATATTTGAATCAGGCAATGCAAGAGAAGGCTAATCCGGACGATTTGCCGACAGTTATTGCCGGATCGCTCTATCTGGCAGGCGAAGTGCTTTCGGTGATCGAAACACCGGAAAGCGTGCTGAATTTGTAACAGCGTAAATTACAGGGTTGATTTTATTTATGGCTAATAATTTTACAATTCGGACCGAAATGAATACCGTCAATAAAAATGACGGGGCGGTTTTGCTGACCGTACGCAATGTTCTGTTGTTTCCGTATATCCTGACACCGATCTTTGTGGATGATCCCCACGATGTAAAAAAACTGCAAAAGGCTTACGAAGGCAACCGTCTGGTAGCGTTGTTTCCTGAGCTGCCTGAAGATATGGAAGAATTTATACGGCGCCATCCTGAGCGGCGGGTGCGCACTGTCAAATATCAGGATAAAATGCTGTCGGCGATCGGCTGCCGTTCGCGCATTGTCAAGATGTTGAATCTGCCCGATGGATCGGTGCGGGTGCTGCTGCGCGGTTTGAGCCGCTGCGAATTTAAAATGCCGCAATACGATGACAAGCCCGATTATTACCCGCTGGCGGATGATATCGTTAAAAATGAAAAAAGCGTGGAAGGTATGCTGGGCGAAGCGGTTCGGAATTTTCACGCGGTGGCGTCATTTCTGCCCAATTTTCCTGATGATATACGCAATGGGGTTGCAACTATGGGCAATCCGGGGCGCATGGCGGATTTGATTGCCGATTCGCTGGGACTGCTGGTTTCCGAAAAGATCTGGATATTGCAGGCGCTGGATATGGAAGAACGGATGTATTTTCTTCTGGAGGTATTGAACCGCGAGCAGGAAGTGCTGCAGCTGGGCGCCAGGATTCAGTCGGAAGTGCATCAGAGCCTGTCGCAGAATCAGCGGGAATACTTTTTGCGTGAACAGCTGCGGGTGATCAAAGAAGAGTTGAACGAAGACTCCCGCAATCCTGATATTATTGATATAGAAAAACGGCTGAAGCAGCTTGATTTGCCGGAAAAGGTGGCAGCCACGGTGCAGAAAGAACTGTCGCGGCTGGAGCTTATCCCCACCATGTCGCCGGAGTACCATGTGGCGTACAACTATATAGACTGGCTGCTGTCGGTGCCGTGGAATGTTTACAGCGAAGATAATCTGGATCTTCAACAGGCGCAGCAGGTGCTGGATGCCGATCACTACGGCTTGGAAGATGTCAAGAAGCGCATATTGGAGTTTCTGGCGGTCATGGCGTTGAATCCCGACCGTAAGTCGCCCATACTCTGCCTGGTCGGACCGCCGGGAGTGGGTAAAACTTCGCTGGGAGAATCAATCGCCCGCGCCACCAACCGTAAATTTTTGCGGGTCGCGTTGGGAGGAGTTCGCGATGAAGCCGAAATCCGCGGCCATCGCCGTACTTATATCGGAGCGATGCCGGGGCGGATCGTGCAGAATCTGAAAAAAGCGGAAGTTGCCAATCCTGTATTCATGCTTGATGAAATAGATAAATTAGCTTCCGACCAGCGCGGAGATCCGGCATCGGCGTTGCTGGAAGTGCTGGATCCTGCCCAGAATAAACACTTTAACGATCATTATCTGGAGTTGGATCTGGATTTGAGCAAGGTGTTTTTTATTGCTACAGCCAACGTCAGGGAAGCGATTCCTGCACCGTTGCTGGATCGTATGGAAGTTATTACCCTGTCGGGCTACACCAGCTTTGAAAAGCGCGAGATCGCCAAACGGTATCTGGTGCCGCGTCAGCTTAAAGAAAACGGTTTGCCCGCCGGTAAATTCACCTTTACGATGGCAGCGATCGACGAGATAATTGACTACTATACCCGCGAAGCCGGTGTGCGCCGTCTTGAGCAGCATATTGCCGCCGTCTGCCGTAAACTTGCCCGCAAGCTGGTGGAAGGCGAATTGGTGGAAGGCAAACGCGTTTCGGTTTCTGCCAAGCTGGTGCGGGAGCTGTTGGGGCCGCGCAGATATCTGATCGACGAAGCGATCAATGCACCTGCGATCGGCAGCGCTACCGGTATGGCTTGGACCGCCGTCGGCGGAGCGATCCTGACGGTGGAAAGTTTGAAAGTTCCGGGCAAGGGGGAACTCAAACTTACCGGGCAGCTGGGCAGTGTAATGAAAGAGAGTGCCGAAGCGGCATTTTCGCTGTTGAAAAGCCGGGCCGAAAAATATGGTATTGCACAGGAAATGTTTGAAAAATACAATTTCCATATTCACGTTCCCGATGGCGCCACTCCAAAGGATGGTCCTTCGGCAGGGATAACGATAACATCGGCACTCTATTCGCTGCTGAAAGAACAACCCACCCGTCCGGCGCTGGCGATGACCGGCGAAGTGAATTTACGCGGACAGGTGACGGCGATCGGCGGTTTGCGGGAAAAAGTTATCGCGGCGCTGCGTTCGGGGGTGAATACGGTGGTGATCCCCGAAGAAAACGTTAAAGATCTGGAAGATATCCCTGAATATATCCGCGAAAAACTGATCTTTAAGCCGGTCAGCAATGTGGATGACGCATTGAAAGTGATCTTTGCAACCCAGGAAGGTAAAAAATGAAAAAGTTGTTTGCTGTATTGCTGTTGATTGCCGCAGGAAATACCCTGCTGACGGCAGGGCATGGCGAGTTGCCGCCGCAGGCATTTCTGGCACTTGCCCGCAGCCGCTGCAGTATGCAGAGCAGTTTTGCCGATTTGCGGGGACTGGCAACGCATCTGCGGAAAAATCAGGGTGGGGCATCGGCGTATCCCATAAGATTTATCATCCGCTTCAACAGTAAAACGGTGGAAGCGGCAATTACGCTGCCTAATAAGGAAAAACACTATTATCAGCAGGATATGCAAAGCGGAAAGCAGCAGATATCGGGCAATGTAAAAAGTCAGGATTCGCTTTTGAATAAATTGGGATTCCGGGTTGAGGATATGGCGTTGTCTTTTCTGAACTACACCGTAAAACAGGAATTGCCGTCGGAAACGGTAAAAACGGTCAAATGCCGGGTGCTGTATTTGCTGTCGCCCGAAGGCGAACCGGTCAAAGCGTGGATTTCGGAAGAGTATTTATTCCCGCTCAAAGCGGAGTTTTTTGCCCGCAACAGCAGCATAAACAGCAAGCCGGAGCGGTCGCTGGAGATCACGGGATTCAAAAAAATCAACAACTATTATGTAGCAACCGATATAGCGTTGTTCAGCAGCACATACCGCACCCGCATAGCGTTCAGCGACTGTGTGGTGCTTAAAGCTGATGATCCGCAGGGCGACAGAGTGTTCAAATCCGTCAAAAATGGAGACGATTAATGTATAAAACAGGCGAAATAATCAGTAACAGATGTTTGAAAGGCGATTACTATCAGGTCGTATTTTACGCTCCTGAAATCGCTGCCAAAGCGCAAGCGGGGCAATTTGTTCATGTACAGATTGCCAATATGAGCGCCAATATTTTGCGGCGACCTTTTTCGATCAATAACACCGATCCGGTTAATGGCACGGTGCAGGTGACTTACAAAGTTGTCGGCAGCGGTACGGAAGTGCTTTCCAAACTCTCCGCGGGGGCAGTATGTGATCTGCTGGGGCCGCTGGGCAACGGGTATAAACTGCCCGCTGATGACGAGATACCTGTTATGATTGCCGGCGGTTACGGCACGGCGGCAATGTTTATGATCAGCAAACTGGCGAAGAATAAAGGCATCTTGCTGGCGGGCGCCCGCAGCGATGCAGATTTGATCCTGCTGGAAGATTATGCGGCGCTGGGTTGCGAGGTAAAGGCGGCGACCAACGACGGTTCAGTCGGGGTCAAGGGCTTTGTAACACTTCTGCTGGATGATATACTCAAGAATCCGGCTCCCGGTGCCAAATACCGTTTTTATGCCTGTGGGCCGACTCCGATGCTTATGGCAACGGGGCAAATGCTTTGTGCTGCTGATCGGGCAGATGGCGAACTGAGTCTGGATCATGTAATGTGCTGCGGAGTCGGGGCGTGCTTTGCCTGTGTGGTCAAAGTAAAAGACGGTGATTCTTTCCGTTATGCCCGCAGTTGCTCCGAAGGGCCGGTCTTTACGGCAGGGGAGGTATATTATGAAAATTGATATGAGTGTGGATCTGGGAAAATTCAAGCTGAAAAATCCGGTGATGACCGCTTCGGGAACATTCGGTTACGGTTACGAATATAATCAGCTTTACGATATATCCCGTCTGGGGGCGGTGGTGGTCAAAGGCATCGCGCCCTTTGTCAGCAACGGTAACCCGACCCCGCGGGTGGCGGAAACTGCCAGCGGTATGCTTAATGCCATCGGCTTGCAGGGCCCCGGAGTGGATAAGTTTCTCCACGGCGAACACTATATGCCGTTTTTGCGTTCGACCAATGCGACAGTCATCGTCAATATCTGGGGCAAAAGCATTGCCGATTATTGCGAAGTAGCGTCGCGGATGGATGATGAACGGGAAGGTATAACTGCTTTGGAAGTGAATATATCCTGCCCCAATGTAAAAGCCGGCGGGGTGGCATTCGGTACGGATTTGAAGCTGCTGGACGAGGTGATTTCGGCAGTCCGCAAAGCTACAACGCTGCCGCTGATTGTCAAACTCAGTCCCAATGTTACCAAAATTGGTGATTTTGCCAAAGCTGCCGAAAACGCCGGAGCGGATGCGGTTTCGTTGATCAACACCCTTACCGGAATGGCGATCAATGCGGAAACCCGCCGCCCGAAGATCGCCAATCTGACGGGCGGTTTGAGCGGTCCTGCGGTCAAACCGGTAGCGTTGAGAATGGTCTACGAAGCCAGCAAGGCAGTTTCGATCCCCGTTATCGGTATGGGCGGTATTTGTAACGGCATTGACGCGGTGGAGTTTATGCTTGCAGGTGCCAGCGCGGTGGCAGTCGGCACGGCTACATTTGCCGATCCTTATGCGCCGTTGAAGGTCATTGACGGGATCGAAGATTATTTGAAGCGGCACAATTACAACCGTGTATTGGATATAATCGGTGCGCTGGAAGTGTGAGTAAATAAGCATATTTTTTCAATATAAACAATACAGATCAAGGAGTGTAAATCATGCCTGTATTCAAACCTTTTTGTGGTATGCTGCCTACTGTTGAGCGCGCTGCGCTGGTAGCGGCAGTTCCTTATGATGTAGTCAACAGCAAAGAAGCCGCGGCGCTGGCAGCGGGAAATCCCTACAGTTTTCTGCACGTTTCGCGGCCTGAAATTGATATGGAAGAAGGTATCGACCTCTACCGCGACGAAGTCTATGCGCAGGCGCGCAAAGGTTTTGAGTCGATTATTGCCAATGCCCCGCTGACGGTGGATAAAGAAGCGCACTTGTATATTTACAAGCTGGTGATGGGCGAACAGGTCCAGACCGGGGTTTTCGGGGCGGCTTCTGCCGTTGACTACGCGGAAAACCGGATCAAGAAGCACGAAAAGACCCGTCAGGATAAAGAGGATGACCGCACGCGGCACGTTATGACGCTGCGTTCGCATACGGGACCGGCATTCTTTACTTACAAAGATGTGCCTGCAATCGACGCGCTGGTGGCGGAAGAATGTGCCAAAGCGCCGCTGTTTGACTTTGTGGCTCCCGATGGCATCGGTCATACATTGTGGCGGGTGGATGCTGCCAAGAGTCAGGTGTTGGCTGATCTTTTTGCTCAAATCGACTATTTTTACATTGCCGACGGTCATCACCGCAGCGCGGCGGCTGCCCGTACTATGCAGGAATGTAAACCCAACAATCCTGCGCACACCGGCGATGAGGATTACAACTACTTTCTGGCAGCGGCATTTCCTGCTTCGCAGCTCAAAATCCTGCCCTACAACCGGGCGGTGCGTTCGCTTAACGGCATGAGCAAAGAAACTTTTATGCAGAAGCTGGAAGAAAAATTCACGCTCGAAGTCACCGATGAACCCATGCCTGCTTGCGGCGGAACGTTCAAGATGTATCTGGATAAGCAATGGTACACGCTGACTCCCAAATTCGATATTGCCAATCTGGGCGTGATCGAGCGGCTGGATGTAAGTATTTTGCAGGATAATGTTCTTGCCCCCATGCTGGGGATAGACGATCCGCGTACCAGCAAGGCGATTGATTTTATCGGCGGTATCCGCGGCACGGCTGAGTTGGAAAAACTGGTCAATTCGGGTGATTTTGCAGTGGCGTTTTCCATGTATCCCACCACCGTCGATCAGCTTATTGATATTGCCGATGCCAATGAGATCATGCCGCCCAAATCCACCTGGTTTGAGCCGAAACTGCGCGATGGATTGGTCTGTCATAATTTCTGAGGGAATAAACTATGACACGGATCGATATAACAGGGCAATTTGTCGGCTGGAACGGGTTGGATGCTGTAATAACTGAGCATGAAGTTGCGTTGAAATCTGACCGGACTCAGTATACGGGGGTGGTTTATGATTTGCATACCCGCACCATGATCGGCAGTTACATCGATTTTCCCGGCCATATAAAGGAAACCGATGATGGCGTGCGCGGCGACAATGTAAATCTGGCGGATTTCTACGGCATAGATTGCGCGGTTATCCACCTTGACCGTGCCAATTGCCCCGGCGGGATCAGCGCGGCGGATTTGGAGGCTGCTTACGGCGGAGTGCCGGATACACCGGCGGTGATCATCAACGCGTTGGGCAGCACCCGTTCGTTTGATATTCCGCAGCGTTCGGTCTATCTGGAATTGGATGCTGTGGAGTGGCTGAAAAAGACACCGTGCAAATTGCTGGCGTCAGATGTTTACGAAAGTACGGCGCTGGAAGGAGTTTTTCTTAAACTCTTTGAAGCAGGTATTTCAACGATTTGCGAACCGGCGAATCTGGATAAGCTGACCGCTGCCAGGGTGAAACTTACTGTAATGTTTCCCAAGATGCCGATCACTCAGCTGCCTTGTGCCATGGTGGCGGAGTTCTGAGCAAAGTAAAAGTTAAATCCAATAAAAATTAGATAAAATAAAAAATAAAAAGATAAGGAAAATAAAAAATGAAAAAACTTATGATCGGGTTGGCTTTTGCCTGTGCTGCAATCTTTTCGCTGCGTGCCGATGATGGAGCGGGTTGCGGGGTATGGTTTGATGTGCCGAAAAATATTTCCGGCAAAAGCATTGACGGTATCGGTATCGGTCTGCCGGTAATTGCCAATCAGTCCACCGAAGGCGCTTCGCTGGCATTGTGCGGCAACAATGTTCAGAAAATGGAAGGCTTTCAGTTTGCGCTGTTCGGCTTCAACTATGCCCGCAGTTTGGAAGGTGCTCAGATTGCGTTTGTCAATATGTGTCGCGCCCAGCATGGCGAGTTTGCTTTGCAGTGGGGATTTTTCAATCAGTCCGGCGAAAACGGCATTCAAGTCGGCGTGTTGAATCACGGCAAGAACAATGCGTCGTTCCAGCTGGGTTTGATCAATATCAACAAAAACGGTCTGCTGCCGGTGATGATCTTTGTCAACTTCGGCAGAAATCTTTTTGATTGATGTAAATATTTTATCAGCCAAAGCGCTGCAATTGTAAAAAAAGGGGAAAATATGCAAAAAATAAAAATTCTGTTTGCACTTGCAGCGCTTTGTGGCGTTTGCGCTTTTCAGCTTTGCGGCGGCGATAAAGAGTTGGATAAATCCTACCGCAAAGCAGCCAAACACTACGGTTTTACGATTAAAACCGAACCTAAGTTTCATCGCGGAGTCAAAGGCTCTATACTGCCGGTAGCCAGCGTGGAACAGGATTTGAACCGTTTTTTTGAGGCGCTGGGGGAACTCGGCGAGAGTTTTGTTAAAAAGAGCGGACTTTCGCGGGTGATAATTTGCAGCAATTTGACTTTGCATGGAATGCCGTGTGCCGGAGTGGCGTCAGGCAATACGATGTATTTATCGAAGGGATTCAGCAAAAGAACAGTCTATCACGAAATGTTTCATATTTTTGATAAACACTCGGATGATAAGGATTGGCAGCGCTGCAATCACAAAAGATTTATCTATCGCGGAATTGATTTTCAGGATAAACCGCTCTCCAAAAATAAAAAGAAAAAACTGGAAAAAAACCGTCTGAAATATAATATTGATTTTTCCGGCGATTTTATAACCGATTACGCACAAAGCGATGAAAAAGAAGATCGGGCGGAAACCTTTGCTTATATGATTGCCCACAGCAAAATGTTTTGGCAGCGGGCAATAAAAAACCGCGCATTATGGATGAAAATGCGGTACATTATAGAGATGACGTCGCGCAATTCGCTGCTGGGCAAGGATTATTGGGTGAAAAAGTTCGGTCCCGCAGCCATGAATAAGAAATTTCCCGGAACAGTACCCGATTCTTATAGTCAAAAATAAACAATACAGCACAGGAGGTTGTTCATGCGGAAAAATACGTTCTTGATCTGTTTGTTTTTAAGTTGTCTGGCTTGGTCAACCGCAGCATGGGCTGCGGAAAAAGATGATGAGATCAGCAAAAGTTATTTTAAGGATGCCAAACGCTACCGCTTTAAGGTTGATGCAGAATACCTGCTGCCTGAACATCTTAAAGGGGGGAAACTTCCGATCAGACGTCTGGAAGCAGAACTTGACCGCTTTTTCAAGGTGCTGGATTTGCTGGGCGAAAATTTTGTCCGTAAAAGCGGACTTAAACAGGTGGTTATCTGCCGCAATCTGAACAACGGCAAACGTAAACTGAACGGTCATGTCTACAAAGACTGCATCTATTTAACAGAGGGTTTCAAGCCGGATACGGTCTATCACGAGCTTTATCATGTGCTGGATAACAAAGACTCCAGCAAGGATTGGCTTAAATGCAATGATCCGGCGTTCCGTTATCGCGGCAGCTCCATGGAAAATCCTGCGGTAAAGACCCGCTTTGACGAAGGTTTTGTCAGCGCCTACGCCCGAACTTCGGAACGGGAGGATCGGGCGGAAACTTTTAGTGCCATGATTACTCAAGGGCCTGAATTTACCCTCCGCGCTCAGAAAAATCCTGTATTGTATGCCAAGATGCAATACATTATCAAACAGACCGGAACTGCGTCGCTGCTGGGGCGCAATTACTGGCTGAACCGACTGGGAATGAATATAATTCCGCCGAAAAAGAAAAATCCGCCGCCCAAGCCGGAAACAGCTCCCCTGACGGTACAAATCGTGCGGTAAGCAAGCAATGTAAATGTAACTCAGCTGCCCCGTATGCTCAAAGCGGAATGATCCAGCTTTGAGCATACTTGCAGTTTAATGCCCGATGGCCGGTCGGGGCAGGGGGAGTTTTACCCATGCGTGGTGGTAGACGGTTTTGCCCATGGAGTTCCACATTACTTCAAAGTCGGTTTTGATATCATCTACATCATCCAGCCGTTGCGGATCTTCAGCAAAAAGCTGCGATGCTTTGACCGCCTGACGAACTGCTGCCAGATATTCAAGATCATCGGTGGAAAAGTGCCAGACTCCGTTATCTTCCAGCACCCGGTGAATATGGGTCATAAAATCAGAACTCAGCAGACGGTTGCCGCTGTGACGGTCTTTGGGCCACGGATCTGGGCAGAGGATATGGATTCTGCTCAAAGTCTTATCGGGCAGCAGTCGTGCCACTAACATTCTTGCTTCGGCTTTAAGCACCCGCATATTTTCCACCCCGTCGCGCTGATTGCGCTTGACCAGTTTCCGCAGTCTGCCGGAAAGTACATCCGCCGCCAGAATGATGCGTTCGGGATGTCTTTTGGCAAGTTCGGTCGTGAAAGAACCTTTGCCGCACCCCAGATCAAGTTCGATCGGCAGCGACTCATGATTGCTCAAAACAGCTTCGGGCATCGCATAAACAGCGCTTAAATTGAAAATTAATGTGTCTAAAAACGCAGAATCTTTAAGTTTCGTCATAAAAAACCACTTTCAAAGGTTTTAATCCAGCAAAACTGGTGTATATTATATATGATTGGATTTCGTTTTTTAAAATACAGCTGATTTGGCTTTTTGCCAGTCGTTTAAAGAGTTTTTATGAAAAAGAGTGTGCTTTTTGTCTGTACGGGCAATACCTGCCGCAGCCCGCTGGCTGAGGTGTGGTTCAACAAGTGCGCCGCCGATGAGAATTTACAGGACTTTATCGGTTGTTCGGCAGGGGTGTTTGCTGAAAACGGTGCCCATGCTTCGGTCAACTCGCAGCAGGCGGCGGCGGAAAGCGGCGTATCGCTGGCAGAATTCCAATCAACATTGTTGACTATGGATATGGCTGAAGAGGCTTTTATGATTTTAGGCATGACCGATGCTCATTGCCGCAGAATCGTTGGTGCCTGGCCGCAGACGGCAGATAAGGTTCATGCTTTGTCGGAGTTTTCGGATGGCGGGAATATCGGCGACCCCTTCGGAGGCAGTTTTGCAGATTACCGACGCTGTTTTGAAAGTATAAAAACAGCAGTCGGCAACTTGATAAAAACATTGAAAAACAGTAACAATTAACATAAAACCAGAAAATAAACAAACAAAAAGGGTTGAAAAAATGAGTTGTTCAATTCAGGATTTTGCACTCAAAAGCACTCCGATCTCCATCGCAGTCGGAGCCGATCACGGCGGTTTTGAAGCCAAGCAGACGCTGATCGAAAAACTTAAGGAAAACAATATCAACGTCATCGATGCGGGTGCATATTCGCTGGAAAAGACCGATGATTATCCTGATTTTGCCGCTATCGTCGGCGGTAAGGTTTCCCGCGGCGAAGCCGATGCAGGGATTCTGATTTGCCGTTCGGGTTTGGGTATGGCTATGGCTGCCAACCGTTTTCACGGCGTCCGTGCTGCGGTTTGCGAAGATGTTGAAACTGCCAAACTTTCCCGTTTGCACAACTGTGCCAACGTTATCGTACTTTCCGGCGACCACCTGACCGATGATTGCCGCTGGAATATTTTCACGACTTTTATGACCACCAAATTTTCCGGCGAAGTCCGTCATTGCCGCCGTTTGAATGAATTGGAAAAAGTTACTTACGACGATATTGCCGCGATCCGCAACGCCGACCCTGCTATCGCCAATATTATTGACAAAGAAGCAGTCCGTCAGGCTGACGGTATTGAGCTGATCGCCTCCGAAAACTTTGCCAGCTGTGCGGTGCGCGCCGCGCAGGGATCGGTCCTGACCAATAAGTACGCCGAAGGTTATCCCGGCAAGCGCTACTACAACGGCTGCGAATTTATTGACGAAATTGAAAGTCTTGCCATTGAACGCGCCTGCAAACTCTTTGGTGCGGAAGCCGCCAACGTGCAGCCCCACTCGGGCAGCTCTGCCAATCAGGCAGTTTATATGGCGCTGGTCAAACCCGGCGATACGGTGCTTTCCATGAGTTTGGATCACGGCGGTCACTTGACCCACGGTCATCCGCTGAACTTCTCGGGCTCGCTCTACAACATCGTTCCTTACGGTGTCAACCGCGAAACCGAAATGATCGACTACGATGAAATCGAACGTCTGGCGCTGGAAAACAAGCCGCAGATGATTCTGGCCGGTGCTTCGGCTTATCCGCGGATCATTGATTTCCCCCGTCTGCGGGAAATTGCCGATAAAGTCGGGGCCAAACTTTTTGTGGATATGGCGCACATCGCCGGTCTGGTAGCCGCAGGCGAACACCCCAGCCCCGTGCCTTACGCCGATGTTGTTACCACCACCACGCACAAAACGCTGCGCGGCCCCCGCGCCGGGTTGATCCTCTGCCGCGAAGAATACATCAAGGCGATCAACTCCAAGGTCTTCCCCGGTATGCAGGGCGGACCGCTGGAACACGTTATTGCCGCCAAGGCGATCTGCTTCGGCGAAGCTATGAGCGATGAATTCAAAGCCTATCAGCACCAAGTCAAGGTCAACGCTTCGGTGTTGGCTGACGAACTGACCAAACGCGGTTTCCGTATGGTTTCGGGCGGTACCGATAATCACTTGATGCTGGTTGACCTGCGTCCCAAACAGGCCACGGGTAAAGCGGTTGCCAATGCGCTGGATATTGCACGGATCACGGTCAACAAGAACATGATCCCCTTCGATCCCGAAAAACCCTTCGTCACCAGCGGTATCCGTATCGGTACTCCGGCGGTGACTACCCGCGGTATGAAGGAAGACGCCATGCTCCGCATTGCCGACTTTATCGAACGCGGTGTGGCGCTGCGCGATGATGTGGAAGCACTCAAGAAACTGGGCGAAGAAGTCAAGGCTTTCACCGCCGATTACCCCATGCCGCAGTTTTGAATAAAAGACGATTTAACCGTACAGAGGTTGCAAGATGATTGATTTGAAAATTCTCCGGGAAAATCCGGAGCTGATTAAGAAGAATTGCGCCCGCCGCGGCGCTGCGGTCAACGTTGATACGCTGATCGCGCTGGATGTGGAATACCGTGCGCTGCTGGGCGAAGTGGAAAATATGCGTTCGGAACGTAACCGCTTGAGCAAAGAGTGCAAAACCAATCCCGAGGCCCGCGAACAGGTGCGCGAACTCAAGGAACGGCTTTCCGCCAGCGAAGGTCATTTGAATCGTTTGGAAGACAAAATGACCGCTATGGCAAGTTTTCTGCCCAATTTGCTGGCCGATGATGTGCCCGACGGGCAGACCGATGCCGATAATATTGAACTGCGCAAAGTCGGTACGATCCCGCAGTTTGATTTCAAGGTCCGCGATCATCAGGAGCTGGGTGAAATACTGGATATTATCGATACTCAGCGCGGTGCCAAAGTTGCCCAGTCCGGGTTCTATTACTGGAAAGGCAAGGGTGCCCAGCTGGTGCAGGCGCTCTTTTTCTGGACTCAGCGGGAATTGGTCAATCGCGGATTCCAGCTTTTTATGACGCCGTGCCTTGCCAAGGAAAAAACGCTTTACGGTACGGGCTATCTGCCCTTCTTTGCGGATCAGACCTACGCGCTGAAAGATGAAGATCTGGCGCTGATCGGTACGTCGGAACAGACTCTGGTCGGGTTCCATGCTGACGAAGTGCTGGAAGGCAGTACGCTGCCGCGCTTCTACACGGCTTATACGCCCTGCTTCCGTACTGAATCGGGCAGCTACGGCAAAGCCAGCCGCGGGATCTTCCGCGTGCATCAGTTCCACAAAGTTGAACAGATCATCTTCTGCAAGCCGCAGGATTCGGTGAAGTATCACGATTTCTGTCTGGAAAACGAAGAGTATCTGCTCCAGCAGCTGGGCTTGCCTTATCATGTGGTCAATGTCTGCGTTGGCGATTTGGGTGCCCCCGGATATAAGAAGTACGATATCGAAGCATGGTTCGCCGGGTTCGATGCTTACCGCGAAGTTACCAGCAATACCAATTTGACCGAGTTCCAGAGCCGCCGTTTGAACATCCGTTACAAAGATGGCGACGAACGCGGTTTTGTGCATACGATCAGCGCTACGGCAATGACCGACCGCGCGGCAATCGCTATTCTGGAAAACAATCAGCGTCCCGACGGCTCGGTGGTGGTCCCCGAAGTGCTGCGTCCCTTTACGGGATTCGATGTAATTGAGCCGGTCAAGCATTGATTTGAACAGAATCGGACAAACAACGGTCAGGCAGGGTAAGCGCATCGCTTTTCTGGGCGGTGCGTTTGATCCGCCGCATATCGGTCATGCCATGTTGGCAAAGCGGGTGTTGGCGCTGGGTTTGAGCGACCTTGTGTTGTGGGTGCCAAGCTGGGCTCCGCCGCATAAAAACTCCGGCGGAATGACGGAGTTTTTTCATCGCTGCAATATGGTGAAGATCGTATTGGAACAACTGAGCGGTTCTCAGTTGTCGGATATTGAGGAACGGAAAAAATTCGATCCGTCTTATTCATTTAAGATAATGTCGGCGCTGGAAGAGGAATTTCCTGATTGCAGGATACAGCTTTTGATCGGTCAGGACAGTTTGGAGCAGCTGCATACATGGTATTGCGCCAGAGAGTTGGTCGAAAAGTTTGAAGTGATCGCATTTCCGCGCAAAGATTCCGCTGCTGCCGAAGATAATGCTGGCGCGATTCCGAGGTTGCCGTTGGATTTCTGGGGCGATAAGCTGACGGAAAAATTAAAAAACAGTCTGGTGGCGGGCGATTATGTTGAAATATCCTCAACATATCTGCGGGAAGCACTGGCAAACAACAGATCTTTGCATAATATTATAGATGCAGGGGTTTTGGAATATATAAAGAAAAATGGTCTTTACCGGAGAAAATAGAAAGGATTCTTATGGCGGAAAATATTGCAGAAAAAGTCGATAGAGAAGAAAAGCTCGCCCGTTTTTGTGCTGAACAGGCCATGGAAAAACTTGGCGGCAATGTAGTTGCTTTGAATGTGCGCGATATCAGCAGTATTGCCGACTATTTTGTGATCGTTACCGCTACCAGCGTTCCGCACCTTAAAGCGCTGGCAGGATTTCTGGAAGAAGAGGTCAAAAAAGAATTTCAGCGCCGGCCGCTGGCTGTAGATGGCGAGCCTTTCAGCGAATGGGTGCTGATAGATTTCGGCAGCGTTCTGGTGCATATCATGGGCGAAGAAGCCCGCAGCAAGTACGAACTGGAACGGCTCTGGAGCGATGCTCCGCGACTGGAAATTGCTGAAAATTAATTGATTTTATTTATGGATCGGTGGGATGAATTTACCTGGGCAAGGGAGATCCGCAAAGATGAATTGCGGATCTCGGGCTATTTCCGTGCCTTGCCGGAACGGCTGGATCTGCCCGATGAAGATGATTTGATCTTCAAAGAGTTGATGAGTCAGAGTGAACTCGTCCCGTCCGGTCCCGGAGATGCAGCAACGCTGATGCAGGAAGCAATGGATCCGGAAGAAGCGCTGCTCTGGGAAGAGGAGCGCAGGGAAGCCAGAAGAAATTGCAAGTTTGAAGTTACCCGCCGGGTGGAAAATCTGGCGAGGGAGTGGAATCTTTACGCAGCGCATAACTTATCGGCAGAATTTATCGCGCCGGTTTTGACTGTGACCTGTGCGTTCGGCAAGCTGCTTTCAAGAATATATAACTTTGAAGAAAACGATACGGCAGAGAGCGATACGGCAGAAGATTCTCTGGCATTGCGCACCAGCTTGCTGAAATGGATGTTGAATGATTTAAATGGGCTGCACAACGAATTGTGTAAATTCAGAGAGTTGTATCTGCTGATGCCTGAACGTATTGACGATTTGTGCGGGCAGTTGGCTTTTATCCGCGAAAGTATTCTGGATAAACTCAAGGAACTGCGTAAATAATACTCCTGATTGAAAAAAATCTCTAACGCTGCCGTTGGTATTTTCAATTCAGAGCAAAAAAAATGCTGCTGTAATTTGTACAGCAGCACTTTTTTTATGGAATTATTCCCACTCGATGGTCCCCGGGGGTTTGGCGGTAATGTCGTAGACCACGCGATTGACACCTTCCACTTCGTGGACGATGCGGTCGGACATCTTTTCCAGCAATTCCCACGGCAGACGAACCACCTGGGCTGTAACGGCATCCACGCTGTTGATGCTGCGGATGGCTATTACATAATCGTAACTGCGGCATCCGTTGCGGATACCAACGGTTTTGACCGGAACAAAAATGGCAAAAGTCTGCCAGGTTTTATGATACCAGCCGGCAGCACGAAGTTCTTCGGTAACAATAGCATCGGCTTCGCGGAGTATCTTCAGCGTTTCGCGCTTGATAGCGCCGATGTGACGAACCCCCAGCGACGGACCGGGGAATGGATGACGGTCAAGCAGTTCCGAGGGCAGACCCAGCAGTTTACCGACTTTGCGGACTTCATCCTTGAACAGCCGTTCAACCGGTTCCACCAGTTTGAATTTGAGGTCTTCGGGCAAGCCGCCGACGTTGTGATGGCTTTTGATAACCCCGGCCGGATTGCCGTCAAAGGGGATACTTTCAAGGATATCGGGGTAGATCGTACCCTGACCGAGGAAAGGCGCATTGACTTTGGCAGCCGCTTCGGCAAAAACATCAATAAACTCTTTGCCGATGATCTTGCGTTTCTTTTCGGGTTCATCAACTCCGGCAAGTTTATCCAGAAAGCGGTCTGTAGCATCCACATATACCAGATTCATCTTGAAGTTGCGCTGGAAAATCTCCTGAACCTGTTCCGGTTCGCCCTTGCGCAGCAAACCGTGATTGACAAATACGCAGGTCAACCGGTCGCCGATGGCTTTGTGGATAAGTGCCGCTACTACGGAGGAATCCACGCCGCCGGAAAGCCCCAGCACTACAGTACCGTCGCCAACCTGAGCGCGGATATCGGCAACAGCTTCGTCAATAAAAGTTTCCAACTTCCAAATACAATGGCAGTTGCAGCTTTCTTTGCAGAATTTCACTGCTGCGTCAACCGCCGCATTCACATCATCTTCAACCACAAGCTCCATAACAGGAATATTGGTTGCCTGAAACTTTTTAAGGTCTTCAGGGTGTTCCGCTGCTGCGGCATCTTTGCAGATGATCAGCCCCACAGGAGCTTCTTCAAGCAAGCGATCTACGGGGACGGTTCTGGGCATGACCATCGTGTAAATCGAGTTGTCACGGATACCACGGGCAAGTTTCTGACTGACTGAGCAGCCAAAATCCAGCAGCACTACCGTTTCTGGTGTGTGTTTCATCTTATTTTTCCTTTGATCTGGAAATGATTAATGTTGTCTGATATTTAAAATACACCTATATATACAAAATTTCAACTCCGCGAAAAAATTTTTTTTGATGAAGTAATCTGAAAGCAAAAGAGTATTTTTTTTGTCGAAAAAATTGACCCGTCAGTCAAAATTTAACTTGCAAAAAACGGTTTTGGTTATATATTACTTTAATATGTAAAGTATTTTTTGTGCTGAAACAATACAATATTTCTATCAAGGAAAATATTTTTATGAAAAAAGAGCTTTTAAGATGGGTGCCGGCCGTGGTTTGCGGCGGTTTGCTGGCAGCAACAGCTGTCGGCTGCAGCAAAAACTACACGCCGCCGGCAGGAGATTTCAGATTCAACAGTTTCAGCGAACGCGACCGCAGCAAGGCTGATACCATTCTGCAGTCGATTGATACTCTGTCGCTGGACGATGCACAGAAAATCGCGCTTCTGAATAATCCTTCCTATATTTCGGCATATCACTCGGTCAACGCCGCCAAGATGCGTTACTATCAGTCGTTTGCAGGGTATTCGCCCACGGTTTCGGTCAAAGCCGGGGTCAGCGGCTCCTTCAACGATATTATGAGCAACAAGAATTATTCGGGACCGCAAACTGATTACGCCAGCGGTGTCAATTTCGGCGTATCTGCCAACTGGATGCTTTTTGACGGGCTCAGCCGCGAATTCGGCGTGCTGGCTGCCAAGCACAACTACTCCAATACGGTTGCGTTGAGCGACAATGCCCGTCGTCAGCTGCTGCTGGCGGTGGCGCAGGCATATTACGATATTCTGCTGGCGAATGAAAACCGCCGTATTGCGTTGGAAGATATGAGCTTCCAGCTCAAGAACCTGCGCGAAACTGAAATCAAGCACCAGTATGGTGCGGTTCCGCTCAGCGATGTACTCAACTTCCAGATCCAGGTGAATCAGGCCGACTCCAACCGTTTGACGGCGGAATATAATTATTCGACCGCGCTTTACACGCTGGCGGCTTTGATGGGCTACCCGGACGGGACGATCCCTGACTCGATCAAATTCCCTGAAATAAAATACGAAAGCGAATCGCTGCTGCTGGGCGTGGATACCTATCTGGATATGGCTCTTGCCAACCGTCCTGATTTGAAGGCTTACCGCGAACAGCTCAAAATCAGCGAATATCAGCTCTATCAGACTTACAGCGCATTTTCGCCGACGATCCGCGCCTATGGCGAATACGGTCTTTCTGCCAACCGCAACGTTTATCACGGCTTCAGCGACGGGCCTGCGCGCCGTTACGAAGCTCAGAATATGAGTTACGGGCTTTCGGCGGAATGGGTGCTTTTTAACGGATTTCAGCGCTACAATGCTTCGCGGGAAGCTCAGGCAAATCTGGCTATCGCGGATTTTGCCGTGGCCCAGACCTGGCTTTCGGTGGTCAACGATGTCCGTACCGCTTACGCCAATTACGATTTGAACATCAAACAGGCGACGCTTTTCTCCGCTATCCGCAAACTGGTGTTTGAACAGCGCGATCTGGTTCAGGCTGAATACGACGCAGGTCAGGCGGAAATCGTTCGACTGAACGAAGCTCAACGTAACGTAGTATCGGCGGAAGGCACGCTGGTGCAGGCACTTGCCAATGTGCAGAAAGCCCGTGCCCAGTTGGAAGCTGCTGCCAATATCAACAATCTTGGCCGCGGTTACGAACAGTTCAGCGGTGCTGATGTAACTTTGCAGGTTTTGGAAGATAAAGGCATGGTCCCCAATGTGGAAGGCACCGCCAATCCGGAAGAAGTTGCCAAATATCTGATGCTGGATAAGGGTTCGGAAGCTGAGCTGAACAAAGTTGAAGCTGCGGAAGATGCCGCCAAACTCAAGGCTGCGGAAACTCCTGCGGCACAAGCACCTCCGGTAGTAGGACCGCCGGCACCTGCAGCCAAGTAAAATCAAAAAAAACAAATTGACACGGAAAAGCTGTATCAAAAAATTATTCACTACAGCTTTTCCTGCCGATACAAATACATTATTCCCAGTTGGTAAATGATCCGGAAAAAGCGGATATTTACCGACCGGGTGGCTTGTTATAAAGCCGATATAAAGTATATAAACAGTTTTCGGGGGCTGAATAGATGTTGAAAAAAAGACCCAGATATATGCTTCAAACCTACGGTGGAGAGATATTGAAAAAAAGCTCCGCTCAAGTTACGGTTTTCGATCGTGAACTTGCTGATTTGGCGAATTTCATGGTAAAAGCCATGCACGAACTTAACGGCATCGGACTGGCGGCAGTACAGATCGGGGTGCTGAAGCGGTTGATTGTGCTGGATATTCCGCAAAGTTCCATGAGCAATCCGCCGACTCCCGGGGAAATGCAGCTGCTGCCCCAAATGCCGGTAGCGCTGGTCAATCCGCAAATTGTGGAATTCAGCAGTGACTTGGAACCTTACGATGAAGGGTGTCTTTCGGTGCCCGAAATTTATGCGGAAGTGATCCGTCCGCGACAGATAAAGGTTAAAGCACAGGATTTGAGCGGGAACAATATCGAATTTGAGTGCGGCGGCTTGCTGGCAAGATGTATCCAGCACGAAGTCGATCATCTTGACGGATTTGTTTTTACAGATCGCCTGAGCGATGAAGTCCGCGACAGCGTAAGCGAAGAACTCACTGCGCTTAAACGGCGGGGCAAAAAGTTCAACTACCAGCGGGATATAAAACGATGAAGGTCGGTTTTTTCCGCGCGCTCTGGGGCAGTTGTTCTGGAACAGCTGTTTTTGAGCAGCTTAAACAGCAGAAATTACTGACGGCGATTTGGCACTTTGTGCTCATGTCGCTGATTTGCGCGTTCTTTATGTGGCAGGGGGTATATCCTGCATTGAAGCAACTTACAGATAGTTCGGTGCAGGTTTTTGCCGAGAATTGCGGCACGCTGGTGCTGGGAGCTGATAAATTTGAGCCGCTGCGTCATCCGAATCGGGCAAGAGTTTTCACCATAGCAGGACCTGTCAGCGTAACTTATTTGCCGGAAAATGCCGAAACTCTGCCCGAAAATTACCAGCAGGAGTGTTCCACGGGGATCATCTGGTCGGGATTGAAAATCGGCGCATGGGTAAAACACTCCGACCGGGATATTGATTTTTATTCCGAAATGGGCCGGAAGGTGGTCAAAGTCGATTCCGATGCTGCTTTGCTGGATGCGCTGCGTAAATCCCAAGCGGCAGTCAACACCAAATTGCTGGTAAAATCCGGGAAAACGGTTCAGTTTACGACCGAAGATATAAAAAATTGGTTTGAAATTATCTTAAAGCTGTCAGTCGGCAGTATAATATTTATTCATATTGCCCAGATAGTCTTCTATATTCTGGTGTTTGCCGTGGTGTCGCTGTTGATGAATCTTGGGCGTAAGAGATATTTTTCCTTCAAAGAATTGATCGTACTGGCGATTTATGCCGGGTTTCCCGCAATGATAATCGGCAGCGCGGCAGAGGCGTTGCAGCTGCCGGGATTGAATTTTGATGTTATCTATGTATTGGGTATGACAATTTATCTGATAATAGTAATGAACCGTATAGAATACAATCGCCAGAAACGCCAATGGCAGCAGGAAAATCTGCAATAAAAGGCGAGCCAAAAGGATGGTTGATAAATATGGATAAGAGTGATTTTTGCCGGGCTGTAAACTGGTATCCTGTGTTGAGTGAATACAGTGTGATGACCGGATTTCTGAAATTGAATACCGAAGAAGTGAAACTGCTCGCTGACGGCATAGCCGAAGGTAAGGCGGTTGCGCAAGTGGTCAGGCGCCTGAAAAAGTTTATGCGCGGCGGAGCGTTTGATAATTATTTTATTTCTACCGATTACTGCGCACCTACTGATACTGAACGATTTGCCGGTAAACGCGGCGCGGTGCACTCTGCGGAAAGCGCATGGTATTATCTGGCGACTTCTGATAAAGTGCGCGCCGCAGCAGCCGCGGGGGAGATCGAATATTTGATAGTGCGGCCGTTTGTGCGGATCGACCGCACCCGCGAGTTCAGATTGTTTATTCAGGACGGCAAGCTGCGGGCAATGTGCCAGTATAATCTGGTTCGCCATTTCCGCCGTTTGGAAGGAATCAAACAGGAGCTTTACAGTACGGTGGAAAAATGGTTCAACGAGCTTGGCGAACTGCCGATCAAAGATCTGACGATGGATATTTATCTGGACAACGATGACCGCGATGTACGGATAATTGATTTGAATCCGTGGGGCGGCACAACTGATCCTTTGCTGCTGAGGACCTTCGATCAGGATTGGAGTCAGGTTTCAGGGATAAAATTGATGCTGCCGCCGACTAAGATCTCCGGCAATGTGGAAGTAAGTTTTTAATTGCAATCAACAAGATAATTTTACATGAAAATAATGCTGTTTTTTTATAATTTGCTGCTGCCGATAGGGTTTATATTTTTTATTCCCGGGCTGTTGTGGAAACTTTGGCGGCGCCCCGGGTGGAAAAAGACTTTCGGCGAACGTTTCGGCTGGTATAAGTATGAGCGCATCAAGGAATTGCAAGCGTATAAAAACGGTATTTGGATACACGCTGTCAGCGTGGGCGAAAGCGTTATAGCGCTGGCTTTGAGCCGTAAATTGCGTCAGCGCTGCCCTGATTTACCGATCGTTATTTCCACGGGGACGACTACGGGGCAGGAGTTGGTCCGCAAGCAGCTGCCGGAGGGGTGTACTGCAATCTTCTGCCCGATTGATTTTTTCTGGACGGTACGCAAAGTATTGAAAATGCTCACTCCCAAGATGCTGGTGATTTTTGAAACCGAAATCTGGCCGAATTTGATCGTGCAAGCCCGCAAACGGGGAGTTAAAACCGCTTTGGTCAATGCCAGATTGTCGGATCACTCGGCTAAAGGATACAAGCACTTCGGCTTTTTCTTTGATCCGCTGTTGAGTAAGTTCGATATGATAATGGCTCAGAGCACGGGCGATCGGGATCGTTTTATGGAAGTTGCGCCCCGCGCCAGGGTGGTGAATTGCGGGAATTTGAAGTTCGATCAAAGTGTTCCTGCGGATTTGCAGGCAGTCGATCTGGATGAGGTTTTCGGCAGCGGCGAAAAGAAAATTTTGCTTGGTGCCAGTACCCATCCCGGCGAAGAAGCCGTTATTGCCGCAAGTTTTCTGGAATTGCAGAAAACTGATCCCGCATTGCGTCTGGTGCTGATTCCGCGCCATGCCGAACGGGGCGGCGAAGTTATGGATGTGTTGCGGAAAATGAATATTACCGCATTGCGCCGCAGCAATAACGAACGCTCCGCAGATGGCAATGTAAGTTGTTTGCTGGCTGATACTACCGGCGAAATGCTTAAGTTTATGAAAAGCGCCGATGTGGTAATTATGGGCAAGAGTCTGGCAGGACATGACGAAGGGCATAATTTGATTGAACCTGCGCTGCTGAAAAAGGCGATCGTTACTGGTGAAAAGCTCCGCAATTTCCGTTTTCTTATGCAGGTTCTGACCGGCAAAAATGCTATCAGAACGGTAGCGGATGACCGCAATTTAACTCCTGTGCTTGCTGAACTGCTGCAAGATAAGGCTCTGCGGGATAATTTAGGGCTTTTGGCGTATCAGGCGATTGCCGAACACGCCGGAGCCAGCGAAAAAACGCTTCAGGAATTGGATAAATTGCTGGCATGAACAGCGCTTGGGCGGAGAATTTAAGTCACTACCCGGTTTGTCAGGTGGTTGACCAGGTTAAAGCAGCGCTGTTTACACATAAACGGGCGGTTTTGAGTTCGCCTACGGGGTCGGGTAAAAGTACGGTTCTGCCGCTGCTGCTGATGGACGAAAGCTATCTGGCGGGGCGCAAGATCATTATTCTGGAACCGCGCCGTATTGCAGCGTATGCCACGGCGTGTCAGCTGGCGCGCAATCTGGGGTGTCAGTTGGGCGGCATGGTGGGATATCGGATGCGGTTGGAACGCAAAGTTTCGGCGGCGACCAGAATCGAAGTGCTTACCGAAGGGATGCTTACCCGCAAGATCCAGCGCGATCCGGAATTGTCGGATTGCGCAATGATAATATTCGACGAATTTCACGAACGCAGTTTGCAATCGGATCTGGCGCTGGCATTGACGCTGGACAGCGCGGAGTCTTTGCGCGAGGATCTACGCATACTTTTAATGTCTGCCACGCTGGATATCCGACAGGCGGCTGACTTGCTGGGCGGAGCGCCGCAGATCACCAGTTCCGGCAGAAGTTATCCGGTGGAGTCAAGATTTTTTCCCCGCCGCAGCGAACTTTCTTTAAGCGAAAATATTGCCCGTCTGGTCATGCAGGCTTATGAAAGCGAAACAGGCAGTATGCTGGTGTTTCTGCCGGGAGAGGGCGATATCAGAGCTTGCGAAAAGATATTGCAGGAACATATCAAAGACCCGTTCTGCAATATTATCCCCCTTTACGGCAGATTGGATTCAGAAAGTCAGAAGCGCGCTATCGAGCCGCCGCAGCATAACTTCAGAAAAATAGTCCTGGCAACATCCATTGCAGAAAGCAGTTTGACGATTGACGGGATTCGGGTGGTAATCGACAGCGGCTTGACCAAGATGGCTGTATATCACCCCGCAACTCAGCTGGAACGGCTGGAAACGATCCCCATTTCGCAAGCCTCGGCGATTCAGCGGGCAGGGCGGGCAGGCCGTACCGCCCCCGGCTGTTCGTGGAAACTCTGGGGCGAATACGAAGATGCCAAACGCCCCTTGCAGCAGCCAAGTCAGTTAAGCTGCTGTGATCTCAGCGGAATGATGCTGGAATTAGCGGCGTGGGGGGTGAAAAATCCTGCTGATTTGAAATTTATGGAGCCGCCGCCGGAGGCGTCGTGGAGCGCCGCCGGTAAATATCTGCAAAGTTTGAAAGCATTGGATGCAAACTTTGATCTTACAGCTCACGGCAAACGCATAGCGGAAATCGGCTTGAGTGTACGCAGCGGGCATTTGCTGGCACTTGCCGAACAAGTCGGAGCGGTGCGTTTGGGAATAAAACTGGCTGCTTTGCTGGATGGGGTGGATTTCCGCCGCAACTCCTGTACTGATATAAGTTTGATGCTGAACGATCTTTCCTGCAACCGTGATTTGCACACCGCCAAACGCTTGAGCGAAGAAGTGGCGCGGCGTTTGAAACTGGATCTTTCGGGAAAAGATCCAGCTGATATCACTCCCGGCTGGCTGCTGGCAAAAGCATTTCCCGACCGAATCGCCCGGAGACGCGGAAATCTGGGCGAGTTGCGTTATCTTACCGCCGGCGGCAGAGAAGTTTTGTGGTACGAACTGAACAATACTGCCCGCAATGAATTTATTGTGGCGTTGAATCTGGATGATCGCGCCGATAATGCCATGCTGCTGTTGGCTTGTCCCGTGGAGGCGTGGGAGGTTGAAAGCGCGGCGCAGGAGATTTTTCACAGCGAAATAAAACTGAAAATCTCGCCCGAAGAGCTCAGTATCGAAGCACTTGAAGAACGCAAAGCCGGGGCAATCGTCTGGAGTCGTCGCCGTGCTGATTCGCCTGAACGATGCGCATTGATTACGGCGTTGAAAGATCTCTTGCTCAAGCACGGTCTTGAGCTGTTGGATTTGCCGGAAAGTGTAAAAAAGTTGCAGGATAAGCTGGCGTTTATCCATAAATACATACCGGAATCGACCTTGCCTGATTTGAGTGATGATTTTATTCTTGAACATATTGAAGAGCTGCTGGAAAACTTTCTGCCTGAAAAGTTCTCCAAAAATATGTTGAAAAAGATCGACTGGCATCAGGCAATAAAAAGTTTGCTGGATTATAATCAACAGCAGGAAATCAACCGACTGCTCCCGGAAAGAATAAAACTGGAAAACAATCGGGAATTCAAGATCGACTACAGTTGCGCTCCGCCCATGGTATCAGGCAAACTGCAATGGTTTTTCGGAGTTTACCGTCAGCCGGCATTGTTTAACGGCAGATTGAAGCTGGCAATACAGCTGTTGAGCCCCGCCGGGCGCCCGGTACAGACAACATCTAATATCGGCAACTTCTGGCAGGGATCGTATAAACTGGTCCGCAACGAGCTTAAAGGGCGCTATCCCAAGCACGACTGGCCGGAAAATCCGTAGCAGGTGAATTATCTGCCGGAAAAAGTGGCCGGGCTTTGCTTTTACTCAGACTTTACACCGTAAATAGTATAAAATTGCCACTTTTTTTGCTTTATGATTTGGCTTGAAGGCAAAACTGCTGTATTTTATACCAACTGTGCTTTTTGTAAGCCAAAAACAATAACGTTAAATTTATAAAAAAGAGAGAAACAAGATGCAGGATTTACAGAAAATATCCGGTTTTATGGGTGGACTTACTCCTTCGGCAACGCTGGCGATCACCGCCAAAGCCAAGGCGCTGAAAGCCGAAGGCCTTGATGTTTGCAGCATGGCTGCCGGGGAGCCGGATTTCGATACGCCCGTTGCGATCAAAAATGCTTGTATTCAGGCGTTGAACGAAAGCAAGGTTTATTATACACCCGCCAGCGGTCTGCCCGAATTGCGCAAACTGGTGGCTAAAAAGTTTACCGAAGAAAACAATATTCCCTGTACTTTTGAACAGTGCGTGGTGGCTCCCGGTGCCAAGTTTTCGGTTTTCAGCGCAATTGCAGCCCTGTGCGGCCCCGGCGATGAAGTGATCATTCCGGCACCCTTCTGGCTGAGCTATCCCGAAATGGTAAAAACCACGGGTGCCAAGGTCGTGATCGTCAATACCAAGGCGGAAAATAACTTTGAGCTGGTGCCCGAAGAATTGGAAGCTGCTGTTACCGAAAATACCAAACTGCTGATTCTTACCACTCCGTCCAACCCCACGGGGGCAGTCTATTCGCGCAGCAAGCTGGAAGCGATCGCCAATATCGCGGTCAAAAACAACTTTATGATCCTGGCGGATGAAATCTACGAAAAACTTACTTACGATGCCGATAAGCCTCATATCAGTATTGCTTCGCTCTCCGAAGAGATCCGCAACCGCACCATCACGGTCAACGGCTGCAGCAAGGCTTATTCCATGACCGGCTGGCGTATCGGTTATCTGACGGCGCCGCTGTGGCTGGCCAAGCGTATTATCGCGTTCCAGAGCCACACCACCAGCAACGTTACCACTTTTGCTCAGTACGGAGCTATTGCCGCGCTGGAAGGCAAAGCCAATGATGATATCGAAGCCATGCGGCAGGAGTTTGCCAAACGGCGCGATCTGATCTATTCGCTGGTCAGTCCGATCCCCGGTGTCAAATGTCTGCGTCCGCAGGGAGCGTTCTACTTGCTTTGCGATATTTCTTCCTTCAATATGGGCAGCGATGAATTCTGCACCCGCTTGCTGGAAGAAGAAAAACTCGCAGCGATTCCCTGCTCAAGTTTCGGAGCCGACGGGATGATCCGTTTCTCCTACGCCTGCAGCGAAGAAAATATCCGTCAGGCGGCGGAACGTCTGGCTCGCTTTGTGGCAAAACTCCAGAAGTAATTTTCAACAGAAGAGTTATAAAAATGAAGTTGTTGAAGCTTTTTGTATTGGTCGGCACCGCGCTGCTTTTCAGCGGCTGTGCTTCAACTGACAACGCAGCAGAAAATACCGTTAAAACGCCTGAAATCGGAGTTATTTCCGGCAGCGAACAACTGGCGGCAACTGCTGCCGGCAAGCTTATCGGCAACAAAGTTCTTGAAGCTCTCTCTAAAAACGATTACACCTTGCTGAATGGTCTGGCGATTGGCAATGAAGGCAGTCAATTCACGGTGGAGCGATTCAATAACCTTATGAAAAAAGTTCAGGGGCAGGGCGGTATAAGCCAGTACTCGTATCTGGGTGATTTGAGTATGTACCCCTATCACCGTATGCTGTGGAAAGTTACCTTTAAGAATCTGGAAAAAAGCGAAGTTAAAGCAGCGATGGATGTGCTGTTTGAACTGCATATCGCCAAAGTCGGTGACTCCTACCGTGCAGTCGGATTCGGGTTCCGCCAGTAAAGGAGCAATGCAAGATGAAAGATCTTACTGATAAGCAAAAGAGTATTCTGGATTATATCGACGATTTTCTGGATAAGGAAGGCATGGCGCCGACGGTTTACGAAATCGCCGATCATTTCCAGATCAAAACCTCGACGGTATTTGCGCACTTGAAAGCGCTGCAGCGTAAAGATCAGCTTTCGCGTTCATCCAAGGCTCGGAGCATAACTTTGCGCAAACGTTCGCAGCCCCATCGGGTAACGCATATGTCGTTTGTAATGTCCATTCCGCTGCTGGGCAGGATCAATGCGGGGGTACCTGCAGACAGTCCGGCGCAGAATTGCGGAGAGTTCCAGCTGGCAGGAGCCTTGGCGGATCTGGCAGGAAAACACAAACTCTTTGCATTGCGCGTAGCGGGCGAAAGTATGCGTGATCTGGGAATTCTGGATGGCGATATCGTAGTTGTGCAGAGCGATGCGGAAGTCAAGTCCGGCGATGTAGTCGTGGCGCTGGTGGATAACGAAAATACTGTAAAAAGTTACTATCCGCAAGTCGATACCGGCAAGATCGAGCTGCATCCTGCCAACAAGGATTTTCAGGTACAGGTTTACGATGCTTCGGCGGTAACTGTGCAAGGACGGGTGATTGCGCTGCATCGGGATTTATAATTGCAAGATGAGTAAATCCGTACAAAAAAGACGGCGTCTGTTACTGCTGATATTGGCAATGACAGGAGCCGTTTTTATTTGGCTGCTGCTGTTGTTGGCAAATGCCGGTAAAGCAGCGGATAAGGCCGGAAAAAAGCAAGCAGAACAAGCTGCTTCGGATATTGCTGCATTGCCGGATGATATTCTTTTGAGTGCTGCCGCCAACAATGACTGCGTAAAAGTCGGCTATGCACTGGGGCAGGGCGCTGATATCAACTGCCGCGACCGGAGCGGACGCACACCGTTGATGCTGGCAGCATTGAACGGACACGAAAATACGGTAATTATTCTGCTGCAGAATAAAGCCGACGCCAATTTGCGCGATCCGTTACATGATCAGCCGCTGACATTAGCTGCCCGGCAGGGGCATTTGGCGGTAATCCAAACGCTGCTGCGCTACGGCGTTGATATTGACAGCGGAGCCGACGACGGGCGTACTGCGTTGATTGCCGCCTGCCGCAGCGGGAAACGGCATATTGTTGAATATTTGCTGGAAAAGGGTGCGGCGCTCTGGCCGGGTAAAGCCAACGGCAACGGAGCATTGGCGGTAAGTTTGCATAACGGCAATCCTGCTTGTGCCAGCGCAATACTGCAACGCGGCGGCGATATCAACGAAATTGATTCTCAAGGCAATAATGTGTTGATGATGGCAATATTGTGCAACTCGCCTGAACTGGTCAAAGAGTTGCTCCGCGAATATTCACCTGATAAAACCCGGCTTAATCGTGAGGGCAAAAACGCCCTGCAGCTGGCACAAGAGATGAACAATCCGGAGATAATCCGCCTGCTGAAACCGTTTTTTGAAGGTTTATAAACAAGAAAAACGGTTTTAGGGCTTGTTTTTTAACGGGTTGATGCTATATTAAACACGGTTCAGCAAACCGTAATTTTATAAAATTTAACAAACAGGAACTGAAATTATGACTCCGGAACTCAAAAAGAATGCCGCCTACGCGCTGTTGGTGCCTACCAGCATGGGCGTCCGTCTGACCCCCGTTGATGGTCAGCCTTTCCATTGCAGCGATATGTTCAAGATGCAGGTAACCAGCGCCGAAACCAACGTCGCCAGCGTTGCCAGCTTCCTGGGATTGAAGGTCAAAGTGCTGACTGCGTTTGTCAAAGGCAGCCCGGTTGCCCGTATGATCAAAGATAATCTGGCCGGTCGCCATATGGACTATGAAGGTCCTGAGTTTGAACAGGAAGGTCCCTGGGGCGTCCGTCATCAGTTCAATCTGGCTGACAGCGGTTACGGCAGCCGCGGTCCCCGCGTTCAGAACGACCGTGCCGGTGAAGTCGGCCGTCTGCTGAACGTCAAGGATTTTGATCTTGACCGTATTTTCGGTCAGGAAGGTGTGCAGATCGTTCACCTTTCCGGTTTGATTGCGGCGCTTTCGCCCGAAACCAGCCGCTTCTGTCTGGAAATTGCCCGTGCCGCCAAGAAATACGGCAGCCGCATCTCCTTCGACCTCAACTACCGCGCCAGCTTCTGGAAGGGCCGCGAAGAAGAACTTACTGCGATTTTTGCGGAAATCGCCAGCCTGGCTGACATTCTTATCGGTAACGAAGAAGACTTCCAGCTCTGCTTGAAGATCAAGGGCCCTGAAGCGGGCGGCAAAGATATCGGTGCTAAGATCGAAAACTTCAAAGAAATGGTCGAACGCGTCAAGGCTGCTTATCCCAATGCTTACGCTTTTGCCACGACTCTGCGTCAGGTCGTCAGCGCCAACCACCACCTGTGGGGCGCGATTGCCAATGTCAACGGCGAATGGCAGGTCGTTGAACCCCGCGATATTACGGTTCTCGACCGTATCGGCGGCGGCGATGGCTTTGTGGGCGGCTTCCTCTACGCGATCCTGCGCGGTTGGGAACCTGAAAAGTGGATCCAGTTCGGCTGGGCGACCGGTGCGCTGGCTACCACCCACCTGACTGACTACGGTCAGCCGGCGGATGAAGAGCAGGTTTGGAGCATTTGGAGCGGCAATGCCCGCGTCAAGCGCTAAGCTTGTTGCTGTTGAAATAAATTATAAAAACACCTTTCAGTTGGGTTCAACCGAAAGGTGTTTTTTTTGTATCAACTGAGTTGGCAAATAAACCAATCTCCTCATGCCCGGAGGCATTAAATAATAATTATATAGCCCACGAACCGTTGCGGAAGACGGGGATTTTTTCGCCGTCGGCAGTTATGCCGGTTATGTTCAAATCTCTACTGCCGATCATAAAGTCAACATGGATCATGCTGTCGTTTACACCCAGCGCTTTAAGCTCTTCGTGAGTATATTTTTCATAATCTTTCACGCAAACATCGAATCCGCGCCCCAGCGCCATATGGCAGCTGGCATTTTCGTCGAAGAGCGTGTTATAAAAGAGTATATTCATCTGATTGATGGGCGAATCGTAATCAATCAGGGCACATTCGCCGAGATAGGGAGCGTTTTCATCCATGGCGATCATGCGTTCCAACGCATCCTGACCTTTGGCGGCTTTTACTTCCACAGCTTTGCCGTTTTCAAATCTGATGCTGAAATCCTCGATCAGGCTGCCTTGCCATGAGAGCGGTTTGGTTGCAACCAGCAAGCCTTCTGCTTTGCCTTTTTCCGGAGTGGTAAAGATCTCTTCCGACGGCATATTGGGGTTGAAGCTGCGGCCTGACAGGTCAGTTTCTTCCGCTCCGGCAAATACTCCCTGCGGCATTAAGCCCACGCGGAAATCGGTGCCGTTGGCAGATTTATATTCCAATGCCGCAAAATTGTACGCATTGAGTTTATGAGTCAGATCGTGAATACGCTGATTATGTTTACGCCAGTTTTCCATGGCATCGCCATTGGCACGGGCGCCTTGCAGAATCGCTTCCCAGAGTTGTTCCACGGCGTCGGCTGCCGATAAATCGGGAAACACTTTCTGCGCCCACTTTACACCGGGAACAGCGGCAATGCACCATTGATACTTATTTTCCATCGCGTCGCGGAAAGGTTTGATCTTGGGGAAACGCGCCATTTGAGCGCGGGCGCGCTTGCCCTGATCGATGCCGTCCATACCGTCAGGATCATCGGAATCCAGCCAGAGAAAGGCGGGCAGGGTTTCGCTGCGCCACTTCAATTTTGCCAGTTCCCAGTCTTCGATAGTGGAGAGTTTTTCTTCGCTCTGATATTGCTGAGACAGTTTATTCAGCGGCATATCCTGCCAGTCGATCTGCACTTTGGAGGCTCCTGCCAAATAACAAAGTTCAGCAGTTTTACGCACAAATTCGATCTGATCAAGACCTGCAACGATTATCACTTCCTGACCCTTTTGCGGACGCAAGCCCATATTGACGATCAAATTGGCGTATTCATCAAGTCTTTTCTGTTCCATAATTACTTATATATCCTCAAATTGATTTTTTCAGAACGGGATCACCGAGGGCGCTTGTTTTGCTGACTGCTTCTGACGGTGTTCAGCGGGGTCTGCGGCCATATTGCACTCTTTTAATGGTTTGATCCTGATTGCTGCCAGCGGTCGCACCGGACAGGCAAATTCGCAGTTGCCGCACCCGATACAAAGATCGGTGTTCACCTGGGGAATCGTTACGCCTGAAGCTGCATCTTCGACCATTTCCAACGCCCCCGTCGGGCAATGTTCGGCGCAAGCTCCGCAGGGGTAATCATCGGTGCACGCCAGACAGAGATCAGAATAGAACTCCGCCAGCCCGATACGGTAAAGTTTTTTCCGCTTCAGCGAAAGCGGTATTAACGCCCCGGTAGGACAAATATTGTTACAGGCTGTACACTCATATTCGCATTTACCGGGATTGCTGCCCGAAAATTTCATAACTGGCAACATAAATCCGCGCCAGCCGTATTCATTGGTCGCCCATTGCAAGCACTTGCCTTTGCAATTGCTTATACAAAGTCCGCAGCCTGTACAACTGGCGAGGAAACGTTCCTGAGAACCCGCTCCGGGTGGAACGATAGCGCGATCACTCAATTGAGTTGCTGCCGGCAGTTTTTTTATACCCTTACTGACTGCCAGCGCGCCGGCGGCGGCAATACCGGTTGCCAGCAATATCTTGCGCCGTTCAGCCATGGACGGCATATCGGCATCAACTAAATCTGACTTGCGGCGGCGCACCAGTTCGATAGCATCTTTTGGGCAGCTCGCCATACACTCCATACACATAAAACAGTTGGCAAAGTCGATCCTATGCTCGCTGATATTTATGCAGTTGGCATTGCAGCTTTGAACACATTTGCCGCAGTTTATGCAGCGGTCGGTATTGATTTGCAGGCGTTTGCCGCTGCGGGAGGCAATGGCTGACAATATTGTTCCGGCCGGGCAAAGCGTGTTGCAGAAGATTCGGCCTTTGCACCACACCAGTATTGCCAGCGCCAGCAGAAAACCAGCTGAAACAGCCAGATAGAACCACATTGACGACCACGCGGTAATTCCGTTTTGATTCATACCGAAAAGTTTATTTGCGGCAGTTGCTGCCCCGCGGACAACTCCGCTTGATATCTTGCCGAACAGCGAATACGGCTCTACCCAGCCCGCAATCACGGCAAAACCGCTGAAAAACCATATGGCTATCGCCGCAAAGAAGGCAATTCTTAATGCGTAAAAACTTTTCTGATAACTGCGCTTGCGATTTGTACGGATAAAACGGCGGTCGAGCCGTTCCAGTAGATCCTGCAGCCACCCCAGCGGACAGATCCACGAACAGTAAGCTCTGCCGAACATACTCGTTACCATAGCGATTATCAACATTCCGCCCAAGGTCGTGATCCCGCTCAAAGCTGCTACGCTCATAACTTTGGGCAGAAACTGCCATTGGGGCAAATTGAACATATCGGAACGGCTATTGAGCAATCCGCTGAACAATCCGGCAAAAATCAGCAGAAAGATAAAACTGAATACCAGCCGGAAGCGGCAGAGATTTTTTAAACTGAAAATCTTCATTGTTTTCTCCTGCCGATCACATTTCGATCCGCTCGATTTTCAGCTTGCTCAAATCAGCTTCGCCCAGCTTGCGTCGGGCTGCTTCGGTCAGATAATGAATCGTTTTTTCGTTGAAGCGCAACAGTTTGGCTGCCGCAACATCCACCGCTACGGGATCGGTGGAAAGCAGCATGAATTTACCTGTGGAAACATCCTTGAGATTACCGCTGCGCGGTCCGTGATCCATCAGCATCCGATAGGCATCGACCACATTCAAGTCGGGTTTACGCAATGAGGTAAGATCCACTATGGTCTGCGTAAGACCTTTGCGGTGCATGATCCGCCGATCCCAGACGATCCCCATGAGATTCTTCATGGCGCCTGACATTTTGGCTCCGCCGTGGTGCTTTAATATCGGTACATTGATAAATGTATCGCAATCCAGCACCGCCGCAAAGACATCGGCTTGAGTCATAGCGGCTGCATTGTTTATTTTTACCTGCCGGTAAGCGCTTTTTACGTTGGCGTGCAAAACTCTGGCGCCGGCTTTTTCAGCAGCGGCGGCAATTCCGCTGATACGGTAACAATCCGGACCGTTGTCGCAGCTGTGATCAAATACGATCACTTCTTCTGCGCCTGCTTTCAGCGCATCCTGCACGATTGCCGCCACCAGTTCCGGCGAGGTGTTGGCGGCAAATTCAGGCGCCAAGGTCCAGGCTATATTGGGTTTTACAACGACTTTGGCGCCTTTTTTGACAAAGCGTTCCATACCGCCCATTGCTTTGATTCCCGCCTGCCACATCGTTTCAGGCGTTCCGCCGTGCAAAGCGGTCAAATCCGGCAGCGTGGCGGCTGGCTGATTGGCTTCAGAAGCGTGCAGCGCTTTGCTTAACGGGCCGACCGCCAGCGCCCCGAGAAGAGTTGTTTTTAAAAAATCACGCCGATTCATGCTTATACTCCGCAATAGAAATTTGCAATATTCAAAGTTTGTGATAAAGTTAGCTTAATAAGTTAATTTTACAAGTTTAATATACATTTTTTTTGAAAAAAAGGAGTTTTTTATGGGCATACACTTTTGGGAAATCGTACCGATAATCGCTGTAGTATTGATCTTTTTCGGTGCTAAAAGGATCCCGGAACTGGCAAGATCGCTGGGTAAAGCCAGCTATGAATTCAAAAAAGCCAAAGAAGGTCTGCAAAAAGAATCCAGCGAACTCATGCAAGCTGCAGAAGAATCCGCCGCAGAAGAAGATAAAACCAACAAGGCAGAAAAGTAATCGCATCCCTTGCGCTTGCAATCAATATATTCATTCATTTGCGGAAAAAATCACTTTTCTATGAGTGCGGAAAGTTTTCTCAGTCATATCGAAGCATTGCGCAAAATGCTGCTGGAAGTGCTGGTCATATTTTTGATTCTGCTGCTGCCCGGCTGGTTTGTTGCCGGCGATGTTTTGAGTTTTTTGCAGGATGCCGCTGCTGCCATTGCCCGCAAGCATGGCGGGGAGGGCAGTTTCGAGCTTTATTACTTTTCGCCGCTGGAACCGTTTATGCTGGAGCTGAAAACGGGGTCGATTCTGGCGCTGGCAGCAGGCGTGCCGCTTTACTTCTGGCGCGGGTGGCATTTTCTTGCTCCCGCCCTTTACAAACGCGAAAAACGTATGCTGCTGGCAGGTTGTACAAGTGCGTGGCTGCTTTTTGCGCTGGGGTGCGCGATCGGATTTTTCGGGGTTATGCCGTTGCTGGTAAAATTTTCCTACGGGTTTGCCCGCGATGGCTTGATGCCGATGATCGGCTATGGTAATTTTCTGGAGCTGGCAATGATAATTGCGCTGGCGTTCGGGTTGATGTTTGAGTTCCCGTTGATATTACTGATTGCTGCTGCGGTGGGAATAATCAAGCTGGATACCCTTAAAAAGCAGCGTCCGCTGGTGCTGGTAGTGGTGCTGGTGCTGGCGGCGGTGCTGACTCCGCCTGATGTTATCAGTCAGATGCTGCTGGCGATTCCTACCTGGATGTTGTTTGAATTGATGTTGCTGATCGGTTCGCTGATAATTAAACCGCCTGCGGAAGATGGGGCAGGCGGGCAAGTTGCAGATACTTTTTCCGACACTCAGGAACACTATGTTCCCCATCAGAGCAAGAGCCAGACAAACCAACCTTCTGATCCGACTGCTGTAAATAATGAAGAAGTTTATGTTCATGCCAATACTTTTTTGAATCAGCCTTACCGAAGACGCCGAAAGCGGCATAAACCAACTGCTCAGCGCCCAGGGAAAAAAGGATATAATTATCATGCTTAACAACCGTTCAGTCCGTAAAAAAAATTCTCAGTCAGGCAAGAAGAAAAACGCTTCCCCAGTTGCCCCGTGGAAAAAGTGCCTCAAAACTCTGCAATTGAGTTTGATCTATTTGCTGGCACTTTACGGGGCGCACGATCTGGCGGGTAAATTCAGCAGCTCTTACAAGGAATTTGCGCAGGATAAGCTGCATTTGATCGTCGAAAAAATTTCAGGCGGTGCTAAAAGCGTAGAAGAAAAATTTTCGCCGCTGCCGGCAGTAACGGTCAAAAGCGAAAAAGATTTGCGCCTGACCGCATATGACAATCTTACGCTGGGCGTGCCAAGTTACAATTGCGATATTATCATTGACCGCCCCGGTTTTGCGCTGGGCTACTCAGAGCGTTACGAACAAGCCTTGTGGGTAAGTTATAAACTCACTTCCGATGAGGTTAAGAGCAAAAAAGCTCGCCGGGCAGAAAGTTTCCGCAGTGATCCGCTTATTCCCGGAAAATCGGCTTCGGTAGATGATTACAAAAATACGGCATACGATCGCGGGCACCTGGCGCCGGCGGCGGATATGAGTTTTTCTTTGCAGGCGATGAGCGAAAGTTTTCTCATGTCCAATATTTCGCCCCAGTATCCTGAGCTTAACCGCGGAACTTGGAAGAAGTTGGAAGAAAAAGTCCGCGATTACGCCGTCGCCAATGGGGCACTCTATATTGTCAGCGGCCCGGTGTTCGACTTGTCAACTCCCAATATTACTGTCGGCAAAAATAAAGTTGCGGTGCCGGATAAGTATTTCAAGGTGCTGCTCGATCCCAACAGCTCCTCGCCCAAAGCCATCGGGTTTGTGGTAAATAATTCTCCCCGCGAAGCTGACCGCTCGCTGGCGGATATTGCCGTAAGTGTTGACGCTGTGGAAGCCATGACCGGATTGGACTTCTTCAATCAGCTGGATCCGGCTGACGAACAGAAACTGGAACGCAGTTGTGACTTCCAGTTGTGGGAAAGATCGCTCCCCCGCGCCAAACGCTCCCGCTGACGCAAAAGAAACCTGGTAAGGATATTTTACAGCTTGCGGAATGCTTTTTGCAGCAGCTTTTCGCATTTGCCGCAATGATTGCAATTACTGCCGCAGCTGCCGGGCAGTTCTTCATTTTCCAGCAGCGTATTGTCGAGTATATAAGGGGCAAACGCCTGTGAATAACAAGGTTCGGTCAAATCCAGCAAATTACCGTCAAATCTCTCCGCACAATAAGCGGCGATTACGCCGCGGGGATTGCTGTGCTGCCGGGTGGCAAGTTTCATTACATGACAATACGGCGCATAGTGTTTGACATCTTCGGGCCGAATCCAGCTGGAGCGGAGGAAATCCGCTATATTATTGCCATTCTGATAACGTTCCCAGCAAAGATGCGGCATAAAATCAGCACAATTTCTGATTTCGCGCAATTCCCTGTCGTGGGCAACCAGATTGTCGTGGAAGGTTTGATACGGGCAGTTGCGCAAACAACCGCTGTTGACCAGCAAACAGAGTTTTTTGTTATTGGCTTTGCTCCACGAGCTGAAACGTTCCACCACCGCCAGATCGCGCTGCAAATCCCGCCGCAAATAAAAGCTGTCAAACTTATCCTGCAGATATTCCAGCGCGGTTATTGAGTCTATGCGCATATTTACCGACGCGCGTATTTCCATATCCGGAATCAGTTTCCGCACTACTGATGCGACAAAAGGCGAAGTGGTGGTAACGATTTCGGGCAGCAGATTTGCATCGCTCAAACGCTCCAGCAAACAAGCGGTTTCCCGCTTGAAGCGTTCTGAAACAGCCCACTCGCCGTAACAATTACCGTTCAGGAGCAAATCCAGCTTGATATTCATCGAGCGGATCGCGGCAAGTTCGTATTCGATCTGTTCGACCGCGCAGCTGGAATTTGCGCTGTGGTCGGGTCTGCCTGAGGCAAATGCAGGATAAGCAAAGTAAACTTCGGCAATTTTTTCACGATAATCCCGGAGCATTTCCGAAAAAAGCTCACCGCTGTTTCTATATTGATAGCCAACTGCAAATTTCACTTTTACACCTCGGTATTCCAAACTTGACTGCGGAAGTTGCGGGCGGCGGCAAGCCGTTTGGGGGCTTCGATTTCGGCAACGCCCTCGCTGCCGAAGCCAAGTACAAACCCGTCGGGCATAATAAATGCTGTTGAAAAACGCTCCGCACTCTGTTTCCAGCAATAGCCCAGCTTCAGCGTTTCGGCTTTGGCACGATTGAAGTTGAACAGCGCTCCCCACATTCCTTCGCCGTAATCTTCAAACGGATATTGCCGCTCAATAGCTTCCGCTTTATGCGGCGCCGCTGCCTGCAGCGCCAGCGCCGTAACCGAAATATACGGAGGGAAGGTACGGTTTACCGGATATTGCACTTCGTTGGGCTGATCGGGTGAAATACGCAGTTTGCAGCGTACCGCCGTACCTTCCAAAGTGGAAAAGGTCAGCACATCCAGCGGAAACTTCTTGTGGATCACCTTCAGCGCCGCTGCTGCCTTGTTCATCAGCTCCGTGGTTTGCGATGCTGCGGCCAGCTCAAATATTGCCGGCCCCAGCTGAAAGCGGTTATGTTGATCTTTGACCAGAAAATTCCGTGCGCATAAAGTGCGCAAAAGGTTATATGCCGTAGTCTTTTGCAGCGAACTTTTTTCTGCAAGTTCACTCAAACGCATTCCTTCGGGAGCTGAAGCTGCCATTTTCAGCAGATCCATTCCCCGCAGTAATGATTGAACCAGATCCGACTTTGCCATATAACCTTATTCCGTATTTCTATAAACGATTGATCAATCAATGCCTTCGTCATCAGATTTACGGAACTTGGCATCCGCCGGATATTCAGGCGGAGTTGACCAATCCACACTCCATTGCGGACGGCGGCGGAACTTTTCCTTGAAGGTATTTTGCAGCACACCGCGTGCTTCCAGACTGATCATACAGGCACGGGTACAGCCGCGGGAACCGCAGACAGCCTGCCCGGTGTTGTAAAGATTGCGGGGCTTCTGGTAAAAAGGCGACCACTCGCCTGGAACTGAATCCGGATGCGGGGCTTCGCCGATATCGGGCGTCATATACGGTTTTTCCTGCTCAACGCCGCTGTGCTTACCGCCGCGGAAAGCAAATCCGCATTTGGTCATATCCAGATCCGACCATTCCAGTTCGTGTCCGCAAAGATTGAGTTTGACCGTTTTCTCAGTGGAGAATGCCTGACCCGGGCAAGCCTTCACGCACGCCATACAACGATTGCAAAGCTGCGGACCATCATAGATCGGATCGGGTTCCAGTTCCACATCGGTCATAATCACCCCTACGCGGCAACGGGGGCCGAACTGGGGGCTGAGAAACATCTTGCTGAAGCCGATTTCGCCCAAACCGCAAAGATAGGCGGCAATTCGCAAATGCAGCATCACGTCGGGAGCGGCTTGGCCGGGGCGGGCAGGGCGGCTGTATTCCGGGCGGATATACCCTTCGTTGTCAATACCGCGCCAGTCGCTCTGATGCCCCATGGGAATAGCTTCGTAACCCTGATCTTCAATAAACTTGCTCAGGTTGATCACCGTCATCGGCATATAAAGGTAAGTGATCCCGCCGTAACCCATCGCCGAATAATTGCTCAAATAAGTGCCTTCTTCCACGCCGCGCAAGCTGCCGCGTTCCACACGGAACACCATGCCGATAATGCTTTTGCACTCGGGCATGATCTGTTTGGGATCCATCTGGATCGGAGAATCTTTCCAGCGTTCGATATTGCCGATGCCGACTGCATCCGCCCCCAGTTCCAGCGCCTTGCGCTTAACTGCCAAAGCTGCCGCCTTAGGGTCGGAAAGATCTACTGCATTGAAATCACGGGTCATGATCGCCATAAGTAAAATCCTTTCTTATTTTTATTCATCATTGATGAATCTTGTTTCATCATAATTAAATATACACGATACATCAACAATTTACCAATAAAAACGGTAAAAAAATGTCCATAAAAACGATTTGTTCATCCTCGATGAAAAAAGCAGGTCTTTCCGAAAAAAAACTCGTGAACTTGCGTGGGGCAGGAGGAGGATGTAAATAGCGTTAAGGCAGTTCAATCGCGCAGGGCTTTAAGTTTTTCGAGTATTTCCAGCTGGCGAGCTATATCGGAAGCATCTTTCAATTCAAAAAGCAATTCCTGACGCTGGCGTTTGTTATGCTCCCGCCGCAGCTCGGCGGAACACTCCTGCAATATTTGCCTGCCTTGTTCGGCGGTAAGATCATTTTCCCGAATCAGCAGCTTGACCACCTCGGGATCGCTTGCCAGCTCATTGGACAGGTGCGCTAAAAGTTCGGCACCGGAATACCATTCGCCGTTCAGTGCCATGCTCATAAGTTCTTTAAGTACTTCCGCCACAGGTGCATCGCTCAACAGCGCTTCATCCAGCGTTTCGGCTATCGCCCGCGGAGCATCCGAATCGGAAAGCGCCAGCAGCAACAGCGAGGATTCGGCATGGCGGACATTTTCGGGGCGCATATCGTTATATTTTGCAGCCTTGACCGTATCCCCCGGAGTCGGGTTGGAATCTGCAGATTTATCCATCAGCACAAACTTTTTCTGTCGGCGGTGAAACTCAAAAAGCCGATCTACAGGCAGCCGCAGCAGCGAAGCTATTTCTTCAAAATAAACCTCCCGCAACATGGCATTGGGAATCAATCCCAGCAGCTTCACCGCTGCTTCGGCGGCAGCAACTTTGCCATTGGGGTTCTTAAGGTCAAAATTACGCTTCAACCCGTTCAGGATTATCTGGGTCAGCGGAATGGCATTCGTTACTGCTTCGTGCAGAACTTCAGCGCCTTGAGTCCGCATGATTTCGTCGGGATCTTTGCCGCCGGCAATATTTACTGCGTATATTTCAAAATTCATCGGCAGCAGAAATTCCAGCACCCGCAGCGTCCCCTGCTGACCTGCGGCATCTGTATCAAAACAAAGATAAAGTTTGTCGGTATAGCGTTTCAGCAATTCCGCCTGTTCGCTGCGGAACGCCAATCCCTGCGGTGCAACAGCCATATCCAACCCCGCCCGATGCAGAGCAATGGTATCCAGCTGCCCTTCGCAGACAATGGCAAATTTATTGCGCCGTATGGAATCCCGCGCCTGAGCCAACCCGTAAAGGATGCTGCCTTTATGAAAAATCGCGGTTTCCGGACTGTTGACATATTTAGGTGCATTGTCATCTTTTACAATAATACGGGCGCTGAATCCGATCACCCGATTGTTTTCGTCGGTAATAGAAAATACCAGCCGGTTGCGGAACCGGTCGTAGCAATGACCGTGTTCCTTTTCGATCGCTACACCTGCGCTGACAATCTCCTGCAAGGTAAAACCTTTGCTTTGCAGAAATTTTATGCCCGCATCCCAACTTTCGGGGGCAGCGCCGATCATAAATTTCTGTGCATATTCCCACGGTATGGCGCGGGTGGCAAAATATTTGCTGACTCCCGAATCGGGATTGTTCTTCAGATTGCTGTGATAAAATTCCGCCAGCAGTTTATGCAGATCGTAAAGTCTGCCTGACTGTGAGCGTTTCAAACGGTAAGCGGCTTCTTCTTCCGGAGATACTTCCTGCGGAATAACCACTCCGCAGCGACCGGCAAGCTGCTGCATGGCTTCAACATAGTCCAAATTCAAATATTCACGCATGAATTTGACTACATCGCCGCCCTTCTGGCAGCCAAAGCAGTAGTAAAGCTGTTTGCTTTCGCTGACGTGAAAAGAGGGCGTTTTTTCCTGATGAAACGGGCAGCAGGCTTTCCAGCTGCCATTCCCCGCTTTTTTCAGTGGCACAAAAGAGTTGATCACTTCAACGATATTGCTCCGCTGAACGATCTCTGCTGCCACGCTTTCGGGGATCATTGCCATAATAAGAGATGGATTCGCTTAATAATTCAAACTTAAACCGGCGGTTGACTGCCGCAAATTCAGCGGTAACTCTCCCACGCCGGTTCGTTTTCAAAAGCCCAGCGGTAGTATTCATAACCCTGTAATTCAGATGCAGCCGCTTCGTCAAGGATCACGGTAACGTTGCTGTGGAATTGAACCGCTGAAGCAGATATCATGCTCGACACAGGTCCTTCCAACGCCTTGGCTGCGATTTGGGCTTTGCGTTCGCCGGTAATCAGCATCAGAATACGGCGGGCATCCAGAATCGTACCCACCCCCATAGTAAACGCGCGGCGCGGCATACTTTCGGGCGGATCAAAATAAATACTGTTCTGCCGATAGGTTTCAGGCGTAAGCGATTTATCCCGCGTGCGCGAACCCAGCGAAGAAAGCGGTTCATTAAAACCTATATGCCCATCCTGACCGATCCCCAACAGCTGCAGGTCAATGCCTCCGGCAGCCTGAATCGCCGCTTCGTAGCGTTTGCCTTCGCCGATAACATCGTTTGTCATGCCGTTGGGCAGATGGGTATTGGACTTTTTGATATTGACGTTGTCAAACAAGTGCTTATTCATATAGTAGCGGTAGGAATTTTTATCTTCGGGGGCAAGGCCGATATATTCATCCAGATTGAATGTTTTGGCGCCCGAAAAATCCAGATTTTCTTCCCGATACATACGGGTAAGCTCCGCATACACCGCTTCCATAGTCGCGCCGGTTGCCAAGCCGAATACCATTTCGGGGTTGATCCGCAGCGCGTCAGCCATGATTCTGGCGGCCAGCAAAACCGCCGACTTTTCATCTTTTTGAATAATTACTTGCATTGTTATCCTCTTTATTTTACATTTTTATGAAATATCATACTATTTTTAACGTATCTTCCCCGCCGGAACGAACGATATTGAATCAAATTCCAAAGCCGGACAATGGGTTTTGATGCGCTGAATACAACTCTCTGTTGTGCCCTTCTTGCGCAATTCCATCAGAAATGCAGGGTGACTGACCTCCACGGTCATTACCGCATCGCGTATATTCACCATTCTGGTAAATTTGTTCAGCGGTGTGCCGATGATCGAATCCCATTTTTCCCGCAACTCGATCAATTGCATGGTTTGATCGTTGAGCTTATCCTGCAATATGGCATCCAGCATATCGCCCAGCTTGCAAGGTTGATCGGTCCGGCAGGTTATCTCGGAAGCGGCAAATTCTTCTCCGTACCATTCGCCGAGCATATCTTCCAAATCCCGCCGTTGCTGATTCTTTTTGAATTTAGGGTCGAACACCCCCGTATGATGACGATATGCCATAGGTTTGTCCCATCGGATGCAAATTCAAATGTTCTATATATCCACACCAAAGAAACAGAACGGCAATGCCAGCGTATTCAGCACCAGCTTGAACGGCGCCAACGCGCCTTTGCCGATGTGGTTGAAACCTGACCCCATAAAACCGAACGGCGCACCAAGCGTAGTTTCCACCACCCCCAGCGGCAGGTAAAGCACCTCAAAAACATTTACGCCCATTTCCACCAACTTTTTCCCGCCGTACTGAGCCCCTCTGACCAGACGCGGTTCGGCTGCTTCGTAAACTTTCAAAGCAACGGGAGCCAGCAGCATCATGGTAACCGGCTCAAACGCCTGAACTTTGGGCGTAAAAAATCCCGGCAGCAAAAGCAGCAGCGCCAAAAGTGCATATTTTATTTTGTTTTTCAATGAATAATGCTCCGATCAATAATCTTGCGCAAATACACATATTTCTGACAATATAACCTCTCGGCGGGCAAAATGCAAATCATCTTTGCATATTAGCGATTTATTGCTCAGTTCCCAAGTCGGCAATTCAGACTGTCAGCGGCGGCGGCCTTTACGCTGAACAATATCGTTATTTTCGTTTAAGACCACCACTTTAGGTTCATAACTGGCAGCTTCCTCAATATCCAGAACCGAAAATGCCATAATCGTTATAACATCGCCCACATTGCCTTTATGCGCGGCAGGTCCGTTCAAACAGAACACCTTGCTGCCGTATTCGCCGGGGATAGCGTAAGTTTCGAGCCGTTCGCCGTTGTTGCGGTTGACCACCAGGATCTTTTCGTAGGGCAGAATGTTGGCTTCCTGCAATATCTGCGGATCGATTTCCAGCGAACCTTCGTAATCCAGTTCGCAGGCGGTTATTCTTGCCAGATGGATTTTTCCGGTAAGCATTATCTTTTGCATGGTTTCGTATCCTTTTTTTATATTTTTATAACAAAAAAACGCTTATATCGATCGTATTAATATAACTCTGTTTTAAAAAAATGCCCGTTGCCGGTTGCATTTTATAAAAAAAAGCATATATTAATTATCATAACCGAAGACCATTCAGAGAAAATTTCAGCGCCGATCGGCAGGAATGGTTTGTTATGGAGTTAGTTTTATGAATAATATTGTTACATTACTTTCGTATGGGGCAGGCGGGTATTTGCCCGGAATTGTTTTGTTTTTTGTTATCTGGCTGATTGCCAGACGTTCCAGCGCTATGCCGCTGTTTCCTGCAGATTCGATCAGTTTTATATTGCCGATCATTGTCTGGAGCGTGTTTTACGAGTGCGGCTGGACGCTGAACAAAAACTCCGATTGCAACGGCTGCGGACTTATGATTCTGGGGTGGATCTGGAGTGTATGCGTGGTAGCCCGATTGCTGATTCCGCGCTTTACCCACAAACTGCGGTTCCGCCTGGCAGCCATCAATACCGGCACAATCTGTACTGTTGCAGCAATATTGCTGGCACTTTTCTACTGATGGGCAGGTAAACTCAAGGCAAGTTGCCGCGAATGGTCGGATCATGGATTTGCAGAATAAACAAGTAGCCATTATCGGCTTGGGATTGCTGGGAGCCTCGCTGGGGATGGCGCTGAAGAACGCTCCCGTCCGCCGTCTGGGGTGGGCGCGCCGGGCGGAAACCAGACAATGGTGTATTGAACACGACGCTGTTGATTTTACCGATGACGATGTAAAAGCGATTCTTGCCCGTGCGGATTTGACCATCCTCTGTTTACCCATACCGGCGATAACGGAATTTATCATCTGCCACGCTCAGGATTTCAAGCCCGGCTCGATCGTTACGGATATCGGCAGCGACAAGGGCTGCATTACCAAGGTCGGCGAAAATATTCTGCATCCGCTGGGGGTGCATTTTATCGGCTCTCACCCCATGGCAGGAACCGAAAAAAACGGTTGCGAAGCTGCCTTTGCCGAACTTTATGACAATGCGGAAATCTTTGTAACCGAGAGCAGCAGCAGTGATCCTGAAGCACTGGATACGGTGGAATCATTCTGGCATTTGCTGAAAATTGCCTCGGTGCGGAGAATATCGCCCGAAATTCACGACAATCTGGTAGCTCATACCAGTCATATATCTCACCTGCTGGCACTGGCTTTGACGCTGGCGGTGCTGGATTGCGACAATGCCGAAGAGGAGGCTTTGCGGTATTCCGGCTGTGCAACCGGCTTTCGAGATACCTCCCGGATCGCTTCCAGTTCGCCTGTGATGTGGCGGGAGATCATCGAAAACAATCAGAGTGCCGTTGTGGATGCCGCCCGTAAATGCGGTTATATATATCAGAAGATCGTTGACTCCATAGCGCAGGGCGATTTTGACCGCTTTGAATCGCTGTTTGCCCGCGGTAAAGAGTTGCGCGACCGCTGGATAGATTACAAAACAGCGAACAGAAAATAATTATCTGCTGACCTGCGGGGGGAGAGCTTGGTTCACCCCCGGCTGGTGACACATTCCGGAGGAATTTGCTGCGGTTTGAATTCCGTCCCCAGCTGCAGCGCAAACGATCCTGCCGCAGCAGTATTGCCCAGCAGGACGATTCCAACTAATTTATCCTTGAAGTAGTAGAGTTTCTGCATGGAATCGGCATTTATTTCTTCTACAGCGGTAAGTTCACTGCCGGAAATATTACCAGCTGCATAAATCCTGCAGCTGCCGATATTGCTGCGGATCTCCTGCAGCGGAACTTGCCACGGAACTTTTTTACCGGCAAGATTTGCTCCTGCAACTCTGCCCATCTGCAGCGCGTTGGAATATGATCCGGCGCGGACCTGACTGAAAACGGCGCAATCGCCTGCTGCAAAAATATTATCAAAACCTTTTACCTGCATAAATTCATCGACTTCCAGACGGTCTTTTTTTATGGGGGGCTGCCATTGCGGAGATCCGGCACTGAAACCGATTGTCTGAATTATGCAATCGGCTTCCAGTCGGCGCGTTTGAGCCCCTGATTGAACAGTACAGCTGACCCGACGATGATGTTTTTGGATTTGCCGGATGGTACAGTTGGTACAAATTTGAAAATCGGGATAATGTTCCAGCAAACTTTTCTGCAGAAAGTATTCGCAGGAAGAATCCAGTACTCCCGGCAATATGCGCTTGCTGCGTTCGATCAGCGTTACCGCAATGCGTTGCTGCAAACATTGTATGGCAATTTCCAGACCGAGAATCCCCCCGCCGACAATCATTATATGGGTGGATTTTTTCAGTTTCTGTTTCAATATCACCGCATCGCTCCAGTTGTGCAGTACAAAACCTTCCGCCTGCTCGCCAAAGAGTGATGCAGGCAGTCGCGAAGCCATGGCGCCGCAGGCGATCAGCAGTTTATCGTAGTACTCGTAAGTCTGATTGCCGAGCATAATACGGTTTTCGGGCCAGTCGATGGATATTACCGGAGTATTCAATCTTATTTCGATACGGTGCTGATCATAAAAAGATTGTTCGTGGATAAAAAACCGAGCCGGTGTTACCTCGCTGCCCAAAAAATCCACCAGCAGCGGGCGGCGGTAGGGCAGGATATTTTCTGCGGAAAAGATCGTTATATTTGCATTGCCGTTAAATTGCCGCGCCGTCAATGCCGCCTCTACTGCTGCGGGACCGCCGCCAATAATAATAATCCGCATAAAAACCTCTTTTTTTATGGAACTTTTTGATTTACAGGTTAAATTATATACAACAACCCGTTTTTCACGGCTGATTCAAGCCTGAAAATGGTATTGCTTTGACATTTTTTAGACAACGGTTATGAAAAAATTATTCCATATCGGCGAATATTTTCAGGAAAAATACTCGCAGCCATTACAACGGATCGGGATCGACCTGGCGCTGGGCTGTCCCCATCGCAGTAACGGCGGCTTCGGCGACGGCTGTATATTCTGCACTGAAGACGGCGCCAGAGCCAGACATCTTACGCGGGTCGGACTTAATTTAGTCGAGCAGGTTGCCTGTGGAATAGAGTATGTAAAAAAGCGTTATGGCGAAAATGTCGGGTTGATTGCCTACTTTCAGAGTTTTACTTCCACCAACGCCCCCGTCAGCCGTCTGCGGGAACTCTACAGTTTGGTGTTGAGTCAAGCCGATTTCAAGGTCGTGATCGTATCCACCCGCCCCGATGCGCTGCCCGATGAAGTATTGGATTATCTGGAAGAGCTGAATGAAAAGTATGAACTCTTTGTGGAACTCGGCATTCAAAGCGCTTGTGACCGTACTTTGCAGGAAATCAATCGCGGACATGATTTTGCAGCAGTAAAAAATGCCTGTGCCAGACTGAAAAAACGGAATCTGAAAGTGGCGGGACATTTTATACTGGGATTGCCCGGCGAGGATTTCAACGACTGGATGTACACCGCCGATCAGGCAGCAGCGCTGCAGCTTGATGCAGTAAAGATCCATCAGCTTATGGTGCTTAAAAATACCGTTCTGGCGCAGCGCTGCAATCAAAATAGCAATTATGTAAAACCGCTGAACGAATACGATTATGCGGCGGCATTAAAATCGTTTCTGCAGCGTCTGCCGGAAAATACGCTGCTCATGCGGTTGATGGGTGATGCGCCTGAAAGCGAATTGATCTCACCGCGCTGGTGGATGAAAAAAGGGCAGTTTTTAAGTTTCTTCAAGGAATATTTTTATAGCGATAATACGCAGAACGGCAACTTTGTTTTAACTCATACCGCCGATGGCACACCAACTCTTTATCACCCCCGTTACCGGCAGCATTTCCACTCGCTGGCAGGCGCGGGCAGCGAAGCAGAAAAAAAGTTTGCCGAACCGTCGGCATTGCCGGAGAGATTGCAGAAAAGCGCATCGGAAAAACGCCCGCTCCGTTTGCTGGATATCGGTTTCGGATTAGGCGGTAACAGTTTTGCCGCATTGGCGCACAGCGAAAAAGTATCCGGATGCGCTTTAGAGATAACGGCGTTGGAATTTGATTTGCGCACTTTACAGGCGGCGTTGAATCTCTACAATCCCAACAGTAAGGAGTTCAACATTTTGCAGGAGCTTATCAACAATGGTTTCTGCCGCTGCGGCAATAGTGAAATAAAACTGCTGCTGGATGACGCCCGCAATACTATTCGCAAACTGCCTGAAAAAAGTTTCGATTTGCTGTGGTTGGATGCTTTTTCCAGCGATGTGAATCCTGAGTTATGGAGTCAGCATTTTTTTGCGGAGTGTTTCAGGGTAATGCGCAACGATGGAGCGCTTTTAACTTACAGCAGCGCTCCGACTGTACGCGGCGGATTGTTCAAAGCGGGATTCACCGTTGGCGAAACGCCCTCTTTCGGACGCAAACGCAGCGGTTCGATCGCATTTATCAATATGCCGCAGGAAGGTTTTGTGCCGTTATCCGAAAAGGAAAAACATATTATTTTTGACTCCACCGCCGGAGTTCCGTACAGTGATTGCAGCTTGAATGCAGCTCCTGAAAAAATATTGTCGCAGCATAAGAAGCTGGTGGAACGTTTACGCAGAAGAGGTGTTCCTAAATGGTATCGGGAAAAAACCGTTAAAAATTGACAAACCCGGAAAAGTGAGTTATATTAACCGCAAATAAGGAGAAACTAACTTATGAAAAACAGATCATCTTTTACGCTGATCGAGCTTTTGGTTGTAATTGCTATTATCGCGATTTTAGCTGCCATGCTGCTTCCGGCGCTCTCGGCGGCAAGAGAACGGGCGCGGAGTATAAATTGCGTGGCAAATCTGAAGAATATCGGGCTGGCACAATATCTTTATTCGCAGGATCACAAAGATTCCATTGCTGTATCGTTTCATCACAGTACCGAACAGGAGATGTTCCGTATGTGCGGCTTCGGTCGTTATTGCCGGATCATAAGCGGCAGACACGCGGTTCCCAATTTGCTTAAAGTCAATGGCTATATTGGTACAACACCCAGTCCCGATGCGGAAAATCTTACGCTGGAGGATATGGCGCCGCATTTCCGCTGTCCCAGCGATTCGGTTTTGTGGAACACGACTTCGGCGGAAGAAGATTACTATATAAATACATCCTATATATATTTGTATCACACTTCGACTCAGGCAGCAGCGGAAACCGAAGTTTTGAGCGGTTATTCCCTCAAAGACTCCAATAATCGCGGAATCGGACGGCGCATTGTCGGACGGGATAACCCCGCGGCAATCATCACTCACGATGTTCCCGGCGGATTGGCTGCCAAACTTTCTAAAAGCTCATCGGCAAATACGCCGATCCACCCATCCAACATCAATACGCTGAAACTGGATGGAGCCGTTTCGCAAGTAACGATTTCTTCTGCGGAGCAAAATAAAGATTGGAAATGGAGCGGTTTTGCTGCCAAATACGAAGAGATAAGTAAATAAAGAATCATTGTTTAACGCTCATTATAATTATTATGCAGCAGAAAAAGCCCAATCCCTTTATAAAAGTTGAAGACCCGGTCTGTAAGATGCAGTTTCCACTCTGCAAAGCAGCTGCGGAGTATGAATACAACTCTGTAAACTATTACTTCTGCAATATAAAGTGTAAAGAAAAATTTGCCGCCGATCCCGAAAAGTATCTGGCAAAAAACAGCGTGGCGGAAAGTTGCTGCTGCTGCGCTGCGGCAATGGAAGATGATGAAAAAAAATCTGACGATAACCGCAGGAAACTCCTGATCGGTTTTACACTTGCGGCGGGTATAACGCTGATAATGGCAATTTTAAGGCATTGTTCTGCCATACCGCTGTTCTGGAACAATATATTACAGGCGCTGCTGGCTACGGTGGTTGTATTCGGTCCCGGCGGTTTTCTGCTGGCGCGGGGGGTGAAATCGCTGCACGGACTCAAGTTGAATATGTTTACCTTGATCAGCATGGGTATCGCTTCGGCTTACTTTTACAGTATTTATGCACTCTTTTTTGCCTCCGCGCTGCATCATACGCTGCTGGACGATGCGGGAAATGCCAAACTGCATTTCGTTCCTGCGGCAATGATAACAGCGCTGGTTATTCTGGGGCAGTATCTGGAAGCTCGCGCCACGGCAAGTGCCGTCAGGGCGGTTCGTTCGCTTATGGAACTGGTGCCGCCCACCGCACGACGGATCAAAAAATGCTGCGGAACGGTAGAAGATGTACCGCTGGATCAAGTCAAAGTCGGCGATTGGCTGAAGGTTTTAGCAGGAGATAAAATACCGGTTGACGGCATAGTGCGGGAAGGCTTCAGTACGGTCGATGAATCCATGCTGACCGGAGAAGCGGTTCCAATCGAAAAAAATATCGGCAGTTTTCTGGCGGCAGGTACCGTCAACGGCTCGGGGGTGTTGGTCATGGAGGCCAGACAGGTCGGCAGCAATACTTTGATCGCCCGCATTGCCGAGTTGGTCAGAACCGCCCGCAAGACCCGATTGCCTGTACAAAATCTGGCGGATAAGGCGGCGGCAATATTTATCCCTGCGGTATTGGCAGTTGCACTGGCCGCACTGTTGATCTGGGGCTTACTGGTCGGAAACTGGCCGATGGCAATGAGCAGCTTTATTGCTGTTTTGCTGGTGGCGTGTCCCTGTTCGCTGGGGTTGGCGGCACCGTTGGCGGTAACTGTGGGAATCGGGGTAGGCGCCCGAAACGGTATTTTGATCAAGAATCCTGCCATGCTGCAAACGTTGCGGAAAGTCGATACTCTGATGCTGGATAAGACCGGCACCCTGACAGACAGCAAATTGCAAATCAAAGCGGTCATCTGCTGCAACGAAAGTTCGCGCGATGAATTTATGCAGATTCTTTTTGCTTTGGAAGCCAACAGCAATCACCCCTTTGCCCAATCGGTAAAGGCAATGAAAGAATATAAAAAATACTGTTCTGATCTGCCGCAGGCAAGTAATATTGAAAATATTCCGGGGCAGGGGATATGCGGTTGGATCAACGGTCAACGCTGTCTGGCAGGTTCGATGGCGTTTTTGCAGAAAAATTCGGTAAATATGCAGAACTTCGCTCTGGCGGCAGATCAATCCGGCGGCAGTCAGGTGCTGCTGGCACGCGGTACTGAGCTGCTGGGGGCGGTTATCTGGGGCGATGTGGTGCTTTCAGAAGCTGCCGGAGTTATTGCCGAATTGAAAAAACAAAAGATCGATCCGGTAATTTTAAGCGGAGATAACTTCAATGCGGTCAGCAATATCGCCCGCAGTTTGGATATTGAAGAGTTTTATGCTGCGCTCTCGCCGGCAGACAAACTTGCCAAGGTCAAAGCCCGTCAGGCTTTCGGACGCTGCGTTGCCATGGTGGGCGACGGTGTCAACGATACTGCCGCGCTGGCAGCTGCCGATGTAAATATTGCCATGGGTTCAGGCACCGATGCCGCGCTTGAAAATGCCGGGATCACTTTATTGAACGGCAACATCGGAAAATTGGCAACGCTGTTTGAATTAAGTCGGGCTGTAAATGAAAATATCAAACAAAATCTGCTGCTTGCCTTTGCTTATAACATAATACTTATTCCTGCGGCAGCGGGCGTTTTTTATAATTTGACTCATTGGCAATTCAGTCCTGTATTGGGCAGTATTGCCATGTCAGGATCGTGTTTGTTGGTGGTGGGCAATGCCTTGAGGCTCTGGCTGCTGAATTTGAATAAAAAAGCAGAGCTTTGACTTTTTGCGGACAAAACTCTGCTGTATTACGCGGAATAAAACTATTGAGTTTTATCCCCGATCCAACCGTACTTCGTTATATCCCGGCAAATGCGACAAAAAAAGTTCGCTGCGCGGTGCAAGTTTACCCGAAGCGGGGAACGATGAGGTCAAAGACTTGGTGTTTACGGCATTGACCTCGTAATATTCGCGCTTGCCTACGCCGTCAACAGTTTCGCTTTTCAGCTGCGGACACTTGGCGGCGGCGCTGTACTTTTTATACTCCGATACAGCCAGAAACAGCGCCTGTTCGCAAACGGCGCAAAACACCAGAAGATCGGTAATATCCAATTCAGCACAACCCAGCGCAAGTTGGATATCCTCTTGCGCCATCTTTACTGCGGCATCCTGAATATCTTCGGGGATCTCCTGCCAGCTGCGGCGATGCAGATGGCAGCTGAAGTATTCATTGACCTGAGTAACGGTACATTGCATAAAATCTTCCTTCCTTAAATAAAATTACAACAATAAAAATTCTCCGACACAACAGACGATTTTTTTATTCTGCAAGCTGTGTCGGAGAAGATTCAGACCAAAAACCTTACGCGTTGCGCATTGCCTTGAGCGCATCGGCGCTGGGTTTGATATTGTGAATACAGCACAAACGCTGTTTGGCGTTTTTGAACTCAAAAGTAAGTTCGCCCAGCGCCATGCGTTTGATACCGTCAAATCCCTGCGGAGTAGCATCAATATCGGAAATCGCGCGCCCCTTGAGATTGGCAAGACCGAAACCGGCTGTATCCATGACCCAAACGTCGGAATCCGGCACATCCGGATCCGCCATGATCGTCATGCCGCGTCCGGAAATTTCGTTGACGATCGTCGCAACATAGGCGCCGCGGCGTTCATCGCTGCGCAGGATCTGCAAGCTGGGCTTGTATTCGTTGGAAAGCACCCGTGCCTGACCGGGACTGCAAAGTATCTGCATGGGTTCACCGCCTTCCGAAAGAATATTCTGAGCAGCATCGTTGATCATAAAGCTGTCCAGCGCCAAACCTTCGCCATCCACACTCAAACCTTTCAAGCCGGATGCAAAGCTGTACAGCCCGCCTGCTTCGCCGCGCACATTGGCACCTGGTTCGCGCCGCACGCCGAACAGCGCCACGCGGTTGAGGTCACGCGCCAGCTCACCCAAAGCAAAGGCAGTCTGGCGATTGATCTGATTTTCGATGGAACCGTAGACATTGATCGCCAGAGCGCTGCCGGTAAGCACGATATCCTTACGGAATATCTGCATATAGTTATATTCCGAATTACTCTGATGCACCGTTGCTTCGCCGTCGCCGTTGACCGATCCTTCAGCCATGGGGCTGGAAACAATATTCAGCACATCACCCGTAGCAGGCATCGCCTTTTCCGAGCCGTTGGCACCGGCCAGTTCAAAGGTGCAATCGTTGCCGTTGATGGCGGTGATCCGGAAGAGCGCAGGATCATTTTTCACCACCAGCAGCGTTCCGACCTTCAGCTTGGCGATGTCGTTGGCATCGAACGTGACGGTACTGTTGACAACATTGACCGCCGCAACGCTGCGCCCCACGATCTGATCTTCCAGCCATTCGTGTTTCTGGGCAGTTGCCTCTGCAACAGTTTTGAAGTTGGAAATAAAGCGCGGCTCATCTTTGATAACTGTCGAAAGAATATCCGAAAGATCGCGTTTTTTATTGTTGAAATTGTAAGAATAAATAGCCATAAAGTGTTCCTTTTTTTATTTTTGTTATTGGTCAGATTATACTGATTTTATTTTTCAATATAACTCTGGAGCCCCTGCAAGCATTTGCTGAACGGCGTCGAATCTTCCGTTGCCGTATTCAGCCATTCCTGCAGCATTTGAGCTGTTGCCCGGACGGCTGCCGGAACCCGGCTTCAACGGTAATGAGAAGTAGCGCGGATTGCTTTTGCGGAATTCATCCAGAAATCCTGCAAGTTGTTGCGGATCTTCTACTTCAATTTGATTTTTCTGCAATATAAAATCCAGATAATCAACATCGTTGAAACCATGTTTGGCAGCAGCTTTGCTTAACAGATTCTGCCTTTTAAGCTCTTTGAGTTCGGCTGCGGCGCTGTCCCGTTGACTGGCGGCGGCCTGCAGTTGTTGTTTGACCCGATCGATCTCAGGCAGATCCCGTTGGGCGTACTCCGCAAAGTGCTGCTTAAGCTGCTCCAAATCCTGTTTGAGCAGACTCAGCTCGTTGGAAGGTGCCGCAACAGTACCGGAGCGATTTTTATCGGGTTCCGCTGCGGGGGGAGGGGATGCCGCCCCGGGCAGGGCGACATCGGTGTTGATCTTTTCATCAACCATAAAAACTCCTTTGATAAAGGTTTTACCGAAGATCTGCCATCAAACCGGACGTTTGACTGCAACTTCGTCAACTCTTAGGAGTTTTGTCAACAATATAAACAGAAAAACTCCCGATGCGCATTGGAAAAATCTGAACATCAGGAGTTGTAACGCTTTATGTATTGGCAAGTTATCAATAGTTGCCAATCATTATTCAGCTATGCGGTCACGCCTTAATATTTTTTATCGGCATAAGCCACCCAACCGCCGGCCTTGACCAGTTCCAGATCAAAAGGAGCGATTTCAAACTTGTAAACTTTGGTCATAGCGCTGTTGCTTACGGTAAATTCGCAAGCATCCAGATCGGTCTTACATTCGGCTTCAGAATTGGCGAAATTGGCGAAAATATCGTCGATAACGTCCGCGGGAAGCGAGATCGCCGCCAAGCCGCAGTTAAACATATTCTGGCGGAAAATACGCGCAAAGTTCTCTGCAATCACCAGATTGATGTTATTGTATTCCAACACCCACGGCGCGTGTTCCCGTGAAGAACCGCAGCCAAAATTGGCCCGGGTAACAATAACTGCTTTGCCTTCGATATCTTTTTTGGGGTCAAAACCATCCAGCGACAAATCTTCCAGACAATAGGGCTTAAGCGCCGCCTTGGTAGATTCGGTCAAATATTTGGCGGGAATGATCTCGTCGGTATTGATATCAGACCGATCCAGAAAGAGAATTTTTCCATTAAAATTTTTCATATTCTGCAAATGCCTTATCTCTTGAATTGTCAACCCTTGTACAGGGGAGAGTTGGTGATAACCCCGGCAATGGCAGTAGCCGCCGCCGTAGCAGGACTCATTAAATGTACCATGCCGCCTTTACCCATGCGCCCGTTGAAGTTGCGGTTGGTGGTCGAAGCACACACTTCGCCGTTCGCCAAAACGCCGTTGCTCATGCCCAGACAAGCTCCGCAAGTCGGATTGGTAACGCAAAAACCCGCTTCCATAAAGATCTCGATCAGGCCTTCTTTAAGCGCCTGCTGATAAATCAGCGGAGTGGCGGGAGAAACTACAGCTCTGACATTATCGCTGATACGCTTGCCCTTGAGAATAGTTGCCGCAATGCGCAAATCTTCCAATCTGCCGTTGGTGCAGCTGCCGATATAGACCTGATCCACGGGGGTACCGGTCATTTCGCGGACGCTCTTGACCTGATCGGGCTTGTAGTTGAAAGTCACCATCGGCTCCAGAGCAGTTACATCAAAGTCGATGACCTTGGCGTACTTGGCGTCAGCATCGGGCAGGAATTTACTGTAAGCAGCCAGTGCATCTTCCTTAGTAGCAAATTCATCCTGAATGAACGGCCAGAGATAATCCACCGTAACCATATCCGGGTAACAGATACCGCAGGTACCGCCGGCTTCGATCGCCATATTGCAAAGCGTCATACGCGCATCCATATTCATTGCCGCCACGGCGTCTCCGGCAAATTCAATAACGTGGTCGGTGGCGCCGTTGACCGTCAGGGTCTTGATGATCGCCAGAATCACATCTTTGGCATAGACGCCTTCGGGCAGAGTGCCGGTAATGTTGACTTTGATCGTTTCGGGTTCACGCATGGTGCAGACGCCTTTAAGGATCCCCACTTCAAGGTCGGTCGTACCAACCCCGGCAGCAAATGCCCCGAAAGCGCCGTGAGTACAGGTGTGCGAATCGCCCATAATGATCGTAAAACCGGGACGGACAAAACCCTTTTCCGGAAAAATGGCATGACAGACACCGTTGCGGCCGATATCAAAGAAATCCTTGATATTGTGACGGCGCGCCCAGTCGCGTATAGTTTTACCCTGTTCGGCAGTTTTGGAATCCTTGGCGGGGGTAACGTGGTCAATAACCGCCTTGATCTTGTCGGGGTCAAATACCCGGTCTTTGCCAATGGCAATCAAGTCGTTGATCGCAATCGGAGTGGTGATTTCGTGACAGAAAACCCGATCCAGACTCAACACTGCCACACCGGGAGCAGGGGAGTCGATGCGGTGAGCATCAAAGATCTTCTGAGCTGCTGTTTTGCCCATAAAAAATTCTCCTTTAAATAAAAATCCTGAAATTGGCTTTATATATAGCTATATAATGTAATGCTTCTTTACCGGTTTGTCAATCCGCCTGAAGGCTTTTTTGTGCTATATCTGAGCAAAAATATTGCTCAAATACTGCTGCAGGCGGGCAGGGGGATAGCATTTGGAACTTTCAAAAAGCAAATTGCAGCAATTTAACTTTTTCAGATCCTCAGCGGAGAGGCGATCTGCTGTTACCATAAACGTATACTCTTCGGGAATCGACGACCGCATTTCTGAAAGTAGCTCAAACGATTCAGCTGACAGCGCAAGAACCAATATAGAATCCAAACTCAACACCCGCTGCAGCTCCGCCATATTGCTTACCTGAGCAACGATTTCCAACCCAAGCTCCTGCGCCTTGCGGCAAAGTTTTTCCAATTCAAATTGATCCAGCAATCCAACAAGCAATCTGACCGCATCCGCTCCCCACAATAAAGATTGTTTGAGCTGATAATCATCAATAATAAAATCCCAGCGGATAATTGGAAGATTGACCAGATGAGTTACCCCCGTAAGCATAGTCGGATTTCCATCGTAAAAGTGTTTTTCCGTAACAGCCGCCAGCGCAGCAGCACCTTTCAATGCCGCCAGAGAACGGGCTGTTTCCAGATGGTCAAACTCCTCAATAACCACCCCTTCAGCAGGAAAACTCTTCTGTAAAACCGCAATAAAAGAGTTTTGATTTTTGCTCAAAGCCTCCCGTAAAGAGCGGCGAGGGCGGGCATATGCCAGGCAAAGCTCTTCAATATGCTCAGGCGGCAGCAGCATTTTCTGTTTGGCCAGATCCAGACGGGTTTGTTCAGCTATTTGCAAATAAAAATCTTTAAATTGAGTATCCAACATTACAGCTCCTTTACAGCTTCTTTAATTATGCGCGCTGTATTTTAGCACATAAAAAGCGCTTTGTCAAATTTATTTTATCACCAACACAACCCTCGCCCGCAACCCAGCCGTTTACGCTGCACGCAAAAACACGTTGACAAAAATATATTATATGAACTGCTGACTGTTATTAACGTAAATTTTACAATCCGCCAGTTGTTCAGGTTGTTTTATAAAAAATACTGAAAAGTTAAAAACAAGTTATTAACAGGCACTCTGTTTGCATTTATTAACTTATTAGCTATTATAGTGTTATACAATCAACACCTCTTGTTAAAAACCATACACAACTTAACATAACATACATTATGCGACGTGTTTAATAAGCCGGAAACGCCCTTCTGAAGCGACTTGCAGGATTTCTATACAACGACACCCCAAACGGCTTATCTTGCGTCAGAATTGCCCTACGGCGTTTTTCGGAGTCACGCCGATGTGATCACGCTGCAAGAAGATCTTTTCGGGAAAAAGTTGGTCAGAAATAAAAAGCCGACTCGGCAAGGGCTGAATCGGCTGAGTAAAATATGTGCGGTTTCCGCCGTGAGCGAGAAATTACGGGCAGGGTAAAAATTCTTTGGATATCATACCCTGCTCTGCAAGATCAATGTCCATGCCCCATATAATGATTACCGACCCATTCACGGATGAAATGTTTATTTTCCTCTTCAGAACCATCGCCGATCGTCGCTTGAAATGTCAAAGTTTCAACGTGACCATCCACAAAAAGGTAATTGGAGTTGTTTCCGTGGCGTTTTTCGGCAACATCTTTGCGCCAATGCTCAGGAGCTTCCATTGCGTGATAGCATTGATGCGCGCTGGCTTCGGCGGGAGAATCCCCTCCCCGTTCAGATAGCACGATACAATCTGACGGATTGCGCAATGAATCGCGGCTGTTGCCGAATGTCAGCAGAGCGTTGATGATATAACTCTGACGGTCAAGCGAATCATTAATACTATCCACAAATCCCGTGTCGCTGGGACAATGCAGATATTCAAGCTGATAACCATAGTCCAAGAGTGCTTCAAACCACTCGATGCCAGTCGACGAATGTGAACCGGTGATCGAGCCTTTATGGACTGCCGGAAAGGCCCCTTTGTAGTCATCGGCGTAGAAATTCAATGCGTAATATCCTTGGCGCAAATTGCTTATACAGTTGGCGCTGCGGGCGCGTTCTCTGGCTGCGGAAAGTGCCGGCAGCAACATTGCCGCCAAAATTGCAATAATTGCGATCACGACCAGAAGTTCAATCAAAGTAAAACTGTTTTTCTTCATATCAAAAACTCTTCCTTCCTTACAATAGATACTGTTTGCCCCTGCCCTGTTCAACGATATTTGGGGCAAATTGTCAGATTTTACGGCACAAACCATCCTTGATTTGCGTCTGCAAAAAATGATATTATTTATTTCAGCAAGAGTATTGAGGAGGCGCCCGTCCGTCGGCAAGTTTTATATCTGAATCAAAACGGTGAAAAACTGCCAAAGCAGATGGGTCTCTTGCTTCTGCAGCGGTAAACAATGCACTTTGCGTCTGTGCTGTTTCTGCCAGATCCAGCATACCGGAACAAACCGGACAGTTGAAATGATGACACTCGAAGCTGACCTTTCCATGAAGCGGTTCCTGCAGCGAACAACCGTGATTGATCGCGCGTTCGTTCATGCACCAGCGCGGTGTATAAAGGCTGAAGCGCACTTCCCGGTGCCACAAGCGGTGCAATGCGCTGCTGAGTGAAAATGCCATCACGCTCAGCAGCAAAATGGAGCTTATAAAACGGAAGCGGAAATCAACATTCCAGCGCGGATTTTTGCACCGCACCGAAAATTTTCTGTCAGATTTGTACGCAAACCGTTTTATGATATGTTACTCCCAGATATAGTCGTTGTCGGTCAGGCGTTTGATCACCTTTTCCGGAGTGGTCTGCAGGATCGGCAGCACTGTTTTACGCAGGATCTGAGCATCGCAGAGCCGTGCCATACCGGTTCCAACTTCGCCGTAAACCAAGCCTCCGGCAGCCGCCACAACGTGTTCCATATCCACATAATAATCTTTTTTGCGGGAATGCCAATGGTGATCGATAACGTGCCACTGGTCATTATAGTCGCAAATATAGAGTTTGGAGGTGTCTTTGGTATGCAATCCGGGCACCCTCGCCTCGATTTCCAGCGCGTGAATACAGGTGTTGCAAGTGAAATTTGTCCCCAGAAAGAGAATAAATGCGTTATCTTCGCGCATAAGTTTGCCGTAAGGACTGTCGGGCGACCACGGGGTATTGGCTTCCAAATGACCATCGGTGATAAATTTGGCGCGGGGGCCGCAACCGGCTACCGAATGTACAGGGTGCAGACTGCGCACCACATTATCGCGCTTCATAAATACATTGACCAGCGTCCCGACGGTGGCAGGAGTGTATTTTACATGATAAACCGGCTGATCCGGGTTTACATTGCCTGACACGCCCGACATCAGCAAAGTACCGTTTTCGCCCAGCACTTCCAGCAGCGCATCAATGATCGTATCGGCTCCGCCTTCCACTTTACCTACCCGCCGCAGCGATGAGTGTACCAGCAAAGTCATTCCTTCTTTTATTCCCAGCGATTTAAACTGTTGGATCAATGTAGTTTTATCGGTCATAGTCATCTATCCTTTATTCGTATTTATTGAAAATGTCGCGCAGTTCACGAACGGCTGATTCCTCCAGATAATCAACGGTTCCGAGTTTTTTGCGCAAATGGTCATCATCCAGCGATTCGCAGCCCGGAACCCATTGCATCCGGCTGAGCCGCTGGCGGTATCCGTTTACAATGTGATACTCCACCGCCCCTGACTGCTCGATGATCGGCCCCAGCAGATCTACCGTAAAGCCCGATCCCAGCGCCACAACGATCTTGATGCGTCCCGCTGCTTTTTCGATCAGCGCCGACAAACGCGCAGTATCCAATCCACCGTTGGGAACAAGTCCGCCGGTCAGAATATAGTCGATCCCCAGATCCACGCACTCTTCCAAAGTACGGAACTGGTCGCGGGTGCTTTCAAATCCGCGATGCAGCGTGAACGGCTTGCCCGGACAGCGCTTCATAACTTCTTTCATCCGCTTGACATCCAGCTTGCCGTCAGGTGTTACAATGCCGCTCATAAAACCATCGGCACCAGCGGCATAAAGATTTTCCGTATCGCGCAGCAGCGTATCAAAATCAGCGTCGCTGTAAAGAAAATCGCCTGAACGGGGGCGGAGCATGACAAACAATCCCAGATCGCTTTGAGCAGCCTTCTTTGCTGCCACCGCCGCTTGCACCAACCCCATACTGGGAGTAAGCGCTCCTTCGGTAGGACTCACATAAAGCTCAACGCGGTCGGCACCGCCGCGCCATGCGCTCAAAGCATCTTCAACGGTACGGGCGCCAACTTCCAACTGATATTTAGCCATAGTTTGTCATGTCCTTATTTTACTGCCCGCATCTGGTCGCGCAAAAGTTCAGCCGCTTTGCCCGCAGCTTCGGCAAAATCATCGCCTTTACTTGCATAAATAATACCGCGGGAACTGTTGACGATCAAACCGAAGCCATCGGCGCGGCGGCCGTAGCTGACTACTTTTTCCACATCGCCGCCTTGCGCCCCTACCCCGGGCACCAGGAACGGTATTTCGGGGCAAAGTTCGCGGACTGCTTTGAGTTCTTCAGGGAAAGTTGCGCCGAGTACCATCATAATATTACCGGCTTCATTCCACTTATCTCTTGCCAGCAAAGCAACGTGTTCGTAAAGTTTTCTGCCTTCGGTCGTCACCAGCTCCTGCAGCTCTTTGCTGCCGGGATTGGAGGTGCGGCAAAGCACGATCACCCCGCGATCGCTGTATTTGAGAAACGGGTTGACCGCATCGCTGCCCATATAAGGGTTGACGGTAACGGCATCAGCATGATAACGCTCAAACGCTTCTTTGGCATACTGTTCGGCGGTCGAACCGATATCGCCGCGCTTGACATCCAGAATCACAGGTATATGGGGATATTTTTCCTGAATGTAATCTATAGTCATAGCCAATTCGTCATCGCAATCCTGTCCGGCGTAATAAGCCGCCTGGGGCTTGTATGCGCAAACATAAGGTGCAGTGGCATCCACGATCGCCTTGTTGAATTCAAAAATCGGATATTCCGCATTTTTTACACATTCGGGCAATTTACCCAGATCAGGATCCAGCCCCACACACACCATCGAATTGTTCTGCTGCCAGATATTGGCAAGTTTTTCCATGCAATTCATAAAAAATACACCTCAACAATTAATATTTTGAAGACTTGTTTCTTAACATCATATCCGCCAACACGATCGCCGCCATTGCTTCCACCACCGGAACCATACGCGGGCACAAACACGGATCGTGTCGGCCGTGAATGGCACATTTAACCACCTGATTATGCTTATCCACCGTGGTTTGTTCCTGCGCGATGGAAGGCGTAGGTTTGACTGCCAATTTGAAAACTATCTCCGCACCGTTGCTTATGCCGCCAAGGATTCCTCCGGCGTGGTTGCTGCCCCACCCTTCAGGAGTCGGCGAGTCATTATTCTGACTGCCCCTGACCTGTGCGGCGGCAAAACCATCGCCGAATTCAATACCTTTGATTGCCCCCAGCGAAAGCATGGCGTGCGCCAGCAGCGCATCGAGTTTATCAAAAACAGGTTCGCCCCACCCCGCAGGAACATTGGCAATGCGGCACTCGATCATGCCGCCGATACTGTCCAAACTCATCCGCGCCTGATCAATCGCTGCTGCCATGGCTTCGGCTTTTTCAGGGTCGGCGGTACGGACGGGATTTTTTTCAACAAAATCCCAATCAAATTGTTCAGCTTTTATCCCGCCTATTGCCGACGTACAGGCGCGGATCATAATATTTTCCTTTGCCAGAAGTTTTTTTGCCACCGCACCGGCAGCCACCCGTGCAGCAGTTTCTCTGCCTGATGAACGGCCCCCTCCCCGATAATCGCGGATCCCGTACTTGGCAAAAAAGCTGTAATCAGCGTGTCCCGGACGGAATATTTCCGCCAGATTGCCGTAATCACGGCTGCGCTGGTCGGTATTGCGGATCAGCAATGCCAGCGGAGTACCGGTCGTGGTATTTTCAAAAACTCCGGAAAGAATTTCCACCGCATCGGCTTCCTGCCGCTGGGTAGTAAGTATGCTCTGTCCGGGCTTGCGCCGATCGAGTTCTTTTTGAATATCCTCCGCCGTGAGTTCGATCCCGGCGGGAACTCCGTCAAGTGTCACCCCCAGCGCTGGTCCGTGGGATTCGCCGAAGGTAGTGATTTTGAAAATTGAACCGAAAGTATTGCCGCTCATAAACTTAAAAAACCATTTTTTACAAGTTGTTCAAAGATGAGATTGTTCAAATGATCCGCCCCGGTATCGGCAGGTATATTTATCTGCAAGTCAGCTAAAAGCGAGTATTTCTGCATCCGCGCCCGCGCCATATCCATAAATTTGCCGTGCGGATCATCGCCGGCTAAAAACGGCGGAACTCCTCCTGCAAGCACTCTGGAGTAAGCAATTTCAGGGTCGATGACCAAATGCACCAATACTCCCAGCGATTTTATATTCTGCGGAGTCAAAAAGCGATTCTCCGGCACACCGCCGCCCAGTGCCAATACACTGCCGCCAGCGGGGTTATTCTGCAAAAACTCCAACACGGTTTCGGCTTCGGTGCGGCGGAAAAACTCTTCGCCATGCTGACGCATTATCCATCTTGGCGAAATATCTTCTGTATCAGGAGAGTACTTTCTGCGGTAATAGGCGACCAGCAAATCATCGGTATCAAAAAACTCCCGTTTCAATCGGGCGGCAAGCAGCTTGCCGTGGGTGCTTTTTCCGCAATGCTTTATTCCCAGAAAAACGATATTCCGCGCCATTGATCACAACCTGCCGACAGCTCACATTTCAGAATCAGGGCGCACTATCTGCGTACCGACCCCTTCATCGGTAAAGATTTCCAGCAGCAGAGTATGACGCACTCTGCCGTCGATCATATGCACTTTGTTGATCCCCGCTTCCAGAGCGTGTATGCAGCTGTTGATCTTGGGCAGCATACCGCCGGAGAGGATATTGTCGTTGATAAGATCGGCAATTTTATCGGTGCGGATAGTGGGGATAACCGTAGTTTCATCGCTGGCATCGCGCAGCACGCCGGGCACATCGCTCAAAAAGACCAGCTTGCGGGCGTGAACCGCTTCGGCGATCTGGCACGCGGCAATATCGGCATTGATGTTGTAAACCTGCCCGTCCCTGCCCGTACCCAGCGGAGTGATGATCGGGATCTGCCCTGCCGCCAGCGCCGCCTGGATCGGAGCTACGTCAACATTGACGATCCCGCCGACAAACCCGACATCCTGCTCTTCTCCGGTATGAGGATCTTTGCTGAGGATCTTTTCGGCAGTAAGAATATTTTTTCCGGAAATAGCAACCGCAGGCCCGCCGAAACCTTTGGCAAGCTGCACCAGATTGGCATTGACCTGATTGTGCAGCACATCATCCACAACCGAAATGGTGCGTTCGCAGGTATGACGCAATCCGTTGACGAATTTTACAGGGATATTCTGCCGCTTCAGTTCGGCGGAAATCGCTTTGCCGCCGCCGTGAACTACGATGGGTTTGAACCCGATGCACTCCATAAGCACAATATCGCGCATGGTGCTTTTCACCAGTTCAGGATCTTCCATGGAGGATCCGCCGAATTTGACTACGATCAACGCGCCGCGGAATTTCTGGATATACGGCAATGCTTCCTGAAGAGTATCAGCTTTTTTGATCCATTCATCCATTCTCAACATAAAACCCAAGTCCTTTCAAAAAAATGCGGATTTATTCCATACCAATTATCCAAATTACACACAAATAAAGCTGCCGATAAGCCAGATCAAGGTTAAAAGTCGAATTTATATGACTTGCGGCTTGAAAAAACAGCTATTTGGGTTAATTTAATATATATTGACTTAAAATCAAATTTTAAACAACGGTTTTTTCAAAAATATGAGTAAAAGCAAAAATTCCACCGTCCGTAAAGCGGTTATTCCTGCCGCTGGATTCGGTACGCGCTTTCTGCCGTTCACCCGTGCAGTACCCAAAGAGATGATTCCGCTGGTGGATAAACCGGTCATTCAATATGTAATCGAAGAAGCCGCTGCTGCAGGGATCGAAGAGATCCTGGTCATCACCAGTTCAGGCAAAGAGGCTATGCGCAACCATTTTCTGCCCGAAGCAGAATTGGAAGCCCGTTTGAGCGCCACCGGAAAAACCGCCTTACTGGAAGAGTTGAAAACGATCCAGAATCTGGCTGAAATCAGCTATGTTGAACAGAAAGTGCTGAACGGTCTGGGGGGAGCGCTGCTGTTGGCAGAAGAGTTTGCCGCAGGCGAACCATTTGCCGTATTGCTGGGCGATACTGTAGTGGAAAGCAGTTCCGATGTACCTGTGATCGGGCAGCTTATGGCGCGCAGTTCGGAATTCGGCGGTACGGTCGTCGCGCTGGAACAAGTTCCGATGGAGCGGGTGTCAAGTTACGGTGTGATCGACGGCAAACTCATTGCAGAGCGGTTTTATCAAATTGATAAATTAGTGGAAAAACCTGCAATTGAAGCAGCGCCTTCCAATCTGGCAATTGCCAGCAGATATGTGCTGACTCCCGGTATTTTTGAGTGCCTGAAAAAATCGCCTGCCCACGGTGCGGGTCAGGAACTTTATCTGACCGATGCGCTGATGCTGCTTTCAAACAGCGAAGCGGTCTACGGCTGCGAAGTGGCAGGGCACCGTTACGATATCGGTAATAAACTGGAATTTCTCAAAGCTACGGTGGAGTTCGGTCTGCGCCATGCTGACGGCGGCGATAAATTCCGAGCCTACCTTAAACAGAAACTGTCGGAGCTGGAGTGAATCCAGTTATCCGAACTAAATGAAAGATGTAAAAATTTTGTTCAATTTACTGAAAACGATTCGAGAGCTGCTGCAAAAAAAACGCAATCCGCAGCAGGCTGCTGCTGCTAAAAATATCAGCAGCAAAAAAAGCAAAAATTACGGAAAAAAGTCAGGCTCTGCTCCGCGGCAGGAGCGAATGCCGGATCAGGCGCGTTCCAATAACGGCAAATCCAAACGCAAACGTTCCGCAAAAACCGACCGCAAGCCGCAGGATGTCAAGGCGGTGATCCCCTTCCCCGCTCCGCGGGTGAAACCTGAACGCCCTGCAACATTGAAAGAGGTTCCTGAAGTAGCGGATAAAAAACGTTTTCTGGATTTTCCGCTGCCCGAAGCTATCCAGTTCGGGATCCAGAATATGAACTTTGAATACTGCACCCCCATTCAGGCAGCGGCATTGCCTGAACTGTTATCGGGGCGGGATCTGGGCGGCAAGGCTCAGACCGGCACCGGGAAGACTGCCGCTTTTCTGCTGGCATCTTTTACCCGTATTGCCAACAACCCTTTGAAGGAGCACGCCAATGGAACCCCCCGGGTGCTGGTGCTGGCTCCTACCCGCGAACTGGCTATTCAAATCCACAAAGATGCCGAAGCGATCAATGTTTTTGCCGATTTCCGCAATGTTGTAGTATTTGGCGGCATGGATCACGACAAACAGCGCAAAAGTTTGCAGCAGCCGATAGATATTCTGGCAGGTACCCCCGGCCGCATTATCGACTACGTCCGCAGCGGGGTTCTGGATTTGAGCAAGGTGGAAATACTGGTGATCGACGAAGCCGACCGGATGCTGGATATGGGATTTATTCCCGATGTACGGCGCATCGTTGCCCAGCTGCCCGACAAGGGCGTGCGGCAGACCATGCTCTTTTCGGCAACGCTGGAACCGGAAATCATGAGTCTTGCCAGAAGTTTCCTGTTCGATCCCGTAATGGTGGAAACCGAACCGGAACAGGTGGTGGGCGAAACTATTGAGCAGACATTTTATTCTGTAGCCGGTTCGGAAAAACTTGCCATGCTGCTTTATATAATCAAAAACGAACCTTTTGAGCGGATGATCATTTTCGGCAACCGCAAAGATAAAAATCTGGATGTTTACGAGAGTCTGCAAAAATGCGGGATCGCCGTTGAACTTATGTCAGGAGATATTCCGCAGCAGAAGCGGATGCGGATACTGGAAGATTTCCGCAGCGGCAAAGTGAAGATCGTTATTGCCACCGATGTTGCTGCCCGCGGGATCCATGTAGATAATGTATCGCTGGTGGTAAACTACGATCTGCCGGAGCGTTCCGAAGATTACGTCCACCGTATCGGTCGTACCGGGCGCGCCGGTCAGCAGGGCAAAGCGATCAGTTTTATTTGCGAATATGGTGCATACTATATGCCGGATATCGAAAAGTATGTGGGCGAAACCTTCAACTCCACGCTGCCAACCGCAGAAATGGTTGAAATCCCCGAAGAATTCAGAGAGCTGCTGAAAAACAACCGCCGCAAATCCGCTCACTCCCGTTCAGTCCGATCCGGCGGCAGATCATCCGGCGGCAGATCCAGACGCTGAAAACCCTGCAACAAAAAATATCTTATACAAGTCAAAACCTCCGCAACAAGATACAGCGGAGGTTTTTTATGTATCAGAAAAAAGATAAACTGACCACCAATTTCGGTGCCCCCATTGCCGATAATCAGAACAGCCGTACCGCAGGACCGCGCGGTCCGATCCTGCTGGAAGATATTAATTTGGTGGATAAACTTGCCAATTTCAACCGGGAGGTGATCCCCGAACGGCGGATGCACGCCAAAGGTGCAGGCGCTTACGGAACTTTTACTGTAACCGGCGACATCACCCGATACACCTGCGCCGATTTATTCAACAAGATCGGCAAAGTTACCGAAGTTTTTGTCCGCTTTTCCACCGTGGCAGGCTTTCGCGGCGCAGCCGATGCGGAACGGGATATCCGCGGCTTTGCGGTTAAATTTTACACCAACGAAGGCAACTGGGATCTGGTCGGCAATAACACTCCGGTATTTTTCATCCGCGATGCCAACCATTTTCCCGACCTCAATCATGTGGTGAAAAAATCGCCTGCCAGCGGCTTGCACGATGCAGCTGCCAACTGGGATTTCTGGACCAGTCTGCCCGAAGCGTTACACCAGATAACGATTACCATGAGCGACGACGGTATTCCCGCCAGCTACCGCAATATGCACGGATTCGGCAGCCATACTTACAGCTTTTACACTGAGGAACTGAAACGCACCTGGGTAAAGTTTCATTGGATCTGTCAGCAGGAAATAAAGTTTTTGACCGATGAAGAAGCCGCCCGCATCTGCGGCATCGACCGCGACAGCAATATCCGCGATCTTTACGAGGCGATCCAACGCGGCGATTACCCCCGCTGGCAGCTTTGCGTACAGCTTATGGGCGAATCCGAAGCGCAGAAACTCTCCTTCAATCCATTTGACCTGACCAAAGAGTGGCCCACCGCATACTTTCCGCTGCACGAGGTGGGGATGTTGGAACTCAACCGCAATTACGAAAATTATTTTGCCGAAGTCGAACAATCGGCATTCAATCCTGCCAACATTGTTCACGGCATCGGGTTCTCGCCCGATAAAATGCTGCAGGCGCGTTTGTTTGCCTACGGCGACGCCCAGCGTTACCGTTTGGGAGTGAATCACCACCTGATCCCCGTCAACCGTGCCCGCAATCATGTCAACGGTTACTCCCGCGACGGCTTTATGCGTACCGATGGCAACAGCGGCAGCAAACTTGGTTATGAACCCAACAGTTACGGTATCTGGCAGGAACAGAAAGAGTTTGCTGTTCCCGCTACCACGGTGGAAGGTGCAGGCAATAATTATGATTTCCGTCAGGATGACGACGACTATTACACCCAGCCCGGCAACCGATTCCGCAAGATGGACAAAGCCCAGAGAGAACGCCTTTTTGCCAACACCGCCCGCGCCATGCAGGGCGTACCCGACTTTATCAAAAAACGGCATATTGAAAATTGCGCCAAAGCCGATCCGGAATACGGCAGAGGAGTTGCAGCGGCATTGGGTATGGAATGGAGTAGCTGAACCTGTGAAAAATCTGCAGAAGAACAATTTTACCATCGTTGAACTGTTGGTAGTGATCGCAATTATAACCGTGCTTTGTTCGCTGCTGCTGCCGGCGTTTTCATCGGGTTTGAACCGCGCCAAACTGAATACCTGCCGCAATAATCTGCACAGTATAGGTATCGGAATAAATTTGTATGCCAACGAAAATGAACTTTTCATACCCAATATCATGGTCAATATGGAAAAATCCTCCATCCCGCTGCTGCGGCTGCCCAATAGTGAAGTTGTTGCACTGGGCAGATTGCTCAAAGGCTATATAGAGAGTGCTCACACTTTCGGCTGTCCCGATTCGCCCGGTTTCCGCGAAAACGACGTTGCTGCCGCATGGAGCCGTACTCCGATGGTCTGGTCGGGCTATTTGTACCGTTCGCAGGCGGCCGGTTATCAGGCAATATTGACCGAACAGGACAATCTGCATAAAGCGCTGGTGATCGACTTTGCCTGTATTAAATCATCAGGCAATATAACCCCGCACCAGCTGCAGATGAGCAATCTGCTGTTCAGCGATGCCCATGTGGAAAGCCGCATCAATTCGCCTGAACCGTTTGAACTTTATACTGCCAGAGCAGAACGCCACGGCGAAATGATTCCTGATTGTACTTTGATTTGGCAAAATGCCGATAATTACGCTGAATAGCTGTTGATCAGTATTGCCAAAAAACAATTTGTGCTGTATATTATATATTCGTAAAAATCGGAAACAATAGTACAACAGCACAGAGAATGTTAAAGACAATACGGATCATCGGCGCAAGCCAGCACAATCTGAAAAATATCAGCGTGGATATTCCACGGGATAAACTCGTGGTCATCAGCGGACTTTCCGGCTCAGGGAAAAGTTCGCTGGCGTTCGATACTATCTACGCTGAAGGGCAGCGCCGTTATGTGGAAAGTCTGTCCGCTTACGCCCGGATGTTTCTCGACCAGATGCAGAAGCCCAAAGTCGATCATATCGAAGGGCTCTCGCCTGCCATTGCCATTGAACAGCGTTCGGCAGGCAGCAATCCGCGCTCGACGGTGGCGACTGTTACCGAAATATATGACTATCTGCGTTTGCTCTATGCGCACACGGGTATTCCCCATTGCCCTCAATGCGGCAAAGAACTCAAACGCCAGAGTGCCGAAGCGATTACCGATCAGCTTATGAGTATGCCTGAAAAGTGCAAACTTATGATCCTGTCGCCGGTGATCGACGGCCGTAAAGGCGAACACCGCGATATAATCGAGCAGATCCGCACCGATGGTTTTCTCCGCTGCCGCATCGACGGTAAATTGATAACGCTGGATGACTCCGAAGAGATTAATTTAGCAAAAAATATCCGCCACAATATAGATATCGTAGTCGATCGTCTGGTAGCCGGTAATATGGATCGCTCGCGGGTCAACGACTCGGTGGAAACTGCCCTGAAACACGGTGCAGGTATGCTGACCTTGCTCAAACAGGAAGCCGGTTGCAGCGATTGGCAGGAAATCAAATACAGCGAACATCTGGCGTGTCCCGACTGCAAGATCAGCTTCGGTGAATTGCTGCCGCGCAACTTTTCCTTCAACAGTCCCTACGGTGCGTGCAGCTGCTGCAACGGGTTGGGGGTGCAAATGGTCATGGCGCCCGAGCTGGCAATTCCCGACAGCAGCAAAAGTATAAAAAACGGGGCGATCCCCGGCTGGCGGCGTGGTCCGCGGCATCTGGTCATGTATTACAATATGCTGCTGCGTAAACTGTCGGAGTGGAAAAATATGCCGTCAATGCTGACTACCCCGTTCAGAGATTTGCCTGAAGATATACAGCATTTGATCCTTTACGGCAGCGGCGAAGAACATCTTGAATTTGATTACTATATACGTGGTAAGAAATACCGTTGGAGCAAACCCTTTGAAGGCGTTTTGGAAAATCTGCGCCGCCGCATGACGGAAACCGAGAGCGACTCTGTGCGCGAACGGCTTAAAAGTTATCTTGCACCCCGTCCCTGCCCCCAATGTCACGGCGCCCGGCTCAATCCGGTAAGTCTGGCAGTAACAGTCGGCGGTATATCTATAGATAAGTTCAACGCATTGAGCATTGAACAGGCACGGGATTTTCTGGAAAATCTGCAGCTGGATAAGGAACGCGCATCTATTGCAGGAGATGTTTTGCGCGAAATAAAATCACGCTTGAAGTTTCTCTGCGATGTGGGCTTGAGTTATCTTTCGCTGGATCGAGCCAGCGGCACGCTTTCCGGCGGCGAAGCTCAGCGGATCCGCCTTGCCACCCAGCTGGGGTCGGCGTTGGTAGGAGTGCTTTATATTCTTGACGAACCATCCATCGGGCTGCATCAGCGCGACAACGATCTGCTTATCGGCACCCTCAAACAGCTGCGCGACCTCGGCAATACCGTAATTGTGGTGGAACACGATCTGGATACGATCCGTGCTGCCGATCATGTGCTGGATATGGGACCGGGTGCGGGCCGTACAGGTGGAGAACTGGTGGCACAGGGTTCGCCAGCGGAAGTTGCAGCGGTTATCGGCTCGCCCACCGGCGATTATCTGGCGGGGCGCAAAGCTATTGCCGTACCCGCAGAACACAGTCACGGCAGCGGTAAAAGCGTAAAACTGCTCGGCTGCAGCCACAACAATCTGAAAAATATAGATGTGGAAATCCCGCTGGGCGTCTTTACTTGTGTTACCGGGGTATCAGGTTCAGGTAAAAGTTCGCTGGTCAACGAAATTCTGGTTCGGGCGCTCAATGCCCAGCAGAAGATCATGGACCAGGCCCCGGGCAAACATAAAGCGATCGAAAATCTGGAGCTGATCGACAAAGCGATCATCATCGACCAGAGTCCCATCGGCAGAACTCCGCGCAGCAATGCGGCTACTTACATCGGCGCGTTTGATATTATCCGCAAACTTATGAGCGAAACGCCTGATGCCAAGCTGCACGGCTACGGTCCGGGCAGATTCAGCTTCAACGTTAAAGGCGGCCGCTGCGAAGAGTGCAAAGGCGATGGGATAAAGAAGATCGAAATGCAGTTTCTCTCGGATGTATATGTGGAGTGCAGCGCCTGCAACGGTAAACGCTTCAACTCCGAAACGCTGAAAATCCGTTACAAAAAACATAACATCGCTGAAATACTGGATATGACCGTCAATCAGGCGGTGGAGTTTTTCGATGCCGTCCCGCCGCTTAAACGCAAACTTGCCACGCTGCAGGAAGTGGGGCTGGGCTATATCAAACTCGGACAAAGCGCTACAACCCTGTCGGGCGGCGAAGCTCAGCGGGTCAAACTGGCGGCTGAACTCTGCCGTATTCCCCGCGGCCATACGATGTATATACTTGATGAACCGACTACCGGGCTGCATCTGGCGGATGTGGATCAGCTGTTGAAGGTGCTGTTCAAACTCCGCGATATGGGCAACAGTGTACTGGTGATCGAACACAATCTTGATGTAATAAAAACCGCCGATCATATTATAGATATCGGTCCTGAAGGCGGCAGCAACGGCGGCAAAGTAATCGTCTGCGGTACCCCTGAAAAGGTGGCAAACTGCAAACAATCCCATACGGGGCGTTATCTTAAGGAGTATTTGTAAGATATTATGAACGAAGTGATGTTGCAAACTTTTCTGGCAATTCTGGAAACATTTATCATCTTTGCCATCGGCGCATGGCTGACTAAACGCAAGGTTCTGGATGAACAGGGTATATCGCAGCTGTCGAATCTGACGCTGGATGTGTTGTTCCCGCTGATGACCATCGGCAGTATTACGCGTAATTTCAAATCTTCAGATCTGGCAGATTTGTGGATCTTGCCGACGGCTGGATTCGGAATGATGGCGGCGGGGATGTTTATGGGGATGCTGTTCTGCAAACTTATGCGCAATCACACCAAACCCCGTATGGCGATGTTTCAGCATTACTGCACCAGCAACAACTATCTCTTTCTGCCGCTGATCGTGCTGGACAATCTGTGGGGCGAGCGTTATGTAAGTCTTTTGCTGGTAATGAGTCTGGGCGGAAATATCGGATTCTGGACCTTGGGGATCGCATCCTTCGGCGGCAATTCCTTCCGCGAAACGATCCGCAATATATTTTCGGTCAACCTCTACGCGGTGCTGCTGGCGCTGGCGCTGGTGATCTTTAACATTCCCCTGCCCGAAGTAATCTCCAACACCTGTCACACCATGGGGCAAGCGGCAGTTCCGCTGGTATTGGTGGGGATCGGTGCGGCGATCTACAAAAGCGCTAAAGGTATGTGGAGCAATCTCTTTGACGTGTTTTATCTCAGCGCGGTACGTTTGATCGTATTGCCGATGATCTTTATATTTTTGCTGAAACTGCTGCCGATTCCCGAAGATATCTTCCGTGTGCTGGTCGTGACCGCCTTGATGCCGGTATCTTCCAGCTCCGTACTGGTGGCACGGCGTTACGGCGGCGACATGGATCTGGCAAGTCAGGCAATTATTATAAGCACGCTGCTTTCGATCATAACTGTTCCGCTGATGCTGCTGATGATATTATAACAACATACCTTACAGTTTTTTTCAAGGGTCTGCGGCAAAACAGTTTTGCTGCAGACCCGTTTGCATTATGAACAATATAGCCTGCCCACAGCTCATGCGGCGGAACGCCACAAAGCCCCCGGCATTGAAATATTTCCATATAAAAAGGCTGCTGCTCAATCATTTTTCAGATTCAGCAGCAGCCTTGAAGTTTTTGAGTAAATAAGCAGAGAATATAAATGCTTACTTATCCATATCCGCCAGCGCAGCTTTGCGGCTCAAACGGATCTTGCCGGAATTGTCAATATCAATGACCTTGACTGTGACAAAATCGTTTTCGCTGAGAATATCGGTAACAGCCGCCACGCGGTAGTTCGCCATTTCAGAAATATGCAGCAAGCCTTCCTGGCCGGGCAGAATTTCCACAAATGCACCGAAATCGCGGATGCTCACCACTTTGCCGCGGTAGATCTTGCCGATTTCAGCTTCGGCGGTTGCCGCCAGCACACGCTGCTTGGCAGCTTCCAGCAATTCCTTATTGGCAGCCATGATCTTGACATTGCCGTCATCGTCCACGTCGATAGTCGAGCAGGTTTCTTCGGTGATGGCTTTGATGTTCTTGCCGCCGGGGCCGATAAGGGCGCCGATCTTGGCAGGATTGATCTGCAAGGCTTCAACCCGGGGAGCGCGTTCGCTGATTTCGGTGCGGGGTGCGGCAATGCAGCCTTCGATCACATCCAGAATCTTCAGACGCGCCACGCGGTCGCGTTCCATACCTTCGCACAAAAGATCAATGGAAATCCCCGGCAGCTTCAAATCCAGCTGGAAACCGGTGATACCTTCGCGGGTACCGCAAACCTTGAAGTCCATATCGCCGAAGTGGTCTTCCGAACCGATAATATCGGTCAGCAGCAGCGCACGGCCGTTGTCATCAGTAACCAGCCCGCAGCTGATACCTGCCACCGGTGCGGTGATCGGCACCCCGGCATCCATCAGCGCCAGCGTGGCACCGCAGACCGACGCCATGGAGGTCGAACCGTTACTGGACATGATTTCGGATACACAGCGCACCACATAGGGGAAATCCTTGGGAATAACCTTGGAAACCGAACGTTCCGCCAGATTCCCGTGACCGATTTCGCGGCGGCCGGGCCCGGCAATGCGACCGACTTCGCCAACGCTGTAGTTGGGGAAGTTGTAGTGCAGATAGAAGCGATCCACCTGCCCCGGACCGGGGCCGGTCAAATCGTCAGCTTCCTGCGCGTCTTTTTCGTTACCCAGCGTGGCAACCACCAGCGCCTGAGTTTCGCCGCGGCTGAACAGCGCGCTGCCGTGAACCACGGGCAGAACTGCAACTTCGGCGGAAAGCGGACGGATATCTTCGATACCGCGACCATCGGCACGATAGTGTTTGTCAAGAATCAGACGGCGGGTGGTATCGCGCACCAGATCGTCATAGGCTATACGCATATTGTAAGCAAATTCTTCGTCGCTCCAATCGGCAAAGCTGCCGCGCATGGCTTCAGCAGCATCATTCTGCAAAGCATCCAGCGCTTCCAGGCGGTCGGCTTTACCCGGAACGGTGCAGACATCGTCAATACGGCTGGCGCAGAAATCTGCCAGCATACGGGTAAATTCATCAGGTACCAGGAAAAGTTTGGGCGCTTTCTTTTCTTTACCTGCCAGTCTGGCAAGTTCGATCTGCGCTTCGCACTGGGCTTTGACCGCTTCGTTGGCAAAGTACATGGCTTCGCGCATTTCTGCTTCGGTCACAAATTCAGCTTCGCCTTCGATCATAATGACCTTATCGGGCAAACCGGCATAGATCAGTTCCAGCGTGGAACGCTTCATCTCTTCGCGGGTGGGGTTGGCAATCAGTTTACCATCGACCTTGCCCACGCGAACCGCGCCGACAGGTCCCTGGAAAGGCATATCCGACAGCATCAGCGCCGTCGAAGCCCCGACGATCGTCAGTACATCAGGGTCGTTAACCCCGTCAGCCGCCAGCACCAGCGCCTGCACCTGAACTTCGTCAAAATAGCCTTTGGGGAACAAGGGACGCAGCGGACGGTCGGTCAAACGGCAAGTAAGGATTTCTTTCTTGCTGGGGCGACCTTCGCGCTTGATGTAACCGCCGGGGAAACGACCCGCAGCGGAATATTTTTCGCGGTAATCGACTTGCAGAGCCAGAAAGTCGGTGCCGGGTTTGGCGGCGCCGCTGCAGGCAGCGACCATCAGCACCGTATCGCCCAGACGGACAGTACAGGCACCGTTGGCAAGATTGGCGATCTTGCCGGTTGCGATTTCGACGGAACGACCGTCGGGCAGAAGGAACGAGACTTTTTGTTCAGCCATTTTCAAGGCCTTTCTGTAAAAAATTATTTAAGGAACACTCTTTTTTGATTCGGCAGGCAGCAATATTACAGGGAATCCGAATCCCATTATCCCGAATGTGCATTACGGTACAACCGATACAACCTGACCTGTGCAGAAAGATCCAATTCTTACAAACTTTGTTTTTTGCGGAATCGCGGTATCAACCCCCGGATAAAAATCCATCCGGAAACTGATAACGAACCGAATTCCACAAGCTTGCGATCATTGTTTTTTATCTGCAAACGATCCACAGCTGCAATCGACCTGATTTTTCATCTCCGCCGACTGCACATACTGCCATATAATAATATAGCACACATCAAGCAAAAAACAAATACTCATCGGTCATTTCCACGAAAAAGCATTTATTTTTTACGGTCCTTTCCGCACGATCCCCCTGCTGACAGAACGGCGTAAAAATATATTGTGAAAAAAAATGCAGAAAAAAATTGATTTTTTTATGGAACAACCCTTGACAATGCATAAAAAATCATGTATAATTATATCGGTGAATATATATTCAATTGTAAACACAAAAAGGAAAACATGGCTTATCATCATTCTAAATGGAATAAAATATACAGGGAACAGATGTCGCGGCTGCAAGCAGGTGAGTTTGCAGCTGATACCCGATTGCCGTCGCTGCTGGAACTGGCACGGGAGTGGAGTGTAAGCTATTTGACCGCTCAGAAGATCGTCCGCAAGCTGACTGATGCCGGATATCTGAGAATAGTTCACGGACGGGGGATTTTTGTAAATGCGCCGACTGTTTCCGGAAATAAACCTGAAAACAGCAATTTGCGGATCGGATTCCTCGGCTACACTACCGGAGAAGTTTTTGCCGATATTTATCGCGGAGTTCAATCTAATTTGCCTGAAAGCTGCCAAACTGTTTTATTGAGTACTCCTGAAGATTACATCAATCAAAATACCCGGGAGTCGGAGGAGATGTTTCAGAACATCATCCGCCGCGATATCGATTCACTGGTAGTTACGGGCGACTACAATATCAACTACCGAACCATGAAAAATTTGCAGGATAAATTCAAACAGATCATATTCAGTTTTTATTTCTGCGGAAAAAACGATATAGCTAACGCCAACATCGTAACTTTTGACTATTACCGGGGCGGTTATCTGGCGGCGCGCCATCTGCTGGAACAGGGATTCAATAATATTGCGTATCTTACCTACGAAGATATCAGCCAGTTCAAGATGCTGCAGCGGGATGTTGCCAGAATGCCGAGCCATGATCTGCTTGCGGGCATAATTGCCGCCTGTGACGAGGCGGGAGTGGACTTTTTTTCACAGGGTAAAGTGATTTATAAAAATCATTATTCTACCAACATCAATCAGGAATATCAACGCAAACTTGCCAGAATAATGAGCAGTAAACGTACCGGTTTTATCGGGGTGAATGATGTGCGCGCCATAGCAGTTTATCAGGCGGCGGCAAGCAATAATATGACCATGGGCAAAGATGTGGCAATGGTGGGATTTCTGGATCTGCCGCAATTCCACGGCAATATTTTTCCGGCTTTGAGTTCGGTCTCTTTTGATGAAACAGCTGCGGGCAGGCAAATCTCAGAACTGATCCTTAATCATGCTTGCAATGAACGGATCACCATTGCCCCCGAACTGATCGTTCGCGGCTCCAGCTGCACAGATGCACAAGGGCAGGATTGCAGTTTGAATCATTTTTACAATCAGTAAAACATGAAAGGATATATGTAAATGATAAAACACTTCCTGATACTGGCTTTACTGGCAGTTATACTGCCGCTGCAGGCAGAAACATTTTTAAGCAATGCAGGCAGCAGCGCTTACTGCATTGTGCTGCCCGATCAACCGACTGCTCTGGAACAAACTGCCGCCGAAGAGCTGAAAGGCTGCATTGCCGCTGTAACCGGTGCCGAGCTGCCGATTTTAAGCGAAAATGCCCGGTCAGCGGATCAGCCGGGGTTGTTTGTGGGCAATACCAGACGGGCGCAGGAAATCTTCAAAAACGAAATTGCGCAATGGCCGATGGATACCATTGCCCTGAAAAGTTCGGGCAGCGACCTGATAATGGTCGGTCACTACAAAAGAGGAACGCTTTACGCAGTTTACGAATTTATAGAAAAGACGCTGGGCGTGCGTTTCTGGACTTCCAGCGAAACTTATTACCCTCAACGCCCGACGCTGGAACTTCCGCAATGGGATTACCAATACACACCCGTACTGATACACCGCGATACTTTTTATCTGGATCTTTATAAAAATCCGGCCTTTGCCAGCAAACTGCGTGTACAGGGGGTGTTTAACCCGATCCCCAAAAACTACGGCAGTCAGGAGTTGATTATCGGCAAAGCGCATACCTTCAAACTTTTCCTGCCCGCCAGAGCATATTTCCCCAAGTTTCCCGAATGGTACAGTATGATCGATGGCAAACGCGTCGGCAGCGATTTGACCCAGCTGTGTTTGACCAATAAGGCAATGCTGCGGGAAATGGTGCGCCGCTGTCTGGATTATTTGCGATTGAATCCGGAAATGAAGATGATTTCCGTATCTCAGAATGACAACCGCAACCGCTGTCAATGCCCCGAATGTCTGGAAGTGGAAAGAATTGAAGGCTCCCAATCTGGTCCCTTGATCCGTTTTGTCAACGCAGTTGCAGCCGAAATCGGCAAACGCTATCCCGATGTGCTTGTGGAAACGCTGGCTTATGAATACACCCGTCAGCCGCCGAAAGTTACCAAACCTGCCGATAATGTGCTGATACGCCTGTGCGGGATCGAAGTCAACTACGCTCAGAGCATTGAAGATGGTGCCGATAATAGAGATTTTCGCGCTGACATCGAAAACTGGAGCAAGATCACCAAACAGCTTTTTATCTGGAATTATATCGTAAATGCCAAAGATTACTTTTCGCCCTACCCCAACTGGACCAATCTGAGCAAAGACCTGAGATTTTTTATCAAAAATCGGACGATCGGTTTGTTTGAACAGGGTGATTACGGCTCAGTCAATGGCGATTTCATACGCGCCAGAGCTTATGTGATCAGCAAACTTATGTGGAACCCCCAGTTGGAACAGCGTCAGGTTATGGAAGAATTTTTCCACGGGTACTATGGTCCCGCCGGTAAATATCTGCTTGAATACATCGACTATATGGAAAGTCTGGCAGCACAAAACAACGGTAAACTCTACTGCTTGCGCACCAATCACTCCAGCTATCTTACGCCGCAAGCCTTCCCCAAAGCCTACGAAATTTATGCAAAGGCGGAAGCTGCGGTGGAAAAGTTGCCGGTATTTGCCAAACGGGTCCGCCGTGAACGGTTGTCGCTGGATCACATTTATTTGCAGTTCATCAAACAGATCCGCCGCGATGCCGCCATCCGCGGAGTGCAGCCAATATTCCCCCGCGATATAAAACTTATCGCCAAGGAGTTTGCCGAAATGATCCAACCCGACGAAGAGTTCAAAGAAGCCAACAAGGTTGCCGATTATGCCAAGCGCTTGCAGCAAGTGGCGGAACCCCCTGCTCCGCTGCCTGAAATGTGCAAACATCTTGCCGCAGATAAATTCGATATCTTTGAAGAGTACAATTTTATTCTGCATCGCTCCGGCAGCGAGTGTTTCCAGCTTAAAGATCCTCAGGCGGGCAATGGGTACGCGGTAAAGATCATGGGCGACAAGAAATCATGGCATATTCAGCAGCCCCTTGAGCGCATATATGGCAACAACAAAAAGTGGCGCATAAATCTGGCGGTGCGTACCGAGGGCAAAGCTGATGACGGATTGGCCTTTACCTACGGCGTTTACGATGCACTCACCCGTAAAAACCTCGGTAATTTTGCAGCGTCAGTAAAACAGACCAAAGGGAAAAAATATACCATTGTCAGCACGCCGCCGATAGCGATTCCGGAAAGTAACGTCCTGATCTACGTTATGGCGGCAGGCAGACCGCTCAAAGAGCTGGAAGGCGTATGGGTGGACAGAATATTCATGACTTCTGCTGAATAAAAAACTGTTGATATAAAATTACCTTATATAAAAATCAAACCCTTAAACCCTAAAAAAGGAGTAAACAAATGAAAAACAAACACTTCACCCTCATCGAGCTGCTGGTAGTTATCGCCATCATTGCGATTCTGGCTGCCATGCTGCTGCCTGCCTTGAGTGCGGCCCGCGAACGCGCCCGCAGCGCCAACTGCATATCCAAACTCAAGCAAATCGGTCTTGCCGACCTGATGTACGCCAACGACAATAAAGACATGATTGCCGGTTCGCGTATTCTCAACGGTAAACCCGAAGCACTTTTTGCTCACGCATTCGCCTGGAACGATATGCGCAGCGCGGCTCTGCCGCTGATGAACGGTGGTTATTTCGGGGCTCAGTTCGACATTAAAAATGCTACCGAAATGAATAAAGAAAAGAAAATCTACTGGCAATGCCCCAGCGACTCCTTCAATATTACGGCAGCCGACAGCAGCGCAGTATTTTATTTGAGCTACACTACGCTCGTGATCGCGGGTGATTGGCCCTGGTCGCCTGCATTCAAGGATGGCAAACGTCATATCGTCGGCCGCGACCGTCCCAGCAATACGATTTTTGCGGATGCTCTCTTTGCCGGACCTGATACTGCTTCCAGCAAGCGGAATCACCCCACCAATCACAACATTCTGGCGCTGGGCGGCGATGTCCGCAATATGAACACTCAGGAACTTGCCAAAAGCGGTACTAATCTGGTTACTTATGTAGCCAGCAAGATCGACGAACTGACCCAGTAATTCAGTTCTGTTGAAGTAATTTCACAAAACGGCAAATTTTCCATGCTTTGTCAGGAAGTTTGCCGTTTTTTTGTACCGCTTTTATACCGCTTTTCCGCAGCATGGGCGTCAACACTCCGAACCACCTTGACAGAGATGAATAAAAATCATTAAAAATAAGGTTTGAGGTGTTGCATTTTATCCATCGCGGTATTACATTATTCAATGTAATAAAACGCTAAACAGCAAGAGAGAAAGAGCTGCAATATGGAAGCTGAAAAACGCCAATCTGCAATTACCCGCGAAACCCGCGAAACGTCTATAAATCTGACAATCAATATCGACGGTACCGGCAAATCCGACATTTCTACCGGGATCGGATTCCTCGATCATATGCTGGAACTTTTTGCCAAACACGGCTTCTTTGATCTTACTATTGCCGAAAAGGGCGATATCCACGTTGATTATCATCACAGCATGGAAGATCTGGGTCTGGCGCTGGGTGCGGCAATCGCTCAGGCGCTGGGCAATAAAGCTGGCATCCGCCGCTACGGCAGCTGCCTGCTGCCAATGGATGAAGCGCTGGCGGAAGTGGCGCTGGATCTTTCGGGCAGACCTTATCTGGTTTACAATGCCGAAATGCCCGCAGCTCAGGTGGGCGATATCGATGTAAGACTCTTCCATGAATTCTTTCAGGCGCTCTGCGTAAAATCGGGCATGAATCTGCATATAAGATTGCTGGCAGGCGCGGAAACCCACCATTGTCTGGAAGCAATTTTCAAAGCCTTTGCCAAGGCGCTGGATATGGCAACGCAGTACGATGCCCGCGTGCAGGGCGTGCTTTCCACCAAAGGTTGTCTGGATTGAAAGGCGGATTTGAAAGATGCTGTTTAATAACTTTACAATCCTTGCCGATGCAGGAGTGTGGTATGCTTTTGCCAACTCCGACGCCATGGGCAAAGGAATCGTTTTTCTGCTGTTTATAAGCTCCATGGTGGCATGGTTCATTATGATCGAAAAAGGGCTGGCGCTCTATCGGGCGCAAAAACTCTCCGAACGCTTTGCCGCTACCTTCAACAGTCAGCACGGCATGAACACCATGTTGCGCGACGGTATGGAAAACCCCTGCCCCGTGGCAAAAGTCTACATCAGCGGCATGGAACAGCTTTTGGAATTTTACGGGCAGACCGCCGAAGAAGCCCGCCACAATGCCAATGCTGCCAATAAGGGAGTACGCAAACTCTCTTCTGCCCAGCTGGATGCAATTCAAACGGCTATGGAGCGGGAAATTTCAGGACAGATTTTTGTTATCGAAGAACGTATCGGAATGTTGGCAACCGCCGTAAGTCTGGCTCCGTTTCTGGGGTTGTTCGGTACGGTATGGGGGGTAATGATCGCCTTTTGCGGAGTTGCCTCCGCCGGCAGCGCCAATATTCAGGCGCTGGCTCCCGGGGTGGCAGGGGCTTTGCTGACAACTGTAGCGGGTTTGGTGGTGGCGATTCCCTCGCTGGTAGGCTACAACTTCCTGACTCAGATGATCCGCAAGATCACCGTCAGCATGGATAACTTCAGCGAGTCATTCATGGCGCGGCTCAAACTTGAGCAGCTCAATGTTAAAGAAAATACGCCCGAACCGCCCCGCAGCGCAGCACCGGGGGGTGCGATTCCTGCCAGTTTCAATTCCGGAGCGATCAACCGCAGCGGCAATCAGTTCGGCAACAACTCACCTGCCCCGGCAGTTTCCGCATTACGTCCGGAGCCTGCTGCACCGATACAAAATAATAACAGCAGCTGGAATTATCCTGCCAACACGGCAAATACGCCCGAACCGTCAACGCAGTCGATGCCCCGGACGCAGCAATCCGATTTACCGGCTTCTCCGACGGCGGCAGCAGCGGGAACGTATCCGCAAACGCAAGCTCCAGCCGGGCAATACCATCAGGCGCAAGCACCTGCTGTCGGCAGCAACAGTCAGCACGTTCAGCTGACCTTCCAGCAGCCGCGTTATCAGGCGCCTGCTCCGATGCCGGGTATGCCCAATGCGTCAACGCAAATGTCGTTCAATGATATTGACAACCGGGGCAATTCCCCCGATGATTCCATGCGGAGTTGACAGAAATGGCACGCAAAAAAATGCGTTCGCAGCTGGATGCGATAGATCAGATCAATATTACCCCGCTGCTTGACCTTACATTTATGCTGCTGATCGTTTTTATGATCACCACTCCGCTGATGGAAAACGGTATCGACGTAACCCCGCCGACGATGAATGCAGATAAGATCAACACCGAAAAAGTGACCAAAAATCTGACCATCACCCGCGACGGCTTGCTTACATACGAAAAGACGCCCATCAATCAAAAGGAGCTGCTGGCAACATTGAGAACGCTCCAGCAGACAACGCCCGATGCAGTGCTGCTGCTGCGGGCGGACGGGTCGCGCAGCTATAGCGAAGTTATTGAAGTAATGAAAACCATCCGCGAATCAGGCTTTAAAAATGTGCAGCTGGTAACGTTGAGCGATGGCAAAGAAAAATAATCTTTTTAATCGGCAATATTTACTGTATGCAGCACTACTCTGCCTGACCGTGCTGCTTACAGGGGTGATTCCGGGGAATATTTACCGCAGAATATACAATCTTACGTTCGGCAGATTTTTCCGTCATACTGTGGAATCGCGTCTGAGCAGTTTCTCCGCGGCAGCAGAACAGCGTCTGGCATTGAAGCACAAATTCAAACGCTTTATTATCATTGCCTTGAAAGCGGAGAAACAACTGGAACTGTGGGGTGAAACGCTTGAGGGCAAAAACGTCTTCATCAAACAATATTCCATCCTGGCAGCCAGCGGGAAAAGCGGTCCCAAACTGCGGGAGGGCGACCGTCAGGTGCCGGAAGGTTTTTATCAGGTGGAATCGCTGCACCCCAACAGTCACTTCTATCTGGCGCTGAAAATCGCCTACCCTTCCCGGGAAGATATTGCAGCAGCCAAGCTCGACGGACGCAGTACGGAAAATCTCGGCTCCAATATTATGCTGCACGGACGGGGCGGCTCCGTTGGCTGTATAGCTGTGGAAAATCAGGATATGGAAGAAATCTTCTGGGCAGCGGCACAAGTTGGCGCTCAGAATATAGAAATCATAATATTGCCCTGCGATTTCCGCAATCAAGCTCCGGAGGAAAAACCCCGACCAGAGTGGCTGAAAGCGCGCTACGAAAAGCTCTGCAACAAACTGAAAAACTATCCGCAGCCGATTCAAAAACCAGCCACTCTATAAATTGTGAGTTTATTTATATTTGAGCCGCAGCGTTTTGATCTCGTATGGTTTGAAAATCAGTTCAAGTTTGCCCTCCGTGGCGGGATTTGAACTTTCCTGCCACTCCATAAGGTCGCACTCGCCGGCAGAAGCGATTACGGTGCGGTCGAAATCCAAAGTCACCTTCTGTTCGCAGCCGTAACGTTCCACCAGCCGCACGATCAGATCGTCGGACTTTTCGGCACGCTTGCACGCCACTAACGCTACATTGCAATTATCCAGCTTAAAGCCATGCTTTACATCAGCGGCATCCACATTGAACAGCATCAGCGGATCGCGGTTGAACACTTCGGCAGCTTCCGCAACCTGAGCTGTTTCCGCAGTTCCGATATGCGGCAAAAAGGCATATTTGAAGATTTGCGTACCGTTTTCATTTTTAAGCGACGGGAACTTGGCGCTGCGCAGCAAGGTAAGCTCCAAAGTTGAATCAAAAACTCTGCCGCCATATTTACAGTCGTTGAGCAGCGCCACGCCGTAATTGCTTTCCGACAAATCCATAAATTTATGCAGCTGCACTTCAAATTTAGCCAGCTCGATCGGCGCATTCTCGCAGGTGGGGCGCTTGTATGCTCCGAACTGTATATCATAAAGTGCGTGATCGTTCTGAATCACGGTAGGAAACTCCACTCGCAGCATCCGCCGTTCTTCCTGCCAATCCACCTGAGTAATAAAGTCCAGCTGACGACCGGACGATGCCAGTTTGATCCGCTGATAAATCATGGAGTTGCCCGCTTTAAGCCAGGCGGATATCTCGCTTGAACCGTCACTCCAGCGTTTAATTGCGGTGTACGGAGCTGTGTTAACTGCGTATTCCGCCTGTCGGTCGCGGTAGTGCCGTTCAAGATCCCACGCTTCGTAGTTGCTGGGGTAATCGCGGTAAAGCGCAAGCCGATTGCCGGATTCGCGGGATGGGATCAACTCTCTGCCCGTAATTTTATCGTATGCCGAAACTATCTGCAAATCGTTGTTGAAAGTGTAGGCTATATACTCATTTTCCAATACAGGTGCAATACTGGTAAGTACCTCGCTTCTGCCCAACAGTCCGCTGCGGTTGAATGCAGTAAAACTCATGGGCTCCAATTCAACGGATACATCGCTGGAGCCATCTTCGTTGATCGTATACGGCATAGCTTTGCCCGATGCATCAATCAGCGTACATCCGCCCCACTCGCCGGACAAAGTAACACTGCCGCGCCAAGTGGTATTAAGCGAATTGACCAAAGTAAGAGTATTCTCTTCAGATGGCAACATTTTAACTGCATTATTGACACACTCCGCTGCCAGTTGGCGGATCTCTTTATGCGCCGCCGCTGCTTCCTCATAGGTTTCGTCCAGCGAAGTACCGGCAATAATATCGTGAAACTGGAACAACAGCAAAAGTTTCCACGCTTTATCCAGCTGCTTTATCGGGTAAGGCTGTTGCCTGATTGCCGAACAGAGAAATTCCACCGCAGGCAAAAGCTGTTCACTTTTGCGGTTGTCGCGCTTGAAACGGGCGGCGCTGGTGGTAGAACCACGGTGACGCTCCAGATAAAGCTCGCCATCCCATATGGGCAGCTGCGAAAAACAGTTGTTCAAATAATCCAGCAGCTCCTGAGCAGGAGCAAATTTAACTTTGGGCGCGCCCTCCAGATCCGCCAACCGGCGTCCGGCTTCCAAATCATCACGAACCGCCCCGGCGCCGCCGTCGCCCATGCCGAACAGCGAAAGAAAAGCACCGGTTTCGGAACTCTCCGCATAATTATCCTGCGCCTTGCAAAGCGTATCCGGCTGCAGAAATGAACTGTAAAAACCTTCGGGTGGAAAGTGTGCCAGCACCTCGCTTTTGTCGATCCCGCGCCAACGGAAGGTGTTGTGCGGAAATTTGTTGCAATCGTTTCCCGACAGTTTGATCGACACAAAGCTGTTGCAGTTTGCCAGCTTCATAATCTGCGGCATGGCAGCCGTATAACCGAACACATCAGGCAGCCAGAGATTGCGCACTTCTATATTGAACTCATCTTTGAAAAAATTCTTTCCATGCAAGAACTGCCTTACCAGCGCTTCGCCATCCGGCACATTGGTATCGGCTTCCACCCACATACCGCCCTGCACTTCCCAGCGGCCCTCAGCTACTGCAACTTTGATGCGTTCATAAAGTTCAGGGAAATACTGTTTGACAAAAGCGTAGTGCTGAGGCTGCGACGCACCGAAAATATAATCCGAACTGTTTTCGATCAGCTCCATTTGAGTAGCAAAAGTCCGGCCGCATTTCTGGATCCCTTCTTTTACCGGCCACATATAAGCTGTATCCAGATGGCTGTGACCGATCGCCGTAACGCTTAACGCGCTGTCGGCAGCTCTGCGTTTTAAAAGCGGCGCTAATACTTCTCTGGCGGCGGAAGCATTGCGGAAATCATCGGCGTAAATATTTTCAGCTTTATTCAGTTTTTCAGCTATATCCCGACGGCGGTAATCTTTTTCTGCCCAAACCGATGCCAGCGACCGCAACACTTTTACATCGTAAATCAACTGCTGAACTTCGCTGCGTACCCACAAAGTTTCGGCGCACTTGAAGCGTGCTTCAAAGCTGCCGTTGACTTCGGCGCCGAAGGGCGGATCGTAATCCACATCCAGCCCCGCCAGCTTGTTGGCGGTAACGGCACAGTAGAGTTTGAACTCCAAACCGGAAGCTGGCGCACTTTTGCCGGGATAATATATTTCGCGGATAAAGTCATCTTTGAACCAGCAGTATGCAGTCAATCCCGAAAGCGCCTTACCGTTTACATCGTACAGCAGCGCTTCGCTGCCGGTGTTGATCCGGCAGGCAGGAATCAGATTTTTTTCTTTTACCCTGGCAAAACTCCCGCTGAACTTAAACCAGCCGTTTTGCCAGGTTCTTCCCCACACTTCGCCGGGAGTTATTGCTTTATACTCCAACGTATCACATTCACCAAAACCCATGGCACGATCTGTGGGAGCAAAAACCGCTTTCATCGGCTGAATTGCGCAATAAAGATCGCGCTGCAGTCTGGCTTGAAATTTTTCTGCAAGCTCATAGGCTTTTTTTACTTGATACGGCTGCATGAATCCACCTCCGGCGATTTATCTTTTACTACATTTTTGATAATATAATGTAATTTGATAAATTGTCAAGCCGATAAATACAGCTAACTGATTAAATAAAAATATTCTATAAACACCAGACGTTAAAGCAGTATATCAACAGGACACAAAAAAGCAGGAGTGAACCTTTTCAAGCTCACATCCTGCCTGATAATGCTCAGAAATAACCGCTTGCTTACATTCAGCAGGCGCTCTGGCAAATAGCAATAGCCGCGGCACCGACAATATCTTCGGCAGAACAACCGCGGGAAAGATCGCTCATCGGCTTTGCCAATCCCTGCAGAACCGGACCGAAGGCATCTGCATTGCCCAAACGCTGAACCAGCTTATAAGCAATGTTGCCCGCGTTCAGATCGGGGAAGATCAGCACGTTGGCATCGCCTTTAAGTGCGCTGTTGGGCGCCTTGCTCTTGGCGACCGACGGCACGATAGCGGCATCCGCCTGCAATTCACCGTCAACAATGATATCCAGATTTTCAGCGGCAACCCGTTCTTTGCACAGCTTGGCAGCGGCAACCACCTTTTCCAGCAATTCATGTTCGGCGCTGCCGAAGCTGGAGAAGGAGAGGAACGCTACTTTGGGCTGTTTGCCGAAAAGCGAACGATAGGTCGAAGCCGTTGCCAGCGCAATATCCACCAGCTGTTCTGCGGTCGGATCAGGATTCACCGCGCAGTCCGCAAACATAAGCGTATTTTCGCCATTGGGCGCAGTCGTAGCCAAATCCATCACAAAGCAGCTGCTGCCGATTTTGATCCCGGGCGCAGTACCGATGCACTGAAACGCTGCACGGAGCATATCCGCCGTGGAAGCAATACTTCCTGCCACCAGCGCATCAGCCATGCCGTTGCGCACCATCATTGCTGAAAAATAGATGCGGTCAGACATGGTCTTGAGCGCTTTTTCCATGGTGCAGCCTTTTTTGGCGCGCATTTCGCAAAACTGTTCAACATACTGCTGGAAGAAATCGCAATTCAGATAATCGATCGCATCGAATTTGCGTTCGCTTACCCCCGCATCGGCACAAGCCTTGTCGATTTCAGCGGGAGAACCCAGCACAATGATCTTTTTGGCGATTTTTTCGTCGGCAATCATATTCGCCGCTTTGACTACCCGCGGATCCTGACCTTCGGGCAGAACCAGAGTTTTCCCCAGCGCCATCGCGCGGGCCTTGATCGTATCAATTACAGCCATTTTTCATCTCCTTAAAATAAATTAAATCATTGCGCCAGAACTTCGACCGCGCTTTCCGCGATCATCAGCTCTTCGTTGGTAGGCATTACAATAGCTTTAAGCGTGCTGTCGTCACTGGAAATAACCCCGGCTTTGCCAAAACATTCTTCGTTGCGCTTGCTGCAAACATTCACGCCCAGACTGCGGACGCCCTGCAGCACCATTTCGCGGATCGGAACCGAAAATTCCCCGATACCGCCCGTGAACACCAAAGCATCGATCTTGCCATCCAGCAGCACATAGTAGGAGCCGATGTACTTCACGATTCTGCGGACAAACATCTTGACCGCCAGCTCGGCGCGGCCTTCGCCCTTTTCCGCCGCTGCCAGCATATCGCGCATATCGCCGGAGTTGATTCCGCCAATCGCCAGCAAACCGGATTTCTTGTTGAGAATAGTTCCGACTTCAGCCGGAGTGTACCCGACTTCGATCATCCGCAGCGCCGCCGCCGCGTCGATATCCCCGGAACGGGTACCCATCATCAAACCTTCCAGCGGAGTAAGCCCCATGGTCGTATCAATGACCTTGCCTTCCTTGACCGCTGCAATACTGCAGCCATTGCCCAGATGGCAGGTGATCAAGCTGACATCGCCGGCGCTCTTGCCCAGAAATTCCGCCGATGCACGGGTCACAAAGCGGTGGCTGGTGCCGTGAAAACCGTACTTGCGGATGCCGTATTTTTCGTAAAATTCATACGGGATCGGATAGAGGTAGGCTTCCGGCGGCATGGTCTGATGAAACTCGGTGTCAAACACCCCCACGTTGGGCACACCGGGCATAGCTGCTTCGCAGGCTTCGATACCCGCCAGGTTGGCAGGATTGTGCAGCGGCCCGAGGGGAATGTAATCGCGGATGATCTGCTTAACGGATTCATCGACCTTGATCGGCTTGGTGATCTTGTCGCCGCCCAGCAGCACGCGGTGGCCGCAAGCGGAAATTTCGGTCAAACTCTTGATGACGCCGCCGTCTTCGCTGACCAGTTTGGCTGCGATTTCGTTCAGCGAACCGACGTGATCTTTGGCGGAAATTTCGCCTTCAAACTTATAGCCGTCGGCGCGTTTATAGATAAAATTTGGGTGGTCGGAACCAATACGTTCCACCTGACCTTTGCACAGAACGCTCTTATCGGTCATATCAAAAAGCGTAAACTTCAGCGAACTGCTGCCGGCATTCAATACCAATACTTTCATTTTTACCTGCTGTTTTTGTTGGTTGATTAAAGAGTTGTGCGTATCGGATCAAGATTGCTCCGATACGCCGTTTGCACCCGCTTTCCCGGGCTTACTTTTTGCGGAAAACGATCCGCCCCTTGGTCAAGTCGTATGGCGACATTTCCAGCGTCACGCTGTCACCGGGCAGAATACGGATAAAATTCAACCGCATACGCCCGCTGATATGAGCGCTGACCATGTGTCCGTTGGCAAGCTCAACCCGAAACATCGTGTTGGGCAGAAGCTCACGGACCGTACCTTCAACTTTGATTACATCGTCTTTGGCCACGTCAATATCTCCGGTTTATTATCTGTGATTAAAATAGAGTGTTCAAAGTGAGCCGACAAGCTGCCGTCTTTGGTACGGATCGTCCAGCCGTCGCTATCCTGCTTGATCCTGTTGCTGCCCAGATTGAGCATCGGTTCAATAGCCAGCACCATTCCCGGCACCAGTTTAGGCCCCCGCACAGGAGTAACGTAATTGGGTACATCAGGCGGCTCATGCAGCCGGATCCCCACCCCGTGACCGACCATTTCGCGCACAATGCCCAAATGATCTGCCATGGCGCGTTTTTCCACCGCCCGGCTGATATCCCGTATATAATTGCCTTTGACCGCCGCAGCTATCCCCGCCATCAGCGCTTCCTGCGTAGCCTTCAAAAGCCGTTTGGTTTCGGCAGGCAATTCGCCAAAGCCAAAAGTTATGGCGCTGTCGCCCACGGCGTTATTATACATCACACCGATATCAACGCTTACAATATCGCATTCCTGTACGATACGGTGCGGAGAACCGATGCCGTGAACCACCTCATCGTTCAGCGATATACATATGTTACCGGGGAACCCGTGATAGTTGAGAAAACCGCTGGTTCCGCCTGTTGCCCGGATAAGATCGCCCGCCAGAGTATCTATTTGCAGCGTACTCATGCCGGGGCGCACCAGCTCGACAAGCTGGTCACGCACCTGCACAGTCATCTGCATTGCCACTCTTATCCGTTCGATCTCCTCAGGAGTATGAACTACATAATCTCGAAAAAGTGCCATAGTTCAGATCTTTTTCAAAATTATTTAAGACCATCCAGCAGAGTCTGGAAAATCTTGGCCTTGTCCAGTTCGGTGATCGGCATCAGCAGACCGCTTTCACGATAGAAGTCGATCAGGGGCTGAGTGCTTTCGTGGAAAACCTTCAAACGGCCCTGGGCTGTTTCCAGCGAGTCATCGCTGCGCTGGATAAGTTCGCCGCCGCAATGGTCGCAGATCCCCGGCTTGGCAGGCTTCATAAAAAGTTTATTGAAGATCGCGCCGCACTTGCTGCAGCTCATACGGGCGGTAAGACGTTCCAGCACCACTTCGTCGGGCACATCAAAAAAGACTACCGCATCCAATTTCTTGCCGATCTTTTCCAGAATCTTATTGAGCATTTCAGCCTGAGCGATAGTACGGGGATAACCGTCGAGAATGAACCCGTTGTCGCAATCGGGCTTACTCAGACGGCTGGCAACGATTTCTCCCACCAGTTCGTCAGATACCAGCTGGCCGGCATCCATGATTGCCGCCAGCTTTTTGCCCAGCTCGCTGCCGGAAGCCTTTTCCGCCCGCAGCATATCGCCGGTTGAGATGTGCGCCAGCATAACTTTTTCCAGCAGCAATCCGGAAAAAGTTCCTTTACCGGCACCGGGAGCACCCATAAAAACCAGATTTTTCTTGGTCAGTTCCATTTTTCTCTCCTTTGAAAAAATTAAAACAATCGTTTATTGTTTGTTTATCAGTTTTTTGATTTCGCCAATCAGCTCGTTCAGCGCCACTTGTTTTTGTTCGCCGCCGGTAAGGTCGCGCAGAACTGCCGTATTTCCGGCAAGTTCTTCTTCGCCCACGATCACCGCACAAGCAGCATTCACCCGATTGGCTGCACGCATTTGCGCCTTGAGCGATTTACCTGCGATTTCGGCAGCAGCGGCGATGCCCTGATTACGCAGTTCGGCGGTAAATTTGACTTTGAATTCTTCTGCCGCCTCGCCCAGCGCAGCAACAAACACGCAGCGATTTTCCTCCATATCGCCATTGGCGGGCAGATTCAGCGCCTCGCGCACCATCAAAAGCCGTTCCATACCGGCAGCAAATCCGACACCGATAACCGGTTTGCTTTCACCTGGCAGCAGCAATTCGTAGCGACCGCCCCCCGCAATGGCGTTCTGTGCGCCCAATCCGGGATGAGTGATTTCAAAAACCGTATGCACATAATAATCCAGACCGCGCACCAGAAACGGGTCGATCTCATACTTGATCCCCAGCCAATCCAGATGACGGCAGACTTTCTGGAAATACTCTCTGGATTCAGCGCTGAACATTCCGGCATAATCAGGTACATTGGCAATGATCTCGCGGCAGGATTCCACCTTGCAGTCCAGGATCCGCCATACGTTGCCCTGCAGACGTTTGCGGCAATCTTCGCACAAAATATCAATATGTTTGGAAAAATACTCTTTCAAAGCTGCCGCTGCGGCAGGTCGATCCGCCGCCACCCCGCGGGTGTTGAGTTTGAGCGTGGAACCGCTAATGCCCAGTTTTTCCAGCAAGCCCAGCAGCATGGCAATTGCCTCGGCATCCAGTTCAGGAGCAATGCGCCCCACATTTTCGGCACCGATCTGATGGAACTGGCGGCGGCGGCCGGCGGCGGGACGCTCCCCGCGGAACATCGGACCGATATAGAATACACGCTGCTCCACTCCGTTAAGCACATCAGTATTGAGCAAAGCGCGCATTACTCCCGCAGTACCTTCAGGGCGGAGTGTTACACTGCGGCCGCCCCGATCCTCAAATGTGTACATTTCTTTTTGCACGACCTCGGTTTCATCGCCCAGACCGCGTTGAAAAACTTCGGTAGCTTCAAATATCGGCGTACGCAATTCTCCGTAATTGTAGCAATTAAAGACCCCCCGCGCCGTTTCTTCCAAAAAACGCCATGCTCCGACTTCTCCGGGAAAGATGTCCGAAGTTCCAGGTAATGGTGCTGATTTAGCCATATATTATCCCTGCTTGAGTTTTTTATAATGAAAAGGCGCCGGAGCAGATGACAATATCATTGTCATAACTCCGACGCGTATTACTTGCAGCGGCAGTATCAAGCGAGAAAACGCCCCATCGCGCTGTATTGCTGATGTTTTGGCACCGTTTTCCGTCGTTCATATCTGCCGCCGGTGATAAACTATGCAAAAAGGATTTTGCTCAGTTATTGAATTTGGCAGGATCGAGCTGTTCGACTGCATCTTTAAGCTCTTTACCGGCACGGAACTTGACCACGGCACGTTCCGGAATCACCACTTCATTTTCCGGCTGGTTGGGGTTGCGGCCCTTACGGCTCTTGCGGACTTTGATTTCAAAAACACCGAAGTTGCGCAGTTCGATGGTACGGCCGGCAATAAGTTCAGCAGCGATATAGTCAAGAGTCTTCTGCACCACCTGAGCTACGTCATTCTGAATAAGGTCAGTTTCTTTGGCGATCTTGACAACTAAATCACGCTTGGTCATTTTTTTCTCCTTTGTATTTTAAAATATTTTATATTTTTGAAAGATTTTATTGATTAACAAGTCAAAACTCTATTAATGTATCACGTTTTTGGCTTTTCGTCAAGTACAAATTCAGCTTTTTTCGTGTTTTTCTTGCTCAAAAGAAAACTTTTACGTTTTTCAGACAATCTGTTCGGCGTTTTTTTCCATTTTCGCAGAGGGCAGCAACTTTTTTGCACTTATCAGCAAATGATTATGATACGCTTGAGTACAAAAACATCTTTGTATTATATATCTTCCGGCAAATCCAGCATTTTGGCAAGGTCAAATGCCAGATTATTCAACGCATCCAGCGTATTGCGGATCTGGCTGCGGCTGCCCGCGATCCCCACCGCAGCGGCACGACTGCCGTCAATTGTGGGCATATCCAGATTGCCGATAGTTATAAATCCATCGCTTTGAAACTCTGTCATCGGACTGAGAAAAATCTCCGCATCGCGCAAAATGGATAACCCCGCGCTGCCCAGAACTTCCCCTAAAGCCCGCGGCCAGACTCTTCTGGCAATATGATACAGCAGCGGGTGCAGCAAAGTGCAAAGCTCCAGGAACTCGCTCACCGCACCGATTCCCGAACGGGCCTGCTGCATACGCAGATTCATTTCTTTCTGGAACATACAGAAATCATCCAGCATCGAACCGCTGTTGCTGTTGAATTGACGCGGGCGGATAATGATAAGCTCCAGCGCGCGTTCTCCATCCTGTTCCCCCGCATCTACCGGCAACAGGATCTTGCGGCGGGCAAAACTTTCGTGGCGGGTCAAACCCCACATCACCAACCCTGCCACGGTAGCCAAACCGCCCATCTTTTCCTGAAAGTGAGTATTCAAAAAGCTCCTGACCTTCATCAACAGCCCGAAATCAGAAAAAAAGAGTGCCCGGAAATTTCCTTCTCCTGCGTAGCGCACCTGCACACCGCCCCAACCATTGCGCTGTACAGCCGGATACTGCACGGGGGCAACTTCGCCCCAATCCTTTTTCAGCTGACTTAAAAACTCCTGCATCGGCATACCGTCTGTTGCCACATGATTGAACTGACACCATAAATCCACTTCCCGGAAATCATGAGTAAAGCGCGCCACTACACCGAGCATCCCCCAACCGGGATTGCGGTATTTACGGAAATCCGGCATGGTAAAGCGTTCCCGGGTCAACTGTACAGAATTGACCGACTCCATAAAATCACAAAATAAAACCGTGGAATGCAGCAGCCGATTGGCTATCCACATTCTTCTCCGGCGGCCGAAATAATTGAAACGGGATTTTTTACGGATCATGTGTTTGATTGCTTTCTGCAGCTCAACCGCCCGTTGAGATTCAGGCATATCGTGCAGTTTATTGCAGCAGTAAGCGATCACCTGCAAAACCTCGTCCAGCATAGTGCTGTTGGCAGGATCAAGTTTGCGGGCGGTGCGGTCAAACCAGGGGGTCAGTTTTACGATCATACCCATTTTATCCACTTCCACCAGCAGCAGATCGCGGAATCTGCGTTTGCGTCTTACAAAGGCAAACTTGCCCGGTTCCACCCAGTACCCGATTGCATCGGTAGTACGCAAATAGGCTGCCAGTTTAGCCGCCAGCCGCCGCTGTGCTTCCGCCCTGCCCGGTGCAGGCAGCAGCGCAGTTGAATCAGGGTTGAGCCTGAAACTGCCCAGAATAAACTTGGAACTTTCCCCCCGCAGAAAAATCGAAGTAACCTTGCGCCAGCCGTTACTGCGTACCCGCACGCCCAGCACCCGCAGAAACTGCAAAAATTTCAGCGCCCCCATCATGGTCAGAGCCTCCGGGACCCAGCGGTCAAAAAGATGCCGCATCGGCGGAAGTTTGCCCAGATTTTTCAATCGGTATTTTTTATCAGACATACCAGGAGTTCCCCCTATTCCTGTTGCTGCAGTACAGCATATAAGTTGCAGGCAAAAAGTGTGCTGCGCATGATCCCCATATGGGCGCCATCAAGAATAAGCAGCTGCGTCCACAGCGTGCGCTTTCCGTTCAGATAATTTTTTGCTTCCGCCCTCTGCATTGCAGCGCTGCGCAAAGTTATTTTGCCATCTCCGGGGGCATACTCCTCAATCGCCACCGCCCCGCTGGCAGGATCTACCGACAAAACCGATGCGGTGGAAAATCCGACTCCGGCAATACAGTAAAAATTTAATTCTGACGGCACTTCCGCAGCAGATTTTTTTATCAGCAGCTTGAACCGTCTGGAGTTATCCAGATATCTTGCCAGCAGCTCCAGCGCAGCCTGTTTGCGCTCAGCAGCATCCATATCGGGCATAATCAGCGCCAGCACCTGAGCGCTTTCGTTGCTGCCGTCAAGCAATCCCCAGCGGAAACGCTGCCATACTTCCGGGTCAAAAATATCTACCGTTTCGCCTGAATCAAGCATTTTTACTGCCTGCAATTCAGGATCGGGCAACATTTGATAACAGCTGGCAAAAGTAGCCATTACCGCCCCGGGAAAACGGGGAGCCAAGGTTTCCAGTTTCAAGCCGTTGATGATTTCGTAAAAACAATCTGCATAACCCAGCTGCGGCGATGCAATCAGAATTATTTTATCAAGATGCGCTTTATTTTTCCACGTGGCAACCGGCAGCGGCGCTTTGCCCTGCCCCAGCTGAGCAGCGCCGTAAGCAGCGTAGTAGCGCGCCAGCAAACCGCCCATACTGTGACCGATCAGATCAAATTTAATTTGCCGGTTCGATTTCTTACTCAGCAGCGCTTTTTTTTCTGCGATAAAATCCGTCAGATCAGCCGCATTCTTATCGATTCCCTTGCGCCAGTCATAGTAGAATATAAAAAGTGAAGGCAAAGTTCCGCTTGCACGGGCGCTTTCTTCGCTCCGGTACCCCATTGCTTCCAGCAGCGATATTACCGCCTGATAATTCTCCCGTTCCCAGCTGAACGGCCCGACGGAGATCCTGGATTTTTTCAGCAATCCCCCCGGATGCAGTATATCATGATTATTATTTACCGCTGCCGGCAACGCCAGATCGTAAAAACACTTGCCTTCCAGCATTTCCAAATAGGAAAAATCGCCCCACAACCGCATTCCCGTATGGGTGTGCAGTTCCGAACCCAGCAAGCCGTGAATAAAAACGACCGGATTCTGCCGGGTATTGACAAATTTAAGCTGCTGAACATTATCCTCCGAAAGCTGAAGTTCGCCGCCGTTAAGCTCGTTGGAGTAATACGACCCCGTCGGGTTCACGCAACCGTTCAGCATCACCCCGACCAGAATGCAGCCAAGTAATAAAGCTCTCTTCAAAAAAACAACCTCTGCCTTAAATAAAAAAACATTCAATATCTTTTTATCAAGATAAGATACCGCATAAATTCATAAAATACAAGTCTTGATACTTGAAACTTCTCTTTTAAGGCGTTAAATTAATCAAATAACATAAAGCTGCAGTAAAAATTGGATTTTATATGTTGATAAAAAATAATACGCTGGTCATTTACAAAGGCAAAGGCGCCGTAGTAACCGAAGTCAATTCCGATAAATATCTGATCCGTACCGCCGCAGGCGACAGCAAATCGGTACGGCTCAAAGATATAACTTTTCTTCATGCAGGACCTTGTCAAAGTGTTCCGCAGCCTGCCCCGATGATTGAATTTGCAATTCAGGAAGAAAATGCCGAACTGCTGGGTGACGACAGTATAAGTTTCAGCGATTTTACCGAACTGCTCTGGAACAGCAACACCCCCGCAGCAGCGCTGGCGGCATTTGCATTGCTGGAAGAAAACTGCTGCTTTTCCGGTTCGGTTGCCGATGGCGTAACAGCCAACAGCGCCGAACACATCCGCAGCATCCGCAATAAAGAACTGCAAAAGGCAGCTCAGGCCGAAGCCCGTACCGCCTTGCTTGAACGCATCCGCAGCGGTGCAGTAACCACGGCAGATCACCCGGCTTTGCGGGAAATCGAAAATGTTGCCCGCGGCGAAACTGCTTCCAGCAAACTCATGCACGAACTCGGCATGGATGCGCTGCCGGAAAAAGCCCAGAATCTGCTGCTTAAACTTGGTGTATGGAATGAATTTGACCACAATCCGTGGCCCTGTCGATACGAAATCCAACTTACGCGCCAATACCCGGATTTTCCTGCCGGACTGCCGGAGGAAGAGCGGCTTGACCTTACCCACCTGACAGCCTATGCCATTGACGACGAAGAGAGCAACGATCCCGATGACGCAATAAGTTACGATGCTGAAAATGACATTCTATGGGTACATATTGCAGATGTGGCATCAGTGATCGAATGGGATTCGGAACTGGAACACTTTGCCTGTGAAGGCGGGTCAACCCTTTATCTGCCGGAAAAAATCCTGCATATGCTGCCGGAAAATGCGGTCAATATTTTCGGGTTGGGTTTGCAGGAGATATCGCCAGCGCTGAGTTTCGGTATAAAAATCGACTCCGAAGGCAATGTAAAACTGGAAAAAATCGCCCCTTCCCGAATAAAAGCTCAAAGGATGAATTATCAGCAGGGCGATGAACTTATGAATTCCGATGAATTCAAACCATGCGTGGAAGCGTTGCAGCGCTTCCGCAATATGCGCTGCAATAACAATGCAGTTATGATCCGCCTGCCGGAAGTAAAAGTAAAGGTCGATATTGCCGGGCGCAAGATCAAAATCACTCCGCTGGAACAGAATCCGGTGCGGGAACTGGTTGCCAACGCCATGCTCGCCGCGGGCCACGCTGCGGCGGAATTTGCCGAAGCCAACGGTTTTCCGCTGCCATTTGCTGTACAGGAAGACCCGGAAATGACCGAACGGCCCGACTCAATGCCCGGTATGTACGCCTTGCGCAAAAGCTGCCGACAGAGTACCATTTCCACTCTGCCGGGCAAACACGCCGGTCTCGGCTTGATGCCTTACGCCAGAGTTACCAGCCCCCTGCGGCGCTACGAGGACTTACTGGCGCATATTCAGCTGCGTAAGTTTATTGCCAATCAGCCTTTACTTACCATATCCGCCATGGACAGCCGGCTTGCCCGTTCCGAAGCAGCTGCCCAGCTGAACAGCAAACTGGAGCGTCAATGCCGAGAATACTGGACTTTGGTAATGCTGAAAAACCAACCCGAACCGTGGCAGGGCGAAGCCATATATATTGCCAAACCCGATGAACGCAGCGTATGGCTGCTGCCTGAATTGGCTTTTGAGTTCAAAAACCGTTACAATGCCAGGATCCCGCTGGGCGAAAGCGTACAAGTTGAGTGTATCGCCAGCGATCCGGCCTTGCTGACGACCCAATTCAAGATCATCAAAACCAACGCGGCAGCGGACCCCGCCGGAGAGATCATTTAAGTTCAGCTGGTTTGGCTTTATCGTTGGCAATATCCAGCTGCTTGAATACGTTGCGCCATGAACCCTGCTGCAGCCATGCTTTGAACATACGGTAGCCATCGCCGTAAACTTTATCGGGATTCATTTCCATGCGGTAGTTCCATTTGCCGTAACCGCTCAGGCGGTTGTATTCGGCGGCAACCAGTTCGGCAAAACCTTCGCAATACTTCAAATCTTTGATGTATGGCCAGCGGTGACGCATATAGTCGTGGGCAAGTTCGTGTGCCATGATTTCGCAGGCTTTGAATTTGGGCAGCGAATCCATGATCACAATAACACATTTTTCATCGGTAATTTTGACTTCAGCCTTTTTATCGTGCCAATACTCACCCGGCAGCACCTTAGTTACCGACATCTTGCCGTTGTAGATATAAAGCCCCATTTCCTGTCTGCCGTCAAACGGCTCGCTGGGGTCGCGCCCGAAGGAGCGCATTTCCAGATAGATCGGGTGGTCAAAAGTAAAACGCAGCTTGCGCTGCAGCGTGGACCGCACCTGCTCCAGCACCTGCTGCAGTTCGCGCAGATCATCTACAATGATGTGGTCACAATCGCGGCAGATATAGCAGCGGTTGGGCATCTGCCGCATCTTGCGATGCGCACGGTGACACACCACACAGCCGCGAATTTTTCCGCAAGGCAAACAAGTGAGAAACTTGCCGTAAGCTGACTCAATAAAACTTCCTTTGTTTACCGCCTTGCCGCAACGCATACATTTTATCATACTGGCACGTTCAACACAATCTTGCGAACAATAGGCTTTATTGTCTGCGCGGAAATATTTCCCGTCAATGGAGCGTTTGCATTGCGAACAGCGCGGGCGGGTAGTTTCAAAACACTTTTTATCGCAGAAAAATTTATTATCCGAAGAACGCAAAAAATTACGTTTCAACTTCTTTTTGCAGACTGAACAGTATATTTTCTGCTCTTTGGCAAACAGCTCCGATCCGCCGCTCAAGCCCATGCCCAGCAGCAGGATCATCATCAATTTTCCAAGCAGCTTATACATATTCTTTCATCTCCAACTTTTTTACTGTCTTCGCACGATCACTTCGCCATCCGCCGGCAGTCTTCCGGTCATACGCACCACCAGCAGCCAACCGATCAAACCCGCCAGCAAGTCAGCCAGCAAACGGGCAACAAACAACCCGTTCAAACTGCCCAGAAACAATGCCAACAGCGAAAAAGGGATCAACAATGCCAATATCCGCAACGCCGAGAGCCACGCGCTGCCGTGGGGATAGTTGCACCCGGTAAAGAAAAATCCGCAATAACGGTGGATTTCGATCAATCCGAATCCCCAGGGAACGATCCTGAGGTAAGCAGTCATGATCCGTGCCACTTCTGCATCTTCAGTAAAAAATCCGACCAGATAGGGTGCGGCAATAAAATATACTGCCGCCATAAATATTTCATAAAAGAAGGCAAAACGCATGGCGAAATGGCGGCACTGATTGATCCGGCTGTAAAGTCTGGCGCCGTAATTCTGAGCGATCATCGGCATCAAACCGATCCCCAGCGACATCGGCAGCATAAAAGCCAGCGCCTCCAGACGTCCCGCTGCGGCAGTTCCTGCCACCGCAGCATCGCCGAAACTTGCCACGATCCGGGTGACCACCCCATTGCCGATCGGCATAAGCACCATGCCGAGCATGGCGGGAATGGCAAAGCGGATGATCTGTTTTGCCGCCGAACGCACCACCCGTTTATTCAGCGCCTTGAAGTTCCATAAATTGTGTCTTCTGCCCAGTGCCAGAATAATCAGGCACGACCCGCATAACTGCGAAATCACCGTGGCTGCCGCCGCCCCCGCAATTCCCAAACCGAACCCCCAGTCAAAGATAAAAAGCGGGTCAAGGATCACATTCATCACCAGCCCCAGCATCATCAGCAATCCCCCCAGCTTTGAATCGCCTACTGCCACCAGCAAACTGTTGCCCACCATAGCCACCGCCGCTGTAGCACAGCCCAGATACCAGATTGTCATATATTCGTTGATGGGATTTACCACATCGCCATGAGCGCCGAATTGCGCAAAGGTCCACCCCATGCAGCTGTAGCCGATGATCCCCAGCAAAGTTGCCACCGCTACAATCAGAATCATGCCCGAACTGACCAGTTTGGCTGCTTTTTTGCGTTTGTCACCGCCCACAGCGTGAGCCACCGTAGCCATAACCCCCACCCCCAAACCGTGAAAGATGCAGTTTATCAGCATGATTACAGGAAACGTGAATCCCATGGCAGCCAGCGGCAGAGTCCCCAGCTTGGCAACAAAATATGTATCTGCCAGATTATAACCTGATACAGCAATGGTTCCGGGCAGCATTGCCAGCGCAGTTTTAAGCATGGTGGAACCGATGGTTCCGGTAAGATAATTGGATTTTTTTGTCATACAAAGCTCTTTTTTTGATTAAAAACAGTGTAATAATATAACACAACTCAATAGTTTTTGCCATTCTGACTTGAAAAAATTAAGAAACGGGTATATATTATCAGGATAAGTGGTTTAAACACATAAAACTCAACTATGGAGATTTTTAAGTATGTACAATGCGTCTGACCTGAAGAAGGGTCTGAAGATCCAGATCGACGGAGCCCCGTGGGCAATCACCGAATTTGAATTCTGCAAACCCGGCAAAGGCACCGCCCTTTACCGCTGCAAAATGAAGAACATGATCAACGGCGCCGGGATGGAAAAAACCTACCGCCCCACCGATAAGATCGAAAAGCCCGACCTGGAAGAACGCGAAATGTATTACTCCTACGCTGAAGGCGATATGTATGTATTCAGCGATGCGGAAACCTATGAAGAAATGCGCGTTCACGCCGAAATGCTGGGCGATCAGGTCTACTTCCTGATTGAAGACAGCCTCTGCAAGATCCTGCTTTTCAACGGTCAGCCCATCGAAATCACGCTGCCGACCTTTATCGAAAAAGAGATCGTGCATACCGAACCCGGTGCCCGCGGCGATACCGCCACCAACGTTATGAAGCCTGCCAAGCTGGACAATGGTTACGAAATCATGGTGCCTTTGTTCATCAACGAAGGCGACATTGTCAAAGTCGATACCCGTACCGGGGAATATGCCGAACGCGTCAGCAAGGCGTAATTGCTTTTGACTATGGCTCAAGACTTTACATCAGCCGTTCCGGATCAGACATCCGGAACGGTTTTTTATGTACCGCCCCAAGGCAATCTGCAGCAGCGTGCCATGCTGAAAAAACTTATGCGGGAGTTTTTTGACGAACGCGGTTTTCTGGAAGTTGACACGCCTGTACGAATTGCAGGACCTGCGCCGGAAGAATATATTGACTGCATTGAAGCCGCCGGGAAGTTCCTGCGGCCTTCGCCTGAACTGGAAATGAAAGTTCTGCTGGCGGCAGGTTTTCCGAAGATCTACCAGTTCGGCCCCTGCTTCCGTGCCGATGAACACGGTTGGAAACATCGGGAAGAATTCACGATGCTGGAGTATTATATAACCGGCTGCAATTATCGGGAATTGATGCAATTTACCACCGATATGATCTGCAGCTCGCTGCGGAAAGTATTGCAGGCAAATACGCTTGATTTTCACGGCAGGTGCGTGGATCTTACCGCGCCGCCCGAAATAATAACTGTGGCAGAGGCCTTTGAGCGCTACTGCCCGATGAGTATGATTGAAGCCGATCAACAGGATTGCTTTGATGAACTGATGGTCACCGCCATCGAGCCGCAGCTGGGGCGGGGGCGTTTGACCTATCTTACCAACTACCCAGCCAATCGGGCAAGCCTTGCCCAACTTTCAGCTGCCGATCCAACGGTGGCAGAACGCTGGGAACTTTATATCGAAGGCGTGGAACTTGCCAACGCCTACGGCGAACTTACCAATGGAGCTGAACAGTTGGAGCGGTTTGAGAAATCCCGCGAATTCCGCCGTCAGCGCGGAGCTGCAGAATATGGAGAACCAGCTGCCTTCAACGATGTACTCCGCCGCAATGCCCTGCCCGTTTGCAGCGGCTGCGCGCTGGGTTTTGACCGTCTGGCAATGATCGCGGTAAACGCGTCTGATATATCGGAAGTCCTTTTCTGAAAGTTCAACTTCGATCCTGAAGCAACTGCCGTATTCTTTTTAACACAAAAGCGCTTTTCTTTTTGTCAAGTCCGAAAAGAAAAGCGCGGATAAAAGTTTTTTAATTATTGCGATTGGTTATTTAAAGAGATTCCCCACCCAGGCAAAGATATTTTCCAACACGCCTACCGAAAAGAGGAAGGTCAGCAATACCAGCACGGGGGCAATAAACCGCACAAAAACCGACCAGACCCGAATCGGGATCTGCTTTTTAAGCATACTGCGCAAATCTTTAGTTTTCTGCAAGCTGATCGGCTCAGCTCCGCCAAAGCGGTAAAGCTCCCGCGAACACTCGCTTACGCCCCAGATCCAACCGACAAAAATAGCGATCGCCAAACCATCCAGCGGCAATATCCAGTTGGAGCAAATATAGTCAAGTTCATCCAGGAATGAACCTTTTACCGAGCCGAACAAATTGCTGAAAACACTCTTGAGCGCTTCAAGATTTGACCAGTCTGCCGCTCCCCATGCGCTTAAAAGCGCCAATGCCGTACAGAGTACAGTCAATCCAACCACCGCCCAGCGGCGGCTGATTCTGGAGTGCTGCATAACAGTAGCCACTCCGCACTCCAGCAGACTTATACCGCTGGTCAGCGCTGCAATGCTCATCAGCACAAAGAAAATTCCGTTCCAAAGCCATCCCAGCGCACCGGGTATGCTGTTGAAGGTGATCGGCAGCACCTGAAAGATCAGACTCGGACCTTGCGCGGGGCTCATATTCATAGCGAATACCGCCGGGAAGATCGCCAACCCCGCCAGAATAGCCAGCAAAGTATCAAAGAAAGCAATGCAAAGCGATGCCGAAAGAATATTGCGGTTGCGCGGCAGATAGCTGCCGTAGGTTATCAATATCCCCATTCCCAGACTCAGCGAATAAAATGCGTGGCCCAATGCTTCAAGCACGCCTTGGACCGAAAGTTTACTGAAATCCGGTTTCAGGAAGAACTCCACCCCCTTGCCTGCACCATCCAGCGTAAGCGCCCGAACCACCAGCACGATTATCAGCAGAAACAATACAGGCATCAAAAGTTTACTGGCAAGTTCAACACCTTTTTTAACACCGAAGAAGCAGACAAATCCGCAAATGAGTATATAAAGCATCATCCCCAGGCTGGAAAGCCAGCCGTTGGTTGCCAGCGCACCGAAAGCGGAGCCTGACGCCGCCGTATCCGCAAAGTTCAACCCGCCCACAAAAGACTTCCAGGAATAAATCAAGATCCAGCCGCCGATCACCGCATAATAAGAGAGGATCAGAAAAGCCACCAGCGAACAGAACACCCCTGCCACCACAAATCCCCAGCGGAAAATTGCAGCGCTGATCAAAGCTACTACCGCCGCCAGACCGTAACTGCCGCTGACCAAAGCGATCAATCCCGCCAGCAATATACCGAATCCGGCAAAAATGCGGCTGATAACTTCGCTGCCGCCGCTGAAATGTTTGAACGCGCCGATCGGATCGCTCTGGGAAGCCCGTCCCATTGCAAATTCAGCCAGCATTACCGGCAAACCGATAAGCAGAATACACCCTAAATATACCAGCACAAAAGCGCCGCCACCGTTCATGCCTGTAATATACGGGAATCTCCAGACATTTCCCAAACCGATAGCTGACCCGGCAGCCGCCATGATAAACCCCCATGTGCTGCCCCAATGTTCACGTTTTGCCTGACTCATAAAATAAAAAATCCCATTTTGTGCATTTCTGAAAAAATTACTTTTTAAGATAGCACAAAACAGGATTTTTTCAATTTTAAATGCTTTATTCTGCAAGCATTTTGCGCAATGTATTCTTGAAGGTTTCCTCAAACTCAGGTTTTACCCGGCAAAAGCTGTTGACTTCGTACCCTTCGGGATTGCTCAAAGCTTCGGCTGTGCCGATATAAAAACAAGTATCGCCGCAGTTGCCGACAATGGCAAGTTTCTGATCCGCTGCCAGACTCTGAGCAAAAACAGCATATTCGCTGAAAAGTTCACCATCAACAAAGAAGAGTTTCACCGCGCCCAGTTTAAGCATTTCGACTGCATATTTGTTACCGCGTTTGATTCCGTATTCGCTGGCACAGCGCATTGCCAGCGGCAGCGTAAAATGATGCTTGCCCAAACGTTCATAATCCGCTTCGGTAAACTCGCGGGCAGGAAAATCAAAAACTTCCTGCTGCCAGTCAAAGCTGTCGGCTTCAACCGTTTCCATCGCTTGCGTATTAAGCGTAATTGCATCGGCAAGTTTTTTGCCGAAAACCCGGATGTTTTCTTCCAGATCATCTCCGGAGTACTTACCCGCAGTAACGTTGCCGAAGCAGCCGTTGAACAGCGAATGGACTACGCCAGCTTGAGTTGTTTCCAAAAGCCGCATGGCTTCGCCCGGAGCATCAGCGCCGAAACGCTCCCCGGTATTGGCAACCTGCGGATGGGTTCCATAAAAACTCCACGCTGCGATCATCTTGCCGTCATTGCCATAAAAACCGAGCGTGCGGAGCATGGGGTCAATGATTCCCACCGGTTTATTTTTTACCGCAGGATCCCCGCAGCGGCTGAACCGTACTGCAATAGAACCATCAGGCATAGGCACACGCCGATTGGAGGCATAACCGTAAACCCGCGTTTCGCTCCAACCGATTCGCGCCACACTCTGCAATTTATCCTTCAAAGTCAGCGCTGCAGCTTTGACATTGCGCCTGACTTTATCGAACCAGCTCAGATCCACCGCAGGATCGTAGGCTTTGAACGCTTCGATGCAGACAAACGGAGTATCGTGCTGATGCACACAATGCAGTATGACCCGATTTACAGGAATATCCATCGCCGCTGCCAGTTCTTCGCGCCAATCATCCTGAGCAGAAAGGTAAAGCCCGCCGTAATCCAGCGACACCAGCAAAGTGGATTTGGTGTCATCTTCCAGCAAAAACAATCTTCCGAACAGCGGGTCGCGGGGCGGCAGCTTGGCCGGCGCGGCAATAAAGCCGATCCAACCGCTGGCATCAGGAGTTATATCTACTTTAGCACAAGCTATTTTAAGCATAATAAATAAAAACCCTCAATATAAAAACAATATTTTTTCAGCGGCCGCAGCCGACCACTTGAGTTAAAATCACATATTTGCTGGCGGGTAATTTAAGCGCTTTGGCAAGTTTTTCTCCGTCAAAGCTGCCGCACACTACAGTATTGAGTCCATTGCCTGCGCAGTAGAGATAAATATTCTGCATGATCGCCCCGGCTTCGATTGCCTCGTATTTGCCGCCCTTTTCGCCGAAAGCCTCTTTATCGGCAACCATTATCAGCACCACGGGGGCTTTGGCACCCATCTTGCGGCTGTCGGAAAAGCTGCGGACATCTTCGGAGCTGACCTTCTTAAGTACATTATCACCGTGCAGATGCTGATAAACGCCATCGGGCAATGCTGCATATATTGATATGGAGTAAATTCCCATTGCGGCAGGAACAGTCCGTTTGCCGTCGGCGCGATTGCTGCCGTAAGCAGCCCAGAGCAGATTGGATATATCCAGCTCGCTCAACGCATGGGGGGCAAATGTTCTGCTGGTGCGCCGTTTGTCCAAAGCAAACTTCAGCGACACATTGGTTTTCAGATTCGGAGTCGGCAGCGGGATTTCGTCGGTTTTTTCCGCCGCAAACAATCCGGCGCAGACCAAAGCAAGCGATCCGCAAAGCAATTTCTTCATATCAGACCTCATTTGATGATTCGATCATCGTTTTTTTCAGTTAAGGATATTATAGCACAGCAAAAATATTTTTACAATTATTTAATTGATTTTTCTTTTACCAACTGTGCATAAAAGTTGCGGATAACGTAAAAAACAACGTGATTCAATCCTGTTTTGCCCAGTAAAGATTGTTCAATACTTCCAAACACCTGAGCTGCGGCGCAGCTTCGACAATATCGCACACAACATCATCGGCGGGAACTGGACATTGCCGTCAAGCTCTGCAATGTCCAGTTCCATTATGTTCTTACCATTATTGCGGGCACCGTTAATGCGGCCTGCGATCTTGCCGTTGATCCTGATAAATTTACCCGGCGCAAGTTTTCCGACATAACGCGGCACCTTGCTCCATCAACGCCGCTGATCCGATCAACAGCAAAACAACAGAAAAAAGCAGATTCCGCCCCCGCATTTTACAACTCACCATGCAATACCGATGCTACCCCGTGATAGTCGCGGAACGGGTATTCGCTGCCGAACAGCAGATGTTTTACCATATTGCGTTCCGATTGCCAAATGGTTTCCGCGGTATATTCGCCATCCGCCACTTTGCTGCATTCAAAATAAACATATTCAGGCAGATCCTGCTCCAGAACCAACAAGGGATTCACCCCCTGAAAAATATATTTATTCTGCGGAGCAGCAGCGATAAAAGCAGTTATCTCTTCCAATTTTATATTCCGCGTAGTCAACTCTTCCGCCCGGAAACGGTCATCGCTCAAAGTTGCATTTATCCATATTGGCAAAGCCAGCTGACTGCAACGGTCAAAATAGTGCTTATATGCTGTATAATCAAGTTTATAACCGTGCAAATAAGGCGAAATCAACACTCCGGCAAAATCTTTTTTGTACGCTTCAAGCTGCTCAAACGCTTCCGGATCGTTCAAATCCACTACCGCCAGCGGCTTGATCCGGTCGTAAGCAGCAGCTTCTTTACAGAAACTGCGGTTGGCAGAATATTTATCCTCTGCGGTCAATGCTTCCAGACTGGCAGTATAAAGCACTTCAACCTTGTTTTTGCGCGCTTCTTCCGTCAGCATGGCGCAAGTTACTTTATGATCCCACCAGCGCCCCTGCCCGACAAAGCAGAAATTATCCTGCGTGTAATCCAGCTGCCAATCGGGCAGTTCAGGAGCGGGGGTGGCAAAAGGATATTCTTTCAAATTGAATACCCGCATACTGTTATTGTAGAGAATATCCTCCAGCTCATCCTGAGTAAATTGCCCCGTAAAATCCAACTTGCTCAACTGCGAACCGAAGGAGCGCCCGGGGGCATCTGAGCCGAACAGAACTCGTTTGCAACCGAAAACGTCAACAAATTTGCGCACCGATCCCCGCTCAGGATAGCCGCCTGAAATATCAAAATAAACATTTTCAGGAAACTTCTCCGCTCTTGCCACTGCCCGCCGCCAGTTTCCGCACATATGCGCCGCTACGATCCTGCACTCAGGCACGGCTCGGGCAAGTTCAATGATTCCATCGCCCCCCACCTCGCCATTGCGCAACGCATCGGTGCGGTCAAAACTGTGGATCAATACCGCTTTATTGAGCGATGCAGCTTTGCGCAGAACCGCAATGGCACGCTCAAAAGTTTCTCCTGCCCGGCGCAGCGATATCCAGAGTTTCACTCCGCAGGCGTCAGCGATATGTTTATCGAATTCAGCTTCCCAATCATCCAGTACCGGGCTGATATATACCAGATACTCCAATCTGCCGTTTGATTCAAGCGCTGCTTTGCGCAAACGGTCATTGGCAGCAGCCAGCGTGGCGGAATCGGGAAACTCGGGCCAGATATCGCCCAGATCCGATGCGATCATCCGCTCTATGCCGTGAGCGATCATATGCTGCAGAAAATGCTGCAAAGCTGCTTCATACCCCTGTCCGGGGCGCGGATGAACGTGGCAATCAATTATCTTCATAAAACCGACTCTCTTAAATACTGAAAAAATCTCTTTACAACTCTTTATATTGTGTAATATAGTTGCACACTCGTTTAATTCAATTTACCTTCTGAAGATTTTTTATTCTGCAAGGCTTCTACAATATCTTTGTATTCATAAACGAAACCGAATTGCAGCGCTACTTTCCACATCTCCAGCGCCTTGGCAAGTTCCTGCGGGGCACTCTCTTTATTTTCCACCGCAGTAGTACACTCGCGTACCGTAGAGCAAAGCACGCCATGCCGCAGCATTTCCGTCATGCAGCACGGCGACATCTGCAAACACCAGTTGATGGCAAAGCCGATGTAAACCAGATGCGACAGTTGCAGCCGTTTGCATTGCAAAAACAGCTGACGGGTCGTATCCACCATGATCTCGCCGGGCAACGGGCGGGCTTCGGGAGCAAAATCCCGAAACGGGTAACACGCCTGAATATCCGGTTGATTATGTTCGCCGGGATGTACGTTTTTGAGTTTGAAATCAGCCAGCTCCTGCCGTATGGGATCAAACTTGATGCGTTCAACTCTTTCTTCTTCCCCCGCCAGAGCCAGACTTGCCTGATATTCGGGGTAATCCTGATAGTAACTGCCGCCGCCGCAAATATGTATAACCGGTATCCCCGCTTCGCGGAAAGCGCTTAAAATCCCCGGAAAAAAGTTCTGCATAATCGCTTTGGCACGCGGCATATACTCCACCGCCCGCTGCCAGCCGGCAAACTCTCCGGCGGCAGGAACTTTCCACGCGTGCATTACTGCCAGCGCCGAGTGGCGGCAGCTGAAAGGCAATGTATTGCACTTCTTCCAGCCGCCGTAACCGCTCGCGGGAATATCCGCATTAAAATCGGCATCAAAGTTCTGATAATACCAGCCCGGAACAATCATTCGATCATCGCTCATACTTACTTGTTCCAGTTAATATTGCTGAGAATTTTTATGGAAGTACCGACTTGAGCTTCGCAAATATCCACAATGGTATTATCGGCGATTTCCAGAACCTTGCCCGCTTGATCGACAATAGTCAATTCAACATTTTTGCCGTTCAATCTTGCCGACTTGATCACCCCCGCAAACTCGCCGTTGATACGGATAAATTTACCGACCGCCAGCGCGGAGGAGAACATACCGCCACGGCAGAAGAACTGCGCCAGCGGGGGATTGGTAAAGTAAACGCCTTTCGTTTGGGCGGCAGTCAGTTTGCAACTGCTGAAGATGAACCTGAGGTCGCGGCAATGCACCTTATTTTCTTCAATACTTCTGACCGTCCAATTCGCCGCCAGCGCGCCGTTGAAACTGTTGGTAACAGCCACCATATTCACATTGTCATGTGGAGTCGGAGCCTGATCAAACGCCACATCAAAACTTATATTGCCCAGAGTCTGATCGTTTACCGCGGTGATCTTGCCGTGGATATTTTTCTGCCCGCTGAACGTCTGCGTTCCAACTGTTATTTCCGAAGCGTTGGCTGCATTCAGATACTGCAATGTTTTATTACTGTCAAAGCGCAACACCGTTACAGTACCATTGCTGCGGATGGCGGGGAAACCTTCAAGTGCCACCTCGCTGACGCTATTTTCATCGGCAACGATCCACAAGTCGCTGCGCCCGTCGCTCAAACTCACCCAATAAGCCCGGGCGATCTGCGCTTGAGAGTTTTTGACTTCAACGCTTTTGACTTCCCTTACCGGATCAACTCCGCCGTTATTCTGAAAACGCATAACCTTGGCAAAAACGCTGGGCTCTTTACCGTGGTCGCGCCGGATCAAATACGCCATTGATGGCGCCAGCGGTGCTTCCATGCTGCGCACGCTGTAGTATTCGCGGTTATTTTCGGCAGGAAAATCAACTTTGATCGTGTTTTTGAAGCGTTTGGCATTATCCAGCATGGGCTGAGAAAAAACCGCCTGCACCGCTTCGGAACTTTTATAACAGGCAGGATCCAGCAAAAAGCCGTAACCATTGCCCGGCATACGCCAATAGAAACCCTTTTCGGTATAACCGCTCAATCGCCAATTACGCAGAAAATGCATTCCTTTTGCCGCATCGCCATACATACTGAATTTACCGGTCGGCTTCATCGGCACATTGTAATCGGCTTTGCCGAAAAGCGTGTGAAAACTGTCATCGCGGAATCTGCCGCCTTCGACGATCGAAACATCCAGCCAATACTCCAGTTCGCCGCTTTCAGTATTATCTGCCTGCCCCAGCAAGCGTTCAAAGCGTTTGGTCTGATCGAAAGCGTGATCCTGTTTTGCCATGACAAACTGTACACCCGAAGGCGTATTTACATTATAAGCAGTTATCTCGCCGCCGCCATTTACCACCTTAACCGCGCTGCCATCCACCGTAACCTGCTGGTGAGAAACCGATACAGTTGTCCACCCCATACGGTAGTGCTGATTGAAATATCCGGGGTCGTAACTCCATTCGCCGCCGTGATTGAAAAAAGTCCAGCTGAGCGCTTCTTCCTGTCCGTGATTCAGCGAAGGACCGAAAAGCAGCTGGAAGCCGTGGCGCTTTTCTTTTCTGCCGCCACGGATCAAAGCCATGCCTTTGCTGCCGAAAATATCGGAATCGGTTTCAAAGTAATTTTCATCGTAAGGCAATGCTTTTATTTCATCGAGCATCTGTTGGGTAATGCCGAAAATCACGCTGCGCTCCATCGGCGGAACCAATTCGTAATCCTTGTACGCATTGCGCAAAAATACCGCTGCTTCTTTCCGCAGTTGAGCATCGCCCCGAATCAGCAGCGACCACATATTTGCCAGCTGATTGGTAAAACCTCTGTCCAACCCGTGACCGCGGCGGTTGGGTACGCGCAGATCAGGCGCTTCAAACGCGCGGGATGGGCCGTCATCGCCGGTCATCGGCAGCCGTCCGCCGACCTCTGCCTTATCGGCATAACGGTTGAGCAGATTGCAAAATACGGGGTCTTTGTAGAAAGACTCCACATTCTCCCACTTCTGCCAGACCGCACTTTCGTACATATCCGCCATGCTCTGGTAAAGCGAAATAGTGTGCTGACTGTAACCGTGGGAACTTTCGTGATAAAATCCGTTGCGGTCAAGGCTGGTCGAAATCATAGCCGGGAAGCCCTGCGCACCATCAAACAACAGTTCAGTCAGCGGGCGGTAATTCAGCAGCAGCCCGACCGCCGCAGCTCCGCGCAGATAATCCGCGTGACCATTATGCAGCTGCTTGCCGTCGTAAGCATGACCGAGGCAGTAAATCGCCCCGTTCCACAACAGATCTTTGACAATATTTTCGCCCATATTGCGCCCGGATACCACCGAAGGAGCAGCCAATTCCCCCGAAGGCAGGATCGCATCAAATGTATGCACATAATTCATCAAAGCGCGGGCAGTCTGATAATACGGCCGCTGCAAACGCCCGCCGCGATCAAGATCCGACGCAGAAACAGGATAATCCAGCGGTCCGCGGCGGTTGGCGCAATAACTCGGAGCAATAGCATCCATCAGCACCGCTGCAGTATGGGCATACTTTTTATCGCCCGTAAGCAAGTAGCAGTCAGCCAGCGCGGGCAGTACGCGTTCTTCCAGTTCCGCAAAAATGAAACCGTGAGCGCGGGCGGTGAAGAAGAATTTTTTATTGTCGTCTTTAAATTCGGCATTAGGATATTTTTTATTGCCTTTTCCCAGGACCTTGAAGGGATCGCTCCAGCCGCACCAGCGCAGACGATCCCCCTGCGGACAAAGATTCATCGAAAGTCCGTAAACGATATCACTCCCCGGCGCCGGGATCAATTTACGCAACTCGTCATCGCTTATACTCATTACAAACTTGCACATTGCCTGCTGTTGGGCAAGATACTTCTGCAAATGCGGCGTATCTGCCAATGCTGCACGGGCATTGACAAAAGTTTGCGGATCATGAAAAACGATCGGCCGGGGAACGCTATTGAGTTTTGTCAGATCAAAACACGATTCAGGCAATACCAGTTTAGCTGCTCTGGCATCGCCGGGGGTGAGTTTATGTTTTACCACGGTAGTTTTTTCTCCTGCTACAGCCAACTTTACGGCAATGTCATCTATCTGCACAGCTGCTTTTGATGGATTCTGACTGTACAAATATAAGGTGCCGCTTTGTATATTTTCCGGAACTTTGAAAACCAACTTGTACTCTTGAAACCTATCCGTCGGAGCATTTTTCAGTTCGATCTGAAATATCTTCTTACTCGGCAGTAATCTTATCTGCATAAAAGCACCACCGTTGAGTGATTTATTCAGACTTCTGACTTTTACCGACGCAGTATACATCGAGTTGGGGGTGAATTTCAGCGAATGCTGCAATCCGATCGAATTTTTACTATCATTGTCCAGTAAATTCACCACCCGGTTGCCGTCAATGCTGACAAACTCCATTTTTACATCGCCTTTTGTACCGTAATACTGGCTCCAGCCATCGGCAGGCAATTTGCTGATATTATCAAAAGATCCGTTTTTGATGATATTGTCGTTGGCAGGCAGCATTGAACTTGCGCCGATTGCGGCAATGGTCAACACCCCGCAGGAGATCTTTTTAGGCATTTACAAAAATCTTTCTCAGTTATATGATTCAGTATCTATCCCACTTGGAAGCGGCAGAATCGGTTTTGTTGACTCCCTGCCCCAACACCTTATAGGTCTGTTCAGGATCGGTAGCCGAAGCCTTGACATAAGAAGCATGGCCATCCGCCCACCCCACATTGAATCCGCCCGAGTGCAGAGCGTGGGGCTCGTAGCTGCTGGCAACGGTGGGATAATAGTCGAAAATATAAATGTAGCCGCGGATCCCGCCGTCACTTTGCACATAGCGCTCGCTCCAGACTTTGGAAGTGGATTTGGTCTGCGCGCTGTCGGCAATTACGATCGTATCCGAAGGATTGGCGATCTGACCATCTTTAGCGGGCATTTTAGTATCTCCGCCGTAACGGGCGCTGGTGGCAATATGGTTGATGTTGATTCCGTAATGCGAACTTGTATCCGAAAGCCACTTGCCCACATCTTTGCTGGGGCACATCTGGGACTTTTCTTCAATACCATACAGCTCTATGATATTGCGGGTCCACCATTTGGCACCGTAAGAACCGTTGGCGCCGGTCGGAGTGTAGCAGCCTTCGTGGTCGGTAACATACATCAACTGCCCCAACATAAGCTGTTTTACATTGCTCAAACAGTTGGCGCTGCGGGCTCTTTCGCGGGCGGCACTCAAGGCCGGCAGCAGCATGGAAGCAAGAATAGCGATAATGGCAATTACCACCAAAAGCTCAATCAGAGTAAAACGGCTGCAGCGCGAATTGTTATTCCGGATCAACATAATACCTCGTCTCCTTCTTTAATTTAAAGATTTATGAATATAATGCAAAAAAAACGCTGTTTTTTTCACAGATTTTTTATGGCTGTTTCCAACTTATCCAACGCTTCGTCAATATCATTTTCTTTATGCGAATAGTTTACATAACCGCCGTTATACAGCGTTACGCCATACTTGCAGGCATTGCGCAGGAACTTCTGGTGCAGCTCGCTGTTGCCTTCTTCAAATTTACAAAAGCCCATGGGGAATTTATCGGGAATCGAAGCGGGAACACCATATTGCTTGAAGAGCGTATTCAGCCCGCCCCACATTTTGCGGCCCATATTGGTAATATGTTCGATCACCGGCTCGGTGCGGTAAACATTTATCACCGCTTTGGCTGCCGCCAGCGAAAGAGATTCTCCGCCGTAGGTGCTGCTGACGATCGCCTTGTTGAGTCCATCCATCCACCTGGCTTTGCCGCAATAGACCGAAAGCGGCATACCGTTGGCAATTGCCTTGGCAAATACTGCCATATCGGGCACCACACCGCAATACTCCTGCATACCCGCCAGAGCGATACGGAACCCGGTAACGATTTCATCGTAGATCAAAGCTGCGCCGCAGCGGTCAGCCATAGCGCGAAGCTCAGGATAGAAGGTGAACCCCGCGTCGGTATTCTGATAATCTGCCGCCACCACGATCGCCGCCAGATCGTTGCCGAAAGTCTTTTCCAGCAAAGCCAGCTGCTCAAGATCGTTCCAGCGGCAGTTGTGATGCAGCACGCTGAGATCCGCCGGAACTCCCGGCACCTGCTCCTGCGCATTCTGTCCGGGCAAAAACATTCCATCAGCTGCCAGGCTGTTGAGCCATCCGTTATAACCGATCTGAATAACGTGCTTATGACCGCTCACATAGCGGGCAGTTTTGATCACCGCCGCCACCGCTTCGCCGCCGGTCTTGAGAAAGCGCACCTTTTCCGCACAGGGAATCACTTCGTGCAGCGCCTGCGCCACTTCGGCTTCCAGAATGTGCGGATAACCGAAAATGATCCCGTTTTCCAGCTGTTCACGAATTGCATTATCCACCGCAGGGAAACAATACCCCAGCGTCACCGGACCCAGCGAATTGCGAAAGTCGATAAATTCACGATCATCTGCATCCCAAACGCGGCAGCCCCTGCCCCGTGCTATAACCGCAGGTTCTTCGGGCATGGCAGTTGCGCGCTTGCTGCAAGTGCTGCTGCTCCACGGCATCAAGCGGTCAAGCATCTCACGGTAGCGGGCATTATTGCTCATAAAACGTTCCTCCCTTATCTGTTGGCAAGTATCTTTTCAATCTGTATATCTACAAGTCTATATGATTTTTGATTATCTGCAAGATATTTTATTGATTTTTTTTATAAAATCGCCTTGAAAAAAATCTATTTTGGCAATAAAATATATTTTATCGGAGAATTTACCATGAACAAACCTTCGGAAAAAGTTTACAAATATCAGCAGGTAGTCAATTTTATTGAAAAAGAACTGCTGCCGGACTTGTCAACCGGCGATCTGCTGCCGGACAGCGAAACGCTGTGCCGTCAACTCAACTGCAGCTTGATTACCCTCAACCATGCGCTGCGGCTGCTGAGCGAACGCAGACTTATCCAACGGGTCCGCAACCGCGGCAGCGTAGTTATTGCCCGCCCGCGCACGCTCAATACCACTAAAACAGTACGGGTAATGGGTATATCGCTGCCATCGGAATGGAATTTTATGCAGGGCATGGAATTTATGCTCCGACGCTACGGCCAATGGCACCCTGAAATAGACTTCCGCTTTGAATATCCGCCGTACAATGAATGGAAAGAACGGCTGCTGAACGGCTGCTGCGACCTCTTTTTCGGCAACAGTCAGGCGATGGCTGCGCTGATGAATTCCGATGAACTGCGCAGCTGCTTTATGCCGTTGGATCAGTTTAAGGGGCTGCACTTTTCTCAAACCGATTTTCCTGATAAGATAATTCAATATTGTTCGCATTTCAACCGCTGGCGGGCGGTACCGCTGACGGTATCACCCGTGCTTTTACTGCTCAAGCCTGAGCATAAAAATCTGCAAAAACAGCTTATGCGGTGCGATTTACCAGAGTTTCTGCAAATACTTGAGCAACTCCAGCAATCGGGGCGCCCCGTACTGGGATTCCGCATCTCGCTGAATTATTTCGGGACTCTTTTACGGGCGGCAAATATAGATGCGTTTACCGGCAAAGAAAATTTTGCGGATCAATTTCTCAATAAAGATATGCAAAAAGCGCTTGCCATGTTCAGCGATATAACCACCCAACGCAAACTGATTTATCTGGGGCAGCTGCCCTATGGTCTGCCGTCGGATTTCGGTTTGTCAATGACCTTGTCTTCGCCCATATACTTTCAAGCCAATCCGGAAGTTCAGCTCCATGTTGCGCCGCCGCCGGGGTATTGGAAAAAAAGCGGAACTCCGCTCTTTATTGAAGGAGTCATTCCCGGTATAGACTGCGACCCTGAAATTATCGTGCCGATTCTGAACTACCTGCAAAGCGCGGCAGTACAGTTTCAACTCAGCGGAGCTGCCGGGTTGCCCGCCCGCAACGATATGCGCGAACTGATGCTGTCGCATCTGGAACCGGCTTACCCCGGATTGAGTGAAACTTTCCAGCGGGTATTGCCCTACGCGCAAATCGTTTATTGTGCCGACAAAGCAGCAGAACGGATCGCCTGCGAATACCTGTCGGGAATCATAACCGGATTGCTGCCTGCGGCCTCAGGGTGCAGACAACTGGCAAAAAAAATCAGCCGTTTAACTTCATAAACGGTAATCGCCGGATAAACATCTGCTATTTTTCTGCAAGATTTTCCTGGCGGCGTTTCCACACTTTATATCTGACAAGTTCCCCACGGAATACGGCAAAAACCAGCGCCAACATTCCGCCGTCGTCCAGCCAGCCCGCCACAGGAATAAAATCGGGAATCAGATCCAGCGGGATCAGGCAATAAATGATTGCCCCAGCCAACACAAGTGTAAAGCGCCACGGAACACTTCTGTAATTCCCTTTACGGTAATCATTGAGCAGCATAACCACCCAACGGCAATCCTCCAGAAAACGGATAAACTGCCCGGTTTTTCCTGCCGTTGAACTCTTCTCTTTCACCGTCAGAAATCACAATCAATTTTTTTGCGAGTATATGACCATGGCCCGGGCGAACTCACAATTCTCCGCCAGCTGTACCCGATGGGGCAAATCCGCACGCAGATAAATTGTATCGCCAGCGACAAGTTTTTCACTCTTGTTGTTACTGCCGATAAAAAATTCCACATCGCCTTCCAGCAAAAGAAAAAACTCCTCAGTATCGTGCATCAACAAGGGGCGCTCGATCGCACTCTTCCGGTATTCGATGATAAACGGATCCAGCTTTCTGCCCAGCTGTTTATAAGCCAGCGCCAGATAACGCATATTATACAGCGCATTGTCGTTGCGCAATATTTCTTCGCCTTTTTCCACCGAACCAAGCGTATAGTCGGGCACGGCAGATTCGCTGCCCAAAACCGCCGACAGCGGAACCCCCAATGCCGCACTGATAGCGTTAAGCGCCTTCAGCGAAGGAGTTATCCGGAAGTTTTCCACCTGCGAAATAAATCCTTTGGAAAAGCCGCTCTTTTTCGCCAGCTGTTCCACAGTCAGACCTTGCTGCAATCGCAATTTGCGGATACTTTGCGATATTTCCAGTAAATCCATAAAACTATTCCTCTCTTTATCATGACTAAATATAACATCTCAATTGACAGTTGTCAAGTTGATTTTTTTTGAATTTACCTGACAGAAGAATTTGACTTTAAAATAAACAAGTGTATATTCTAACTAAACAAACAACTAAACAAAAAAAATATATGGAGTAACTTATGAGCGGAAAAACCTTTTATCTTGACTTTAACACCCTTGAAAGTTTTATGCGCGATGTTTTTATTGCCGAAGGAGTTCCTTCAGACGATGCCGCTTTGTGCGCCAATGTACTGATTACCGCTGACAAGCTGGGGATCGATTCCCACGGCATCGGACGGCTCAAACCTATTTACATTGACCGTATCCGTGCCGGAATCCAATCGGCTGTTACCAATGTTGAATTTGTCCGCCGCAACGCAGCAGTTGCGGTTGTAGATGCGCATGACGGGATGGGCATGGTGGCAGCTAAAGCCGCCATGGATTTTGCCATTGATGCCGCCGCTTGCTACGGGCTGGGCATGAGCGTAGTGCGCAACAGCACCCATTTCGGAATTGCCGGATATTACCCGTTGATGGCAGTCAAAAAGAATATGATCGGTATTTGCGGCACCAACGCCCGCCCTTCCATTGCCCCGACTTTCGGTGTGGAAAATATGCTGGGCACCAATCCGCTGACCTTTGCCATTCCCACCGATGAGGAATTTCCGTTTTTTCTGGATTGCGCCACCAGCGTAAGTCAGCGCGGCAAGATCGAAGTTTATGCCCGCAACGGCAAAGAAATTCCCCCGGGCTGGGTAATCGACAGCAACGGCAACACCCGTACCGATACTGAACAAATTCTCATTGATCTGGTAAAAGGTTCTGCCGCCCTTACCCCTGTGGGCGGACTGGGCGAAGAAAACGCCGGCTATAAAGGTTACGGCTATGCTACTGTGGTGGAAATTCTCAGTGCAGCGCTGCAGCAGGGATCTTTTCTTAAAGGCTTGCTGGGGTTTTCACCGGAAGGAGTCAGGCAGCCTTACCATCTGGGACATTTTTTTATAGCCATAAATATTGAGTCTTTTACATCGGCAGATGATTTCAAACAAATTACCGGTTCGATCCTGCGCGAATTGCGCAACTCCCAAAAAGCGCCCGGCTGTGACCGGATCTACACCGCCGGAGAAAAGGAATATATCGCCTACTGCCAGCGGCAGCAAACCGGAGTACCTGTCAATACAGCATTGCAAAAGGAAATAATACAACTCAAAAACGAGTGCAAACTCAGCAACTATCACTTTGAGTTTGAATAATTACCCCAAGCGCAGATGATTTTATCTGACCGACGCCCAGTTAATGGGCGTCCGGCCCGATTCAATCAATATTTCATCAGTTCTGCGGAAAATGCCGCTGCCGAAAAATCCACGGTATGCCGACAGCGGCGAAGGATGAGCGCTGCATAATACAGCGTGTTTGCTTTCGTCGATCAAACGGCGTTTTTTCTGCGCCGGATTTCCCCACAAAATAAAAATCACTTTGTTTTCCGCGCGGCGGTTCAACACCTTTATAACCTCGTCAGTAAAAGCCTCCCACCCCAGCTTGGAGTGCGAATTTGCCTGATGCGCCCGCACCGTCAGCACTGTGTTCAAAAGCAGCACACCCTGCTGCGCCCAGCTGCTCAAATCCCCCGATTCGGGCAATTTTTCCCAGCTGTATTCCATGGCAAGTTCTTTGTAGATATTGCGTAAACTCGGCGGCAGTTTAATCCCCGACGGAACCGAAAAAGCCAGACCGTGAGCCTGATTGTCGTCATGGTAAGGATCCTGCCCGAGTATAACAACTTTCACCTGAGTTATATCGGTAAGAAAAAAAGCGTTGAACAAGTCGCCCGCCGCGGGGAATATTTTATAATTCTCCCGTTCCCGGGCGACTTTCAAACATAAATTGCCAAAATCAGCTCCGAGGATATAATCTTCCAGAGCTGATTGCCAATTCCCCGGCAAGGTCAGCAATTCAATCTCCCGCCTGCCTTGATGATCTTGATATCTTCTTCCGAAAGCTGATGCTTGAATTCAATCGCAAATTCGCTGCCGTCAGCCTTGATAAGTTTACCGTTTACCGGCGCACCGACCGCCAGCTGAGCGGGAGCATTTTCGATCTTCAGCGTATCGCCTTCAGCAATCCGGTCGTAATCTTCGCCATTGGCAAACAGCAGCGGAATGATCCCGAAGTTGACCAGATTCGCCCGATGAATACGCTCAATCGCCAGTGCCGCCACCACTTTTATCCCCAGATACATGGGGCAGATGGCTGCGTGTTCGCGGCTGGAACCCTGCCCGTAACTGTCGCGGCCGATAATCACGCCGTGCAGATTCGCATCGCGCACCGCGCTTGCACGTTCGGCAAAAGAGGGTTTGCCCGCTTCCGTAAAACACTCGAAAACAACTTTGCTGTAGGCAGGAATATTGCTGCGCAGTTTCAGATGCACCCCGGCAGGCATGATATGGTCGGTGGTGATCTTGTCGCCGACCTTGATGACTACTCTGCCGTCGATCACTTCGGGCAGTTTATCGTTCAGCGGCGGCTGACCGATGGTAGGCTTGCGGATGATTTCCACCTTGCTGCCATCTTCAGGCGGCAGCTGGATCATATTGTCGTTGATAAGAAATTCTTCCACATCGGCAATTTCAGGATAAGCTATATCCAGCGTTCTGGGATCGGTAAAGCACCCGGTAAGAGCCACCGCCACCGCAGTTTCAGGACTGACCAGATAAGCCTGATCGCCCTTGGTGCCGGTACGACCTGCAAAGTTGCGGTTGAAGGTACGCACCGAAACAGTATCCTGAGCAGGACTCTGCCCCTGCCCGATGCATGGCCCGCAACCCGTTTCCAATATACGCGCGCCAGCTGCGATCAAATCTGCCAACATTCCGTTGCGGGAAAGCATTTCCAACACCTGACGGCTGCCGGGAGCAATGGCAAAAGTCACATCGCTGCTGACATGACGGTTCTTGAGCGCCGTTGCCACCATGGCAAGATCGCGGTAGCTGCTGTTGGTACAACTGCCGATTATCACCTGACCGACTTTGATACCCGCAAGTTCGCGGATGGTTTTGATATTATCGGGGCTGGAGGGACAGGCCGCCATGGGTTCGAGTTCATCCAGCGCAATTTCGATCACCTGATCGTACTCAGCATCGGCATCTGCCGCCAGCGGAGCAAACAGTTCTTCCCGCTGCTGAGCCTTGAGAAATTCGCGGGTACGTTCGTCGGAAGGAAAGACCGACGTCGTAACCCCCAGTTCAGCGCCCATATTGGTAATCGTGGCGCGCTGGGGAACGCTCAAAGTAGCCACCCCGGGACCGAAGTATTCCGCCATGGAACCCACGTTGCCCTTGGTGGTCATAATGCTCAGTACCTTGAGGATCACATCTTTGGCAGCACACCACGGCTTGAGTTCGCCGGTCAGCTTGATCCCTACGACTTTGGGATAAGGCATATTAAAAGGCTGCCCCGCCATTGCCAGCGCCACATCCAGACCGCCTGCCCCGATCGCCATCATGCCGATACCGCCGCCGGTCGGAGTATGACTGTCGGAACCCAGCAGCGTTTTACCCGGAACGCCGAAACGCTCCAGATGCACCTGATGGCAAATTCCGTTACCGGGAGGCGAAAAACGCACCCCCTTGGCAGATGCCACACTTTGCAGATAGAGGTGGTCGTTACGGTTTTCCGGTCCGCTCTGAAGCATATTGTGGTCAACATAAGAAACCGAAAGCTCAGTCTTTACCTTGTTGATCTTCATTGCTTCCAGCTCCAGATAAGCCATCGTACCTGTAGCATCCTGAGTAAGAGTCTGATCTATCCGGATCGCTACGGGCTGCCCCGGGATCCTGGCTCCTGCTACATAATGTGCGTCAATGATCTTCTGAACAACAGTACCTTTTGCCATAGTGCCAATATATCCTTTCAATTAAAATGAATTTTCTTCCGTCGGAAACTTCTGTTCTTTTACATCTTTAACATAATCGCTGAAAGCCTTCAGCATCACTTCCCGCAAATTGCAGTAACGCTTGGCGTGTTTGGGTACAAAGCGGTCAAACAATCCCAGCAGGTCGTTGCACACTTGAACCTGGCCATCGGTGCAGCTCCCCGCGCCGATACCGATCGTGGGTATGGCAACTGCGGAACTTATGCGTTCAGCCACCCGGGCAGGAATACACTCCAGAACCACCGCAAAGGCCCCGGCCTGTTCAAATGCCTGAACTTCATCCAGCAGCCGTTGGGCTTCATCCTGAGTTTTGCCTGCCACGCGATAACCGCCCGCCGTCTGAATATGCTGCGGCATAAGTCCCACGTGCGCCATGACCGGAATACCTGTACGCACCAGTTTTTCCACCAGCGGAACGATTTCGCTGCCGCCTTCCAGTTTTACTGCATCACAGCGGGCTTCTTTGATATAACGCCCTGCATTGCGCACCGCTTCGTTCATATCCAGCTGATAGCTTAAAAACGGCATATCGCCCACCACAAATGCTTCGGGCGCTCCGCGGCGGACGGCGGCAGCATGATGCAGCGATTCTTCCAGCGTCAGCGGCAAGGTATTTTCATATCCCAGCGCAGTCATAGCAAGAGAATCCCCCACCAGCAATATTTCCACCCCCGCAGCTGCAGCGATTGCCGCCCCGGGAGCATCGTAAGCTGTGACCATTACGATCTTTTCCTGATTGGCTTTCATTTTCCGGAAACTCGCTACCGTCAGTTTGCGTTTTTCCATAAAAAGCACCTCCAAAACTGTTTTTATGCCCAAAGCGGCAGATTACAGCCGCCAAAATACTTGCATTATTCAGAAATATGAACTATTTTTACCAAATCACAGTATATAATATAACACAGTTTTTGCGTTTCGGAAATATTTATTATGAGAAAAGATAAAAAGAAGCGTCTTCAGCGTCTGGCAGCGCGGCGCAGCGAAAGAAAAATTGCCCGTAAACAACTTGCTTCCTCCAGCTATACAGGTGAACTGTTGAGTGGTACCGTTGCCATAAATCCCGCGGGGTACGGATTTGTAAAGGTATTTTCAGAAGATTCAGAGGAATCAACTTACAAGGATTATTTTGTTCCTGCCAAATATCTGAACGGAGCTATGCACGGCGATACTGTCCGCATCGCTTTTCTGCCCCCCGATCCCCGCTATCAGAGCGACGGCAAAGATGATCGCGCCGCCGAAGTGCTGGAAGTAGTCAAACGCGCCCGTCAGACCTTTGTGGGCGTAATGGTATCAAGCGATCGGGTGCGGCCGCTGGATAAACGTTTGTTTGCCGATGTGCTTATGAGCGGCAATCTGCACAATGTAAAGCGGGGCGACTGGGTGGAAGCCCGATTCGACTACAACGCTCCGGCAATACCGCGCAAACGGCTTCCCCGCAAAGTAATGGAGCGCAGATTAGCCGATATTACTGCCACGCTGGTACGGCGACTGGGGCCGTCGGGAGTGATCCAAGCCGATCTGGATGCAATTTGTACTGAATACGATCTGCCCGGATTCTACACCCTTGAGGAAGAAGCCATGGCCCAAGCGATCACTCCGCGGAAAATTCCCCGCCGCGATTTAAGCAACCGTTTTACCCTTACCATCGACCCCTTTGATGCCAAAGATTATGACGACGCAGTCAGCCTTGCTGCAGGCAAAACGCCTGACACCATTGAACTGGGTGTGCATATTGCCGAAGTTGCCGCCTGGATCGAACCGGAAAGTTACTTTGACCGGAAGGCTGCCAAACGGGGTTTTACCGCCTATCTGCCCGGCCGCACGATCAATATGCTGCCCAAAGGTCTGACTGCAAAAATCAGCATGACCGAAGGCGTAACCGCTCCTGCCCACAGCGTGATTCTGCAAGTGGAACGTGCCAGCGGCAGGATTATTTCCGCCGAACGGCTCCACAGTACAATTTGTGTAAATAAACAGCTGGATTACGACACGGTTCAGCGCTTTTTTGACACCTCCTGCCCGCCTGATGAATGGAGCGGAGAATTGTGCAGCGCTTTGCGGGAACTTTTGGCTATAACTCAAAAAATGCGTCTCCACCGCCGGCAAACCGAACAGTTTCTCGATCTGGAAATACCCGAAATAAGAATCCTGTGCGATGAAAAAAACAACAAGATCCTCGGCTTGCAAAACCATTTGCAGCGCCCCGCCGAAGAGTTGATCGAAGAGTGTATGCTGGCAGCCAACAGCGCAGTAGCCACGGAACTTGCCGACAAACATATCCCCGGACTCTACCGCATCCACCCCGAACCGGACCCGGAAAAACTGGAGGAGTTTGCGGCGCTTTCGGAAATCGCCTTCAACATTCCTGCCGGTGATCTTACCAGCAGGAGTGCGTGCAGAAACTATCTGCAAAATCTGCCCGACACCCCGGCTAAAGCACCTTTGCTGAATGCCTTTCTGCGCTCATTGCCGCGGGCAACTTACCAGCATGAACCCGGTTTGCATTACGGCTTGGGTAAAGTGCTTTACAGCCATTTTACCAGCCCGATAAGACGATATCCTGACTTGCTGCTGCACCAGCAATTATGGCAGCTGGACTGCAATTTGCCGATTAAAGGCAATAAGTTTTTTGAAGAATGGGCGCAAATTCTTTCGGAGCTGGAAAATAATAATGACGATGCCTATTTTGCCGCCTGCAACCGTATGAAGCTGCGTTATCTGGACGAAATGCTGACCGCAGGCAAAGAAAATATCCACGAAGCAATGATCGTAAAGATCACCGCTTCCGGCGTGGTGATCGAATTACCCGATCTGGGGCTGCAGGGCTTTATCAATGCCTGCGATCTGCCCGGCGGATACCGCAGCGAAGAGAAAGCGCTGCGGGAGTGCCATATCGGGAAAGTGATCTTTGCCGCCCTGGAAGAGATCGACTTTATTAAAGCAACTGCCACCTTCCGTTCCGTAAGAGCGCCGTCAGCAAAAAAGTAAAGCTGGAAAAATTCTATTCAAGAGTGTATATTATATCGTTGAACTTTTTTTTAGCCGACAATAAACCAATAAATAATTTACGATTTTATGAAGTACATTTTTTATCTGCTGCCGGGATTGCTCAATGTAGTCATCAGCCTGTTTCACTTTATAACCACCAAGCGGATGGCGGATTCGGGGGCGACCTCGCTGCTGGTGACCGCCACGATTCCGACCTGGGCGCTGACTTATACGGCGGCATCGTTCTTTATCGGCCGCTTTGCCACCCGCAGCAATGCGGTAAAAATAACGCTTATCAGTCAGATCATATTGCTGATTTCAATGGCGGGACTGATTTTCAGCTCGTCGGTAAATATGCAGTTTCTATGGCTGACGGGTTCGGGAATCGGTACGGGACTCTTTTTCGTACCGTTTCAAGCGGTAGTAAAATTATTTGAAAAAAAAGAAATTGCGCTGGAAACTTTTGCCCGCAGCACCGCTATTTATACGGTTTCATGGAGCTCAGGTCAAGCCATCGGCCCCATCATTGCCGCGCTGCTGTGGGGCTACTTTGATCCGCAAAACGGCTGGAAATATTGCTATTTGCTCAATATGGCAATCGTGCTGCTGGTCATAATCAGCTTATTCTTTATGCAAGTATTTATCAGAAAACGGATCAATGAAGAAAATCATCTTGCCTTATCCGCTTGCGATGCAGAAGGTAAACAACCTGATTCAGCGGCAACTGCGGCAAATACTGCGTCGGAGTCCACACTGCCCGATGTAATGCGTTCGGCGTGGCTGCTGGCGCTGGGCGGCTATCTGGCGCTGGCGGTTATCCGTTCCTACCTGCCTGATTATGCAACTAAAACGCTGCAGCTGCCGACTTCCGCGCAAGGTATGATGCTGGGGATCCTGAGCGTTCTGCAGGTAACTGCCGCCGCGTGTTTTATCAAAACAAGATATTGGCCGTACCGACCTTATATCGGCACGGCAGGATGTATTTGTGCGGTAATGTCATTCGTTCTGATTTTGAATGTTGACCACGCTCAGGGGATTTGGCTGGCAACGGGACTTTTCGGAATTTTTTCTGGCATATTCTGCTACAACCTTACTTATCACGCACTTGCCAATGCCGCCAAAAGCGCCAGATACGCATCGATCAACGAAACTATTGTGGGAGCTACATCCATACTTGCGCCGCTGGGAGCGGGATTTCTGGCTGACTGCGCGGGAGCTGCAATGCCATTCTATTGCCTGATTGCAATTCTGCTGGCAACCGCATTTATTTACAGCTGTATGCTCTGGCGTTACCGGAATACCGGCAGATGATATTACCGCTCACCCAATAAAAAAACAGGCGGCAGATGCTTGATTTTCAGCTCTGCCGCCCGCTTTTATTTCAGCGATCAAATCGCCCGTAGAACTTATTCGTTGACTACCGCGATCTTGATTCCCGCCATAGTCACATTAGCTTCAAGCGCATCCTTGATCTGATCCAGCGGGAAGTGGTGAGTCACCAGCTGCTCAACCGGCAGACCGATCCCGGCAGCACGCTTGAGGAACGCAAACGTCGTGGGGTAATCCTGCGGGGTGTAAACCCAGGAGCCAACTGCCGTAACTTCTTTGTTGCAAAGGTCAAAGTGGTGGTTGATCGAGCAGTTGCCGCCATCCATAAAGAACCCGACTTCGCACAGACCGCCGCCGCGACGGACAAGTTTCCAGGCATTGGCACCCGCCTGAGCGACCCCGGTGCACTGGAAAACGAAATCAGCGGCAAAGCCGTCGTTGTTCGCTTTGATATCCGCCAGCATCGCATCAAAATCAGCATACTTGGTAAAGTTGTAGACCTGCGAAGCTCCCATGCTTTTGGCAATTTCCAGACGGTTGTCGTTGCCATCTACAGCGATAAGATTTTCGATCCCCAGAGTGCGCAGCACCGCCATCACCAGCAGACCGATCGGACCTGCGCCCTGCACCAGAACCTTGGTGTTGAAGTTGAGCAGACCGGTGGTCTTGGCACGTTCCACACAATGCACCGCCACCGCCGAAGGTTCTACCAGCAGGCGCTGATCCAGCGTCATATCCGACACATTGAAGAAAGTCGAACCTTTGCGCACCTTCATATGAGTGGCAAAATAGCCGTTCAGATGCACTTCATCATCGGGGAACAGACCGTATACACCGACATTTTCGCAAAGGTTGGTGCGCGCAGGCGTATTTTTGCAGGCGCTGCATTCGCCGCAGGGAATGATGCAGGTAACAATGCTGTCGCCAACTTTGATTGCCTTACCGGCCGAGTCAACCGTAATATTTTTACCCAGCTTGATAATTTCGCCCGAACCTTCATGCCCCAGCACCACCGGACACAGCCCGAAAGGATCGCGCTTGTACTCATGGCCATCGGTACCGCAAACGCCGCAGCCCTGAACCTTGATAATCATTTCATCGTCATTGATTTCCGGAATCGGATATTCACGGAACTCAAACACGCCCGGAGCAGTAAGCACCGCCGCCTTTGCCATTTCTGCCATATTATACCTCCTGATATGGTAATGAATTGAGTATTTTTATATTGATAAAAAAATATCTATTTCTATTAAAATACCACATTTTCCTGATTTTTCAAGTTCTGCAACATAATTTAAGTTGTAAAATTACAATAAACGCATTATAGTAAAAGCGTAATCCGGGGAGTCCTTATACAAGGGCTGAGAGGAAACATGGAGTTTCGACCCGTTAAACCTGATTCGGATCATGCCGACGTAGGGAGAGTATTGCTATTTTCAGCCAACGATCTTTCCGTGCCGCGCATATTCGGATTTCTCAACACTAAGGAGAAAATGAATATGTACCAAAGCAGTCAAACCCAAGCTGCCGCCGCCCGCCGCGGCGAAATCACCCCTGCCATGCAAATTGTGGCAGATAAAGAAAAACGTTCTGCAGAATTTATCCGCGATGGAGTTGCTGCAGGCAGGATCGTGATCCCGTGCAATAAAAATCACCGCGCTTTGAATTTTACAGGTATCGGCAGAGAGCTTTACACCAAGGTCAATGCCAACATCGGTAATTCATCCCTTTCGGGGACGGCGGAAGATGAGTTGAAAAAACTCGCTTCGGTGCTGGAATACGGCGCAGATACGGTTATGGATCTGAGTACAGGCGGAGATATTGAACTTATCCGCCGTTCCATTATCAGCAGCTCCACCATCCCCGTTGGAACCGTACCGATCTACGAACTGGTATCGCGCTATGGCAGAAACGGCATCAACGAAGCTAATTTACTGCAAATCATCCGCGAACAGGCTGAACAGGGCGTTGATTATATGACTATCCACGCCGGATTGCTGAAAAAACATCTGCCCGTTGCCTTACAGCGCAAGCTGGGGATCGTCAGCCGCGGCGGAGCATTGATTGCCGCATACATGGTCGAAAATAACGCCGAAAATCCTTTTTACTGCGCCTTTGACAAGATTCTGGAAATCTGCGGTGAATACGATGTAACTCTTTCGCTGGGCGATGGCTTGCGTCCGGGATGTCTTGCCGATGCTTCTGACAGTGCGCAATTTGGAGAATTGGAAGTTCTGGGCGAACTTACCAAGCGCTGCCAGCAAGCCAACGTTCAGGTTATGGTCGAAGGGCCGGGGCATATCCCGCTGGATCAAATTCCCATGAATATGCAGAAAGAACGCACCCTTTGCAACGATGCACCTTTTTATATTCTCGGACCAATCGTGATCGACTGCGCCCCCGGTTACGATCATATAGTCGGCGCCATGGGTGGGATGATCGGAGCTTTCAACGGAGCAGCCATGCTCTGCTATGTCACCCCCAAAGAACATATCGGTCTGCCCAACGATGACGATGTCAAACGCGGTATCACCGCCTTCCGCATTGCCGCCCACGCCGCCGATGTTGCCTTGCACAAACCCGCCGCTTGCGATCAAGATAATGCCATCAGCGATGCCCGTGCCGCTTTCGATTGGGAAAAGCAATTTGCCCTTGCTATTGATCCGGTCAGGGCAAGAGCGTATCGGCTCAATGCGCTGCAAGTCAGCAGTCAACCCGATCTGCACGGCAGCGAATACTGCACCATGTGCGGGCCTGATTTCTGCTCGGTACGTCTTTCCAAAATCATCAAACAGTCAATAAAAAACACGTTGTAAAATTCAAAGACTTTACTCAACACCTGTGCCGTGCGATCAATGCCCGATGTAGATATATTCCCCCTTGGGAAAGATCGCCGGCACTACCACCAACAGCGAAGCCGCAAAGGTTATGCAAATAGCGTAAAGCAGAAACAATGTCTGATAATGGGTGAACTCGATTGCTCCCAGCGACCAGTTTGCCGCCAGCGCGCCCGAACCGAGGATCAGAGAAGTCAGCAGCCGCGACAACCCCATTCCGCCATAATAAAAAGCATTGCAGAACGCCATTGCCATAACCTTGTTGCCCGGAGTTGCCAGCGCCATCATTTCGCTGGAACCAGATATATTGGCACAGGCAAAAGTAAAGCTGTAAACAAACAAAGTTCCGCCCACCAGATAGTAAATCAAATCGCCGGCAATCAGACTGCGCCCCATAAAAAAGAGCAGCAGATTCACCAGCGCATAACTTATATGCACAAATAAAAATATCTGGCGGATACCGAATCTGCCGATAAGTTTTCCTGCAAAAAACGATCCGATCAACATCCCCGTAAGCACCAGCGATGATATCAGCACGATCACATTATCAGGTGCGCCCAGCGATTTTTTCAAATACAGCGTAGTCAACGGTATGGTGCCGTAAGCCGCCAGATTAAGAATAAATAAATACACCGAATATCCGCACAAAGGCTTATTTTCCAGCGCAATTTTCAAGCCTTGTCTGAAACCAAGTTCAGGCAGCGTGCTGACTTTTGTTATTCCGCCATTGACAAATTGGGGTATAGCGCCGATAAAGTAGAGCTTGCCCGCCATAATCAACATACTTGCCAGCATTGCCGTCTGCAGCATCCATATCGGCGGATTTTTACCGATCAGCATACTTATTACCAGCAAGAGCAGCGCCGAAGCCAGCTGCCACGAAAAACGCATCCGCCCCAGATAACTGCTGCGCCGCTGCGCCGTAACAAAAGTATCCAGCATCGGAAACCACGCCGCTACATATACTGTATGCGAAAAGGAAAACAAAAACAGCACAGTCAGCAGAAATCCCACCGCATAAGGCTGAAACAACGGAGCCGCCACGATCAAACCGAACATCAATATGGAAAAAGCCGTACACCACAATATTGCCTGCTGATAAGAGGAAAAGCGCTTGACAATTCTCGTGCCTGCCAGCAGCATCACCCCGGTTGTCAGCGGCAGCAGCGAAGTGGTTATCAAAGTAAAGGCATCGCTCGCCCCCAGCATTTGAGCGTAAAGAATGATTACTGCTGCATCAGTAAAAGGCACTTCGCCCATAGCAGTACAGCAGCTGGAGAGAATCGACTTGAGTTCCGCATTGCGCCCCAGTTCAGGAGTCCACTCAACTTTTTGACGGTAATTCATAAAGCAGCTCAAAAATTATCCGTTTCCTTGACCATGCGGCGATATTTGCTGAATATCATGGCCTTTTCAATAAACCCTTTGAAAAAGCCGTGTTTATCGCAAACCGGCAATATCTCCGCATGATAAAGATCGAATGCCGCCATAGCCTTGGCTAAATCGTCGTCAGGGTTAAGTATCTCAGGCGGATTTTCCATAATATCGTAGATCAGCAGAAAGTCAAATTCGTCTTTATTGAGCATTGCTTTCAAAACTTTTTCCAGATAGATCACCCCCAGAAGTCTGCCTTCGCCATCCAGCACCGGATAAGCCGCATTGCCCGGATTGGATTCAACTTCCCGTATAAGCTGCGTCAAACGGTCCCCCGCATGAAGTACCCGGTAACGGCGGTTCATATTGAACCGTACCTGCAAGCGCTGCAGCATGGTTTCATCGCGGTCATTGACCAGCAATTTACTTTCCGCCAGCGCTTTGCGGTAAACCGAGTTCGGTTCCAGCAAATGGGCAAAAAAGTACGATACGCTGGATACGATCATCAACGGCACCAGCAAAGTGTAACTGTGAGTCATTTCGGCAATCAGAAAGATCCCCGTCAGCGGCGCCCGCATTACGGCGGTAAAAACTCCGCACATCCCGATCGCAGCAAAGTTATTGGCGTGCAGAGTCACCACTCCGGTCATATTCACCAGATGAGCAAACGCATAACCGGTAAAAGCCCCGGTAAACATCGACGGAGCAAAAATCCCGCCATCGCCGCCGCCATCGACTGTCAACACCGCCGCTACTACTTTCAGCAGAATAACGATCAGAAGCAATCCCAGAATTATCCAATCCCCTTCCGGCAATATCGCCAAAAAGGTGGACTTGGTACGCAGCTCCGTCATATTTCCCGCAAAAAGCTGCTCGATGAACCAATACCCCTGCCCCCGCAATACCGGCAGCATCCAGAGGATCAGACAGAGTATCCCCCCTGCAGTCATCAATCGCATCCACGGGTTGCGCAGGCGGCTCTTTAATTTTCCCGAAAGATAGTAAGCCGTTTTGATAATGTACACTCCCGCCAGAGCGCAGCATATCCCGCAAAGCACATAACTTGGCACCGCCGAAAACTGCCACGGATCTATTTTGGCAAGAAAGAACTCCATATCCGGCATCAGCCGCTGGGAAATGACCGAAGCCACCGCCGAAGACATGATCATCGGCACCAGCGCCGAAACGCTGAACTCCGGCAGCAGAACTTCAGCGGCAAACAGCACCCCCGCGATCGGGCTGTCAAATATAGCGGCAATCGCCGCCGAAGCTCCGCATCCCAACAGCAGCGCCCGCCGTTTTTTGGCAACAAAAAAGAAACTCCCGGTATTGGCGCCGATCGCCGCTCCTGTAAGTACGCTGGGCGCTTCCAGTCCTGCCGACCCGCCGAAACCGACTGCCAGCGCGCTGGAAAGTATATGCGAAAAAGTTTCCGTAAGCGGCAGCGAAGAACGTTTTCTGTGCAGCGACAATATCAACGGGCTGAGGCTTTTGGCGTAACGTGCCCCGCCCAGCAGCCGCTGCACCAGATAAGAAAGGATCATGCCGATCAACGGGCATAAGGCAAAGATCATCACCCCGATAAAAACAGGGATCCCTGCATTGCCCACCATCTCCGGCAACGCATCCACCCAATGACCAAGTTTCTCAACTGCCCAATGCAGCGCAACTTCCGCCAGCGCCGCCATGACTCCGATCAGGATAGCCAAAGTTGCCAGAAAGCTGCGTTCCCCCCAGCGGGCATGGAAAAAATTGACCAGCGTCAACACCCATTTGCGCTGACGGTGTAAGACAGGCGAATCAACATTTTTGATACGGAAGATCTCTCTCATAAACCATCCTCAAAATCCATCCGGACAGCTCCCTGACTCACTCGCCGATGATCTTTATCAGCAGCCGTTTATCGCGCATACCATCGAATTCGCCGTAAAAAATCTGTTCCCACGGTCCGAAATCAAGCCGTCCGTTGGTGACAGCAACCACCACTTCCCGCCCCATGATCTGTCGTTTCAAATGGGCATCGGCATTATCTTCATAACCGTTATGGTCGTATTGACTGTAAGGTTTTTCGGGGGCAAGGCGCTCCAGAAAGCGCTCGAAATCCCGATGCAGACCGCACTCATCGTCGTTAATAAAAACCGAAGCGGTTATGTGCATGGCATTGACCAGCACCAAACCTTCCCGAATGCCCGATTCCTGTAAAGCGGCTTCCACCTGCGGAGTAATATTGACAAAACCGCGCCGTTGGGCGATCCGCATTACCAATTCCCGTCTGAAACTTTTCATAAAAAGCACTTTCTACAATATCAAAACTTTTTCAGCAAGTCCGTTTCATCTTATATACATCAATATATAATATAACATTTCAAAACTGCTCTTGCAAGATTTTTTTTCCGCAATCGGATCAATTTCCGATCGGAATTTTTATATCACAATGCTGAATCGTACTCAATCGGTGGGCAATCACCAGAATAGTTTTCTGCCCTTGCAGTGCCTTCAAAGTGTTGACGATGCAATTTTCGCTGTTTTCGTCCAGCGCGCTGGTTGGTTCATCCAATATCAAAAGTTCTGCATCGCGGTAGAGCGCTCTGGCGATTCCCAGCCGCTGGCGCTGCCCGCCTGAAATATTCGCGCCGCCCTCGCCGATCCTTGAATCGACACCGTCGGGCAGACTTTTAACATAATCGCTTAAATCAGCCAGCTGCAAAGCCCGTTCCAGTTTGGCATCATCGACCTCATTTTCATTGCAGCCCAGCGCTACATTTTCCTTTATGGAACCATCAAAAAGAAATACAAATTGCGGCACATAGGCGATCATGCTCCGCACCGCAGCAAGGTTCTGCTGCAACTCAACGCCGTCAAAATAAATTCCGCCCTGAGCAGGCTTCAGCAAACCGATTATCAAATCAGCCAATGTAGTCTTACCGCCGCCGGTCGGCCCGATCAGCGCCGCCGAAGATAACGCAGGGATCGTAAGATTGAAGTTTTCAAAAATCTTTTTACCGTCAGGATAAGCAAAAGAGAGATCTCTTATCTCAAGCGCATTATGCAAACCCATCTGAGTATTTTCAATTCCGTTACTACCTTCCGACTCAGGCGGCAAGGCTGTTATATCCTCAAACAAACTCTTCAGCACCTGAGAAATTTGTTTAAGCAAAGTCAAATTGTAGTGCAGACGGCTCAACGCGGGCAATATCCGCCCCACCGCAGCAATCAGCAGCGCAAACCGCAGCACCACCGTTCCGGTCGGAACATTGTTCCAGATCATCACAGAAAAAATCGCCATCGCCATAAAAATCGTCATAAATTCCAGCGTAAAACGTGGCAGCTGCCCCCAGAAGTAAAGCTGCGCACGCACCTGACTGTAACGGGTTATATCCGCGCCGAACCGCTGCCGGAAGAACGATTCACTCTGAGTAGTCTTAACACTTTTTATCCCTGAAAAAGTTTCAAATTTATCCTGAGCAACAGCGTTATCCCACACTATAAGTTCGGCCCCTTTGCGTCCGTTGAATTTACGGAACAAGCAATATAACCCTCCCGCTGCGATCAACATCATTCCCAGCGCCAAAGTCAGATATCCGGGCATAAAAAACATCACCCCGATCAGGATGACGCCAATAACCATACAGTCGCTGATCCCCTGCATCAAAGGCAGCATTGAGCCTTCGCAAATATTCCCGACCCGACTGATTCGTGCACTGATCTCCGCCGGCGCTATTTGCAAAAGAGTCTGATAATCTGCGGCAGTAAATTTTTCAAACAGCCGTATGCTCCACTCCTGCTGTTTGCGGTAGACAAAACGACTTTCCATCCGCAGCAAATACAAATTGAACAAACTTTTAAGCGCAAAGTTCACCACCAGCAGCAGCGCCGTAAGCAGCATAAATCCGCGCGGTTCCCGACAGGGCATAAGCTGATAAAAGACGCGGAGGATTTCATTTTGCTCCAACAGCTGCGGATTTACTGCCGCCGCTACGATCGGCACCGCCAATCCGACTCCGCATAACTCCCACAATGCCGCAATAAAGCTCAACAGCGCCATAACCGCCAGCGCAATCTTATCGCGCCGGGAAAGCAGTATCCGTAATTGAGCAATAAGTTTTACCATAAAGTCATCAAACCTTTTTCTGCGATCAACTTAAAATATCTGTAACCTTCATATTATACCACAAAACTTGTGCGATTGCAATTTTTCCACCCCGAAAGTTCGCTTTTTTACCGCCGTACGGATAAATCCCCCCGCATTAACAATAACGGCGATTGGTCAATATGTACAGTTTAAGAGTAAAATACGTAAAAAAAACTTTTTTTCCTTGAAAAAATGCCTAAACAATGTAAATTATTAGTGTTATTTTCTTATAAAAGGGGGGGTTTTAAAGCAAAACTGAAAATTTTGCCGGGGACTCCATTCCGTGAATAATCGCAAACAGTCAGGATAAATTATGAAAAAACAATTTACGCTTATTGAACTTCTGGGGGAGTCCGTACGATAAGTATCTATTAGAACTTGCTTGATTACAAACGAATTATATATAATATAACCCCTGTTCACCAAAAAGAAAAGTCAAAAAAGCAAAAAACAGGAAACT
>SUWJ01000046.1 GCA_015061545.1 Lentisphaerota bacterium | reverse complement strand
GAAGCATTGTTTCCGTCTTCATTTCATTACGCCGCGACAAGCCGCTGACGCTCCACAATATGAAGCAGCTGCGGCTGTGAAGCACAAGCGTCTGAAGCCGCTTGTATAATAAGGTATTGAGCTATTAATCTATATCTACATGGGAAGTTACATTCCAGTATCTTCTAACGGCTTCATGAATACTTAAACCGTTATTTAGCACATCTAATATAACTTGTAATTTAAAATTTGCACTGTGCTCTTGGGGATTTGCTGTTTCTTTTTTCATAAAATATGCACTCCTTTAGTTGTGTCCAACTTTTTGGGTGCATATCAAGATGTTTCATAAAAATACTCTTTCCAGTTGAAATTGCAATCGTTTACGATAACACCGGAAAAATTTTTTACAAATTTTCTCTGATCGTTCCTGCTGTTTTATGCCAACAAAAGAGGGTACAGCGCGTTATTTTTTCTGCTGATTGTTGCGGAAAACGTGTGGAGTAACGTTATAAACGCTTCTGAATCGGCGTATAAAGTAATTCGCGCAGGAAAAACCGACCTGATCGGCTATTTCGTTGATACTCAGACGGGTTTTGAGCAGAAGGTTTTCGGCATATTCCAGCTGATACTGCAGTTTGAGATCCGAAAAAGTCTGCCCCGTATATTTTTTCATCAGTTCCGATACATAACCCGGCGAAATCTGAAAGAGCTTGGCCACCTGATTGCGGCTGAAATTTTCGTGATGGTGCTCGCGGATAAAAGTATTGATCAACACCCAAAGCGCGCTCATATTCAGCGAACTTGCTCCATCCGATGCGCCCAAGTCGCGGAGTGTCAGCTCAAACAGCGGCATAAGCAGTTCCGCGGCCAGATCACTGTTGCCTTCTTTGTAAAGCGTTTTCATGCTGTCTATCAGCAGATTTCCGCCGTTGGAAAGCGGTGATACGCTGTGGTAGTATATGTCGCGTGGAGTCGGCGGTAGATTTTTGCCGTCGTAATCAATAAGCATACTCCGGATAAAGGCGGGAAAATAGCTGAAAGAAAAAGTTTTGTTGGTCAAATGGCAATTATCGCCGTAATCTATTTCCAGCAAGCCATAGCGGTCGCAGAAAAAGATGGCGGGCGCGTAGATCTTTTCGGCAATCATCCGCCCTTTCAGCTGATATTTTATTATGCAGCTGCCTTCGATCATAACCAGCAGGCGCGGCACCAGATGCAGCCAATGGCCTTCCGGAGCTTCATAGAAAAACATCTTGCGCGGATAATTCAGTTGCAGAGCATTCCGCCCCAATGCAATCAATTCGCTTTGCGATACTCTGAAATCAGGCATTTTTTTTACACTTTTCCCCGTTTTTTTATTCAAAAAAATCATCTTATTGTACAATAATGCTATTTTTCCAACATTTCAACCCTTGAAATGAATATTTTTTTGAATATATTTTTTTACAGAAAATGAAAGGAACTCTTCATGTTCAGTTACAAAAATAATTTTGCACCGCGCGGTGATGGACGCTGTGCCACTTCGATGGCAGCATGGATGCAGTATCTGCGTTCGATCAAGCCATCGCTGGCGTTTACTGACGCTTGCTGCACATCTTTAGAAGCATTTACCAAGTGGCAGCAGGCGGTGCGCACCCGGCTGGAAGCGCGTCTGCTTATGCCGGTGAGTAACTGCAAAGTGGAGGGCAAGCTGCTTGAAACACTTCCGCGCAACGGTTACACGCTGGAACGCTGGGAGTTTTATCCGGATGAATTTACGGTTGTACCCTTTCTGCTTTTGCGGCCGGAAAAACTTGCTTCGCCGGTACCGGGCGTGATCTGCTGCCCCGGCTCGGCTGCGCCTAAAGAGCTGCTGGCAGGGGAGCCGATGCCGGAAAACGGCAATATGCGTAATTATAAATTCAACGACCGTAATTGTCAGGCACTGCATTGTGTCCGCAACGGATTTATTGCTGCAGCCATGGATAATCCGGGCACCGGCGAAGTAGCCGAACTGGATAGCAGCAATAAAGAAACCCAATGGGAAACGCGCGAAAAACTGGTGCAGGGCTATATCGACGGCGGAACAACGTATCTGGGAGTGAGCGTTTTTCAAAAACTGCGTTTTATTGAATTTTTCAAAAAGATGCCGGGAGTTGATCCGGAACGTCTGGCGGTGATGGGGCACAGTCTGGGCAGCGAACCTGCTATGGCTCTGGGTGTACTTTCCGACGATATAAAGGCGGTGGTGTTCAACGATTTCCTCTGTGATGAACGCCGCCGTTATGTGGGCTGTACCGAACTTGAACATAGCGAAATCAACGATGGCGGCAACTGGCACGAGGTTCCGGGCATATGGCAGGACTTTGCGTTTCCGGATATTCTGGCGGCACTGGCTCCCAAATATTTGTGTATCAACGAAGGCGGTTCCGAAGAGTTTCTCGGCAAAGTCCGGCGCAGTTACGAGTTTCTCCATGCTGCTGACCGGCTGGATATAAGCTATTACCCGTATTATAAAGATGCCGAAAAAATCCAACAGAGTGTTCCGCTGTACGGAATGAGCATCAGAGAGTATTACGAATATTACTCGCGCGTGTACTCTTCCGACCACTCGTTCCGCGCCGCTGAATCCATGGCGTTATTGAAAAAGGCGTTTGTTGAATAAGCAAAAAGAGACAGAGAATGCAGAGTATTCAGAAAAAAATCAATTTGCTCAAGCCCGCTGACGGTGCAGAAGTTTCGCTGATGTGCTGCAACTGGCGCGAAATATTGGTAGAACGTTCTCTGCGCGAAATCAAGGCAGATACCGAAGCGGATTGTTACGATCGCGCCGATTATCCCGCCGCAGTTGAATTTAGCTGGGATCGCCCGGTAAATGGCGTGCTGGAAATCGCCGCCGATGAAAATTTTGCTCAAATCGTAAAAAATATTGCTGTATCCGGCAGCTCGGCCGAAGTTTATAATCTGGAAATTGCACGGGAATATTTCTGGAGAGTGGCCGAAGAAAATGAATTTTCCCCCATACAGCGTTTTTCGACTGCCGGTGATACTCCGCGAATGATAAAAGTTCCCGGAACGCGCCCCGTGAATATTCGTGACGCCGGCGGCAAGATGACTTTGTCGGGCCAACGCACCCGCCAGGGGATGATTTACCGGGGATCGGAAGTTAATGGATATTATATTGCCGAAGCTGAGTCGATTGCCTTTATGCTTGATGAACTCGGTATTTGTTCCGATCTGGATCTGCGTTATACGATCCAGACAGAACCGCATGACAATTCGCCGCTGGAGCCTGCCGCGCGCTGGGTAAAATATCCGGTCAACGCTTACAACAGTTTTACTGATGAGCAAAATGAACTTTTCTGCGATACGATCAGATTTTTTGCTGACAAAGCCAATTATCCGATTTATGTGCATTGTGCCGGCGGCTCCGACCGCACCGGCGAAATAGTTTTTCTGCTGGATATGCTTTTGAATGTAAGCGAAGAAAGTGCGTTCATCGATTACGAGTTAAGCAGTATGTCCTATTTTCCGCGGATCCGCACGATTGATTATCTGCAGGAATATCTGAGTACGATCGAAAGTATGTCGCCGCCCGGAACCACGCGTCAGGAACAGGTGGTGAACTACCTTATGAAAATCGGTGTAAGTAAAGAAGAAATAGAGTCTATCCGTAATATAATGGTTGAAAAGTAACCCCAAACAAAAGAAAGGGAAAAAAATGAAAAAGATCAACCAGTCCGGAAACAGCCGCCGCAGCACGAAGCGGAACTTCACTCTTATCGAACTTCTGGTCGTAATTGCCATCATTGCAATTCTGGCCGCAATGCTGCTGCCCGCTTTGAGTGCCGCCCGCGAACGCGCCCGCAGTGCCAACTGTATTGCCAATCTTAAACAGATCGGTATTGCCATGGATATGTACGCCGGAGATAACAAGGGTTTCGGCATCCTCTGTTTTGTTAATCCCTATATCAGCAGTGCCGGTCACAACGACGGTCAGGCGATCTGGAGCTATATGCTCAGCGATATGGGTTACATTCCGCAAAAAGGCGGTGACCGCAAAGGCTTTATGGGCAAAGAGTATTCCAACCACATCACCCGTTGCCCCTCCTGCACCGATTCTTCGGAAAACCGCAGCGCGGACTATGGTCTCAATGTGAATATTGCGTACTATCCCGGCGGCGATTCCCTTATGCACTACAACATCTGGAGTCTTTCCAACCCTTCCGCGCTGATTGCAGTTGCTGATGCCGGACGCAGCGGTGACGGCGGCAAAGGCGAAAAACAATCCAGCTACTCCATGGGCCGCGACAGCTGGCTCAGCGGTGCCTGCGGTTATTCCACGGATACACCTTACGGTATTTCGGTTGTGCGTCATGGCAAGAATACCAATGTGCTGTTTGCTGACTGGCACGTTGAATCCATTACCAAAAACGCTCTGCCGACCGCGTGGAACAAAACCACCGATACGTCGATTTATCTGGTCAACGCCAAATAACATTCTGACTCTCAAGAAATTAGATGTTTTCAGCTTGCAACCGGAACTTATTCCGGTTGTATGGAGATTTTTATACCATGAAAAAGTATGCATATACTGCGGCAGTTGCGGCGTTGGTGTTGCCCCTGGCTGCTGCTCCAATGAAAAATATTTTTAATTGCGAAACCTGGCAGCGGCCCAACGAGGGCGGCAAATACCAGCGCATAAAACCCGCCGACGGCAAAGCCGGTGCGTTCAGATTCCTGCCCGATGAGCGTTATGAGAATTATTCGTTCCATGCTTATACGCACGATCCGGCCAAGAGCAATCAAAAGAAAAAATACCGCGTAAGACTGGTCTGTTCCCCGGATATGAATCAGGGCGTGAATATAACCTTTCTGCTCAAAGCCAAGCAGGCAGACAACAACTGGTACAATATATTCCCGACTTCCATTCAGTCTTCCTTGCTGGCCGGACCGGGCAGCGAACAGCAAATGACGCTGGAAGTTGACCTTAAAGAACTCAAGGCGGACAAGATCGTTTCTGTGGTTCCGTACATCAACATAACCGGACTGACTCAGGGCTATATCGACCTGGTGGAAATTGATGCGGAAAGTTCGCTGTCCACCTACAAACCTGCCCCGCGTCCCCGTGGTATCGGCATAGCCAACTACACTTTCCGCGACGAAGCGATCAAAAAATTTGAATGGCCCACCGCCATACAGGAAGGCAAGTTCAAGCGGATGATGGATTTTACTGCGCTGGGGCTGAACATTCTTAAACTCACTCCCGAAATGCAGGGTGCTGCGTTCTAGTGGCCTGACAATACTACGATCAAAGTATTCCGTCAGAATAATAACTGGGTGGTGGAATCCGGCGACGCCAAAGCGTTGAAAAAGGTTCTGACTCTGAACAGCCGCGAGCTGGATGTGGCCTTTGACGGCACCGGCGCGACCTTCCGCGGCAGCGATAAAAAACTTCATCGCGTGGAAGGCGGGCTGGATGATAATGATGTGTCGCTGCTGATGCCGCGCAATGTCAAAACTCCGAAAATCAAACAGATCTACATTTGCGACAACGCTCTTTTGTGGTGCTGTGCTGACGAAGCCGAACAGGCTCTTGAACGTGCCGCCAAACTTTATTCAGAGCAGCTGGATGTGATCAAATCCGCTGCGTGGAAAGTTGCGTCGCAGCAAGGCTCGTGGGAAGCGCGTCTGCGTTTTGCCCGTTCCAGCATTGCCAAAGTCAAGGATGAAGCAATAAAAGCCGCCGACGGTTTTCTGCCCGCGCTTGTTGCCGATCCTTATTTGCGCGACCGCTACAACTGGCTGATGTGGAATTTATACAACAACTATCAAGCCGACGGCGGCTATTTCGGCGGAGTTTTCCGGCGTATATGGTACACCAAACTGGCTGGCCGCGGCGAAATCTACGGCGCGTTGGAATTTGCCCGCAAGCTCGAAAATCTGGTGGCGCGTTCCCGCCGTCTGGCCGGGGCGTCGTTCAAAGAAGGTGTCAACTACCAGAATAAACTCTCGGGTGGCTTCGTTTCGCAGCTGGCTCTGGTGCCGCAGCGTGCCGGACTGCCGGTTGATATTCAGCCGAAAGCCGTATTGCGTACTCTGCGCGGCGAGGCGGAAAGTATTCAGCTGGTGCTGACCAGTGCCCGCAGCGAAGTCGATGATATCAAAGTCAAAGTAACGCCCGCCAACGAAAATGCGCCCGCAATACGCATGGAGCGCGTTGATTATATTTCGCTGGCCGAAACCAGCAACGTCCAGATTCCGCTTTCCCGCGGCGGCGATGTTCCTGAACCCGATGTTTGCGTGCCGATAACTGCCGATGACAGTTTTGATCTGAATGCGTACAGCAATCAGGCGGTGCTGCTCAGCGTGTGGAGCAAAGGATCCACTCCCGCCGGAAATTACGATTACAACGTAACCGTCAGCGTGGATGGCAATGATGTCATGACACTGCCGCTGACAGTCAAGGTCGAAAAATCCGTGCTCGGTACCAAGCGTTTCCCCAGCATTATCGGTTACCGCCCCGGCAGTATGCCTTCGTGGTTCGGCAAAGAAAATGATGTGGAATCCAGCCGCAACTTTATGAAGATGCTCATGGAATACCGCATGGAGCCGCTTGATCTTTACGTCTTTACGCCTATCGCGCGCGATTTGGAATGGGCCGTGGAAAATGGTCTGCAGGCAGCGGTGCTCGGTCAGTTCAGCGGTCTGGCGCATCCGGAACCGACGCTGGTCAAATTCACTCACCTTTACGGCAGTGTGGATGGCGAAAACTTTGAAGAAGTTCCCGCAACGTTTGAACTCCGTCAGCGCGATCCGAAAAATCCGCTCAGCGATCAGGATTTGATCGTAACGCCCAAAGCTTCGCTGGCCAAATATAAATATCTTAAGCTGCACAACAGCGAAACCCGCGGCTGGTACGACCGCAGCGGATACCGCTTCTTTGTAACCTATCCGCAACTCGGAACCGCGCTCGAAATGAACAATGGCGCGGAAAAAGTGCGCGATCTTTACAGTATTGTACAGGATAAAGATGTTTTGCACAACGGCATGAAAAAGGCGGCCAAAGCCGGTTATATCGAATTCGATGATCTGCGCAATGCCACCAACCGCCGTTCGATCATCTGGGAAAAACCCGCCGGAGAAGTCAAAGATATCCGGTTGATCAACCGCTGTATCGAAGTGGTTTACGACGGTATGAAAAAGAAGTATGATCTGCTGCGTCAGAAAGGCGGCAAAGATCTGACGATCTATCTTTACGGCTTTGACGAAGTGGCTAAACACCTCAACGGCAGATTGCTTTCGGCTCTGAAAAACGCCAAATATGCGTTCCCCGATGTCAAGACGCTCTCCACTGCGTCCAACATTCAGGCTACTCCGGAAATCTGGAACTATCTGGATTATCATTGTCCCTGCAATGCTTACGCGGTCAGCCGGGTGGAGCAGCAAATCGCCAAAACCCGCAATACCAAATACTGGACATATATCGGTGGCGGCGGATACTACCCCTTCGGTAACTACGAGCGGGTTGACCAGATGCGTATACTTTCGCGTGCATTCTTCTGGAACGCCATAACTTTTGACCACATCGAAGGTCATCTCTACTGGGATATCCACATGTGGCGCAATAATATGGATCTGCGCGAAGAAAACGTGGACTTCCAGAAATGGAATCCGTGTCATGGCGATAACAACGGTATGGGCGCATTGTTCTATCCGGGAGCCAACAATCAGACCTACGCAAGTATGCGTTCTTCCGCATTGCGCGACGGTATCGAAGATGTGGAAATCTTCCGGATGACGCGCGATCTGGTCAAGAGCAGCGAAGATCGTGCTGAGCTGGAAGCGATCCGCAATGGATTCGGTACCGGCATGAGTATATATTGTAAAGATGTTAAAGAGATGGAAAGTCTGCGTAACCGGCTCTTTGATCTCCTGGAGAAAGTATCCGCAAAATGAAACTTGAGTCGATCGAACTGAATAATCTGGGCTCCAAAAGCACCACGCTTTCGCACCCGGCAATAACCCGGCTGCACGATGGCAGATATCTTGCCACCATGCAGGATATCAAAGACGGCGACTACTACGGCGATCCCTTTTACAGCATCAGCAGCGACCAAGGGAAAAGCTGGAGCGAACCGGCGGTTATAGAAGCGTTCAAAAGTTTTCCGATTCCCGGTTCGCCGCTGGTCGAAGCGGTGGCCGATGTCAGAGTTTTTACGTTGCAGGATGGCACTGTGGCGGCAATGGGCTGCTCCATATTCTATTCGTCCCGAGGCAATGTTTCATGGGACAAAGAAAGCAAGGTGGAAATTCCGCAGGAGTTTGCCTATGTTTCCATCTACGACCCCGGCACGGATCAATGGGGTGCGCGGCAGGTACTGGAACTGCCTTTGATGGGCAGCAAATCCTACCGAACCGCCTGCACTCAGGCCGTATTGCTGGGCGAAGATAAAATCATTGTCCCGATCTATTTTGACACCCAATGCCAGATCGAGTATTATGGTTACACATCCAGCCGCTTTGCGTCGCTGACGGCTATCTACCGCAAGGTCAACGGCCGTCTGGAGTTTGAAGCCGCAAGCAATGTGCTGGAAATCCCCGTTCTGCGCGGCTGCATTGAGCCGTCGGTAATTGATCTGCCGCAGGGCGGATATGCTTTGACGCTGCGTGCCGAAGACGGCAAAATGTATGTGTCGCTTTCGGCCGATGCTTTGAACTGGGGCGAGATCCGTCCGTGGACGTGGGATGACGGTTCGGAAATCGAAACAGCATCCACCCAGCAGCACTGGATCAAATGCGGCGACCGGCGTTTTCTGGCCTACACCCGCAACGACGGAACCAATGGCAAGATCATGCGTTTCCGTGCTCCGCTGTATATAGCCGAAGCCGATGCCGAAAAAGCTCAACTTATCCGCAGCAGCGAAAAAACGGTATTCCAACGGAAAAATATCAACGGGGTGGAGGTTTTGTACGGCAATTTCCATTGCACCCAGCTTGATGATAACACCGGGCTTATAACCGACGCCGCTATTTACACGGTGGTACGCGATGAAAAAATGCACGAGATTTCATCAACGGTAATGGGCTGTAAAGTAACTGTGGAAAAATAAAATCATGGAAATCAAGACACTTTCCCATATTCAATTTAAGGATCCGGCGTTCCGCTGCGGAATTTTTCCCGGCGTGACGCGCCTGGCAGATGGATCGCTGCTGATGCTCTTTGTTGCCGGCGATGAATTTGAGTCCGCCGACCAGCACATTGTGCAGGCACGCAGCTGCGACAACGGCAAAAGCTGGCAGTTGGATGGCGCGATCCACGATCGCGCCGAGCTGAACTTTGCCATGCCGTTCAACGATTGCGCTAAACCGACTCTTATGGAAAACGGCGAACTGTTGGCGTTGGGTTACGGATTTTTCCGCGACCGTCCGGATATGGATCTTTCGAGCTATGCCGAACAGTTCGGGCATTTTCCCGAAAGCAAAAACTTTACGCTCCGCAGTTCCGATAACGGCAAAAGCTGGAGCCGACACGAGTTTATCGAACACGGTTATATCGGGCTGGAAACCTCCGGTCCTGCGCTGAAACTTGCCAATGGCGAGCTGCTTTTCTTTGCACCGCCATTCGGAGTTCAGGCCGGTGAACAGATCGGTTTGTGTTTTAACGGCGGCAAAGATGGGCGCGTCTGGCAGGAGATCGGTCAGTTTGCCCATACGCCGGATATCGCATCGTGGGAAATTCGGGCCTGTCAGCTTGATTCGGGGCGCATTGTGTTGATCATCTGGGCGTTTGACCTGAAAAACCAGCGTCATTTGAACAACCGCATTTGCTATTCTGACGATAATGGCAAAAGCTGGAGCGAGCCGCTGGATATTCAGCTGCCCGGACAGGCTTCCGGCATACTCAAGCTGGAAGATGAGAGCTTCTTTGTTTTGCAGACCCGGCGCGAAGGCGCAGAGTGCGGACTCTTTTTGACGCGCTTTGAGCTCAGCAGCAGCGGCAAGCTGACCAACTGCGGCGGAAACTGGGTAATGCGTGCCGGCGATCTGGCTTCGGCCGATGGCAATATTGAGCGACAGTTCTGCAGCCTCAAATTCGGCCAGCCTTCCATGCTGCCGCTGGACGGAAATGAGTATCTGGTAGTCTACTGGCAGGCTGAAGGCGATATCTATCAAATTCAGAGCCGTATCGTTCAAGTCAGCTGAGAGCTTACTCCAAAATAATGGAGGTGTTGCAAAACTATCCAGAGTTTTGCAACACTTTTTTTGTAGTAATTAAGCTCAAATATGTAACATATCCGGTTATTCTGCGTTATATTTTTGCATTTTCTCATAAATTTGCTTTGAGGGGCAGCCGTTAACGATAATATAAATG